>NZ_CP114205.1:1911703-2548937 GCF_027497495.1 Streptomyces tubercidicus
TGCGGCAGTCGCAGGCACTGTCTATCTCCTCAGCGACGACGGCGAGTTCCTGGACACGGTCATGCTCGGCGGGACGCCACCAGAAATTTTCATCATGCCGGAGCGGCCGCCCCTGAACAGCGGCAACACTTCATCGACAGCCTTGCGCACCGGGCGGGTCGCCGTGGTTGGAGAGCCCGCGATGTGCACCAGCGATGCGGTACTCGACACCGCGCGGGAACTCCCCACGCCGTACTCGACGGTTTCGGCTCCGCTCATCCGCGGATCCACCCGATACGGCGCGCTGACCATCATACGGATCCCCGACCGCGAAGGACCTCTGGGCACAAGGGGGTGCCTCTCCCTGAAGGAGATCGCAGACCGACTGGCGCGCGATCTGGCAGCACTGGCCGACAGCGGGCACTCTGTGGCCTCCCGGCCACGACCTGCGCTCTTCCCACTGCTGAGACCGCCGCCCCCGGACGCCGAGTGGGGGCTTCCCGGCGTGATCGGTTCCGCAGCCATCAACATGATGTGGGTGATTCACAGGCTCTACCCCTGGCTCTCGGCCGCCTTGACATCTGAGGAGGTGGCGTCCGCGACCCGCCTGCGGATCATGGCCCCCCTGGGCGCCCAGGCCATGGCGCTCACCGCGGTCGGCGACGGCCGGCTGTGGGTAATGGGCCACAACGGCATGTCGCCCAGGGCGATCAGTCAACTCCACGGGGTCAGCGCCGAGGCCGGAAATCCCGGCGCCGACGCACTGGCCCACGGGGCGATATTTCTTTCCAGCCTCAACCCGCTCCACGCGAACTACCGGCCACCCAGTCCCTTCGAGAACCTGCCGACGTGGGCCATCCTCCCCTTGCGAGCCGGTGGTCACCGCGTCGGCGTCCTGAGTCTCGGCTTCAGCAAGGAACGCGGCTTCGAGCCGGAGGAGCAGGCTCTGATGGCCATGATCACCAACCTGCTCGGTTCCGCGCTGGAGCGCGTCCGCCTCAGCGAGAGCGAGCACACCCTGGCTGTCAGCCTCCAACGTAAGCTGCTTCCGGTCCTGCCCGACGTCTCCGAACTGGTGACCACCGCCCGGTACCTACCCGCCCCCGGCGGCGGCGCGGGCGCCGGCGGCGACTGGTACGACGTGATCCCCGTCCCAGACGGCCGCGTCGGTCTCGTCATCGGAGACGTCGAGGGCCACGCCCTGGAAGCCGCCGGCGTCATGGGCCAACTGCGCAGCGCGGTCCGCGCCTACACCACCGAGGGACATGACCCGGCAGCGATACTCACCAGAGCAGCCGCCTTCCTCACTGAAACCGAACTGACCGAACTACTGGCAACCTGCTGCGTCATCCGCTTCGATCCGGCTGACGGGACCGTAGAAGCGGCGTTGGCAGGCCACCCCGCACCCCTCATACGGCTCCCCGACGGCCGCATCACCCCCCTGGCCGCCTCTCCCGGCGTTCCGCTGGGCGTGCCGCCTCCCGAGCCCTACCAGAACTTCGAGACCATCATCGGCCCCGGAACCGTCGTGGCCCTCTACACCGACGGCCTGTGCCACACACGCACAGCAGATGTGATCACCGATGCCCAGGATCTGTTCCTGCGCAGCATCCGCGACGCCGACCACGACCTGGAGGGTCTGGCCGACCGAATCATTGCCGGCGCCCCCGGCCCGCCGGACCGCCGTGACGACGTGGCGCTGCTTCTGTGTGAGGTCGAGGCCCTGCGCGGCGATCCCCTGCGAGGAACCGCCAGCATGAGCATTGCCCGGCACGACCTCCGCGGCCCCGAAGCCACCCGGTCCTTCATCCGGCGCACCGTGGGGAAGTGGGGGCTGGAGACGGCTGCCAACGAGCTGGAACTCATCGGCACCGAGATCGTCACCAACGCTCTGATCCACGCAGACACCGACGTCGAACTGCGGCTGCGCCGATACCCGGACCGGATCCGGATCGAGGCCCGCGACGCTTCCGTGCGACTTCCGGTTCCGTCCCCCATCGCGGCCGAGGAGGAGGCCCAGGAAGCCGAGCACGGCCGCGGTCTCATCATCGTGGCCGCAATCGCCAAGGACTACGGCACCTCGCCGACCGGCCGCGGCAAGACCTTCTGGGCAGAGGTGGCCCTGGCCACCTGATATGGCCTGTCCAATTGACGGCTCTGTCCCGTAATCGCAATGGCTTCCACGGGCGGGTGGTCGCGGACGTGCCGGTGGACGGACGGCGGGTCGTCCTGTCCCAGCCCAGTTCACCAGCTGAGTCCAACTGTTCCGACCCGGGCAGAAGTTCCAGCACTGCCGCCCACGCCTCCGCAGTCAGCCACGGTTCGCGGTTCGGGTGAGCCGCGGATCTGAACCGCACGTCGATGGCGGCGCCGGCAACGACACCATCACCACCGACAGCGTCGACAAAGACAGCGAGGTTTTCGGCAACGGCGGCGCTGCGCCCCCGCGTTCCGACGTGTTGCTCAGGCCGCGCCGGCCTGCCCCCCGACCAGGTCGAGGGCGATGTCCGTGATCATGTCCTCCTGGCCGCCGACCAGTTTGCGGAGGCCGACCTCGACCAGGATGGTGCGGGTGTCCAGGCCGTGCCGGGCGGCGGCGGTTTCGGCGTGGCGGAGGAAGCTGGAGTAGACGCCGGCGTAGCCGAGGGTGAGGGTTTCGCGGTCGACGCGGACCTCGCGGTCCTGGAGGGGGCGGACGAGGTCGTCGGCGGCGTCCATGAGCGGGAACAGGTCGCAGCCGTGCTGCCAGCCCATGAGGTCGGCGACGGCGATGAACGCCTCCAGGGGGCAGTTGCCGGCTCCCGCGCCCTGGCCGGCGAGCGAGGCGTCGACCCGTAGGGCGCCGTTCTCCACGGCGGTGACGGTGTTGGCCACGCCCAGGGCGAGGTTGTGGTGGGCGTGGATGCCCAGCTCGGTGGCCGGGTCGAGGACGTCGCGGTACGCGCGGAAGCGGTCGCGGACGCCGTCCATCGTGAGGCGGCCGCCGGAGTCGGTGACGTAGACGCAGTGTGCGCCGAAGCGCTCCATCAGCTTGGCCTGGCGGGCGAGTTCGGCGGGCTCGGCCATGTGGGACATCATCAGGAACCCGGCGACGTCCATGCTCAGTTCGCGGGCGGCGGCGATGTGCTGGGCGGCGATGTCGGCCTCGGTGCAGTGGGTGGCGATGCGCACCGAGCGGATCCCGAGGGCGTGGGCCTGCTTGAGGTCGTGCAGCGTGCCGATGCCGGGGAGCAGGAGTGTGGTGGGCACGGCCTGGTCGGCGGCGTCCGTGACCGCCTCGATCCACTCCCAGTCGGTGTGGGCGCCGATGCCGTAGTTGATGCTGGAGCCGGCCAGTCCGTCGCCGTGCGCGATCTCGATGGCGGCGACCCCGGCGGAGTCCAGGGCGGCGGCGATGGCACGGGCCTGCTCGACGGTGTAGCGGTGCCGCACGGCGTGCATGCCGTCCCGCAGGGTGACGTCCTGGATATACAGCGCGGGCGGGGCGGTTTCCTGGCCCGGCCGGGTGGCGGCGGTGTTGTCGGTGGTCATCGTGTTGCCCCCTCGGTGGAGCGGTGTGCGGCCAGGTGCTCGGCGGTGCGCAGCGCGGCCGAGGTCATGATGTCGAGGTTCCCGGCGTACGCGGGCAGGTAGTGCGCGGCGCCCTCGACCTCCAGGAAGACGGAGACGCGCAGGGCGTCACCCGCGGCGGCTGAGGGCAGCAGCCCGCGCAGCGGGTCATCCGTGCTCACCCGCTCGTACTGCACCTTCTGCTTGAGCCGGTAGCCGGGGACGTACGCCTGGACCCGGCCGACCATCTCCTCCACGGAGGCGGTGATCGCCTCGGTGGCGCAGTCGTCCACCAGGCAGTGCACGGTGTCCCGCATGATCAGCGGGGGCTCGGCCGGGTTCAGGACGATGATCGCCTTGCCCCGTGCGGCCCCGCCGACCTGCTCGATGGCGGATGCGGTGGTCTCGGTGAACTCGTCGATGTTCGCGCGGGTGCCGGGCCCGGCCGAGCGTGCGGAGATGGAGGCGACGATCTCGCCGTAGTGGACCGGGGTCACCGCCGCTATCGCGGCGACCATCGGGATGGTGGCCTGGCCGCCGCAGGTGACCATGTTGACGTTGGGCGCGTCGAGGTGCGCGTCGCCGTTGACCGGCGGGACCACGTACGGGCCGAGGGCCGCCGGGGTGAGGTCGATGAGCGTACGGCCCAGGGGGCGCAGCACGTCCTCGTGGTGGCGGTGGGCGCCGGCCGAGGTGGCATCGAAGACGATCTCCACGTCGGCGAACTCGTCCATGGCCACCAGGCCCTCGACGCCCTCGTGCGTGGTGGCGACCTTCAGGCGGCGGGCGCGGGCCAGACCGTCGGAAGCCGGGTCGATGCCTGCCATGGCGGCGATCTCCAGGGTGTCCGACAGCCGCAGCACCTTGATCATCAGGTCGGTGCCGATGTTCCCCGAGCCGATGACGGCGACCTTGGTACGGGAGGGGTGCTCCCTGCTCATCGGTTGTTCCCTTCTGTCGCGAACCCGACCCGCACCGACCCGAGTTCCGGGATGCGGGCTTCGAACACATCTCCCGGCGCCGCGGGAACCATCGGCCCCAGCGCGCCGGTCAGCACGACATCGCCCGCCCGGAGCGGATCGCCCCTCGTGGCGAGCTCCGAGGCCAGCCAGGTGGCCGCGTTGAGCGGGCTGCCGAGGCAGTCGGCGCCGGTACCCCCGGAGACCGGCTCACCGTTGCAGGTCATGGTCATCGTCAGCGCGCGCACGTCGAGCCGGGTGAGCGGGACGGGGGTGCCGCCGAGGACGTACAGGCCGCTGGAGGCGTTGTCGGCGACGGTGTCCACGAGGGAGATCTCCCAGAACGCCACCCGGCTGTCCACGATCTCCAGGGCGGGCAGCGCGAACTCGGTGGCCCGCAGCACCTCGGCGACGGTGCAGACCTCGTACGGCAGGTCCGCCCCGAGGACCAGCGCGACCTCGGCCTCCACCTTCGGCTGGAGCAGCCGGCCGGCGGGCACCTGGCCGCCCTCGGGGACCGCCATGTCCGCGAACAGGGCGCCGAAGTCGGGCTGGTCCACGCCGAGTTGCCGCTGCACGGCCGGGGAGGTCAGGCCGATCTTGCGGCCGGTGATCCGGCGCCCCCCGTCCACCGCCCGCCGCACGTTGAGCTGCTGGACGGCGTAGGCGGACTCGATGTCGCCTTCGTCGAACAGCGCGCGCACCGGCGCACAGGGGGTCAGGGTGCGGGCGGCCTCGGCCAGCGACTCGGCGGCCTGGACCACGGCCGGGACGGGGTCGCCTCGCCGGGCGGGATCGGGCAGGGACATGGTGCAACCTCCGGAGAGCGACAAGGGCTTCGGGGCCCCTCGATGGCCTCGGTGATGACCTTGGTGATCACGTTGGCGATGACGTCGGTATAGACAGAGCTGCCCCGGCGGGGCAAAGTTCGTTCCGTGACACGGAACAATGAGTCGGGCAACATGCTCGACAAAGCGGCCCATATCCTTGAGTGCTTCACTCCGGACGTGGAGTCGTACCGCCTGTCGGAACTCGCGCGGTGCACCGGGCTGCCCAAGCCGACCGTGCACCGGCTGACGGCGGACCTGGTCCGCCTCGGCTGGGTGGAACGCTCGGGAACCCGCTACCGGCTGGGAGCCAAGCTCTTCGAACTCGGCTCCCGGGTGCCGCGCCGACGCGATCTGCGGGAGGTGGCGCTGCCCTTCCTCCAGGACCTGTTCGAGGCCACCCGTGAGACCGTCCACCTCGGCGTCCGCGAGGGCCTGGAGGTGGTCTACCTGGAACGCATCCACGGCCACGACGCACTACGGCTGCCCTCCCGCATCGGGGGGAGCCTGCCGCTGAGCTGCACCGCCGTGGGCAAGGCGCTGCTCGCCTTCTCGGGCGCCGAGCTGACCGAGGAGCTGCTGTCCCGGCCGCTGCCGAGCCTCACTCCGCGTTCCCTCACCGACCCGGCGCTGGTGCGCGCGGCGTTGGAGAAGACCCAGGTGGCCGGGCTCGCTTACGAGGAGGAAGAGGCCGTGGAAGGGGTGAGCTGCATCGCGGCCCCCGTCTTCGCGGGCGGCGTGACCGTGGCCGCGCTGTCGGTCGCGGTACCGCGGGAGCGCTTCAGCGCCGCCCGGCTCGCCCCCGCGGTGCGTACGGCCGCTATCGGGCTGTCCCGGGTGCTGCGCGAGGGCCGCCGGACCGAGGACGGGGCACGGTTCGGCTAGTGTCGTGCCGTGGAGATCCCCCGCCTGCTCGACGGTCGGCTCAAGATGCGGCACCTGCTGCTCGTGGACGCGCTCTCCCGGCAGAGATCGGTGGTGAGTGCGGCCAAGGAGCTGCATGTGACCCAGCCCGCCGCCACCCGGAGTCTGCACGAGGTGGAGGACATCCTCGGCGTGCCGTTGTTCGAGCGCGGCCCCCGGGGAGTCAGCGCCACCGCCTTCGGCGAGGCGTTCACCCGGCACGCGCGCGCCGTCCTGGCCCAGCTCACCCAGGCGGGCCGCCATGTCGTGGAACTGGCCGAGGCCGACCGGGGAACCGTCGTGGTCGGCACGCACCTGGCCGGCTCGAACGTCCTGCTGCCGCGGGCCGTTGCGGCACTGAAGCGGGACCATCCCCTGCTCACCGTGGTGGTGCGGGAAGCCTCCCCGGAGGAGTTGCTGCGGGACCTGGAGGCCGGACGGGTCGACCTGATCGTCGGCCGGCTGACCGCGCCCTCCGGCGAGGGACTGATCCGGAGCCCGCTGTACGACGAGTACGTCGGCCTGGTCGTCCGCGCGGGCCATCCGCTGACCGAACGGCCCGGTGCCGACCTGGCGGACACCCTCGACTTCCCGTGGATCCTGCCCGGACAGCAGACCACGCTCCGTCGCGAGGTGGACGAACTCTTCGCCCGGCAGGGGCTCGGCACGCCGCAGAACCGCGTGGAGGCCACCTCCTTCCTGACGGTACGTCAACTGCTGCTGGACACCGACGTGGTGGCCGTGCTGCCGGCCCTGCTCGTGCAGGACGACAGCAGGCTGGCCCGGCTTCCGGTGCCGCTGGAACCGGTCGGGCACCGGGTCGGCGTGACCCTGTCGGCGGACCGCACGCTCAGCCCGTCGGCGCAGGCACTGATCCGGAGCCTGGAGCAGGCAGCGGAGTCGATGGCGGACGGTCCCCGTACCCGTGCGGAGCGGGCCGGGGACCGGGAGCGCGGCGCGGATCACAGCCCCAGGTAGCGTTCGGCGTTACCGCGGGTGATCTTGTGCCGTGCCTCCTCGGTGAGGAAACCGCTCTTGCGCACCACCGCGCCCACCGGGCGCTCGCCCAGCGGATAGGGGTAGTCGCTGCCCACCATGACGTGGTCCTCGCCGACGGTGTCCACCAGGAGCCGCAGCGCCCGCTCGTCGAAGACGACCGAGTCCACGGAGAACCGGCCCAGGTAGTGGGAGGGCGGGTACTGCGAGGTACCGATGATGTCGTGGCGTCCGTGCCAGGCGTTCTCCATGCGGCCCGCCCAGAAGGCGAACGACCCGCCGCCGTGCGCGAAGCAGATCTTCAGCCGCTCGTCGATGCGGTCGAAGACGCCCCCCAGGACCATCGCCAGGATCGACAGGTGGGTCTCGGCCGGCATGGCCGTCAGCCACCGCGCCATCCACCGGTCCAGGCGGGGCGAGGTGTCCATGTCCCAGGGGTGGACGAACACCGGCACGTCCAGTGACGCGCAGTGCTGGAGGAAGGTCACCACCCCCTCGCTGTCCAGGTCCTGGTCGCCGACATGGTTACCGATCTCCACGCCCCGGTGACCGGCCGAGACGGCCCGCTCCAGCTCACGGCACGCGGCGTCCGGGTCCTGGAGCGGCACCTGGCAGAAGGGGATCAGCCGGTCCGGCGCGGGAGCGGTGATCTCCAGAGCCAGGTCATTGAAGATCCGGGCGATCTTCGCGGCCTCGGCGCCGCTGCGGCCGTAGGAGAAGAAGGCCGGGGTGGGCGAGACCACCTGGGCGCGCACTCCGTCCGCGTCCATGTCCCGCAGCCGCGTCTCCGCGTCCCAGCAGTCCGCCTGGATGCGGCGGAACTCCGACGACCCGGTCATGATCACGGCCTCGGACTCGGACTCGATCCGCAGCCAGGGAGCGTCGGGACCGCCCACGGCCGACAGGTCGGGCCAGCCCCGCGGCACATAGTGGGTGTGGACGTCGATCACGTCTGCCACCGGTCAGCCCTTCCCGGGGTGCACGGTTCCGCACGCGGAGCATGTGCGGGCCCGCTCGTCGCCGTAGAACTCCTCGAACACCGGCGGCAGATCGCCCACGATGTCGCGGACCTGGAGCTCCGCCTCGTACACGGTCGCGGAGCAGGACGGGCAGTACCACAGGAACTTCTCCAGCGTGCCCTCCTCACGGACCCGCTCGATGACCAGGCCGATGGAGTCGGGGTCGGGGCGCTGCGGGGAGTGCGGCACATGGCCCGGCAGCAGCCACGCCTGCCCCTCCTTGATGTGCACGGTCCGCGGGCCCTCGTCGGTCATGAGGTCGACATGCATGTCCCCCTTGATCTGGTAGAACCACTCCTCGTACGGATCCAGGTGGAAGTCGGTGCGCTGGTTGGGGCCACCGATGATCTGGACGATGAAGTCCTTGCCGAGCGACATGGTCCGGTTGTTCACCGGCGGCTTCAGCAGGTGCGCGTGCGCGTCGATCCAGCCCTGGAAGTCGATGACCTCGGGAATGTCGGTCACGGTGTCTCCTCGACGGTGGTGGCGGCCGGGGCGGTGGCCGGCAGGTGGGCCACGGCCTGGATCTCGATGAGCAGGTGGGGATGCGGGAGTTGGTGGACGGCGACGGTGGTCCTGGCCGGGCCGTTCTCGTCGAAGTGCTGGCCGTAGACCTCGTTGTAGCCGCCGAAGTCGTTCATGGAGACCAGATAGGTGGTCACTTGGACGACGTCGGCGAGGCTGCCTCCCGCGTCGGCGAGGATGTCGGCGATGTTCTCGATGACGGCGCGGGTCTGCGCCCGGATATCGAGAGCGGTCGTGCCCATCTCGTCCGTCGTGACGCCGACGAAGGAGTTGTCGGGGCGGCGGGAGCTGGTGCCGGAGACGAACACCAGGTCACCGGCGCGGCGGAAGTGCGGGAAGCGGCCGCGCGGGGTCGCCTTCCCCGGGACGATACGTGCCTGGTCCATCACACGCTCCGCACACTGACCCGGCCGAGACCGGTGATCTCGCAGGTGGTCACCCCGGGCGTCAGGGGGATCGCCTCGGTGGCCGCGCCCGCGAGCACGACATCGCCCGCACGCAGCGGGATGCCCCGACGCCGGGCCATGTCGAGCAGCGCGCACAGTGCGTTCGACGGTCCGTCGAGGATGGCCGCGGTGGACCCCAGGATCTCGCGGCTTCCGCCGTGCAGCCGTACGGGGAGGGCGGAGACGTCCTGGACGGGCCGCCACGCGCCGATGACATAGCCCGCCGCGGAGGTGTTGTCCGCGACGACGTCCTCGTAGGTGAAGCGGAAGTCCCGGTAGCGGGAGTCGATGATCTCCAACGCGGGCGCCACGGCGTCCACACAGGCGGCGATGTCGGTGTCGGGGGCGTCCGTGTCCACGTCCTGGGCGAGCCAGAAGGCGACCTCCGGCTCCACCTTCGGGTGGATGAACCGGGCCAGTTCGACCTCGCCGCCGTCGGCAACGCACATGGCGTCGGTCAGCCGGCCGACGATGATCTCCGAAACCCCCATCTGCGCCATCTTGGCCCTGCTGGTGAAGCCCAACTTGACGCCGGTGGATCCCTCGCCGCGCGCCGCACGCCGGGCGAGGAGCGCGGCCTGGATGGCGTAGGCGTCCTCGATGTCCAGGGTGTGGGTGTCGGCGAGGCTCGGGGTGTCGGCCACATACGTCTGGGCGTTGTCGAGCCGGGTGGCCAGTGCGCCGATCGTCTCCGTGGCGATCATCGGTCACCTCCTTCGCGGTGGCCGGCGGTGAGCGCGGCGGCGACGCCGGACATGCGGCGTACGCCGGGTCCTGGCCTGCGGCCGCCGGATGCGGCGTGCGGGGCGATGTCCACGGTCAAGTCCTCCTGGCCGCCGGAGCGTTGCCGGCGGCCGGTTCGATCACGGGTGCGGGAACCGGGGGCCGGTGCCCCGTCGCGGCGGGCGCCTTCACAGCTGCACGCACACATTGGTTGGTTCGGTGTAGAAGTGCAGGGACGAGGCGCCGCCCTCCCGGCCGAGGCCGGACAGGCCGACACCGCCGAACGGCGAGCGCAGGTCCCGCAGGAACCAGGTGTTGACCCAGGCCATGCCCACGTTCATCGCCTGGGCCACGCGGTGCCCGCGCCGCAGGTCGCGGGTCCACACGGAGGCGGCGAGACCGTACTCGGTGTCGTTGGCCAGGTCGATGGCCTCCGCCTCCGTGTCGAACGGGATCAGCGCGGCGACGGGTCCGAAGATCTCCTCACGCACCGGCCGGTCGCAGTTGGTCAGGCCCGTCCACAGCGTCGGTTCGATCCACGAGCCGCCGTCCAGCACGGCGCCCAGGCTGGGCGTGTTCCCGCCGGTGAGGACCTTGGCACCCAGCTCTTCGGCAAGGTCCAGGTACCCCCGCACTTTCTCGCGGTGCGCCTGAGAGATGAGCGGCCCGGTCGTGGTGGCCGCCTCCAGCGGGCTGCCCAGGCGCAGCGATCGCGCCCGCTCGACCAGCCCGTCGGCGATGTCGGCGAAGACCGACCGCTGGACGTAGACCCGCTCGGTGCACAGGCACACCTGGCCGGTGTTGGCGAACACCGACCGGGTCAGGCCGTCCAGGGTCTCCTCCAGGTCGGCGTCCTCGAAGACGACCGCGGCGTTCTTGCCGCCCAGTTCGAAGGAGACCGGGCGCACGCGCGGCGCCACCGTCTTCATCACGCGGGCGCCGGTCGCCGACGAACCGGTGAAGGTGACACCGTCGATCCACGGATCCGTCGTGAGGTACTCCCCGGCCGAGCCGCCGCCGAAGCCGTGCACCACGTTGTAGGCGCCCGCCGGGAGCCCCGCCTCGGCGAGCACCTCGGCGAGCAGGGTCGCCGTACCGGGCGTCTCCTCGCTGGGCTTGACGACGACGGCGTTGCCGCAGGCCAGCGCCGGGGCCACCTTCCATGTGAGCAGCAGCAGCGGCAGGTTCCACGGCACGATGACCGCGACCACGCCGAGCGGCTTGCGCACCGCGTAGTTGAGGGCGTGACGTCCGCCGGGCAGGTCGGTCAGGAAGGACTCCTGGCCGGCCGCGGCGATCACGTCGGCGAAGGTCCGGAAGTTGGCCACGGCGCGGGCCACGTCCAGGTCGCGGGCCAGGGTGACGGGCTTGCCGGTGTCGGCCACCTCGGCGGCCACGAACTCCTCGAACCGCGCCTCGATCAGGTCCGCCGCCCTGCGCAGCACCTCGGTCCGCTCCCGGACCGGGGTCGCCGACCAGGTGTCCAGCGCCTTGCGCGCCGCCGTGACGGCCCGGCCCACCAAAGGAGCGTCGGCCTCGTGGACGCGGGCGTGCACGCGGCCGGTGGCCGGGTCGATTGCGTCGAAGCAGCGGTCGTCGGGGTCGACGAACCGCCCGTCGACGAAGTTGCGGATCCACCGCGGAGGAGTCTGTGCCGTCATGGCTCCCACCCTGGGATCGCGAGCCATGACTGACAAATGATCTTTTTGGTTACCGCTATGCCCACTTCGGTATGCGCCTGCGGCCTGCGCTCTCGTCTGCCGCCGCCAGGGCCGCTTCCCCGCAGATCAGGAGAGGGTGACGGGGTCCACGAGGGTCGGGGAAGAGCCGCGCCGGACGGGCTGCCGACAACCGGGATCAGGCGCCGCCCATACCTGAACCGCTATAGCGGCGGGCCGAACCGGCATTTGTCTCCTCTGACCACCGGGCCCAGGATCCACCGTTAACGCGGGGCCCGCCCGCCGTCCCCCCAGCAGATGAGGCAATCCCATGAGCGACGCGGAGCGTCCCACGGGCGCGAGCAGAACAGCGCTTGCCACCCTCCTCGGCACCACTTTGGAGTGGTACGACTTCTTCCTCTACGGCACGGCCGCCGCCCTGGTCTTCGACAAGCAGTTCTTCCCGTCCCTGAGCCCCGCGGCCGGCACCCTCGCCGCCTTCAGCACCCTCGCGGTGGGCTTCGTGGCCCGTCCGCTCGGCGGCCTGGTCTTCGGGCACTTCGGCGACCGCCTCGGACGCCGCTCCACGCTGGTGGTCTCACTGCTGCTGATGGGCATCGGCTCCACCCTCATCGGGCTCGTGCCGGGCTACGGCACCATCGGCCTGTGGGCCCCGGTGCTGCTGGTCGTGCTGCGTATCGTCCAGGGCATCGGCCTGGGCGGTGAGGGCGCCGGGGCCACGTTGCTGTCGATGGAACACGCCCCCGAGGGACGGCGGAACCTCTACGCGGGCTTCCCCCAGATGGGCACGCCGGCCGGTCTGGTGCTGGCCAACCTCGTCTTCCTGGCCACGAACTCCCTGGCCGGGCACGGCACTTTCCTCGCCTGGGCCTGGCGCATCCCGTTCCTGCTGAGCTTCGTCCTCGTCGGGGTCGGCCTGGTCGTGCGGCTGCGCGTCACCGAATCGCCGTCCTTCCACCAGGCCCGTGAACACGACGAGGTGGTCGGATTCCCGCTCGCCGACGCGCTGAAGGCCGGACTGCCCCAACTGGGCCTGACCCTGCTCGCGGTGCTCGCGAACTCCGCGGTCGCCTACGTCTTCATGGTCTTCACGCTGTCCTACGGCACCCAGCACCGCGGCTACGACCAGCAGTTCCTCGTCCTCGGGGTGACCGGCGCCGCGGTGCTGTGGTTCGCCTCCATACCGGTGTGGACCAGGATCGCCGACCGCAGGGGCCGGCGCACCCTCTTCGTCGGGGGATCCGTGGCCGTCCTCGTCTGGTGCGCGATGTTCTTCCCCCTGCTCGACACCGGAGACGGCGCCATGGCCCTGCTCGCACTCGCCGGTATGGGCCTGATCCTCCCGGTGACCCACTGCGTCCAGGGCGCCATCATCGCCGACACCTTCCCCGTGCGGGTGCGCTACTCAGGCACCTCCCTGATCCTCCAGGCAGGTGCGGTGCTCGGCGGCGGCCTGGCGCCCATGATCTCCAGCGCGCTCCTCGGATCGGGCAACTCCTCGGCGGGTGTGACCTGTTACCTGGTGGGGATCTGCGCAGTCAGCCTTGCCGGCGCGGTGGCGCTGTTCCGGACGGTCCCGGAGACCTCGACCGAACAGGCCGTTCGCCGGCCCGAACGCGCAGGTGAAGCATGCACGCCCGCGCCGTGATCCGCAGCGGTCCCCTCCGGTTCGCCACCGCGGAACGCTTCGCCCTGCCCCGTCCCGTGCCGGGAGAGGCGAGTGAGCCGAAGGGGCGCGCCGAGCCGGAAATCAGCACCCCTCCGGTGGGCCGGATCTGCCCCCAGCCGCCGTCCCGGCTCGACGCGGTGATGGGCCCGCCCCGCGACCAGCGCCCGCAGAGCGAGGACTGTCTTCACCTGACGGTCACGGCCCCCGCAGCCCCGGCAGCGGGGGCGGCTCCCCCGACCGGCCGCCCGGTGCTCGTGTGGTTCCACGGCGGCGGCTTCAGCAGCGGTGCGGGCCTCCTCGACTGGTACGACGGCGGAGCGCTCGCCGCCGAGCAGGACGTGGTCGTCGTCAGCGCCGGCTACCGGCTCGGCGCGCTGGGCTACCTCGTCCTGGACGGGGTGAGCGACGGCAACCTCGGCCTCCACGACCAGCTGGCGGCGCTGCGCTGGGTGCGTGACCACATCGCCCGCTACGGCGGCGACCCCGGCAACGTCACCCTGTTCGGCCAGTCGGCGGGCGCCCTGTCCATCCTGCTCCTCCTTCAACTGGACGCCGCCCGGGGCCTGTTCCGCCGGGCAGTCCTCCAGAGCGCACCGCTGTCCATCGCCACCCGCTCGCTGACCGAGGCACGCGAGACCGGCCGCATCTTCGCTGCCCACCTCGGCACCGACCCCCGTACCGCCCCGCCCGAAGCACTGCTCGCCGCCCAGGCCCGGACCGCCGCCGACCAGCAGCGCCGTACGGGCAGCTTCCTGGCCCCACCCTTCGGCCCGGTGCGCGGCACCGCCCAACTGCCCGCCGGCACCGGACCATTCGCCCTCGGCGACCGCGCCCCGGACGTGCTGTACGGGTGGAACGCCGACGACATGTCCGCCTTCCCCGAGGGCCCGAGCGACACAGGCGGCGTCGCCGCACGCACGCGGCGCCTCTACGAGGCACCGCTCACCGCCCTGCGCGCGGAGCTAGAGCGCTCCGGCGCCCGCGTGCACGGCTACCGGCTGGACTGGCGCCCACCCGGCTCCCCCTACGGCGCCACTCACTGTGCCGAGATCCCGCTGCTCCTCGGATCGGCGGAAGCCTGGCGGGACGCACCACTGTTGGGCGACCTCACCTGGGCGGAGGTGAACGCGGTCGGCAAGGGGCTGCGCGCGGCCTGGGCCTCCTTCGCCCGTACCGGCGACCCGGGCCCGCTGCCCGCGCCGCTCACGCCGCTCCCCCGCTGAGACCAGCGGCCCGCTACGTGCCCCACCGGTGTGAGGGGGCACGTATCAGACTGCGCGGGCTCGGCACCGGTCAGAAAGGTCGAGGGCGCAGTACGGGCGTCACCGCGCGTCAACAGCCTTCCCGCCGTACGGACATGGGCGGGGGTCTGCCAGGCGGAGGGGAGGACAAGGCCCGCGCGAGGGGAACGCCAGGTTCGCGGGGCGAGTTCGCTTCGGGTGTCGGATCGCTGCGACCGACGCGACCGACGCGACCGACGCGACCGACGCGACGATGCTCGGGTGACGTGGTGTCAGCGGGCCAGGCGGCCCAGGAGCGAGGAGGCCGCGGCGATGCCCAGTACGGCGGAGCCCAGCAGGACGGCGTAGTCCAGGGCCAGGTGGGCGTGGGTGCCGAGGAGGAGGCCGCGGAGGGCGTCGACCTGGTAGCTCAGCGGGTTGATCATGCTGACCGTCTGGAGCCAGCCGGGCATGATCGCCACCGGGTAAAGGGCGTTGGAGGCGAAGAAGAGCGGCATGGTGATGGCCTGGCCGATGCCCATCAGACGGTCCCGGGTGAGCACGATCCCGGCGATCGTCATGGACAGACAGGAGAAGAAGGCCGAGCCGAGGACCACGGCGACGGCAACGGCGAGCAGCCGCAGGGGATTCCAGGTCATGGCCACGCCGAGCAGTGCGGCGATGAGGATCACCACCACGGCCTGGATCAGCGCCTTCACTCCGGCGGCGAAGGCCTTGCCGGCGATCAGGGCGGACCTCGGGGTCGGGGTGACCAGCAGCTTGGTCAGGATCCCGGCGTCCCGCTCCCAGATGATCATGATGCCGTAGAAGATCGCGATGAACATGGCGGACTGGGCGATGATGCCGGGCGCCAGATAGTCGATGTACGGGGTGCCGCCGGTCGGGATGGCGTTGAGGCGGGTGAAGGTCTCGCCGAAGACCAGGAGCCACAGGGCGGGCTGAACGGCGCGGGTGTACAGCTCGGTGCGGTCGTGCCGCAGCTTTTGCAGTTCGACCACGCACATCGCGACGACACGGGCGGGCAGCACCCGCCAGCCGGGGCGGGCGCGCGGCGGGACCAGCAGCAGGTCCAGCCGGCCGGGGCCGGTGGCGGGGTCAGCCGACCCGGTGGGCGGTGCGGCGGGTGCTTCGGACATCGCGGAAGTCTCCTGACTGCTCGTCGAGGCCGCTGCCGGCGACGTCCCGGAAGACATCCTCCAGAGTCGGCTCGGTGTCGGACGGGCGCACGGGGACCGACGGCGGAGAGGAGGGGGCGGCGGGGGTGGAGGTTGAGGCGGAGGGGGCGGGAGAGACGGCCGGAGGCCGGGCGGCGGCGCGGCGGCGGGCGCGGAGGGCGGACCGCAGCTCGTCGGGGGTGCCGAGGGCGCGGATCCGGCCGTGGTGCATCAGGGCGAGGCGGTCGCAGTACTGGTCGGCCTCCTCCATGTAGTGCGTGGTCACCAGGACGGTCATGCCGGTGGCGGCCCGTACGGCGTTGATGTGTTCCCAGACGCTGGTGCGGGCGATCGGATCGAGGCCGATCGTCGGTTCGTCGAGCATCAGCAGCCGGGGCGCGCTGACCAGGGCCTGGGCGAGTTCGAGACGGCGGATCATGCCGCCGGAGTACGTCTTGGCGAGCCGGCCGGCCGCTTCGGTCAGGCCGACCGCGGCCAGCGCCTGGCTGACGCGGGCGGCGCGCTCACGACGGGCGACGTCGAAGACCCGGGCGAACAGCGCGACGTTCTCCCGGCCGGTCAGCCCGGCGTCCGCGGACAGCTGCTGCGGGACGTACCCCAGCAGCCGGCGCACCGCCATCCGCTCCCGCGCCGCGTCATGCCCGAAGACCCGCACCATGCCCGCCGGGACGGGCAGGAGGGTGGTGATACAGCGGATCGCGGTGGTCTTGCCCGCGCCGTTCGGGCCGAGCAGCCCGAAGACCTCACCGGTACGGACGGAGAGGTCGACGCCGTCCACGGCCCTGGTCTCCCCGAAGGCGTAGCGCAGCGCACGGCAGGTCACGGCGTCGGGAGGGGGCGCGTCCGGGTCAGGGGTGTTGGGTCGGGGCGCGTCCGGGCCGGGGTTGCCGGGAGCGGGGGCGGCCGGGGTGTGCGGCGGCTCGTCCGGGGCCGCCGGTCCGGTCGGCCGTCCCCGTCCCCGTCCCTGTCCCCGTCCGCTCTCGTCGTCGGTGCTCATTTGCCCTCCGGATCAGCCGCTGGACACCCAGCCCGTCCCCCGGCGGGCGGGCCGGGAGCTCCCCTGCGGGCGCGGTCCGATGTTAGGTCCGAGGGGGAGCCGGAGACCGGGACGCGCGCGCGGGGCGGTATCGAACGGCCCACCCGGAAGGGGCACCGGCAAGCGCACCGCCGGGGAAGCCCAGCCAGGAGACGCACCGGCGATGGCGGCGATGCCCTCTCCTCGGCGTGACGCACGCCGCCCCACCGACTGGCGCTACGGACGCCGCCCCGCCAACCCGCCGTTCGTCCGCCCAACTGCCCTGCCGTACACCGGTCTTGACAGTCACTTGTAGGCGGAGAAGCCTGGTTCTTTCGGCAGTTGCCGGATGTCGGGGGATACCGGGGGAATCGGGGGACTCATGGTGAGGCACACGTCTGCGCACACGACGGCGGGCACATCGGCGGACACGGGCCGGAGACCGGCCTCAGGGGCGTCCATGAGCGGGCGCAGGACGGGCCGGACCGCCGCGCTCGGTGCGGTGGCCCTCGTCCTCACGCTGCCGCTGGCGGCCTGTTCACCGGGCAGGGCGGACGGCGAACAGGCGGGCGGCGGCTCCAGCAACGCGGCGGCCCCTTCGGCCCCGTCCGCGAGCCCGACCCCGCCCGTCGACCCCGCCACCTACCGCCACGCACTGACCGGCGCCCTCGGCCCCCTCGACAGCGCCCTGCGCACGGTCGACGGGGCGCACGAGGGCGGTGCGCTCAACAGAGCACTGGACACCGCCGCGCTGAAGGCCGAGGCCGCCGCCGACGCCCTGCAATCGACCGCCGCACCGGACAACGCCCTCGCGGGCCACAGCCAACTCGCCACCGCCTTGCGCGCCTTGGGGCAGGATCTGCGCAGCGCCCGAGGCAGCGGCGGCCGCTGCGCCACCTCACCCCGCGTCGCCCTCGACACGGCCCACGGCCCCCAGAGCGTCAGGGAAGCCGCTCGCGCCCTCAAGGCCCTCGGTTACGACGCCTCGCTGCGGCTGCCGCATACGGAGCGGGCCCGGCACCGGCGGCTGGCGAACGGCACCTTCGTACGCGACGGCAGCCGCGCCGGTCTGGGCCGGCTGACCGTCAACAACGGCACCAGCTCCGACGCGGTGGTGACCTTGACCCGCGGCACCCGGACGGCGTTCGCCGTGTACGTCCGCAAGGGCGCGAAGGCGACCGTACGCAGTGTCAACAGCGGCGCGTACACGGTGTACTTCACCACCGGCGAGGACTGGAACGGCGGGAAGAGCTCCTTCACCCGCCGGTGCAGCTTCGAGAAGTTCGAGGACAAGGCGAACTTCCGGACGGCGCGGGTGGCCGGCGGGACGCAGTACACGGTGCTGACCTTCACCCTGAACAAGGTGTTCGGCGGCAATGCCCCCACCAGCACGGTGCCACCGGGCGAATTCCCCTCGTAGTCGGCGGCCGGTGCCCCGGAGCGGCTCGGTAGGGTGGCGTCACGTGGGCGACAGCACGGTATGGACTTCGGCGATCGCGGCGGTGACCGGCGGCACGGCGGTGCTCGCCAGTTGGGTCACCAGTCGCGGCAGCACCCGGGCCGCCATGATCCAGGCCGAGACCGCCGCGCGCTCACAGCGTGCCGAACGGCTGCGGGAGAGCCGCCGCACCGCCTATCTGGACCTGATCGAACAGACCCACCGTATGGGCGAGTTGTTCTGGGAGATCTCCACCGTGCTACGACTCCCCCACTCCGAGGCCCGTACGTCCACGCTCGGCGAACTCCGGGACCGCGAGGTCGCCGAGTACGCGAAGATCCGCCGCTGCGCACGGGTCGTCGAACTGGAGGGCCCGCACTCGGCCGCCACCGCGGCCCTCGCCCTCCAGAAGACCACCCGCCCCTTCTACGCCGCCCTCAGCGCCGACCTGACCGGCGACCCCGGCGGCCAGGACGCCTTCGATGACGCCTACCGGCCCTTCTGGAGGGCCCTGGAGGAGTTCGTCGACGCGGCACGGGATGCCCATCAGAGCGACTGAAGAGGCGCCGCCGGCTCAGAGGAGCCGAGGGGAGTCGTGAACGGCGTCATCCCCGTCGGGCGCCAGCGCGAGAAGCGCGACATCATCGTGGAAGACGCGGGTGTGGCGGGGCAGATCGGTGTTGAGGAAGTCAATGACATCGGCGGGGCCGGGGGCGGGGGCGGTCCGGTCGCCGAAGCGATGGCGGAGCCGGTCCAGGAGCGGATAGAAGGCGCCGTTCTGGTCGCGGGCCTCGATCAGGCCGTCGGTGCACAGGAGAAGGACATCGCCGCAGGTGAAGGGGTGGGTGTAGGCGACGGGCCGCTCGTCGGCCAGGGCGCCCAGGCCGAGCGGGAGGGCGGGCGGCCCGATGAGTGGTGTCACCTCGCCACGGGAGATCAGAACCGGCTCGATGTGCCCGTGGTTGATGATCGTCACTCGCTGGGCGGCCGCGTCGTACTCGATCAGCGCGGCGGTGACGAACAGCTCGTCATCGAGGAGCTCTTCGGCCTCCCGGGCCAGCCGCCGTTCCATACGGGTCGCCACGGCCGGCAGGTCCCGTTCGTCATGGACCGCCTCGCGGAAGCTGCCGAGGATATCGGCGACCGTGCGGACGGCCTGGAGCCCCTTGCCGCGGACGTCACCGATGACGGCGCGCTCACCGGACGGCGTGGCGCGGATGTCGTAGAGATCCCCGCCGACCATGGTGCCGACCTCACCGGACCGGTACAGCCCGGCCGCGAGCAGATGCCCGACCCGGTGCGGCACCGGCCGCAGCAGGGTCCGCATCAGGGCCTCGGCGACCGAGTGGGCCTGCACCAGGGACCGCTCCTGGCGCCGGCGGTGGGCGGCCAGCGCCACCCCGAGCACACCGACCAGACCGGTGGCGACATACGCGGCGACATGGTGGTTCTCCCACAGCATGTGGACGTTGTGGCCGGTGCAGCACGGGGTGCCGGCCAACGTCCCCTCCAACCCCACCGCGAAGACCGTGGCCGCCGCGACCAGGACCGGCCCGAGGCTGTACGCGGCGATCACCGGCAGCGCGATGAGCAGGAAGCTCACCGCCCATGGCGTGGGGGTGACGGTCTCCAGCAGCAGGACGAACACCACATAGGCGACCGGCAGCCAGCGCATCCATACGGGCGGGCGGCGCACCTCGAAGCCCCCGCTGTCGACGATCTCCGCAAGCCTGCCGCCCGTACCTCCGCGGCCCGGCCCGCGACGACGGCCGATCCGCCGGAGGATCCACTCACCCGCTCTGTCCACACGGGCTCCTGACGCGACCGTGATCAAGAACCTCAGCCTGACGCGCCCAAACAGCCCAACCCGCTCATTAGGCCGTCGGCGGCATGTCCTGCGTCCCCTTCAAGCCCCGCCGGGTTACGGGACCGCCGGCGCCGGCGCTCCCCCTTCCGCCGGAGGACCCTCGCCCGTGCTCCGGCAGTGCGCCTCCACCGCGGCGACGCAGGCGCGCACCGGCGGGCTCTCGGCGCGGGTGAGCCAGGCGGCCCGGATCTCGCGGCGCAGCGCCGGACGGGTGGCCAGCAGCCGTACGCCGGGCGGGGCCGGCCGAGCGGACATCGCGGGGACGAGGGACGCGGTGAGATTCCGGGCGACCAGGGCGAGTTGGGTGGCATGCTCGGCGAGGAGATAACGGATGTCGGGCTCGACGCCACGGCTGCGCAGGGCCTGCACCAGGGCTTCATGGGGCGCGGTACCCGGGGGACAGCAGGCCCACGCCGTGCCCGCGAGGTCGGCCAGGTCGACGGTCCGGCGGTCGCTGAGCGGATGCCGCTCGGACAGGGCGACATGGACGTCCTCGCTGACCAGCGTGCGCAGTGTCACGCCTTCGGGGGCGGGAACCGGACGACCGGCCCAGCTCTCGATCAGCAGCAGATCGAGTTCACCGTGGATCAGCCGGGGCATCAGGTCGACGGACTCCCCGTCGACCACGGTCGGCCTGAGCCGGGGGTGGTCGGCGGTGAGGGCGGCCAGTGCGTCGGGCAGCAGGGTGCGGACGGCGCTGCCCACACCACCGATCCGGAGCGGCCCCAGCACCTCCTGCCCCAGATCCGCCAAATCTCCCTGTGCGGCGGCAAGTTGAGTAAGGAGCAGGTCCGCATGACCCGCCAGGATCCGCCCGGCATGGGTGAGGCGGACGCTGCGCCCGTCCGGCTCCAGGAGGGCGTGGCCGGCCTCGCGCTCCAGCTTGGCGAGTTGCTGTGACACCCCTGAGGCGGTCATGTGCAGAGCACGGGCAGCCTGGGCGATCGAACCATGGGCGGCGACCGCCGCCAGGGCGCGGAGCCTATCGATACCGAACACCTCACGGATGCTACCGAGTACCGCCATCACATCAACGCTTTTTGTTATGAATCCCGCCGGGCACAGTGGCTTTCATGACGTTGCGGGAGAAGCCGGTGTCCGTACGGCCCGACGGAAGCGGTACCCGGCGGACGGGCGAGGGTGACCCGGGCGCGCGCCCGTTCCTTGCGGCCGTCGCCGGGTCCGCCTGTATCTCGGCCTCGGCCGTGTTCATGAAGCTGTCGGGGACGAACGCGGGGACGGCGGCGTTTCTGCGCTGCGCGCTCGCCCTGCTCGTCCTGGTGCCGCTCGCCGTACGAGAGGTGCGCAGGGTGGGCCACCGCCCGCTGCGCTACCAGGCGATGGACATCGGGGCCGGCGTGCTGCTCGGCATCGACATGGTGTTCTGGGCGGCCGCCGTCCGGACCGTCGGCGCCTCGGTCGCCACGGTGCTGCTCAACCTCCAGGTCGTGGTCTTCCCGCTGCTCGCACGGCTGGTGTCGGGCACCAGGCTCTCCGGGCGCTTTGTGCTGATGGCCCCGCTGATGCTGACGGGCGTCGCGCTGGCGGGCGGCGCGCTCGGGCATCCGGCGGCGGGCAGCGATCCGGTCGCCGGGCTGACGTTCGGGACGGCGGCGGGTGTGACCTACGCGGGATATCTGTTCCTGATGCGGCTCGGCGGCGGCCGGGAGCACCTCGTCGCGCCGGTGTGCGTGTCGACCGCGGCGGCCGCCGTGGCGGCGGCGGTGCTGGGCGCGCTGTGGACCGGTATCGACCTCAACCCGGGCTGGCCCGCCTGGGGTTGGCTGCTCGCCCTGGCCCTGGTGGGTCAGGTCCTGGCCTGGCTGCTGATCACCACCGCCCTGCCCCGGCTGGCGCCGCAAACCGGCGCGGCGCTCCTGCTGCTGCAGCCGGTGCTGGCGTTCGGGCTGGGCATCGCCATCGGCGAGCGTCCGACACCGACCCAGGCCGGCGGCTGCGCCCTGGTGATCGCCGCCGTCTGGTACCACAGCCGCGCCTCCCGGGGAGGGACACCGAAAGCCGCTGCCTCACGGGCGCGTTGAGACCGTCACCCCACCGCGGCCCGCCACCCCGCCCCTCACCGTCCCCGTAACCGCCACCGCCACCGCCACCGCCACGCTCATCGGCCGACCGAGCCGTCAGCCTGCTCCCGGAGAATGTCGGCATGCCCCGCGTGCCGCGCGGTCTCCTCGATCATGTGCCCCAGGACCCATCGCATCGACCGCAGCGCCCCGGCTTTCCCGGCGGCCCGCGCGCACGGGCGGCTCAAGTCGTCACAGCGCGCGATGATCTCGTTGGAGCGCTCGATCGCAGCACGGTAGGCAGCGAGCAGGCGTTCGGCGCTGTCCCCCTCGGCAAGGTCCATGCTCAGGTCCGGAGGCGCGGCGCCGGCCCCCTCGAAGGCCCAGTCGAACCAGTAGACCTCCGCCGCGGTCACATGCTTGACCAGGCCGAGGACGCTGGTCCCGGAAGGCACCCCCGGAGCCCGCCCCTGCGCGTCCGCCAGCCCCTGCGCCTTCGCTGTCACCCCGTCCCGCACATAGTTCAGGAACGCGAGCAACGTGGTCTTCTCATCGGAGTCGACGCCGGGAGGCCCTACATCGCGGCGCGCGGGAGTGGTCGTCATCGAGGCACCGTAGCCCGCCACCCCGCGGACCACACCCTGATTTCTCCCGGTACTTCGCCCCCCGGCGCCTCGGGGGCCAGCGGTGCCCGACCGGGCGCCCCGGACCGCGGCATTAGGATGCGGGCATGGCAGACCCGGCCCCCACCACTCCTCCCGCGCGGGATCCGGAGCTCGGCTTCCCGCCGCCCGGCGAGGTGCTGCACCGGCTCCGTACGCAGCGGGGAATGTCGCTGCGCCAAGTGGCGGCGGAGTGCGGGCTGTCGGTGTCCTTCCTGGCCGCCCTGGAGCGGGGCGAGACCGATATCGCGCTGGAGCGGCTCGGCCGTCTGGCCAAGGTGTTCGACCACGATGTCGGCTCGTTCCTGGGGTTCTCCCGGGGGCGGGCCACCCCCTCGCTGTTCCCACGGGAGAAGCAGGAGATCCTGGAGCGGGCGCCGGGTGTCGTCTACCGGGTGCTGCGCTCCCCGGAGCTCGGATACCAGGTGGTGACGGGGGACTTCGCACCGCGCAGCGGCCTCAGCGAGGACCTGCAGCACGAGGGCTCGGACCTCATCATGGCGACCCGGGGCACCCTGGTGGCCCGGTACAACGGCCGGGACCACGAACTGCGCGCCGGGGACTGCATCCAGTGGTCGGCCGGTCATCCGCACACCTTCCGCAATGACACCGATGAGCCGGCCCAGATGATCGCCGTACTGTTCTCCAGCCTCTACTGAGCCCTTCCGCTCCCCTCCCCAACTGCCCTGCGGAAAACGGCCCGTGGGGCTTTTTGCCGTCCGGACCCGACTTCCCGTGCGTGCCCTGCCGTGGCCGGGACCACCACTGCCACCCCACGCCTGCCCCACGCCTGCACAAAACTGTCGCGGTGAACGATATTTTGGCCTAGCGTGCAGTTTATCGAACACAACGGAGGGAGTGTCAGCAGTGATGAGTCCCGGTACCAGTCCCAGCCCACCCGTCGGAAGCGCCGAGCGGCCCGCACCCGGCCGTACGGGCCGGAGCGGTGTGCCGGACCCCGCCGCACGACCCGCGGGGCGCCTCGCCGAACTGCCCGCCCGGGTGGCCCTCGTGGTCGTCTGGAGCTCGGGATTCCTCTCCGGCACGCTCGGCCTGCGGTACGCGGCGCCCTACACCTTCGCGGCGTTACGCTTCGCCCTCGCCGGCCTGGTGCTGCTGGCCATCGCCGCGATCCGCCGTCAGCGGCTGCCCCGCGGGCGGCGGCTGTTGCACCTGGCCGTCGCCGGAGTGCTCGTCCAGGCGGTGCAGTTCTCCAGCATCTACGTGGGAATGGACCTCGGCGTGCCGTCCGGGCTCGCGGCCCTCATCATCGCCCTCTACCCGCTCACCGCATCACTGCTGGCGGTCCCGCTGCTCCATGAGCGGGTCTCGGCGGGCCAGTTGCTGGGCCTCGCCCTCGGGCTCGGCGGAGTGGCCCTGGCGGTCGCCGAGGGAATCCGGCTGTCCCTCGACTGTCTGCCGGGGCTGTGCTTTCTCGCGCTGGGGCTGCTGGGCATCTCCGCCGGCACCGTCTACCAGAAGCGGTTCTGCGGGCAGATGGAGCCGGTGAGCGGCAATGCCGTACAGCTGCTGGCCGCCTCGCTGGTGGTGCTGGTGCCCGCGCTCCTCGCCGAGGGCTGGGACGTGCACTTCACCGCCGCGTACTGGCCGGTGCTCCTGTGGAGCGCGCTGGTCAACTCCGTCATCGGCGTCGGGCTGCTCTACCGGCTGCTCCAGCGCCATGGAACGAGCCAGGTCAGCAGCCTGTTCCAGCTGGTCCCGATGTGCACGGCGGCGCTCGGTGCGCTGCTGCTCGGCCAGCGGCTCGGCCCCCTCACCCTCGCCGGGCTCGCACTCGCCACGGCCGGCACCCTCCTCACCCACCGCGTCCGCCACTGAACGACCGGAGGCCACCATGGACCAGCTCAGGGACACCGGCCGACGCGCCCCGGCTGTCACCACTTCCCCAGCTGTCGCTACTCCCCCGACCGTCACTCCCCCGACCGTGACCCGTCTCCGCCTGGCGATCAGCCTGTTCTTCGCCCTCGACGGCTTTGTGTTCGCCGGGTGGGTGGTGCGCATCCCCGCCGTCAAGGAGCAGATCCACGCCTCGGCCGGCGCCCTGGGGCTGGCCCTGCTGGGGGTATCGGTGGGATCGGTCGCCACGATGCTGCTCACCGGCAAGCTGTGCCGCCGCTACGGCAACCATCCGGTGACGGTGGTGACCGCGGCCCTGCTGTCGCTGTCGGTCGCCCTGCCCGCGCTGACCCATTCCCCCCTGCAACTCGGCCTCGTCCTGCTGCTGTTCGGAGCCGCGTACGGGGGCCTCAACGTCGCCTTCAACGCGGCCGCCGTGGACCTGGCCGAGGCGGTCCGGCGCCCGATCCTGCCGTCGTTCCATGCGGCGTTCAGCGCGGGCGGACTGGCGGGCGCGGGCCTCGGCGGACTCCTCGCCCCACATCTGAGCCCGCTGCGGCACCTGTTGCTGCTGACGGTGACCGGGCTCGTCGTCACCGCGTATGCGGGCCGGGTGCTGCTGCGGACGCCTCGGCCGGCCACCGGCCCCGGCCCGCACCCCGACGGAACGGACGCGGTGCCTGGGCGCGGCCGGACGACGGTGGGCCGCCCCCGGCTGTTCCTCACGATCTACGGGCTGATCACCCTGTGCACGGCGTACGGCGAAGGCGCGCTGGCCGACTGGGGCTCGCTGCATCTCTCCGCGGACCTGCACACCGGGCCGGGTGCGGCAGCGGCCGGTTACGCGGTGTTCGCGCTGACGATGACGGTGTCCCGGATGGCGGGCACCTGGCTCCTGGAACGGCTCGGCGACACCCCCGTCCTGGTGGCCGGCGCTCTTCTCGCAGCCGTGGGGATGCCGGTGGCAGCGCTGACCACGCAGCTGTGGGCGGCCTACCTGGGCTACGCGCTGACCGGGCTGGGCCTGGCCAATGTCTTCCCGGTCGCGGTCGGCGGCGCAGGTGCGCTCGGCGGCCCCCACGGCGTCGCGGTGGCCTCGACCCTGGGCTACTCCGGCATCCTGCTCGGCCCGCCGTCGATCGGGTTCCTCACCGAGGCATACGGGCTGCCGAGCGCGCTGACCACGATCGCCGCGCTGGCAGCCGTGGCGGCGCTGCTCGGCGGGCTGGTCCGGCACGGCCGACGGCGCGCGCCGTGCTGATCGCAGGGCGCGCGCCCAGTGGTGAGCGCCCGCAGTGAGGGCCGTACCGGGTACCGCGGGCGGGGCACAGGCCCAAGACCTGCGGCGCAGCGGCCCCTTTCACGGACCTTCGGGGCGCCTTCACGGGCCTTCGGGCACCCTCAACTGGCCGACCACGTCAGCGTTCGGTGAGCATGCCGGCGCGGAGCTTCGACAGGGTGCGGGTGAGCAGCCGGGAGACATGCATCTGGGAGACGCCGAGCTCTTCGCCGATCTGCGACTGGGTCAGCTCCTGGCCGAAGCGCAGCTGGATGAGGCGGCGTTCCCGGGCGTCGAGTGTGTCGAGCAGCGGACCCAGCACCTGGTAGTCCTCGACGGCCTCCAGCGCCGGGTCGTTCTCCCCCAGGACGTCGACCAGGGTGCGGCGCTGCTCGGACGGGTCGGGGTCGGCGGGGGTGTCGAGCGATCCGGCGGTGTATCCGTTGGCGGCGACGATGCCCTCGATGACCTCGTCCTCCGACAGTTCGAGGTGCGCGGCCAGCTCGCGGACGGTGGGGTCGCGGTCGAGCTTGGCGGCGAGGTGCTCCTTGGCCTTGGCCAGGTCGCTGCGCAGCTCCTGGAGGCGGCGGGGCACATGGACGGCCCAGCCGGTGTCGCGGAAGAACCGCTTGATCTCGCCCAGGATGTAGGGGACGGCAAAGGTGGAGAACTCCACCTCACGCGTGACGTCGAACCGGTCGATGGCCTTGATCAGACCGATGGTGCCCACCTGGATGACGTCTTCCATGTCGTCACCGCGATTGCGGTAGCGGCGGGCGACATAGCGGACCATCGACATATTCATCTCGATGAGGGTGTTCCGCGCGTACTGGTACTCGTGCGTGCCCTCTTCGAGCGCCTGCAGCCGGGCGAAGAACTGCCTGGACAGCTCCCGCGCGTCCCGAGGTGCCACCTTCTGCGGTTGCCTCACCTCCGGGAGTACGGAAGCCGTGGTGATCTCTCGCTGCTCGGTCGCGGTCTCGCTCACGATGGTGGTCATCTCGCCTTCCCGCGCGCCCGGCACCCGCGGACGCTGCAGCGGCCCGCCTACCCCGATCCATCCACGTCATGCCTGTGAAGTGGGAGATTGAGGCAACTTCGCTCCGGGCGGCGGCAGTTGCGAGACCGGTCCAGCGTCAGGAACCTCGTACGCCCCAAAGCCCGCGAACGGCAACTGGATTCCCGGGCAATGCGCGTTAGTGACGCGGAGGCTGCCCGGCTTCCCCCACCAGAAACATTGTGTGTGCGTCGAATGCACGGGCACACGATGTCTGGGAGGTTGATAATTATGGTTCCCCTGCTACTCGTGCTTCTTCTCGCACTGCTGCTTTTCGGCGCCGGATTCGCTCTGAAGGCGCTCTGGTATGTCGCGGTAGCCGTACTCATCATCTGGGCACTGGGTTTTCTCCTGCGTTCCGCGGGAGCCGGTGGCAAGCGCGGCCGCTGGTATCGCTGGTAGCCGCACCCCAGATATCCGGGGTGGGTCGGACAACACCACGTTGTCCGACCCACCCCGATTTTTCTGTGCCTGCTGAGGCATCATCACCCCCCACGCGGAAACACGAGAGGTACGGCCCGGGGCGTGCACTGTTCCCGCAGGGGACTCACCTCCATCGCAGGGCACGCTCCGGGTCGGCAATCGTGCCCGTGCATTCCGCACCATCGTTTGGCAGCACAATGCGCGGGCACGAGAGCAATGCCGCCAACGGAAGGACCACCATGAGTGCCAGCGAAAAGGCCAAGGCCCTCGCCGAACAGGCCATCGGCAAGGTCAAGAAGGAAGCGGGCCGAGCCGTCGGAAACGAAAGCGCCACCGCCGAGGGCTCCGCACAGGAATCCAGGGGAGACCTCCGCGGAGCAAAGGAGAAGACCAAGGACGCCTTCAAGAAATAGGCAGGCAACGACGACCGGCACACGGGAGGGGCCGCCGCTTTTCTGCGGTGGCCCCTCCTCTTGTCCGCAGTCCGGCGCCTGTCCGGAGTCCGGCGCCTGTCCCGTGCCCGGCCGCTGCCCGGTGTCCGGCCGCGTGGTGGACACCGCCACGCGAGGCCGGCGGTTCACCGGTCGACATAGTGCTGGAGCACGTCACAGGTGTACTGAAACTCCTCCATCAGACGAGCGGCCTCAATGACCAGCACCCCATACGGGCGGCCGGGATCAGTGAGCGGCAAGTCGCCCCGCTCCGCCTCCTCGGTCAGTCGTCGGCGGTAGTTCTGTGCCTGGTCGGCCAGTTGGTGGAGCTGGGAGGTCTGGTCGGCGAGCCGGTCCTCGTCGAGGTCTGCGAAGACCTGGGTGATCCGGGAGAGGGATTCCAGGAAATCGGCGTAGCTCGCCAGGAAGGCGCCGTAGCGATTGCGGTCTTCGTCCGCACTCCACAGGTCCAAGCTCCGGGTCAGGGCGCCGACTTGGCGCACGGTGCGCTCCAGCGCCTCCAGCACCGCGGCGTATGCCTCGAAGTGGGTATACGGGCGCTCGCGGCGCAAGAACCGGCGCGGGTTGTAGTGGAGGCTCTCCCGGGCCATCCGCAGTCCCGTTCTGGCCTGGGTGACCAGTTCTCCGGTCTGTTCGGCCCGCGACCGCCACCGTCCGGTGCGCTCCTGGTCGAGTCCGCCTTCACGCAGCGCCGGGTAGATGTCGCTCATCAGGTCGCACAGGGCGTGGGCCAGGGTGCGGATGCCGTGTTCGGCGCTGCGGTAGCGCAGCGGCGGCAGCACGGTGACGTTGACGAGGACGCCGATGCCGCACCCGATGAGGACGAGCAGGATGATCTGCCCCAGCTGGGTGGTCCTGTCGTGCGTCGAGGTGGCGGATACATAGGTGGAGAAGGCGAAGAACGCCGCGGTGGCCACCTGGGAGCCCTGCGCGCCGAGCGCGGGCCACCGGCCGATGGTGAGCGCCACCGCCGCCACCAGGGCGAACGTCAGTACCTCGGGCCCGACGAGAAAGCCCAGGGCCGCCTGTACGGCCACGCCCGCCACCACCGCGCCTACGTAGCGCGAGGACTGCAGCAGCGACTGGTAGACGGTCACTTGCATGATGAGCACCGCGGAGAACGGGGCGAAGGCAGGCGATTGTGCGTGCAGGAGGTGGTAGGCGACCACCCAGGCGATCGTCGCCGCCAAGGTGCCTTTGGTGATGAGCAGCACCGTGGTGCGCTCATGACCCTCCGACCCCAGCGCCCGCCCCCACCACTGCCGGAGGCGTGCCATCCGGTCCTGCCGTGCCGGCCGCTTGCGCCGCCCGCTGACCTCTCCGGCCATGCCGTCCCTTCGCCTGCTGCCCATCCGCGCTTCGGCGGATCTTCCGGTGCCCGTATCCGGTACCCGGCCGCAGGGGAAGCATCCATGCCGTACGGGAGCGGTGTCCCGGCCGTTCCTCTATGGCGCGCGGCCTGATGACCTCGCCTTCTGGAGCTCTGCCCGCTCAGCCGTCGACAGCAGCCCCAGCCGGGGTCACTTCAGGCCGAGCATGCCCTCGCGCAGCTGCTTGATGATGCGGGCGAGCAGTCGGGAGACATGCATCTGGGAGATGCCGAGCGCCGCGCCGATCTGGGCCTGTGTCATCTCCCGGTCGAAGCGCAGATGGACGATGAGCCGGTCGCGCTCACCGAGCTGTTGCAGCAGCGAGGCCAGCGCGTAGCGGTCTTCGACGTGCTCCGTGGCGGGGTCGGTCGTGCCGAGAAGGTCGGCGAAGGCGGGACCGCCGCCCGGTGTCGCCTCACTGTCACCGGAGAGGTGCAGGGAGACGGCCGTGTGGCCATTACCGGCCACAATTCCCTCGATGATCTCCTCTTCCGTGAGCTGCAAATGCTCGGCCAGCTCTTTGACGGTGGGTTCGCGGTCCAGGAGGGTGGACAGCTGCTCCATGGCCTGAGCCAGGTCGATACGGAGTTCCTGGAGCCGGCGCGGGACATGAACGGCCCAGCTGGTGTCGCGGAAGAACCGCTTGATCTCCCCGAGGATATGGGGAATGGCGAAGGCCGAAAACTCCGTTCGGCGGGAGAGGTCGAACCGGTCGATGGCCTTGATGAGGCCGATGGTACCGACCTGGACGATGTCCTCCATTTGGTCACGGTGGCTGCTGTACCGGGAGGCCACATAGCGCACCAGCGACAAGTTCATCTCGACGAGCGTATTGCGGGCGTACTGATACTCGGGAGTTCCCTCGTCGAGTTCCGCGAGCCGCTCGAAGAACAGCGGCGACAGCGCCTTGGCGTCATAGGGCGCCACACTCCCGGCGTCCTCGATGCGCGGAAGCGTGGTGGAATATCTTCCGGCCTGCGGTGACGGCCCGTCATGGGGCCCCGGCAGTTGTGTGTCACATACGTCCTCGAAAACCGTGTTCATGCTCCACCTCCGGAGTTCAGGTCGTTGAGCTGGCCTGTTGCCCGGCGCCGGGGTCCTTATGCGTATCGGGGAAACAATCACCCCGCTGAGTGGCGCAGCCGGTGGACGGGAGAGGGCCGCCCGCGGAATTCTGAACGATTCATGAGAAATGTGTCCGGCAGGCTGCGGCATGCTCCGGAGGCGAGCGATGGTGCCGGTGCGCGGGCATGCTCGCCGTACTGTCCGTGGGCTATACGGGGGGGGACAGCGGGCGTACGGGGGCGCAAGGGGCCCCGGGCGCGACTGCGCTTACCGTCACGACGGGATCCGCGGCGCCGCCGCGCCGTATGCCCCGCGGCGCAGGTCAATCGGTCTTCATGTCCTGCGGAATGCGTTCCAGCAGCCCCCGCAGATCGTCGGCGTGCTCTTCCTCCTGCGCCAGCAGATCTTCGAATACGCGTCGTGTGGTCGGGTCGCCGTCGCCCAGCCATTTCGCGATTTCCGTGTACGAGGCGATGGCCACGCGTTCGGCCACCAGGTCTTCCTTGATCATTTCCAGCAGGTCGTCGCTGGCGTCATAACCGGCGTGCGCCCGCTGCGTCAGGGTTTCCGGGTTGAAGTCGGGCTTTCCGCCGAGCTGGACGATGCGCTGCGCCACCTTGTCGGCGTGTTGCTGCTCCTGCGTGGCGTGTTCCAGAAACTCTGCGGCGACCGGCTCCGAATAGAGACCGGAAGCGGTGTAATAGTGCCGCTTGTACCGCAGGGTGCACACGATCTCCGTGGCCAGCGCCTCGTTCAGCACCTGCAGAACGCGCTCCAGATCGGCTCCGTACGCTTCGGTGACCGGTCCCTTTTCGATCTCGCGGCGGGCGCGCTCGCGGTGGGTGGTGATGTCGGTGAGAAAGTCAGCCACGGTCTTCCTGCCCTTCAGTTCTCCTGGGGTGGACAGCACTGCGCGCCGGGAATTGCGCTCCGTCGGCACCGCCGGTCAGTATGCCAATCGAGCCGACAACGGACACCATTCCGTCGGCCGTGTGGCGTTTCGGCGCATCCCGCCTCACTCCATGAAGTCGTCCAGGCTCGTCGCCGCGCTGATCAGCGCGAGATGGGTGAATGCCTGCGGGAAATTCCCCAGACCCACCAGAACGAGCAGGTCGAGAAGGTCCCCTCCGTTCCGTCCAGGCCGTCGGGGGACACTTTCGGGTCGTAGCGGAAGACCAGACTGTCCGCGACGAGGTTCTCGCCGATTGCCTGCACGGTGGAGCGGAATCGCGGATCGTCCGGCGACAGAAACTTGACCATGGGCATCACGAGGAGCGAGGCGTCCAGAATGCACTCCGGTTCCTGCCCCGCGTCACCACTGAGAGCTGGACAAAGGTCTGTTCCTGCGCGTTCCAGCCCTGTTCCATGATCTGGTGGTAGATCTTGTCGCGTTCCGCCATCCAGCGGCCCACATCACCCGGCAACCCGCGCTGCCGAGCTATTCGGATCATGCGCTCCACCGCTACCCAGCACATCAACCGCGCGTAGGTGTGCCGCTGTTGCCCGGCTCGGGTCTCCCAGATTCCCGCATCGGGGCTGTCCCAGTGCTCCAGAAGCCAGTCGAGAATGGCGCACAGATCCATCCAGCCAGCTGATGAAGGCCTGCGCCTCGCGGGTGAAACCCAGGCGCAGCAGGGCGTGGAGGGAAAGGGACGCATCGCGGATCCAGACATAGCGATAGTCCCAATTCCGTTCACCGCCGAGCTGTTCGGGAAGCCCGAGGGTCGGTGCGGCGACGATCGCTCCGGTGGGTTCGTGGGTCAGGAGTTTATGCCCCGGCGGAGGGGGCTCATGAGCTGGGGCTGTGGGGGCCTGGGGGCGGGGGCTCGGGGCTCACGGTCCTCGCTCGGCAGGACAGCCATACCCTCGGGCCGTACCTACCGCTCCCTCCCCTCAACCGTCCGCAAGGTCGGATCGAAGAGGGACGGTAACGGTGATGGATTTGCCATCGGCCGTGGGGACGATCACGACACAGGACGTGAGTTTCTGGATCATCGGCCAGCCATATCCGCCGACCCCGAACTTTTCCGGTCCGATGGCCGTAGCGGGATGGCGGGGGCTGCGATCGGCGACCGTCAGTTCCAGGAGACCGGCCGCGATCCGGACGGAGAAGGCGGCGACGCCACCGCCATGGCGCTGGGCATTGGTGACCAATTCCGAGGTGACCAGCAGTGCGTCGATCGTGGAGAGTTCATCGACCTGCGGACGGTGCGCGTTCAGCAGCTCATGAACGCGGTCCCGGGCATCCGCCGCTTTGTTCACCGGGGTCTGCTGCGTGCCCGTCACACCTCTCACCTCACGCCCGATCGACCACAACGCCTGGAACTCACCCGCCGCCCCCTGCGAGGGCCACGCAAAAGGCTACTTCGACGAGAAGGTTCTTTGACGGCTTCCCCAGACCATGGAGTTCACGCAACACACTCCACGACTCGCCACCGAGACACCGACAACGCCCCTGACCTCATCATCAACAGCCCGCAGCGGAACCGGCCGCACCTGACTCGGTGAAGGACGTCACAGGAACGACACCGCCGAACGCACCGGCTGCGCCCGACATACGCCACGGGACCAGAACCCCACGGGCCGGGCAGGGCAGTGCGCACCAGGCAGCGCCGGGCGAAGGGGCCGCCCCTAAGCGGCAGCCCGCCCTGGCGACCAACCCCGGCAGCCCCGCACCGCACCGCACCGCCGCAACCACAACACCCCTCACACCAAAGGAAATCCACCGAAATAGACCCCGACCTGGTGCAGATAATCCGTATTGCTCTCCTGCCCGGCACTCTCGAATTCGGGCGCACCCTTGATCTCGTCCTTGGTGCGGCCCACGTAAACCCTCTGCTCCTGCTGATCAATGCCGGTCACGACGCCGGCCGGCAGCACAACGCGCCGTCCGAGGATCCACGGCCCCGTATCGACGACCAAGTGCGCGGAATCCACCTCATCAGAATGCTTGTCGACCTTGCCGATGCCTCCATCGACAGCTTCGACACTGAACCCCGCAAGGTCCGTGCCCGCCCGGTACCCGGAATCGGGAAGGTATCCCCAGACATTGGCACTCATACGACATCCCTTCCACGCGACGCAAAACCAGAATCCGCCTCGCCGCCACTCCCCCACAAAGGGAATCAGGCACGAAGCCTCTCCGCTTCGCCGGTCAACCCGACAGTGCCCTGCTGCCCCGAACCCGGTACCCAAAACAGCACCCGCCTGATTCCCCTTCCCACCCCGAACCCTTTACCGGGCAGACATCGCCCCACCCCCAACCACCTCTCAGCAAGCAAGCCCAAGCCCAGGCAGGCCAGAAATCCCCCAACCCCTCGTCCACCCACACAGAAATTCACCGCCCCCGACGGGACGAAAGCCCTCCCACCCACCACGCCAATGGCGGACCCGGCGCAACACCTGGCGCGCACTCCCCCACGCCACAAGCACCGCAAGATCAGCGAGCCCGCCGACGCGCAGAAGCATCCGGCCGGTGCCCTCCCAAGAGCAGCACCACACAGACGGGGTCACCGACGTCACACCCGGACCCGCCCCACGAACCCTTTACGCCACCTTGCCCCGATTTACCCCGCCCGCGCCTCCACGCCACCACCCCCTGCATCCCCCTCAAAGCCGGACCCTTTGAATGATTAAAGTGGCGGGGCAGTACCATATGAGCACCGCCTAGCTCGAAAGATAAGCCTGTGACTGTCAATGACGACTCGTTCACCAACTGGAAGACTCGCGAGGAGATCGCGGAGTCGATGATCCCGATCATCGGGAAGCTGCACCGGGAGCAGGACGTCACGGTCCTGCTTCACAGCCGCTCCCTGGTGAACAAGTCGGTGGTCAGCATCCTCAAGACCCACCGCTTCGCCCGGCAGATCGCCGGTACGGAGCTGTCGGTCACCGAGACGATGCCGTTCCTCCAGGCACTCACCTCACTCGATCTCGGCCCGTCCCAGATCGACATCGCCCTGCTCGCCGAGACCTACCGGACCGACGACCGCGGCCTGTCGGTGGAGGAGTTCACCGCCGAGGCCGTCGCCGGCGCCACGGGTGAGAACAAGATCGAGCGCCGCGAGTCGCGCGACGTCGTGCTCTACGGTTTCGGCCGCATCGGCCGCCTCGTCGCCCGTCTGCTCATCGAGAAGGCCGGCTCCGGCAACGGCCTGCGGCTGCGCGCCATCGTCGTCCGCGGCGGCGGCGACCAGGACATCGTCAAGCGCGCCTCGCTGCTGCGACGTGACTCCATCCACGGCCAGTTCCAGGGCACGATCACCGTTGACGAGGCGAACAGCAAGATCATCGCCAATGGCAACGAGATCAAGATGATCTACTCCGACGACCCGACGACGGTCGACTACACGGAGTACGGCATCAACAACGCCATCCTCATCGACAACACCGGCAAGTGGCGCGACCGCGCGGGCCTCTCGAAGCACCTCCGCCCCGGCATCGAGAAGGTCGTCCTGACGGCACCGGGCAAGGGCGACGTCCCCAACGTCGTGCACGGCGTCAACCACGACATGATCAAGCCGGACGACCAGATCCTGTCCTGCGCGTCCTGCACCACCAACGCGATCGTCCCGCCGCTGAAGGCGATGGCGGACGAGTACGGCGTCCTGCGCGGTCATGTGGAGACCATCCACTCGTTCACCAATGACCAGAACCTGCTGGACAATTACCACAACTCGGACCGCCGCGGCCGCTCGGCGCCGCTCAACATGGTGATCACCGAGACCGGTGCCGCCTCCGCTGTCGCCAAGGCGCTGCCCGACCTCCAGGCGACCATCACGGGCAGCTCGATCCGCGTGCCGGTGCCGGACGTCTCGATCGCGATCCTCAGCCTGCAGCTCGGGCGCGAGACCACTCGCGCGGAGGTCCTCGACTACCTCCGCGACGTCTCGCTGACCTCGCCGCTCAAGCGCCAGATCGACTTCACCACGGCCCCCGACGCGGTCTCCAGCGACTTCATCGGCTCACGCCACGCCTCGATCGTCGACGCCGGCCCCACCAAGGTCGAGGGCGACAACGCCATCCTCTACCTCTGGTACGACAACGAGTTCGGCTACTCCTGCCAGGTCATCCGCGTCGTCCAGCACGTCTCCGGCGTGGAATACCCGACGTACCCGGCCCCGGCGGCCTGATCGAGACGAGCTGATCGCGGCGAGCTGTCCGATCCGTCGCCCCGGCAGGCGGGGCGACGGAGGGCGGTGCGGTGGGGGCAACCGGTGCCGGTGGGCGGCCGGTTGCCCTTCCGCCACTGGATGGGCACCCAGTCATCGCCGCCCCCAGCTGAACTCTTGCGGACGCCCCGGTGAAAGTAGTTCGGTCCGGGATGAAAGTGGACTGATGCTGGCTAGTGTCCGCTGCCATGAAACCCATACGCACAGCGGGCGGGCTCTGTCTCGCGCTGCTGTTTCTTGTGTTGGGCGTTGGTGCCCAGCCTGCTTCGGCGCATGTCTCGCGTGAGCATGCCGAGCTTGTGGTCGCTACCGGTGATCACGTCACCAGTGGCCGTCTGATCGTGCACCGCGATGTGGTGTCCGCCGCCGATGCCGGGGCCTGGGCGGCCAAGGTGCTGCCGGCCGGCTGTCCGGCCACCGGGTCGGGGGTGCCCGGGGACGATGGTGGGGTCCCGGGCGGTGTGGTGATCGAGATGGCGTGGAGTTGCCACCTGGACGCGCTCGACCTGAGTGCGCTGTTGGAGAAGGGCGGGCTGACGCAGGTCGTCGTCGAGTTCGACGGGACGGCGGTTGATGCCTCCGCGGACAAGCCCCTCGTCGATGCCAAGGGCGCCCATGCGCTGCCGGCGTTCCCGTGGCTCACCGTCGCGCTCGTGGCGGCGGGTGGGGTCGTGCTCGTGCTCGTCGCCCGGTCGTTGCCGTCCCTGCTCCGTGGGCTGCGCACCAGCCGCCGTTTCCAGGTCGCGACCGCCGGAGTCATCACCCTGTCCTGCTTCGCGCCGCAGGCCGCGTTCGCCGATGACGCGGCTCCGGAAACCGTCACCGTCAAGGGCAGCGTTTTCCGGGACGACAATGGCAACGGCAAGCGGGACAAGGGCGAGCGGCCCATGGCCGGGGTCGATGTCACCGACGGCGCCACATGGGCGACCACCGGCGACGACGGCTCGTACACGCTGAAGGTCGATCCGGCGCGACGCGAGACGGATCTCGTCAGCATCGTCTCGCCCGACGGGTACACCCCGGCGCTGCGCAAGGACTACATTCCGCAGTTCTTCCACAAGGTCCCGGAGACCGGTGGCAGTGGCATCGACTTCGCGCTCGTGCCGGACCGCAACGCCTCCCGTCCCACCGAGAAATGGGTGATGAACTCCGACCCCGAGGTCGGCAACCGCACCGATGCCGAGGCCCGCACGGCACTGCCCCAGTGGACCGGACAGGTGCGGGCGATGTCGGAGGTCGACGGGGCGACGATGCAGATCGCGACCGGGGACCTGACCGTCACGGACTACGCGGAGGAGCCGCGCCGTCAGGGCGCGTATGACCTGTTCAGCAAGGGACTTGAGCAGGGGCGGCTGGGCCACCCCTTCTACCCCGTGATGGGCAACCACGACTTCGGCGGCACGGCCACGTCCAAGGGCTATGCGGGCAGCCTGGAGTACTACCGCCGCAACCTCGCGCCCGAGTGGTACAGCTTCGACCGCAACGGCCGCCACATCGTGGTGCTGGAGGACAACTACGACGCCAGCGGGCTCGCACCGCAGCTGGAGTGGCTGCGCCAGGACCTGGCCCGGCACGCGGTCGGCAAGCAGGTGTTCGTCTTCGCGCACCGCTCGCTGTTCACCCAGTGGGGCCCCGGCGCGGGCATGCAGCCGACCGTCGACGAGCTGGCCAAGTACGACGTACGGATGGTCGCGGCCGGGCACAACCAGCAGGCGGAGTTCCGGCGCGGCGCCTTCAAGCGGGCCGTCGAGATCAACAATCAGGGCACCTACGGCATCGATGGCGCCCACCCCGACTACAAGGTGCTCGACTTCCACGGGATCACCGACGATCCGCACACCCCCCGCAACGAGGACACCGGTCATGTGACGGGTATCCACCGGCAGTTCGACGTCGATGACGACGCCGCCCTGGTCAGCCCCGCGCAGGGCAGCGTCCACGGCGCGCGGGCCGGGGTGCCCGTCGAGATGTACGCGGAGGACGACGGCCGTACCCCGGCGAAGGCCACGCTGACCGTGCGGGACGGCGGGGGCCATGTCGTGAAGCGGACGAACACGCGGTTCGGCACCGGAGCCGCCGAGCCCGGCATCCAGAACTGCTATACCCCGCCCGGCGGCAAGGCCGAGCCCTGCCCCGACGCACGCGGGGCATGGACCCGGGCGAGCGGCGCACCGCTGCACGGGCTGCGGCCCGGCACCTACACCACCGAGGCGACGGCGTACGACACCCAGGGCAAGGCGTTCCCGGTGCAGAAAAGCACCTTCGACGTCGTGGCGGACTCCCAGTTGGCCAAGCCGAAGACCGGGCAGGACTGGCTGCGGCAGGGCCGCGACGAGGCGGGGCGCTCCGCGAGCGGCGACAACCCGGGCGACCGGCTCGACCTCAAGTGGACCCAGCACACCGGTGAGCAGTTCAACCTGAACGGCTCGGTGGTCGCGGACGGCAAACTGATCGTCTCCTCCCGCGCCTTCGACTCCCCGTACAGCATGATGCTCGCGTACGACCTCGCATCCGGCCGCGAAATCTGGCGTACCTACCTGGACGGCGACGCCGAATCGGTGCCGACCCTCCACGACGGACGGGTCTATCTGACGACCGGCGTCGGACGGATCTACGCACTGGACGCCAAGAACGGGAAGGTCGCCTGGGAGTCGATCGACCGTGAGGAGACCCACGGCGACACCGTGCGCCGCTACGGGCGCGCGGGCGGACCGGTCAGCGTCTTCCCGCTCGCCGGCAAGGACCGTACGGTCGCCGTCTACCAGGACGCGGACACCATCCGCTGCCGGGACGCCAAGACCGGCGGACGGCTGCCGGGCGGCTTCAAGGCCGCGATGTCCTGGGGCCAGGCACACAGCACCGCCATCCGCGAGCCCGGCTCCAACACCGCCTATCTGCACTCCATGTCGAGCAACACGGTCATCGCGATGGACCTCGCGACCTGCACCCAGACCTGGTCGAAGGACACCGCGGGCGACATCGACAGTCACTCCTCGCCCGTACTGACGCAACCCGCGTCGGGCCCGGCGAAGCTGGTGACGTTCACGGCGTACGGCGTCCGCGGGCACGATCCGAAGACGGGCGAGGTGACCTGGGAGTCCAAGCTGGGCGGCGGCAGCACCTGTGAACCGGGGAAGGCCCCGCTCACCAGCCCCGCCGTGTGGGGCGACACCGCCTATGCCGCGGGCCGCGACGGTGTCGTACGCGCCTATGACACCAGCGCGTCCGATCCGTCGAAGCCGGTGTGGGAGACCAAGGCCGGATATCTGCCGGGCAAGAGCCCGCTGGACGACCCCTGGCGGGTCGCCATGGGCTGCAAGGCCGGGGCGGGATCACCCACGATGCATCCGCTGGTGACGAAGTCCCTGGTGTACGTGGGGACATGGGACGGCCGTCTGCTGGTCCTCGACCGCGCCACCGGCAAGCAGCGGGCCGCGTACAACCTTGGCGGCGGAGTGGCTTCGGCGCTCTCCGTCAGCGGTGACTGGGTCGTCGCCCTCACGGACGACGGCACGGTCCACGCCCTGGCCGCGCGCCGGGACTGAGAGAGGAAGCATCACCGTGCGATCACTCCGCACCGGGGTGCTGCTCCTGTTGGCCGCCGTCCCCGTGCTGCTCTTCGGCAGCGCGGGGACGGCGCAGGCGCACCCCTTCGGCACGCCACCCGTCGTCAGAATCACGGCGCACGGTCCGGTCGTGGACGCGTCCTGGTCCGCGCAGAAGGACGATGTCGCCGTCCTGAAGAAGCATTCCGGCGGCGAGGTGGCGGGATATCTGCGCACGCACCTCGTCGTACGCCAGGACGGGGCCCGCTGCCGTGTCGCGACGGCGGCCGGTAGGAAGCTCCGCTTCGTCTGCCCCCACCCGGTGGACCGGATCAGCCTGTCCGTCACCGCGCTGACGGACATCAACCCCGCCTACCGCACGCTCTCCGTGACGGACCGGGGCGGCGGCGGACTGCACACGGCGAAGGAGCCCACCCGGGAGCTCTCCCTCGTATCCGGCGCATCGGGTGCATCGGGTGCATCGGGTGCCGAGGCCAACTCGCCTTCCCCGGGCGGGATATGGACCACCGACCTGGCGTCGCTGCTGGACCATGGCGCGGCGCTTCCGACGGCGCTGCTCGTGGCGGCGGCCGTGGGCGCGCTCCATGCCTGTGCGCCGGGACACGGCAAGTCGCTGGCCGCCGGATACCTCGTGGGCGGCCGGGGCCGGCCCCGCGACGCGGTGTGGCTCGGCGGGATCGTCGCCGTGATGCACACGCTCTCGGTCGCGGTCCTGGCCGTCGGCTGGTGGCTGGTGTCGAAGGGCACGCCGGACGTGGCGGCGCTCACGGGATGGCTGCAACTGCTCGCGGCGCTGGTGGTGGTCGGGGTGGGCGTACGGCTGCTGCTCAAGCATCTGCGGCACCGGGGGCGTGGTGAGGGCGAGGTGCCTGGGCGGGCGCATCGCGGGTCGGGGCACGGCGGTGGTCGTGATCACGGGCACGGGCACGGGCATGGTCATCAGCACGGGCACGCGCACGGTGACGGTCATGATCACGGTGACGCGCGTGATCACGGGCACAGTCACCACATCCCCGACGCCCCGTCCCTGCTCACCTGGCGGGGCATCGTCCTGCTCGGCGCGGCCGGCGGTCTGCTGCCCTCGCCCTCGGCGTTCCTCGTCCTGCTGGCCGGGCTGCTCACCGGCAAGGTGGCCGTGGCCCTCGCGATGGTGGCCGCTTTCGGTGCCGGGATGGCCCTGACGCTCACCGGCGTCGGACTGCTCGTACTGCGCGGTCGTGACGCCCTGCTCGACCGCCTCTCCCGCTCACGGGCGCTGCGCACCTGGACCCTGCGGGTTCCGGTGTTCGCGGCCTCGGCGGTGGTGGCCGGCGGCACGCTGGCCTCGGCACTGGCGGCGGGCCAACTCCTGTCACCGTGAGCCCCGTTCACGCGCCCCACCCGGCTCGCACGGGTGGGGCTCCGCCGCGCCTCGGCTCTTTGGAAGTCAGGACAGCCGGCTTCGTACGGAGATCAGGCCGCCCGGTACGGAGCGCCATCCACCGGGAGGTCTTCAGGGAGGTCCGGGTCCGGGAGTTCTTCCTCCGCCCAGACGATCTTGCCGTCGGCCGTGTAGCGGGTCCCCCAGCGCAGGGCCAATTGCGCGACGAGGAAGAGGCCGCGGCCGCCCTCGTCGGTGGTCCGTGCGTGGCGCATACGGGGTGCGCTGCTGCTGGCGTCGGAGACTTCGCAGATGAGCGTGTCCTGCCGGATCAGGCGCAGCCGGATGTGTCCGTCGCCGTAGCGGATGGCGTTGGTCACGAGCTCGCTGACGATCAGTTCGAAGGTGAAGAGCAGGCCGTCCAGTCCCCAGGCGGTGAGGCACTCGGCGGTCAGGGCGCGGGCGTCCGCGACGACCGACGGGCGGGAGGTCAGCTCCCAAGTAGCCACCTGATCCTCGTGGAGGGCATGGGTACGGGCGAGGAGCAGGGCGACATCGTCGTCGGGACCGCCGGTGAGCACCGTGTCGAGGACGGTTCCGCAGAGGTCGTCGAGCCGCGCGTCCGGGGAGGCCAGGGCGGTACGGAGCCGGGTCAGGCCCAGGTCGATGTCCTGGTCGCGGGTCGCGATCAGGCCGTCGGTGTACAGGGCGAGGACGCTGCCGTCGACGACCTCGAATTCGGCGGATTCGAAAGGCAGGGCGCCCAGGCCGAGCGGAGGTCCGGCGGGCAGGTCGGGGAAGCTCACCGAGCCGTCCGGGGTGATCACCGCGGCAGGGGGGTGACCGGCGCGGGCCATCGTGCACTTCCGCGTGGCCGGGTCGTAGACGGCGTACAGACAGGTGGCGCCGAGCGCGGCGGGCGTCAGCGACGGATCGGCGGTCTGCTCCTCGTCGATCAGGCGCAGTACGAGGTCGTCCAGGTGGGCCAGCAGCTCGTCCGGCGGAAGGTCGATGTCCGCCAGGGTGCGCACGGTGGTGCGCAGTCGTCCCATGGTGGCCGCGGCGTCGATCCCATGGCCCACGACGTCCCCGACGACCATGGCCACCCGGGCGCCGGACAGCGGGATCACGTCGAACCAGTCGCCGCCCGCGCCATCGGAGGCATGGGCGGGCAAGTAGCGCCAGGCGATATCGAGGGTGCTGCCGCCGGTGAGACTGCGCGGGAGCAGGCTGCGCTGCAGGGCCAGCGCGGTGCTGTGCTGCCGGGTGTAGCGGCGGGCGTTGTCGAGACTCACCGCGGCGCGGGCCACGACCTCCTCCGCGAGCAGCAGATCATCCTGCTCGAACGGATCGCGCAGCTGCCAGCGGATGAACCGGACGACGCCCAGCACCTCGCCGAGGGCCCGGACCGGGACCAGGATCAGGGAGCAGTAACCGAACTCGTGGATCTTCGCGGCGCGGGCCGGGTCGGTGGCGAACCAGCTACTGGTGGACGCACCCGGCATGGCCTCCAGACGGGAGCGCCCGTCCTGCATGCACTGCCTCTCGGGTGAGTGCGGATGGAAGTCCACGGCCTCCCCGGTCGCCGCGACCGACTCGGGGCAGCCCGCGTTGATCGACTGCTGGCCCGCACGGCGCATCCGCGGCGGATGAAGGTGCGCCCCGGGACGCGGTGTGTCACCACGGATCACCGATTCCAGGAGGTCGACGGCGACGAAGTCGGCCAGCCGCGGCACGCTGATGTCGGCCAGGGTCTGCGCGGTGTGCATGACATCCAAGGTGCTGCCGGTCTGCGCGCCGACCTCGTTCAGCAGCGCCAGCCGGTCCCGGGCCCGCCAGCGATCGGTGACGTCGAGCACCATGAAGGACACCCCCAGCACCCGGTTCTCGGCGTCATGGAGCCGGAAAACGGACAGCGAGTAGGCATGCGGCCGATGCGGATGCGCCTTCGTGCCGCCCCGTATCAGGTGATCGACCAGCGGCTGCCCGGTATCGAGCACCTCCCGCGTACGCGACTCGACCTCCTCGACATCCAGCCGGAGATCCAACACGGGCAACACATCCCGCAACCGCTTGCCCAGCCGCTGATCACGGGGAACGCCACCGAGCCGCTCCAGAGCCTCATTCACCCAGACAAACCGCAGCTCCCGGTCCAGCACAGCCATCCCCGCCGGCGAAAGAGCAAGAATGCGCTCCACCATCGCCAGATCCGCATGCCACCACTCCCCCACCGCCCCCGGCCCGACCGACCCCGGGCTACGGCCGGCTGCACCTGCACCCTCGGAGATATCCATGCGCACTACACCGTCGTCCGTAAGAGGCAGCGCCTGACCCGCCTGACCCACCGGACCGGCCAAGCCGTAGCAGTCGCTCCTGAGTCAAGGGTCTCACTGGGGCGGGGAGTCGTCGCTGTGGGTTTTTTGGGGGCGCGCCTCCTTGAGGTGGCGCAGCACTGAGGCCCGATGCGGACTCATCGAACGGATCGCCATGCAGTTTCGCCCCGTCGGCATGTCAGTGCGCGGTAAGGGGCATATCAGCCCGTTCGTGAACCATTACTCGCATTCGCAGCCCGAGCAACAGCGCGTACAAGGGAGGCAGCGGAGATGAGTAACGGATGCCATACGGCAGTGTCCGTGGACACGTCTGTGATCGACGCCCTCTACGGGGAGGGAGGCTCGGCATCGCGCCCGGCGCGGTGTCGTGCCGTCCTGCACCAGGGGATGGCGGACCGCCGCTGGACCGGCTCTCCTCATGCCGTGCTGACCCTGCCCTCGCGCGACACCTATGTGCGCGCGTGTCGCGGCTTCGCCACGCAGGTGCTCCGCCGCTGGGGGGTTTCCGAAGCGGCGCGGGACTCCGCCGTGCTCGTCATCGACGAGCTCGCCGTCAATGCCGTACAGCACGGCCATGCCGACACGACGGTCCTCCTGGCCAGGGCCGGGGACATGCTCTTGATCTCCGTCACCGACTCAGGGGCTGTGGTGCCGCATTCCCTGGAGGGCGTGAACAGCGACGAGCACGGGCGCGGTATGGGGATCGTCGAGTTCCTCACGGAGTGGTCCGAGGTACGTCACACCGCGGCGGGGCGCCGGGTGCGCGTGGGCCTGCGCATCGTCGGCCAGTGAGACCTGACCCGGCGCCGCGTCGCTTCCCTGTGGTGCCTCACACGACGACGGCGCCGGCCTCAACTCCGCAGAGGTGCCTGCCGGAAGGCCCCGCGGGGCGGGTGTCAGCCGCCCGTCAGTGCGGTGTCAGCGCTTCCTCAGCCCGGTCGTGACGATAAGGCTATCCGGCTTCGGCGCACGCGACCTCGGTCGCAGGTGGTGCGGCGGGCCGCTGTCCCCGAAGGAGAGGTGGAGCATGGCGATTGATCCGGTCATTCTCAATCTGCGGAGCTGGATCAGCGACAATGCCGATCACTTTCGGCCGCCGGTAGGTAACAAGGAGTTGTGGAAGGAGGGTTCCCAGTTCATTTTCATGGTGTCCCGGGGGCCCAACGCACGCAACGACTTCCACATCAGCCCGAGCGACGAGATCTTCTATCAGCTCACCGGTGACATACGGGTCGACTACCGGCGTGAGGACGGACGCACCGAGAGCGTCACCGTCCGCGAGGGCGATGTTTTCCTGATGCCCGCGATGGTGCCGCATTGCCCGATGCGCCCCGAGGGGACCTGGGGAGCCGTCATCCAGCGGGTGCGCACCGAGCAGGAACCCGATTGCCTTCTCTGGTACTGCAAGAGCTGCGGCGACCGGCTCTACGAGACGTGGTTCGGCCTGGAGGACATCGAGGTCCAGGTCACGGCCACCATCGAGCGGTTCAACGGCAGTGCGGAACTGCGCACGTGCACGAACTGCGGCGCCGTGCACGACGTTGCGGAGCCGTTCGTGATGCCGCAGCACGCAGATGCGGTCGGCGGAGGACGGAGGGAGTCGCGGTGAAGCATCGTCAGATCAGTCAGGGCGTCGTCACCGACCAGGCAGTGCCACGTGGCAGGTATCCCCATGTCCGGCGGGCCGGCGACTTCGTGTATGTCTCGGGCATCAGTTCACGACGTGCGGACAACACCCATGTCGGCGCGGTGGCCGACGAGTTCGGCACCGTGAAGCTGGATATCCGCGCGCAGACTCGCGCAGTGATCGAGAACATCGCAGAGATACTCGCTGCCGCCGGCTCGGGTCTCACCGACATCGTCGATGTCACCAGTTTCCTGGTCAGCATGGCTGATTTCGCCGGGTACAACGAGACATACGCGGAGTTCTTTGATTTCGACGGCCCCACTCGCACCACCGTGGCCGTCCACCAACTCCCGCATCCGCACCTCCTGATCGAGATGAAGGTCATCGCCTTCAGTCCGGCAGAGGGCTCGCGTTAATACACCTGGCTCACCAACCGAAGGAGGATTGACCCATGGGTGCACGCACAGCACAGCAGTACTTGGCGGGCCTCAACGACGGCAGGGAGGTCTGGATAGGCGGGGAATCGGTCAAGGACGTCACCTCCCACCCCGCCCTGCGGCGCGGAGCGGATTCGATCGGTGCCTGGCTCGACCGGCAGCATGAAGCGGGGCTGCGGGACGTTCTCACCTTCGCCTCCCCCGAGTCCGGCGATCGCGTGGCAATGTCCTTTCTGCGCCCCGTGACACAGGAGGAGCTGCGCCTGCGCTCCGCCGCCTTCCTGGAAGCCGCACGGTGGAGTGGCGGAATGCTGGGGCGCACCCCCGACTACCTCAACTCCTCGTTCATGGCTCTGGCCGCCGCGTCGGAATTCTTCACCGCGGTCAATCCCGAGTTCGGGCGGAATATCCAGGCGTACTTCCGCCACCTGCGGGAGAACGACGTGGTGCTCACCCACACCCTGGTCAATCCCTCGGTCAATCGACGACTGACCGATCAGGGGATCCCCAGCGAACAGGTCGCCCTGCACATCGTCCGGCACACCGACCGCGGCATCGTGGTGCGCGGGGCACGGCTCCTTGCCACTCTCGGTCCGCTCGCCGACGAACTGGTGGTGTTCCCGTCCACCTCGTTGAAGGATGACCCGTCGTCGACCCGCTACGCCTTCGCCTTCGCTGTGCCCTGTTCCACCAGGGGTCTGCGGTTTCTGTGCCGGGACAGCTACGACACAGGACGGCCGGCTTTCGACGCCCCGCTCTCCGCCCGCTTCGAGGAAATGGACTCGGTCGTCGTCTTCGACGATGTCGAGGTCCCGTGGGAACGGATATTCCTGCTGGAGGACCCGCTCTCCTGCAACACGGTGCATTCCGCCACCAACGCGCTGATCCACATGATGCACCAGGTGGTCTGCAAGAACATCGCGAAAGCCGAGTTCATGGTGGGGCTCCTGTGTGCCATGACCTGGGCCAACCAGCGTGACCGCGCCCCGCAGACACAGGCACAGATCGCCGAGGCGATGTGCGTGGTCGAAATGATGAAGGCCTGTCTGACCGCGAGCGAGGCCGACGCCGAGGTCGACCAGTGGGGAACGATGACGCCCGACAGGATGCCGCTGGACGCCGCCCGCAACGTCTTCCCGCAGCAGTACCAGCGGTTGGTTGAGCTCGTCCAGCTTCTCGGCTCCAGCTCGCTGATGGCCACACCCGCCCAGGCCGACCTGACCTCGGCGATCGCCGGTGACATCGACACCTACTTCGCGCTGGAGAACCTGGAGGCCCCCCAGCGCATCGGCCTCTTCCGGCTCGCCCAGGACGTCGCCGTATCGGGCTTCGGCGCACGGCAGGCGCTCTACGAGCGCTTCTTCTTCGGCGCGCCGGAACGCGTGGCGACCATGCTGTTCCAGGCGTACGACAAGGAACCTCTCACCAAAAGGATCTTCGACTTCCTCGGCCGCCCGGACGGCCTCATCGACCCGGCGGACGGCGCAGGCCGGCGGGGCACGGCATCGGAGGCCGCTGATGGACACTGACTCCTTCCGCCGGGCGATGGGCAGCTTCCCCAGCGGCGTGACCATCGCGACCACCACCGATCCGGCCGGCCAACCGTGCGGCATCACGGTCAGCGCCTTCTGCTCGGTGTCCCTGTCGCCTCCGCTGGTCCTGTTCTGTCCAGCGGTGTCCGCCCGGTCACACGACGTGCTGAGGGACGCCGAGCGGTACGCGATCAATGTGCTGCGCCCCGAGCACCGCACACTCGCCATGCGGTTCGCGACGGCCGGCACGGACAAGTTCGCCCGAGCGGGGTTCCGCGCCGAGGGCGGAGTTCCCGTCCTGCCCAGCGCCCTGGTCAGCGTGGTGTGCCGGGCATCGGACCGGTACGACGCCGGTGACCACAGCATCCTCGTCGGCGAGGTCGAAAGCGTGCACGTGAACGACGGGCAGCCCCTGGTGTACTTCGATCGCGAGTTCCGCGAGCTGTCTCCGGCACCGCTCCTCGCGCCACCGGGCCGTGTGGACCGCTACCGCGACCGGCCGCTCTTCGACACGGACGGTACCGACGAAAGCCATGCCGCGTGACGAGGTGGCCGCTGACCGGGGATGTCATTACCCTTTTCGCATGCGAGTTCAGCTGCTCGGCCGACTCGAAGTCCGCGAGGGGGAACGGCTGCTTCCCCTTGAGGGACCCCGGCAGCGGACCCTGCTGGCCCTGCTCGCGCTGCACAGCGGAACGGTCGTCTCCACCGACCGCATCCTCGCCGAGGTCTGGGGCGAAGACGCCCCCTCGCACTCGGCGAACGCGATCCAGGCGCAGATCTCGCGGCTCCGGGCGCTGCTGGGCAGCGAGCGGATCGTTACCGCGAGCGGCGGCTACACACTCGACATGGCCCCCGAGGACATCGACGTCTACCGGTTCGAGGCCCTGGTGGCGGCCGGGCGCACGGCGCAGAAGTCCGGTGAGGCGGCGGCTGCCGCCGCCACGCTGTCCGACGCGCTCGCCCTGTGGCACGGGCCCGCCCTCGCCGATGTCCTGGACATGGATTTCGCCCGGACCGAAGCGGGGCGCCTCGACGAGATGCGGCTCATCGCCCTGGAGAGCCGCATCGAGGCAGACCTCGCCGTAGGCCGTCATGCCGAGGTCGTCCCGGAGCTGTCCGCTCTCACCGAGGCACACCCGCTCCGGGAGCGCTTCTGTGCCCTGCTCATGGTCAGTCTGTACCGCGCCGGCCGGCAGGCCGAAGCCCTGGGTGCGTTCCGCAAGGCCCGCAGCCATCTCACCGACGAACTGGGCGTCGATCCGAGCGACGAACTCCAGCAGCTGGAACAGCAGATCCTGATCCACGACGCGAGCCTGCTGGGCCCGGCTTCCTCACCGTCCCTCCAGGTAGCAGGCCCCTCCGCACGCGCCACCGGCAACCTCCGAGCCCCCTTGACGAGCTTCGTGGGACGTCATGAAGCGCTCGGCCAGGTGCGTCAGTTCATCCGGTCATGGCGACTGGTCACCTTGACCGGGCCGGGCGGGACCGGGAAGACGCGGCTCGCTCTGGAAGCGGTCGGTGCGGCAGAGCTGCCGCTGCCGGACGGCGTGTGGGTGGTGGAGCTGGCCCCGGTCTCCGAACCGGACAGGGTGGCCGGCGCGATCTTGCAGGCTCTCGACGTCAGGTCGCAGCCTTCTCCCACCATGCAGGCGACGCCCGCTCCGGGCACCGTACGGCCCGCCGTCGAGCGCCTGCTGCAGTACCTCCAGCAAAAGCAGCTGTTGCTGGTGCTGGACAACTGCGAACATCTCGTCGACGCCGTCGCCGAGCTGGCGGAAGCGCTGCTCCGCGACTGCGGACAGCTGCGCATCGTCACGACGAGCCGGGAGCCGCTGGGCGTCCCCGGGGAGATGCAGCTGCCCGTGCCGCCCATGCGGTATCCGGGTGCGGCCGAGGAGGACCCGGAGGCCATCGCCGGCTACGAAGCGGTGCAGCTCTTCGTGGAGCGCGCCCGTGCCATCAGTCCCGGCTTCGGTGTGTCCGGACAGAACGCCGTGGCGACCGGGGAGATCTGCCGCCGGCTGGACGGGATTCCGCTGGCGATCGAACTCGCCGCCGCACGTACCAAAACCCTGTCCGTCATGGAGATCACTCGCGAACTGGCCGACCGCTTCGGCCTGCTGACGGGAGGCTCCCGCACCGCGGCCGCGCGCCACCGCACCCTGGCGGCCATGGTCGACTGGAGCTACGAGCTGCTGTCCCCGGCGGAGCGAACGGTCTTCGACCGGCTCTCGGTGTTCTCCGGCGGCTTCTCCGTGGACGCGGCAGCGGCGGTGTGCGCCGGCCTGCCGGACATGGAGGCGGCGGCGGTGCGCGACTGCCTCGATCGCCTGGTCAACAAGTCCCTGGTCACCGTTGAGGTGGGAACGGGCGACCGCGCGCGGTACGAGATGCTGGAGACGATGCGCGAGTACGGCTCCGCGCGACTGCACGCCAACGGTGAATACGGAAAGGCGCGCGACCAGCACGCCGAGTACTTCCTCGCGGTCGGTGAGGAGGGCGGCAGGCAGGTGCGCGGTCCCGACCAGCCCGAGTGGCTGGCCACCCTGCAACGCGAGACGGGCAACCTCGACACGGCCCTGGACTGGCTGCTCGGACGAGGACGGGCCGAGCCGGCGCAGCGTATGGCAGGCGCTCTCGCCTGGTACTGGTGGATCCGCGCCGACCACCAGAACGGCATGCGGCGGCTGCTCGCCGCGCTTGCTCTGGACGGCCGCGAAACGTCCCCGACCGTCTACGCGACCGCTATTGCCTGGGCGTCCCACCTCGCTCAGAACGCGCATGACCTCGACACCGCCGTGCGCCTCGGCCGGCAGGCTCTGGACGTCGGAGCGGCGGCCGGCAGCTCCGACGCCGATCTCGCCCTCGCCTCGGCATTCCTCGCTCACGCGCTGATGCGTCAAGGACACCACGACGAGGCCGCACCGCATATCGCCCGCGCCTTCGACGGGCTGGACGAGGCCACCGACCACTGGGTGCTGGCGAGTTCGTACATCGTCGCCGGTCTCGGTGTGTTCTGGCAGGGCGATGTGGAACGGGCCACCGAGCTGTTCACCCACGCCCTGACGCACTACCGCCTCAGCGGCGACCAATGGGGAGTGCTGCGCGCTTTGTTCCGCCTCGGCGCGGTCAACGAGTGCCGTGGCCGCTACCACGACGCCACGGCGCTCGCCGAAGAAGGGCTCGACCTCGCCCGGAGCCTCGGGCTGGCCGAGATGGTCGCGGCACGACTGGCCGACCTGGGGCGGCTCGCCATCCTCCGCGGCGACCCCGGCGCTGCGCGTGACCTGCTGCACGAGTCGTTGAACACCGCTGCCTGGATCGGCGCCGAGGAGCCCACTGTCGGCGCCCGGAACAGTCTCGGCATCCTGGCGCGGGGCGAGAAGGATCTGGAGCGTGCCAGGGCGCTGCACGCCAGTGCCCTGGAGTCCTACGAACGGATGGCGCTCTCCCGGGAGGCGGGGCTGTCCCGCGTCTGCCTGGGGCTGGTGCTGCTCGATCTCGCGAAGACGGCAGAGGCACAAGGGCACTTCGAGAGCGCCGCCGCAACCGCCGAGACGGTGCACGACCCCTGGACGCTGGCCATGGCATTCGAGGCCCTGGCCCAGACGGTGGTCCGGACCGACCGGACGCGCGCCGCCGCACTGCTGGCGCGGGCCGCGCGGATCCGCGACGACACCGGGATGCCCACCCCCACCTGGCTGGCCGACGACGTGGACCGTACCGCTAGGGCTGTGGAGCGCTCGGCGCCACCGCCACCGCCACCGATGCCGAACCCAGCGACTCGACCACCGTGCGCACCAGGGTCCCCGGACGCAGCGGAACCGCCGCGGTAGCACCCCCGGCGAGTACCACCCACCCCGCCTTCAGCGGCAGCCCGGCCCGCCCGGCCAGCCGCGCGGCGGCCACCAGCGACCGCCAGGGATCACCCAGGATCGACGCGGTCGACCCGGCCTCGGCGACCCGGCCGTCGACCTCCAGCAGCACCCCGCGGCAGTCCAGAGACGACGGCACGGCCTGCCACGCGCCGAGGACGAATCCGGCAGCGGAGGCGTTGTCGGCCACGACGTCCGCAAGGGTGAAACGGAAGTCCGCATAGCGGGAGTCGATGATCTCCAAGGCGGGGGCGACCGCGGCCACGGCCGAGGTGATCGTTTCCGGTGGCGCGCCCGGAGGTATCTCACGTTCGATCAAGAAGGCGAGCTCCGGCTCGACGCGCGGATGGATGTAGCGGGCCGGTGCGACCCGGCTCCCCTCCGGGACCAGCATGGCGTCGGTCAGCCGTCCCCAGATGGCTTCGTCCACGCCCATCTGCGCCATCTTCTGCCGGCTGGTGAAGCCCATCTTCACGCCGACCAGGCGCTCTCCGCGCTTCAGCCGCCGGGCGACGGCCCATTCCTGCACCGCGTAGGCGTCCGCGACGCTCAGCTCGCACTCCTCCGAGGGCTGCCAGGTGGCCTCCCCCTGCCGGGCGGCCTCGTCGAGCCGCGCGGCCAGCCGTTCGTTCTGTGCCGTCATGGGTGAATTCCCTTCGCGAACACCGCTCGTACCGAACCGAGCCCGGAGACGTGTGCTTCGTAGACGGTGCCGGCCGTGACCCGGATCATGGGGCCCAGAGCACCGGAGAGGACGACGTCGCCGGCGGAGAGCGGGTAAGCGGTCCTGGCCAGTCGGCGGGCCAACCAGACCACGGCATTCACCGGGTGACCCAGACAGGCCGCGCCCGCTCCCACGGACAGTGGTTCGCCACCGGCCAGAATGACCGCTCCGCTCTCCCGCAGTTCCAGTCCCTCCAGACGGCGCGGGGACCCGCCCAGAAGAAACAGGCCGCTGGAGGCGTTGTCAGCGACGGTGTCGACGATGTCGATGTCCCAGTCGGCGACCCGTGAGTCCACCACCTCGATCGCCGTCACCACGCATGCGGTCGCGCGCAGGACGTCGGCCGTCGTCGTCCACTCATCGGAGAGGCCGGCTCCCAGGACGAAGGCGACCTCCACCTCGATGCGCGGGTCGATCAACCTCGTGAGGTCGATTTCCTCGCCGTCACACACCGCCATGTCACCGAACAGCACTCCGAAATCCGGCTGATCAACACCCAGCTGTTTCTGTACTGCCGGTGAGGTCAGTCCGATCTTGCGTCCGACGAGCCGCCGTCCCCCGGACAGCGCTCGTCGCGTGTTCACCTCTTGGACCGCATACGCGGCCTCGATATCTCCACCTCGCAGCAGTGAGCGGACCGGCGCACAGGGCAGATTGCTCGTACGAGCGTTCCAGAGCCGTTGCGCCGCTTCCGCAATGCCGTCGTCGTCAGTGCTCGAAGGCATGCTGAGGGCTCCTTTCGGCGTTGGTGGCAGTCCGGTTTCACGGATCGGACGCTGCCGGCGACATCGTGTGTCCCGGCTCTGATGCCGACCTGACGTGGTGCTGACACAGCGGGCCCGGCCCCTCGTTCGGACGTCAGCACGCCATCAGGTGCCGCTCAGCCCATGGGCTGACCATGGTCCGCACTCGGTCCGGGTTTTCGGGCCGTGCCTCGCCTGTGCTCCCCGGCCGGCGCGCGCCGCGCGCGGTCCTGAGAAGGAGGAGACGTGCATCAGCTGGTACGCCTGGGCAATGAGGTCGAGCAGGCCCTGCGGGAAGGCCGGCCGGTGGTGGCGCTGGAGACCACCGTCATCAACCACGGGCCGCCGTATCCGGGGAATCTGGAATGGGCTCTGGATATCTGCCGGGCGGTCCGCGAGGGGGGCGCCACACCCGCCGTGATCGGCGTCGCCCAGGGGCACTTCCTCGTCGGGATGACCGGGAGCGAACTCGACCGGTTCGCCGTCACCAAGGACATCCCCAAGGCCAGTGCGCGGGACCTCGGGCCGGTCCTGGCCTCCGGTGGTCTCGGGGCCACGACCGTGGCCTCGTCCTTGCTCATCGCCGACGCCGCCGGGATTCCGGTGCTGTCCACCGGAGGTCTCGGAGGAGTGCACCGCAATGCCCCGGTCACCTTCGACATCTCCGCGGACCTGCTCCAGTTGACGCGCAGTCAGGTAGCGGTGGTGTGTGCGGGCGCCAAGAGCATCCTCGACATCGGCCGCACCCTGGAGTACCTGGAGACGCTGGGGGTGCCGGTCATCGGCTATCGCTGCAAGGACTTCCCGGCGTACTACAGCACGTCCAGCGGGTTCCCCAACCCTCAGCGGGCCGACGAGCTCACGGCCCTGGCCGCGGCCATCGACCTGCACTGGAGGGCCGGGGCAACGGGATCGGCGGTCGTCACCGCACCCATCGACGCCGCGGACGCCCTGGACGGTGCCCGCATCGAGCGGGCTGTCCACCGCGCACTGCGGGAGGCCGAACAGGACGGTGTGCACGGGGCAGCGGTCACTCCGTACCTGCTGAAGTCGGTGTCCGCGGCCACCGGGGGACGCAGCGCGGCGGCGACCCGTGCCGTACTGATCGGTTCGGCACGGCTCGCCGGGCAGGTCGCCGGCGCCCTTGCCGACCGCCAGGAAGGTGCGCCGCGCCAACCGTGATCGCGGGGAGGGACGGCAGGCCGGCTACGACCTCCCCCAGGGCCGGAACAACAGAAACGCCCACGGATATCCAAGCCGGCGAGTCAGCCTCGGGATTTTGCGCATAACGGCCGTGATGCGCGCTGCCGCATCACCGTAGTGGAAGCGAGTCACCGCATGAACAGCCCCATGGACACAGCGATTCCGGGCCGGCGCCGTCTCCGGGCCGCCCCCTCCGCACGCACGGCAACGCTGATCACGAGTTGCCTGGCCGTCTGCCTCGCCCAGATCGCGCTGGCCATGCCCGCGACCTTGAACGGGCTCTTCCAGGAGAGCCTGCACCCGGTCGGCTCCCAGCTCACCTGGATATCTGACGCGTTCCTGCTGCCGGTGACCGTACTGGAGCTGACCTTCGGCGTCCTCGGGGACCTGTTCGGCCGCAAGCGGCTGCTGGTCGGCGGCGCGGGGCTGCTGGCGGTCAGCGAGCTGGTGGCCGCGACCGCCAACGGCATCCCGCAGTTGTGGGCAGGGCAGTTCCTCGGCGGCCTCGGCGCCGCGGCCCTGTTCCCCACCACCCTCGCCATGGTCGCGGCCGGCACCCATACGCCACGCGACCGGGCCCGGGGCATCGCGGTCTGGACCGCGTCGCTCTCCACCGGTGGCTTCCTCGCCCCCGTACTCGGCGGGGTTTCCGGAACGTACGGCTCATGGAAGATCTCCTTCGTGATCGTCGCAGCCCTGGCCGTGCTCGTCGCCCTGGCCTGCTGGCTGTGGGCGGCGGACTCCAGCGCACCGGAAGGACGCTCACTGGACTGGGGTGGCCAACTCACCGTCCTCATCGGCATGTTCGCTCTTGTCTACGCGGTGATCCAGGGCCCGGCCGACGGCTGGTCCTCCCCCTCGGTGGTCGGTGCGTTCATCATCGCCACAGTGTTCATGGTGCTGTTCGTCTTCGCGGAGCGCCGGGCCCGCTCGCCCCTGCTGCGGCTGGACTTGTTCCGCAACCGGTCATTCGCCGTCGTCTCGATCATCACGGTGGTCGGCATGTTCAGCTTCCTCGGCACCGCCTACGCCACCAGCATCCGGATGGGGGTGATCCAGCACCAGAGCCCCATGCGGACCTCGGTGGCCTTCGTCCTGCTCGGGGGATTCGCACTGGTCCTCACCCCTCTCGTCTCACGACTGCTGGAGCGGGCGAACCCCCGCTGGCTGCTCTCCGGCGGCCTTCTGCTGATCGCCACGGGAGACTTCTGGATGGCCACGGTGGACATACGCGACACGTCGCTCGGCGTCCTGTTCGCCCCCTTGGGACTGGTGGGTATCGGCTACGCGTTCAGCGTCGCCTCGCTCACCGCGGTCACCGTGAACACGGTGCCGCTCCGCTACGCCGGCATGGCCAGCGCGTCGACAAGCCTGCTCCGGGACTTCGGCTTCACCCTCGGCCCGGCCCTCATCGGCGCGGTCGCACTCGGCCACGCCGCCTCGGCATTCCGGTCCGGACTGACCGCGTCCTCGCTCGACCCAGCAGTGAAGACCGCCGCCGCAGAGGTCGCCCATACAGGCGGCCCACTGGCGGCGAACTCGGTTCCGCCACACTCTGCGCCAGGCCAGGCGATTCCCCTCGCGCGAGAGGCACTCGGCCAGGGCTACTCCCTCGGATACGCCGTCTGCGGAGCGGCCGCGCTGGCCTCCTGCCTACTGGCCGTCTCGGCCATGCGCGGCGTCAGCCGCCAGCCCCATGGCACGGAGGACTCGCCCACGGAAGACATTCCGGCGGAGGCGGTCCCGGAGTAGCAGTAGACAGTCAGGTGGTCATTGCAGCTCTTGCAGCTTCGCCGCGGTGGCCGGCGCCGCCAGAGCGCCCACACCACGCATCACACGCACAGGAAAAACCCATCTCAGGCGCTCTTATCCGCCCGCGCAAGAATGACCACACACTCAACGTGGTGCGTCATCGGAATCGCGTCGGCCAGGCTTACATCGAGAGGAACAGCAGGTCAGACGGGGTTTTTCAGCCCAGCGTGCGAAGTCTCAGCTAGCCGGAGCGTCACGGCAGGTAGGGCCGACACTCAGGAGTGCATTCAGCCGCTCCGCGTGCCGCTCAACAGCCCGTGCCGCCGAACCCATGCCCGGCAACAGTAGTGACGGTTACAGAGTTAAGGCGCACCGAGCGCGCTGACGACGCCTTCGGCCGCCTGCGGCCTCGCCCCATACCAGAAGTGTTGGCCACGATCCCACCGATAAGGTTGGCCGCCGCGATCTCGCCGAGCTCGACCAAGCCTGCGTCCTCGGTGCCACCGCGGCTGAACTCGCCCTGGCCTGCCTGGCCGAATCCATTCACGGTGCACCCCGCCCCGGTCCACCGCCTCCAGCTCTGGCCTACAGGCTCTCTGCCGAAGCGAACATCCCTCCCCTCGTTGCCAGTTCCACCCTTTAGGATTTAGCCGGGGGTACAGCCAGGCTTCCCGAACGCGCCGACAGAGATGCGGCAGGTACGCACGCAACACAAGCACCACAGACGGGGAGCCGCATGCTGGAAGGCCGGTGGACGACGGTCACCGAGTCCGAGTATGAGCACGAGCGCCGCGGTCTCGAGGCGATCCGCAGGCGCCTCCCGAACGAGGAGCCGTGGCGCGCCTGGTCAAACTTCACGTTCACCGCGAACAGCGGGCACGTCCGTGAGAGCGATCTTCTGGTGGTAGCGCCGGCCGGGGTGTTCCTGGTCGAGCTGAAAGACTGGCACGGATCAGTGAGCGGCGGCGGCAACGACTGGGTACAGACCACGCCCGGTGGGACCAACCGTCGGCACAGCAATCCGCTGCACCTGTCGAACCGAAAGGCCAAGGAGCTGTCGGGCCTGATCAACGAGGTTTCCGGCCGCCCCGGGGGCCGACCGAGGATCTGGGTGGGTGAGGCGGTCTGCTTCACCGACGACAAGCTTCGGGTGAATCTTCCGGCCGCCGACATGAATGGCGTATTCACGGTCAAGCGATTAGTGGAGATGCTGGCCGAGCCGCCGGGAGATGCCCGCCACCGGACCACGGCCGAGACGTCCCGCCATGTCGACGCGGCTCTGAAGAAGCTCGGTATTGCGCCCATCCGCCGCCATTACGAGGTGGGTTCCTACCTCCTGGAGGCGAAGGCGTTCGACTCCGGGCCAACCTGGGCAGACTATCTGGGCCGCCACTCCCAACTGCACGATCTGGCGCGGGTACGGGTCTTCCTCAGTGAACGTGGCGCATCCGACGACGAGCGGCGTTCGGTGGAGCGGGCCGCCGCCCGCGAGGCCTCGGTCCTCAGTCGGTTTCGGCATCCCGGCGCGGTGCAGCTGAAAAACTATCTTCCGTCGGGGCATCCGGCCGGGCCCACGATCCTCTTCGACTACCACCCGGAGACGCTGCGCCTGGACGACTACCTGGTCCAGCACGGGGAGCGTCTGGACCTGAAGGGGCGCCTCGCGCTGGTGCGGCAGCTTGCCGAGACGGTGCGTTCCGCGCATTCTCGGCGAGTTCACCACCGCACGCTGTCGGCGCACGCGGTGCATGTGATTCCGCGCGACCGTGGCCCGCGCGAGCGAGAACTCGGCGAAGAAAAGCGCTGGCTGCGGCCGTGGCCGCAGATCGCGGACTGGCAGATAGCCACCGGCCAAAGCGCCAGCGGCGGCCGGCCGCTTACCCTGGCACCGACCCATGTGTCGGGGTTCCATCTCTCGGAGCAGGCTGATCCGTATCTGGCGCCGGAGATAAGGATTCCGAAGGCCGATCCGGTGCGCCTCGATGTGTACGGGCTCGGCGTGCTCACCTATCTGCTAGTCACCGGGCAGGCGCCCGGCGCGAGCCAGAACGAGGTCATGGCGCGCCTGGAGGCCGGCGAGACTCTGCGTCCGAGCGCGCTGGTCGACGGTCTCCATCCTGACGTCGACGATCTGGTGGAGGCATCCACCGCGTACGAACCGGGCCGGCGTCTGTCCACGGTCGACGATTTCCTGGAGATGCTGGAGTACGTCGAGCAGGCGTTCGTCGAGGAGGCCTCGGTCGACGGGGGCGGTTCTGCCGACGCGAGCGGGGATGGTGGTTCGGCCACAAGCACGGGCGAGGAGCGGTCCGGGCCGGAGAAGGATCCGCTGGAGGCGGTGGCCGGGGATGTGCTGGCCAGGCGCTGGGAGGTCGTGCGCCGCCTCGGTACGGGCTCGACCTCCCGGGCGTTCCTGGTACGGGACTTGGAGGGCGAGCCGCGCCGGAGCGGCGCCCTGCCGGTCGCGGTGTTGAAGGTCGCACTGAGTGAGGCCAAGCACGCGGTCCTGGATCGGGAGGCGGAGGTCCTGGGCCGTATCCACCGGGATTCCAGCATCATCGCGCTGTACGAGCGGGAGCCGCTCACACTGGCCGGACGCCGGGTCCTGGTCCTGGAGTACGTGGGCGACAGCCGGGAGTTGAAGGAGCGGGACGGGGGCGCAGGGAAGGGGCCGCGCCGACGTGAAGACACCGTCGCCCGCCAACTGCGGGACAACGGCCGCCTCGGCATGGACCAGTTGGAGGCCTACGGGAAGTACCTGATCGGCGCGGTGGAGCACCTGGAGGCGGAGGGGATCTGGCACCGGGACCTGAAGCCGGACAACATTGCGATACGGGTCCGTCCCAACGGCACCCGGCAGCTGGTGCTGATCGATTTCTCGCTCGCCGGGTATCCGGCGAAGGAGGTCGAGGCGGGTACCGAGGGCTATCTCGACCCGTTCGTGGGGATCATTACGCGCGGCTCGTACGACGGGCATGCCGAGCGGTACGCGCTGGCCGTCACTCTGTATGAGATGGCCTCGAACGAGCTGCCACGCTGGGGCGACGGCTCGGTCACGGCCCGGCAGACGGACGCGAAGGAGTGGCCGTACCCACACCTCGCATCCGACGCCTTCGAACCGGCCGTTCACGACGGCCTGTTGGAGTTCTTCCGTAAGGCGCTGGCCCGGGACGTGAAGGACCGTTTCCCGGACCTGAAGCCGATGGAGCGCGCCTGGCAGCGCATCTTCCTGGACGCACAGCAGACGACGGCGCCGAGCACCGGTCACGGTGAGAAGTCGGGGCGCGGCGCGAAGGGCGGCACAGACGCGGTCGCCCAGTCGGCTGCGGAGCCGCGGATCGGGCGGGAGGACGACGACGTCTCCGCCGAGCAGGTCCGCGACCAGCAGGCCGAGCGTGCCGACCGGAAGACGCCGCTGTCGGTGGCCGGTCTGACGGTCTCAGCGCAGTCGCAGCTGTTTGCGATGGAACTGAACACCGTCGGGGACGTCCTGGAGTACTCGGCGAAGAAGTTCCTGACCGCGCCGGGCATGGGTTCGCGTACCCGGGAGGAGATCCAGCGCCGGCAGAAGGAGTGGAACACACGCCTGGGCAAGGCGGCCCCTACGCCGCTCAGCGCGGAGGCCCGCAAGGCAGCGGGGCAGGAGCTCTCCGACCTGGAACGGACGGTAGCGGAGTCGGTCGCTGCGGCCGGCGCGGACGTCACCGACCCGCAGGTGCTCCGCGGCCTGAGCCTGGATGCGCTCGCCTCCCGCCTGGTGCCGAGGCCGTCTGGTGGTAACGCCCGCTCCAACGCCAAGGAGCGTGAGGTGGTCCGGCTGTTGCTGAGGCTGCCCGACGAGGCGGGCAAGCTGCCCGAGGGCCTGGCGTGGGTCCGGCAGCGGGATGTCGCCGATGCGGTAGGTCTGACCGCGGGCCGTATCCCGCACATCGTGAAGAAAGCGCGCGAGCGCTGGCACGAGGACGCTGCCCTGGAGCTGCTGCGTGAGCAGGTGGTGGAGCTCCTCACCGAGCGCGGCCGGGTGGCCCCGGTGATCGAGCTCGCGGATGCACTGATAGCCCGGCGTGGCACGCAGCACGTGGAGCGGCGCGACCGGCGTGCACTCGCCGTCTCGCTACTGCGTGCGGTGGTGGAACGCGAGAGTTACAACGAAGACAACGAGTCCCCGCCACTCTTCCGCTACTTCCACGCCCGGATACCCAAGGGCACCGATCCGGTGCTCGGCCTGCTCGCTCTGGACGTCCGAGAGGACGTGGACGGCCCGGACACCCCGACGCTGCCCGCCTTGCAGGAGTACGCCCTGAACCTGGGCGCGCGGGCGGACCGGCTCGCGGCGCTTGAGTCCCTGCCGACGGCGAGCACGGTCCTCACCGAGCTGGACACGGTGCGCCGGCCGCCTGGCAGCCTGGGCTGGGACGAACGGCGCACCGCCGAGATCGCAGTCGCAGCCTCCACCCGGGCCGCCCTCACCCCGCGTCTGGAAATCTACCCGCGCGACCTGCACCTGGTGCGCGCGCTGCGGATCACCCAGGCCGGCGTGGTCGCCGTGCAGCCGGGCGTCGAAGAGGAGCGGCAGCCGGGCCTGACGGTGGACGCCCTGCACAAGCGGGTCGCCACCCGCTTCCCCGACCTGGGCACCGATCCTCTCGCACCACGCGAACTGCCCACAGGCAGCGCCCTGGTCCGCGACCTGAAGCAGGCCGGCTTCGAGCTGAAGCTGGCCACCCGCTACGACAAGGTGCTCCGGCTCATCCCGGAACGCCCGGCCGGAGACGCCACCGCCGGTCTGACCTCCGCGAGTTGGGGCGCATCGGCGGCGCGCCGTTCCGCCCCCACCCAGTACGACGCGGACGCGGCCGTCGCCGCCGCCGTCAAGGCCGAGCACCGCCTCGCGCACTCGGCACAGCAGGACGGCTTCCGGGTCCTGACCGTGCCCCAGCGGCGCGCCGAGGCCGCGGTGCGGTGGCTGGCCGGCAAGCCGTACGGGGCGCGGCCGGTGTCGCTGACCGGACTCTTCGTGGCTGAACTGCGCGGCGTGGTCAGCGAGGCGGCCCGCCCGACCTGGGAGACCATCCTCAAGGCGGACGCCGCCGAACCGGGCAGCCGGGCCCACCAGCAGTTGCGCATCCGCACCGACAAGGCGTGGGGGCGCATCGAACCGCGGCTGCGGGAGCGGCTGGCGGAGGAGCCCGGCCCGTTGCTCCTCACCGACACCGCGGTTCTCGCCCGGTACGACGCACTCGACCTGCTCGGGCGGCTCGCGGAGGAGGCACGGCAGGGCGGCAGCCCGCTGTGGCTGCTCGTGGCGCAGTCCGACCCGGCACGGGCACCGCGGCTGGCGGGGCAGAACGTGCCGTACCAGGCGGGGTTCGACGAGTGGGTCGTCGTACCGGATGCCTGGGTAGCGCGTAGACACGTCGCGCCGGACGCCTGACCCGCTCCCCCTCTCACCTCATCTCCTTCCTTCCTCTCCTACTCTCCACAGGAGCCGTTCGTGATCGACCGCAAGAGCCTCCTCACCGATCTGCAAAAGCAGGTCAAGGCGGCAGAGAGCGACCTGGAACAGCAGGTCAAAGCCGTCCCCGAGGTCGGGACGCGGCTGCGCGGCGAGTACGAGCAAGCACGGAAGCTGGGCCGTACGGCGGCGGCGTGGAACGCCTGGCTCGGCGAGCGGATCACGCAGGTCGCGGTGGCCTGGGTACTCGGCACGGTCTTCGTCCGCTTCAGCGAAGACAACCGGCTGATCGCCGAGCCGTACATCACCTCCCCCGACGTGGCCGGCCGGGAGACCGCCCAGGCGCGGTACGAGGAGTACCTGGAGAAGGACGCCGACCCGACGTACCGAGGATGGCTGGAGACCGCGTTCGCCGAGTTAGGCGCCGGGCAGGCCGGGCGGCTGCTCTTCGACCGCGACCACAACCCGCTCTATCAAATCCCGCTCTCGCACGACGGGGCGGGCGCGTTACTCGCGTTCTGGCGGGAACAGCGGGCCGGCGAAGGTCAGGACGACGGGGACGGCCGGAGTGGGGGCGGCGGCCCGATCCTCGCGCACGACTTCACCGACCCGCTGAGCGAGGACGGCACCGAGGGCTGGGACACCCGCTTCCTGGGCGACCTGTACCAGGACCTCAGCGAGGCGGCCCGCAAGACGTACGCGCTGCTGCAGACACCGGAGTTCGTGGAGGAGTTCATCCTCGATCGGACGATGACCCCTGCGGTACGGGAGTTCGGCTTCGAAAAGCTGAAGATGATCGACCCGACCTGCGGCTCCGGACACTTCGTACTCGGCGCGTTCCGGCGCCTGGTGCGCATGTGGGCCGAGAAGCGGCCCGAGGTCGGCCCGTACGAGCGGGTACGTGCGGCGCTCAAGTCGGTACACGGTGTGGATCTCAACCCGTTCGCGGTCGCGGTGGCCCGATTCCGGCTCCTGGTCGCGGCGATGGCCGCGAGCGGCATGCGGACCTTCGAGGAGGCGCGGCGTTACAAGTGGCCGATTCAGCTCGCGGTGGGCGACTCACTCATCAAGGACCGGCAGCTGGAGCTGCAGCTGGGGCTCGGGCTTGAGGAGGAGGAAGGCGGCGCGGCCGGTGATCCGCTCGCCGAATTCTCGTACGCGACGGAGGACGTGAACGGGTACCCCAGGATCCTGGAGCCGGGGCGGTACCACGTGGTGGTGGGCAATCCGCCGTACATCACGGTCAAGGACAAGAAGCTCAACCAGCTGTACCGGAAGCTGTACAACGCCTGCGCCGGCACGTACGCGCTGTCCGTTCCCTTCGCCCAGCGGTTCTTTGAGCTGGCCAAGCAAGGCGGGGCCGACGGAAACGGCTATGGCATGGTCGGCCAAATCACCGCGAACTCCTTTATGAAGCGGGAGTTCGGTACGAAGCTCATCGAAGAGTACTTCGCCCACAAGGTCGAACTCACCGAGGTCATCGACACGTCGGGGGCGTTCATCCCGGGGCACGGGACGCCGACGGTGATCCTCGTGGGACGGTCGAGAGAGGGCTCGAATCGGCAGGCGACAATCCGGACGGTGCGGAGCGTGCAGGGGGAGCCTTCGGCGCCAGAAAAAGCTGAGGAAGGAATCGTGTGGCAAGCGATCGTCGCACAGATCGACAAACCGGGAAGTGCGGGCGAGAATATTTCGGTCGATAACCTTGACCGCGAGCACTACTTTTCGACCCAACCATGGGTCCTCACTGATGGGGGTCGAGAGATTCTCGATTTCCTTTGTGCTCCAAAATCCAAAAAACTTGGCGATCTGACAGAAAGTATTGGACGCACGACAAATAGCGGAGCAGACGATGCCTATCTTGTCGACCCCTCCACCCCTCGAAGACTTCGACTCCGAGGCGAATTTCGAGCATTCGTCACTGGTATCGACGTGCGCGACTACTCAATCGACAGCACACAGGAGATCGCGAACCCCTATCGAGACCAATCAAACAAGGACCCAATTTCCGAGCAGGCGGATCTAGTCCAGAAATTCCTCTGGCCCAACCGCATCGTACTCGCCAACAGGGCCATGTTCGGAAAAATGGTGACCGACCATGCACCTTGGTATGTCCATCTGGAAAACTACTGGAAGAAGCTCTCTACACCATTTTCAATCACCTTCGCCGAAGTGACAACACACAATCATTTTGCACTGGCTAGAGGAGGGAAAGTATTCAAACAAACGGCACCAGTCATCAAGCTACAAAAGGAGGCAACCGAGGAACACTACGTACGACTACTCGGACTACTCAATAGCTCCACGGCAGGGCTTTGGCTCAAGCTGGTAAGTCACGACAAAGGAATTCGCGGAGAAGGTGGAGGCTTCACTAGCGATGACTGGGAGCGCTTCTATCAATTCAATGGAACCAACGTCGGGAAGTTCCCTCTCCCTGCCGGATACCCCACCGCCCTCGCCACCGAGCTCGACTCTCTCGCCCAGCAGCTCGCCGCGACGACCCCCACCTCCCTGGCCGCCAAGTCCATCCCCACTGCCCCCGCCCTCCGCGAAACCCAGTCCCGCTACACCTCCACCCGTGCCCGCATGATCGCCCTCCAGGAAGAGCTGGACTGGCAGGTCTACTCCCTCTACAACCTGCACGCCGAGGACCTACGCCTGCCCGACGTCTCCGCCGTACCCGAACTCGCCTTAGGTGAACGAGCCTTCGAGATCGTGCTCGCGCGGCGGGTCGAGGCGGGGGAAGCAAGCGGCGAGTGGTTCAAGCGCCACGGGTCCACCCCCCTCACGGAGATTCCCACACACTGGCCCGACGCCTACCGCGACCTCGTGCAGAAGCGCATCGACGCCATCGAGTCGAACCGCGCCATCGGCATGGTGGAGCGCCCCGAGTACAAACGCCGCTGGGCCACCGAGGGCTGGGACGCGATGCGGCAGAAGGCGCTGAAGTCCTGGCTGCTCGACCGGGTCGAGGACCGCGCGTACTGGTTCGACGCCAGCGGCAACCCCACCGTCACCACCCTCGCTCGCCTCGCAGAGAGCCTTTCCGCCGACGAGGACTTCACGTCCGTCGCCGAGCTGTACGCACCCCGGCAAGACCTCGCGAAGACCGTACGGGAGCTGCTGTCCGAGGAGCACGTGCCGTTCGTGTCCGCGCTGCGCTACAAGCCGGCCGGGCTGAAGAAGCGCGCCGACTGGGAGCACGTCTGGGACCTCCAGCGCGAGGAGGACGCCGCGCCTGACGAGCCCGCCAAGCGAAGGATCCGTCAGCGGACGCCCGTTCCGCCCAAGTACACCTCCGCCGACTTCCTGAAGCCGAGCTTCTGGCGTGCGCGCGGCAAGCTCGACGTGCCCAAGGAGCGCTTCGTCTCGTACGGCACGGTCAACGCGCAGTCGCCGGAGCTTTACGGATGGGCCGGCTGGGACCACCTGGAGCAGGCCCTGGCGCTCGCCTCGTACGTCCAGCAGGCCGGGCTAGGCGACGACGACCTCGTGCCGTACCTGGCCGGTCTGCTGGAGCTGCAGCCGTGGCTGGAGCAGTGGTACGGCGAGTACGACCCGGAGTTCGGTGCGTCGCCGGCCGCCGAGATCCTGGCGTTCCGGCAGCAGAAGCAGGGCGAACTCGGTTTGACCGAGGACGCGTTGCGGGCGTGGCTCCCTGCCGCCGCCCCCCGCGGCCGCGGCGCGAAAAAGGCTGCCGTACCGAGGCAGCGCACTGGCGCGAAGACCGCCGTTCAGATATCCGGCACGGACACCGTCATCGATGCCGTCACCAGCGACACAGAGTCCGACTGAGCAGGGCGAGGAACCAAGACACCATGGCATTCATGAGCAGGAACACCCCTCGCCCCGAGGACCAGCCGCTGCTGCGGGAGTTGATCGACATCCCGGAGTCGGTGTCCACCTCCGACTTCGTGCTGAAACTGAACGAGGCGGTCATCCCTGAGGGGGCCGAGGCGGCGCTGAGGGACTATGTCGTCACCGACCGGCTGCTCGGCAACTTCGATGAGGCCCTCGACCTGATCAAGTCGGCGCTCGACAGTCACTCTTCGAAGGCGGCCTATCTGCACGGCTCGTTTGGTTCCGGTAAGTCGCACTTCATGGCGGTGCTCTACGCGCTGCTGTCGCGAAACCAGGCCGCCCGGGCGCGCGGCGACCTCGACCCGGTGCGGGCCCGTCACTCCTGGCTGGACGCGGACGACCGCAAGTTCCTGCTGGTGCCGTACCACATGCTGGGCTCAAAGTCCTTGGAGCAGCGTGTGCTCGGCAAGTACGTGGAGCACGTACGGAAGTTGCACCCCGGCTGCCCGCTGCCGCAGGTCTACCGGACCGACGGGCTCTTCGAGGACTTCGCCGAGCAGCGCCGCCGTAACGGCGACGATCGGGTGATCGAGCAGCTCGCCGACGCCGGCGACGGCCAGGAGGACGAGTGGGGCGACTCTTTCGCCTGGACCACCGAACTGCTGGATCAGGCGGTGAACGCGCCGGAGGAGCATGAGAACACCAAGGACCTCGACTTGGAGAACCCCTCCGCGCCGCGGGAACTGCGGGCCCGTCTCGTGCAGGACCTCACCCAGACCCTTTTCCCGTCGTTCTCGCGCAACGCCTCCGAGGACGCCGACGGGTTCGTCTCCCTTGACAAGGGACTCGGCGTCATAGCCGCGCATGCCAAGTCCCTCGGCTACGACGGGCTCATCCTGTTCATGGACGAGCTGATCCTGTGGCTCGCCTCGCGCATCCATGACCAGAAGTTCGTCTCACGCGAAGCCGACAAGATCACGAACTTTGTGGAGGGCGGCGACGAGCGGCGCGCCATCCCGGTGGTGTCGTTCATCGCCCGCCAGCGCGATCTCCGCGAACTGGTCGGCGAGGAGATGTCGGGGGCTGCGGAAGCCGCCGTGCAGGACAGTCTGAAGTTGAGCGGTGGGCGTTTCGACAAGGTCGTCCTGGAGGACCGCAACCTCCCACAGATCGCACAGGCCCGCCTGCTCAAGCCCGCATCCTCCGAGGCCGAGGCGAGGGTGGCGGCGGCGTTCGCGGAGGCGAAGAAGCTCGGTCCGGACGTCTGGGACACGCTGCTCGGCCACGACAAGTCCACCACCGGCGCGGACGAGGACGCTTTCCGGCGGACGTACCCGTTCCCACCGGCGTTCATGGACACCCTGGTGCACATCTCCGCCGCGTTGCAACGCTCCCGCACCGGCCTGAAGCTGATGAGCCAGCTGCTCGTCGACCACCGCGACGACTGGCGGCTCGGACAGCTCGTGCCGCTCGGCGATCTGTACCCGGCAATCGCTGGAGGCGGGGACAAGGCGTTCAGTGGCGAGACCAATGTCCACTTCGAGGCCGCCGACAAGCTGTACCGGGACAAGCTCCGCCCGTACCTGCTGAAGACCAACCAGGTCACCGAGGATCAGGTCGAGGCGTACCGGCGCTGTCCCGATTCCCTCGGCGACCCGCAGCTCGGAGCCCGCTGCCGCGACTTCACCGGCGACAGCCGGCTGGTGCAGACGCTGCTGCTCTCCGCGCTCACGCCCAGCGTGCCCGCCCTCGCCGACCTCACCCTCGCGCGGCTGAACGCCCTCAACCACGGCTCCATCACCACCCGCATCAGGGGCACCGAGGTCGGCCGCCTTGAGCAGAAGGCCAAGGAGTGGGCGGCGACCTTCCCCGAAATCAAGGTCACCGGTACCGGGCCCGGCGCGGTGATCCGCCTGGAACTCACCGGTGTCGACCTGGACGCCGTCCTGGCCAACGCCCAGGTCCACAACAACCAGAACAACCGACGTGCCAAGATGCGCGGCCTGCTCAAGGACGCGCTCGGCGTCAGCGACGGGCCCGGCGGCTTCGACGCGTACGACGTGCTGAACCTGGTGTGGAAGGGCACAGAACGGCAGGTCGAGGTGGTCTTCGGCAGCGTCGCCGAGGTCGACTTGTTGCCCGAGGCGACGCTGCGGCCCAGCCAGGACGACGCTTGGCGGCTCGTCGTCGATTTCCCGTACGACGAGGGCGAGTTCGGGCCGATGGACGACCTGCAGCGGCTGCGCGCCCTGCGGGAGAAGCCGGGCGGTGACTCGCGCACCCTGGCTTGGCTGCCCACCCACCTGACCGATGCCTCCCTCAGCGACTTCGAGCGTCTCGTCGTCATCGACAAGGCCCTCGCCGACGAGACCCGCTTCGACTCCGACTTCGCGCGCAGCCTCAACGCCGACGACAAGGCGCGCGCCAAGGGCATGCTCCAGTCGCAACTCGGCATCCTCACCGAGCGCGTCAGCCAGGCGCTGCGGCAGGCTTATGGGCTCGCACAGAAGCAGGAAGGGGTCGTCGATCTCAGCTTTGACACCCATCTGGTCGCCCAGCAGGACGTCCCCGAGCTGCGGCTTCCGCTCGGCGCACCCCTGGCTGCCGCTTCCCGCGACCTGGCCGGCAAGCTGCTCTCCCACCAGTACCCCGCACACCCCGACCTGGACCCCGACGGAACTGGCAAACCCGTCAAGCCTGCCGACATCAAGACCGTCTTCGAGTGCGTGCGCAAGGCCGCCGAGGACCGCGACGGACAGGTCGAGGTCGATCGCAGGGACCGCGACACCATGGCGCGGATCGCGGGCGGCCTCGGGCTCGGCGCCATGCGGGAGGCGTACTACCGGCAGTCCACCTCATGGCCCGACCACTTCAACAACCAGGCCCGCCGGGACGGCATCGCCGAGCCGACCCTGGTCAAGCTCTCCGACTGGAGCGACCTTCCCGAACCACGCGGACTGCCCGAGCCGTTGCGCCGACTGCTCGCCGCCGCCTACGCGGAGATGGCCGACCGGGTGTGGGTTCGCGGCGGTATGCCCGTCGAGCCCGCACCCGCACCGCACGAGCTGAAGCGGGACTACGCCCTGCGCGAGCAGCAGCTGCCCGGCGAGAGCGACTGGGCGGAAGCGCGCAAGCGGTTCGAGACCGTGCTCGGAGACCGGGCGCCGCAACTGCGGCGCGGGCGGATCGTCAACCAGTTCGCCGGGCAGATCAAGCAGGCCGCCACCGAACTCTCCCAAGACGCAGGGCGGCTCGTCGCGGAGCTGGAGAAGCACCGCGAATTCCTCCAGCTGAACGACGACTCTCCCCGGCTCGTCCTCGCCCGGCGGGCGCAGGAGCTGGTCAAGGAGGTGACGGAAGCGGGCATCGAGGCCAAGACCGTCGTGGACCGGCTCGCCCGCTTCGACCTCGGTGACTTCACCGCACACCGGTACGGCATGTCGTTGAAGAGCGCCGGGAAGGTCGCCACCGCGCTGCAGAACACCAGCTGGGACCAGCTGGGCCTGGCCGACACCCTCGGCGTGGACGGCGCCGGCGTCCTGGAGCGGGTGCGGGATGCCGCAGCCGGCGACCCGGGTGACTACCCCGACCTGCCCGGAGTGCTGAATGCCGGAGGCCGGGAGGTGCTGTCCCTGCTGAGGTCCCGGCAGACCACGGCCGAGCGTCCCCAGCCGCCCGCCACCCCGCCGCCGAGCTCCGACAGCGTGGACCTGAACGGCGGCTCCGCCCACCCGCAGGTCTTGCCGGAGCCGGTGGAGCAGCCGGGGCCTCGCACACCGTCGCGGTCGGTGGCCCGCTCCGGCGGCGGGCGGACCACCGCCGCGCGGGCCGCCGCCGAACTGCAGGCGGAGATCGCGGCGCTCGCGGCCGAGCACCCGAACGCCGCCGTCGAGGTCGTCTGGAAGGTCGTCGACTGATGTCCGACACGGTCACCGCAGCCCCCGCGACCGTCGGTCCCGCCCGGCTGACCGCAGGAACCGTCCGCCAGTACGTCGCCGCCCGCAGCCGGCTCGGCGACGGCGCGGTCCGCGTACTGCTGTTGCGGGCCGCACCCGCCTGGGACGGACCCGCCGTGCAGCGGACGGCGGGCGGACTGCAGGTACGGGTGGCCGTCGCGCCCTCAGTGCTCGCCGTGCACGAGCAGATCCTGAGCCATCTCGACGCGGCAACTCCGCCCGACCCCAAGGTCCTGGTCGTCCTCACCGACCGCGAGGACACCGACCTCGACCCTGGGCTGCTCGCCCGCGCCTACGGCGGAAGGATCCGGTCCGTCGACAACTGGGAGGTCGTGCAGGAGGCGTTCGATGCACGCGGTCTCGACGGACGGCTGCGCGGCGAAACCTGGGCGGCCGAAGCGCTTCTCGACGCAGCGGCCACCCGCGGCTGGCCCTCTCTCGGCAAGGGATTGCTCTCCCACGACGAGGCCCTCACCCGGCTGGCCAGGCGCCGGCTCAGGCTCGGCCGTCACGACACGGACGCGCTGGGCGGGCCGGCCGCACACGACGACGGAGACCGCATCGACCCCGTCGCACTGTTCCGGTGGACCCTCACCCCCGGCGGCCCCGACCTCCTGCGCGACCTGCGCGGACCGGAACGCGTCGGCCTGGCCCGCTTCCTCGCCAGACCCGAACAGGGCGGCTCCACCGGCAAGATCGTGACCGCCCTGGTGGAAGCCGAGCACGGGGCGGACGCAGCCGCCTATGCGGTCGTCTGCGCCGCCCTGTGGGGGCACGCGGAGGCCGACCACGACCTGTACCGGGCACGCGGGCGCGCGGAACGGTGGCTCGGCGACCAGCCGCCTGCCCAGGGCGACGACCTCGACAGACTCCTGGCCTCCTTCGGACACAGCGGCGAGGCATACGTCCGCGGCCTCGTCGACCGGAGCGAGCACCGGCTCGCCGACCCGGTCCTGAGCAGGGCCGCGCAGCTCGTCGCCCAGTTCGGGGCACAGTCCGCCGCCGCTGCCAGCCCGCTGCTCGCGGCCGGACTCGACGCCCGCTTCACCGCCGCGGGCCGCGCCCTCGCTGACGGTACCGAGACGGTCACGGCAGCCGTCACCGCGCTGGCCGAGCACGCCCTGGCCACCGACGACGCCACCCGGGCCCGTATCGAGCGGGTACGCATGGCGGCGCGGCTCGGGCGGTGGCTCGCCGGCCGGCCGGAAGCCGACATCGCCTCGGTGGCCGACGGTACTGCCCGTCAGGTCCGCGAACTCGGCTGGGTGGACCGGGCCTTGGAACACCTGGAAGCGGGCGGCGACGCGGACGACGTGCTCGCCGACGCGTACAGCCGGATCGGCGCGCAGGTGCGGGCCAAGCGCCGTGAGCTGGACCGCGCGTTCTCCGATCGGCTCGCGGTGTGGACCGCGGACGCCACCACCCCCGGCGTCATGCTCACCGTGGAAAGCTTCCTGGAACGGGTCGTCGCGCCCGTCGTGGCCTGCCCCGACCGCCGCGTCCTGCTCCTCCTCGTCGACGGGATGAGCGCGGCGATCGCATCCGAACTGGGTGAGGAACTGCACGGCCACTGGTCCGAGTTCGATCCGCAGCCGGACGCGGCCGGAGCACCGGTCCGGCGTGCCATGGCCGCCGCCCTGCCCACCCTTACCACCGTTTCGCGCACCTCCCTGTTCGCAGGCACCTTGATGAAGGGCGACCAGAGCGACGAGAAACGGCTCTTCCCCCAGCACCCCTGCTGGAACGGGGCCCCGGCGGCCGTCTTCCACAAGGACGACCTGCGCGGCCCCGACACCGGCTCGCCCTTCTCCACCGCTCTCTCCGAGGCTCTCGCCGACGAGCGCACCCATGTCGCGGTCGTCCTCAACACCGTCGACGACCGCCTCGACAAGGAGCAGAAGCTCAGCGACGGCACATGGCAGACCAAGGAGATCGGCGGCCTTGAACCACTGCTGCGGGTCGCCCGCGCGAACGACATGACCGTGCTCCTCACCTCCGACCACGGCCATGTGGTCGAGCGACGCGGCAACAAGCTCGATGTGTCCGGCGGCACCGTCGGCTCGTCCCGTCACCGCACCCCCGGCGGACCCGTCGCACCGGCCGAAATCGAACTGTCCGGACCACGGGTGGTCTGGCCGGAACCTGGATCACAGATCGTCGCGCTGCGGGACCACGACACCCGGTACACCACGCTGAGGGCCGGCTACCACGGCGGGGCGACTCTCGCCGAGTTCACCATCCCGCTGCTCGCCCTGCTGCCCTTCGGCGCTCAGCCGCCCACGGGTTGGCGGGAGTTGGGCGACCCGGCACCCTCATGGTGGGCGGAGGACGCCGAGGACGGTGCCGGGGCTAAGGCCGGAGCAGACGCCGACGCGACGCCCGAAACCATCCCAGCACGCCCGGGCCGCAAGCAGGCCAAGAAGGCCACCCCGCCCGTAACCGAGGGAGCCATCAGTCTCTTCGGCGAGGACGAGGTGGCGCCCCCTGCACCTCAGGAAGTCGCCAACCCTGCGGTGGAGCCTGGGGCCGTACCCGCCTCCGGCAGGCCGGAAGACGCTGCCACCACGCTGGTGGAACGCCTCATGGCCACCGAGCTGTACCAGGCGCAGCTGGACCTGCTCGCCCGTAAGCCGCAGGGCAAGGCCGTCCCGAAGGCCCTGGCCGCGCTCGTCGAGGCCGGCACCCTGCCGATGACCGCCCTCGCCGAACGCGCCGGCCAGCCCGCCACTCGCGCCCCCGGCTTCGCCGCGACCCTGGCTCAGCTCCTCAACTACGACGGCGCCCAGATCCTGGAGATCCTTCCCGACAACCGCACCCTGCGCCTGCACCGGGCCCAGCTGATCGAGCAGTTCGGGCTGTGAACCGGAGCTCTGCGGCTGCGACGGGCGGGGCGGTTTGCCGGACCGCCCGGTCCGCGCGCTGGCCTCCCAGTCTCCCAATGGGTGTCCGGCCGGATGGGAGACTGTTCGGGTGAACGCGTTTGGATCTTCAGCATCCGGGACCGTCTCCTCGGTCGGTGTCGTGCGACGGCGCGCCGTGGTGGACGCGCTGCGGCGCGGCGCAGTCCCCGAGAGCGGCCTCGACCTGCTCGCCACCGGACTCGGCCGCTTCGAGCGGGCAGTTGACGAAGAACTGGACACCGTCGCCGCCGGCGGATCGGTGTTCAAGGCCGTGCGCGGTGAGTACGGCTCCGGAAAGACCTTCTTCACCCGCTGGCTCGGCGAGCGCGCCAAACGGCGCACCTTCGCCGTGGCCGAGGTGCAGGTGTCGGAGACCGAGACCCCACTACACAAGCTGGAGACTGTCTACCGGCGACTCACCGAACGTCTGGCCACTGCGAGTTTCCCTCCCAGTGCCCTGCGGCCAGTCGCCGACGCCTGGTTCTACGCGCTGGAGGAGGACGCACTCGCCGACGGCGCGGGCGAGGGCGAGCTGCCGGAGGCCGTGGATCGACTGCTCACCGCCCGCCTTGCCGAGGTGTCTCGGCACGCCCCCGCTTTCGCCACCGCCCTGCGCGGATACAAGCAGTCCCTGGACACCGGAGACGAAGCCACCGCCGCTGCGGTGATGTCATGGCTCGGCGGCCAGCCGCACGTCGCCGCAGCCGCCCGACGCAGCGCAGGTGTCCGTGGCGACCTCGACCACTTCGGTGCCTTCGGCTTCCTTCAGGGCCTGCTCACCGTGCTCCGGGACTCCGGGCACGCCGGACTCGTCCTCGTCCTGGACGAAGTGGAGACCTTGCAACGGGTCCGCTCCGACGCCCGCGACAAGGCACTCAACGCGCTGCGGCAGCTCATCGACGAGGTCCACTCCGGCCGCTTCCCCGGTCTGTACCTCGTCATCACCGGCACGCCCGCCTTCTACGACGGACAGCAGGGCGTACAGCGACTCGCACCGCTCGCCCAGCGCCTCGCCACCGACTTCAGCACCGACCCTCGCTTCGACAATCCCCGGGCCGTCCAGATCCGGCTGCCCGGATTCACCGAGGAATCCCTCACCAGCCTCGGCGCCACCATCCGCGACCTGTACGCCGAAGGCTCCCAGTCCCCCGACCGGATCAAGCAGGTCACCGATGACGCCTACCTCATCGACCTGGCACGGGCCGTGGGCGGGGCCCTCGGCGGAAAGGTCGGAGTAGCACCCCGGCTGTACCTGAAGAAGCTGGTCGGAGACGTACTCGACCGGGTCGACCAGTTCCCCGACTTCGACCCGCGCACGCATTACAAGCTGACCGTGGGTAGCGGTGACCTCACAGCCACCGAACGGAACTTCGCCGCGCCCTCGCCGGCCGCCTCAGCGGACGACCTCGACCTCGACCTCTGAAGACCCATTTCCCGAATTCCCGAACTCTGACGATCAATGCAGGAGTCTCAGACGTGCAGGCGCAGCCGCGGGGCACCGATCCGGTGGACCGCCTCGACCCGGTAGTCCTGCACCACATCGTCAACACGCTCGGGTGGCCCGATCTGCGCCCCCTGCAGAAGGCCGCCGTGCATCCGCTGATGGACGGCGAGGACGCGATCCTTCTCGCGCCGACGGCAGGCGGGAAGACGGAGGCCGCCACCTTCCCGCTGTTGTCCGCAATGCGACAGAAGCACTGGAACGGCACCTCCGTCCTCTACCTGGCCCCGCTCAAGGCGCTTCTGAACAACCTGGTGCACCGGGTCGACAGCTACGCCCAGTGGCTGGGACGCCGAGCCGTCCTCTGGCATGGCGACACCCCCGAGTCCGTACGCCGCCGCATCCGCACCGAGTCCCCCGACTTCCTGCTCACCACGCCCGAGTCCCTCGAAGCGATGCTTATCAGCGTCAAGACCGACCACACGCACATGCTGGGCCGGGTGCGTGCCGTCGTCGTCGACGAGGTGCACGCCTTCGCCGGGGACGACCGCGGCTGGCACCTGCTCGCCGTACTCGAACGCCTGGAGCGGCTGGCCGGCCACCGCATCCAGCGCATCGGGCTCTCCGCCACCGTCGGCAACCCCGACACCCTGCTTACCTGGCTCCAGGGTGCAAGCCCCGCCGACCGCCCCGGCCGGGTCGTCGCCCCCGGCCTCACCCTGCCCGCCACTACAGATGCCACCAGCGCCACCGAACTCCCGCGCCCCACAGGCGAAGTGGAGCTCGACTACGTCGGTTCGCTCGCCAACGCCGCCAAAGTGATCTCCGCCCTGCACTGGGGCGAAAAGCGGCTCGTCTTCTGCGACTCCCGCAAGCAGGTGGAAGAACTCGGTGCGGCCCTGCGCGCCCGCGACGTCACCGTGTTCCTCTCCCACGCCTCGCTCTCCACCGATGAACGCGCCCGATCCGAGCAAGCCTTCGCCGAAGCCCGCGACTGCGTCATCGTCTCCACCTCCACTCTCGAACTCGGCATCGACGTGGGCGACCTCGACCGCGTCATCCAGATCGACTCACCCAGCACCGTGGCCTCCTTCCTGCAGCGCATCGGCCGGACCGGACGCCGCACCGGCACCTCCCGTAACTGCCTGTTCCTCACCACTCGGTTCGACACTCTGCTCCAAGCCGCCGGCCTGCTCACCCTGTGGGCCCGCGGCTGGGTGGAACCCTTCACCCCGCCACCCTCACCCCGCCACCTCGTGGCACAGCAACTCCTCGCCCTCACCCTGCAGGAACACCGCATCGGCGACCGGCTGTGGCCCGAGCAGTGGAACGGCCTCACGCCCTTCGACCGGTCTGCCGCGCCCCTCCTGTCCCACTTGGTCGCCGGCGGCTTCCTCGACAGCGACGGTGGCATGTTGTTCATCGGCCCCGAAGCCGAGAAACGCTTCGGCCGCCGGCACTTCATGGAGCTGACCGCCTCCTTCACCGCGCCCCCGGAATTCACCGTGCTCGCTGGACGTACCGAGATCGGCACCACCGACCCCGCCGTCCTCACCGAGGAACGCCAGGGCCCGCGTCGCCTGCTCCTGGCCGGACGCAGCTGGCAGGTCACGTTCATCGACTGGGCCCGACGTCGCGCCTTCGTCGAACCCGTCGAGGACGGTGGCATCGCCAAATGGCAGGGTAGCGAAGCCCGCGGCCTGTCGTACGCCCTCACCCGCGCCATGCGCGACGTTCTCCTCGGCACCGACCCCGTCGTCCGCCTCACTCGCCGTGCCATCGCGGCCCTCACCGAACTCCGTATGGACCGCGCACCCCACGAAGTGCACCCTGCGGGTGCCCTGTTGATCCGCGACGCGGACGCCGCCCGCTGGTGGACCTGGGCCGGATACCGCGCCAACGCCACACTCGCCGCTTCCCTGGGCAACCTCGCCGACCCTGTGCAGCGCCCTACCGACACCCACGTCCGACTTCGTCAGGACCTCGCCCCCGCGGACTGGAAAGCCGCCCGCGCCGAACTCCCTGACTCCCTCACCCTGCCCAGCGTCGACCCGCGCGCCGTCCGTGGCCTGAAGTTCTCGGTGGCCCTCCCTCCCCGCATCGCCACTACCACCCTTGCCGAACGCCTCGCTGACCTCGACGGCGCCCTGGCAGCGGCCCGCGAGCCCGTGCGGGTGGAATGGAACGCCTGAACAACCAAACACGCCGCCCGTCGGCCCTCGGTGGCAACCCGAGGAATCCGCGGCACAGTGCGCGGTCCGCGAGTGCCTGGAGGTCTCCCGTCATTTCTCCCTTCCCCCTCCCCCACACCTCAGGCGCATGACAAAGTCCCGGATGACGACGTTTGCCTGCGCCCGTTCGGACAGGACTTCCAGCAGATCGGGGCGGAGCACCACGGCACAGCCGGTTGTCCGCGGCCAGGCGAGGTGGTCGGAGCTCCTCTTGTACTCGGTGCGCCAGCATATGAGCCGGAGGGCCGGCCAGCGGTCGTCCTCCGGGGTCAAGGGGACCCGGGCCACAGACGCAGCACGCCACGGAGCCTCCAGCCCGGTACCAGCGTGAGGTCGGGAAATTCCAGACCATGAGCGGAGTCCCCAGCCGCGGCCATGTCGCGGTCGACACCGAGCAGTGGGAAACTGAACTGCGAAAATGCCGAAGGGAGCCGCCCCGGCCCCTCCGCCCATCCCGCGAGGTCACCATCCGAGAACGGAGGGACGTCCAGGTTCCCTTGGCCCCCGCCCATCACCTCCGGGCCCGAGAACCTCAGACTCACCGAGTCGGTCGTCCGACCCACAGAGCTGAGCCCCGGTTCTGCGCTTGCTGCCGAGCCTGCGGCGGGCATCAGCCAGAACCACCTGTACCAGCCCCGGCTGCGGTTGCTCGGCTTCGTACAGTCGTATCCTGGCCAGTTCTGCTACTAGCCCTTCCAGCATCTGCTCCTCCCCGGCCGCCTTCCCGCCCGGACGTCATCCACAGGTTGCCTGGGGGCGTCAACACGTGCGGATCCGAAGGCGCCATGAGGACGCTCCCCTCATCGACGAGCAGTCGGCGGGCAAGGGCCCGGACGGTGAGCAGCGGTCCTTGAGCCAGCGTGGCGAGAGCGTGCTGGCAGTCCACGACGGGCAGGCCGGCTGGCCCCTACTCCTCAAGGAGACACTGCAACCAGGTCAGGGTCGCCCGATCGGTCGTCTGCTCCAGCGCCAAGGCCACGGCGGGTGCCGCTGCCTCCGGGCGCAGTGAGACGAAAGCCCTGGGCGGCGATCACCGACCGTCGCTTGGCCTCGCGTCCCGCATGGGCCACTCCCGCCAGTGCCGCAGTCGCGAAGGCGCGGTCCAGATCTCGTCACCGTTGGAGGAGTCGTAGCGCACCTGCCGCTCGTCTGCCCGGCTCAGTGCGCAGCGGAGCAGTTGCGATACGTCGTCCGGCATCAAAGGACCGGACGTCTGAGCCGACTGCCACTCGCCCTTGTTCTGCTTACCAATCCAGCTAGTACACGCGCCCTTGCCTGCATTCGCCTTCTTCACAGCAGGCTTAAAGAGCTGTTGGCAGCCGGAGGCAGACACAGAAGTGGTTATGCGCGCCACGCCGCTCCCGGTAGGGCACCACGGGCCCGCTGGCCTCCAGGACCACGACTGATGCCAGTTCCGAACAGCTTTCACCGCGCCCTACTCGGTACCGCACCCAGGCTGCACCACAGTGGCCACCCCCATCGCACCGCAGCGCGCCCCGACCGTCATGCGACCGCCGTCGCTCACCTGTCCAGATCGCTCCCCCGAACCATCAAGACACTGCTGGGTACTTCGCGAATGGGTCGCCGAGGCCGTTTGGCTCACCGTTGCCCCGCTGATCGCAGCCGCGGTCATCTCCGCCTGGTGGGCTAACCCCCTTGCTCCACTCTTGCCTTCGCATGTTTCCTGCTGCACTGCCCCGTCCTCACCGCCCGACTCATCCAGCTGGCCCCGGCACTCCACACCGCGGTCCTTCGACAGCCAGCCGCATCGCCGAGGCTCCACACCTCACCCGCGGCCACCGCGCCGCGCTGATCGCCACCAGCTGCGCCCAACCATTCATCCGCCTCGCCGACCCCTGACGGATGGTCCTCCGTCACATCGCACGACACCCGACCACCTTCAGCAAGAGTGAACGCTGAGGCACCACCCAATCCCCACGACGAGGTTGGACCAACACCATGGCCGAGCCCACCACCCCCGAGATCCGGACCTCCGCCAAAGCCGTCATCCTCCACGACAGCCACGTCCTCCTCATGCGCGCCAACTGGGATGACCAGGCGTGCTTTTCCTCCTCGGAGGCGGCGAACATCCCGGAGAGCCTCGACTACGCCGTCCACCCCGAAGTCCACGAGGAAACCGGCCTGACCGTCACTTTCGACGGCATGCTGTGGCTCCGCAAATGCATCGGCGCCAACCACGACCACCCGGTGAGCGAAGCGAAGACCCACCGCATCGAAGCGATCTTCCTGTGCATCCCCATCAGCGACCCCCCACCGACTCGGCGGCCACGCCCAGGATGAAGTGCAGACCGGCCTGGAATGGGTGCCGCTGGGCAAAGTCCCTACTCTCAACCTGCTGCCGGAGGCCATCCGACAGCCCATCGCCTCCCTCTCCGAGTCGCCTGAGGCTCCCAACAGCTAACTCGGCGACGTTGGATGACAGCGTCATGAACGGCATAGACGGACGCGTCCCGCCCGATGCCCGCGAGATCACCGCCGGCCAGGCCAACCGCGTCTGGTCAGTGGACGGACCGACGAGGCCGTACATCCTCAAGCACTACGGCGACCCAGCCCGCGCCGGAAATGAAGCCGCAGTCCTCCGCCTCCTGGCCATGCACCACGCCCCAGGTCCTCAACTGCTCTCCGCGTCCCGGGGCTGTACCCCTCCGTGGACCGCGCAGGCTACGGTCCACGCGGGGCCTGTGCCTGTCGATCGTTTCCTGGAAGAACTTGCCGAACCACTGACCGCCGTCCACAGCGTCCCGGGCACCCACGTCGGCCGCTCGTCGGCGCCCGACAACACCACAGCCGGGCTGACTACCTCCACGACCGTCTGCGCATGTACGTGAGGGCCGCCCCAGACCTGCGCGCCACGGCCAGACTCCTCCACCAACAAGTCGAGGCTACGGAGAACGCCATCCAGCCCGTGCTGCTGCACCACGACCTACAGCCGGGGCACCTCGGCCGCCTCGCCGTACGCCTCGACGACCCACGCCCGTACTCGACATCGCCAGCGAGTCACACCCCACGGCCGAGGCCAGGCTCCATCTGTACTGGCACAGGCCAAGGCGCAGGAGAGGGTGCGAAAGGCCGCTGAGGCCGAAGCCAAGCGGAAGGCTCGCGAGGAGAAGCTTGGCGTACGAAGCTGCCCGCGCTCAAGAAGCGGTCGACCGAACCAGCGTGGTCAAGCACGACGTTGAGCAGCTCCTCACTGATACGCACCGCCATTCTCGACAGCCGGACTCTGGCATTCGACAGCTTTCGGCAGGAATTCACACCGACCGTGTTCACGCCCAAAGCGGGGCTTTCCCATGAGACGTCGCCCCCTCGGTGGGAGGGGTATGAGCCGACACCTCCACGCGGACTATCCGGCCCGTCCCTCCGACGGCCTCGACGCATGAACCCGTAGAGCCGGCGCAGGCAACCGGCACATGGAAGGGGGCGAACGGACCCGGAACGCAGAAAAGCCCCGCACCATACGGTGCGGGGCTTTCCCACAATGATTGTTCGGCGGCGTCCTACTCTCCCACAGGGTCCCCCCTGCAGTACCATCGGCGCTGAAAGGCTTAGCTTCCGGGTTCGGAATGTAACCGGGCGTTTCCCTAACGCAATGACCACCGAAACACTATGAAGTTAACCAACCCGGACATTGACACAGGTCGTTACTTCAGAACCTACACAGTGGACGCGAGCAACTGAGGACAAGCCCTCGGCCTATTAGTACCAGTCAACTCCACCCGTTACCGGGCTTCCATATCTGGCCTATCAACCCAGTCGTCTACTGGGAGCCTTAACCAATCAAGTTGGTGGGAGCCCTCATCTCGAAGCAGGCTTCCCGCTTAGATGCTTTCAGCGGTTATCCTTTCCGAACGTAGCCAACCAGCCATGCCCTTGGCAGGACAACTGGCACACCAGAGGTTCGTCCGTCCCGGTCCTCTCGTACTAGGGACAGCCCTTCTCAAGACTCCTACGCGCACAGCGGATAGGGACCGAACTGTCTCACGACGTTCTAAACCCAGCTCGCGTACCGCTTTAATGGGCGAACAGCCCAACCCTTGGGACCGACTCCAGCCCCAGGATGCGACGAGCCGACATCGAGGTGCCAAACCATCCCGTCGATATGGACTCTTGGGGAAGATCAGCCTGTTATCCCCGGGGTACCTTTTATCCGTTGAGCGACGGCGCTTCCACAAGCCACCGCCGGATCACTAGTCCCTACTTTCGTACCTGCTCGACCCGTCAGTCTCACAGTCAAGCTCCCTTGTGCACTTACACTCAACACCTGATTGCCAACCAGGCTGAGGGAACCTTTGGGCGCCTCCGTTACCCTTTAGGAGGCAACCGCCCCAGTTAAACTACCCACCAGACACTGTCCCTGATCCGGATCACGGACCCAGGTTAGACATCCAGCACGACCAGAGTGGTATTTCAACAATGACTCCACAACCACTGGCGTGGCCGCTTCAAAGTCTCCCACCTATCCTACACAAGCCGAACCGAACACCAATATCAAGCTATAGTAAAGGTCCCGGGGTCTTTCCGTCCTGCTGCGCGAAACGAGCATCTTTACTCGTAATGCAATTTCACCGGGCCTATGGTTGAGACAGTCGAGAAGTCGTTACGCCATTCGTGCAGGTCGGAACTTACCCGACAAGGAATTTCGCTACCTTAGGATGGTTATAGTTACCACCGCCGTTTACTGGCGCTTAAGTTCTCAGCTTCGCCACACCGAAATGTGACTAACCGGTCCCCTTAACGTTCCAGCACCGGGCAGGCGTCAGTCCGTATACATCGCCTTACGGCTTCGCACGGACCTGTGTTTTTAGTAAACAGTCGCTTCTCGCTGGTCTCTGCGGCCACCACCAGCTCACACTGCAAGAGTGATCACCAGCAATGGCCCCCCTTCTCCCGAAGTTACGGGGGCATTTTGCCGAGTTCCTTAACCATAGTTCACCCGAACGCCTCGGTATTCTCTACCTGACCACCTGAGTCGGTTTAGGGTACGGGCCGCCATGAAACTCGCTAGAGGCTTTTCTCGACAGCATAGGATCATCCACTTCACCACAATCGGCTCGGCATCAGGTCTCACCCACATGTCATCCGGATTTGCCTAGATGACGGGCTACACCCTTACCCCGGGACAACCACCGCCCGGGCTGGACTACCTTCCTGCGTCACCCCATCACTCACCTACTACCACCTTGGGTCAGCGGCTCCACCACTCCCCTCAACTCCGAAGAGATCAGGGCGGCTTCACGGCCTTAGCATTAATGGGCTCGATGTTTGGCGCTTCAAAGCGGGTACCGGAATATCAACCGGTTGTCCATCGACTACGCCTGTCGGCCTCGCCTTAGGTCCCGACTTACCCTGGGCAGATCAGCTTGACCCAGGAACCCTTAGTCAATCGGCGCACACGTTTCCCACGTGTGTATCGCTACTCATGCCTGCATTCTCACTCGTGAACCGTCCACAACTCGTTTCCACGGCTGCTTCACCCGGCACACGACGCTCCCCTACCCATCACCACACCCGTTAGGGCTGTTGTGGCAATGACACGACTTCGGCGGTGTGCTTGAGCCCCGCTACATTGTCGGCGCGGAATCACTTGACCAGTGAGCTATTACGCACTCTTTCAAGGATGGCTGCTTCTAAGCCAACCTCCTGGTTGTCTCTGCGACTCCACATCCTTTCCCACTTAGCACACGCTTAGGGGCCTTAGTCGATGCTCTGGGCTGTTTCCCTCTCGACCATGGAGCTTATCCCCCACAGTCTCACTGCCGCGCTCTCACTTACCGGCATTCGGAGTTTGGCTAAGGTCAGTAACCCGGTAGGGCCCATCGCCTATCCAGTGCTCTACCTCCGGCAAGAAACACACGACGCTGCACCTAAATGCATTTCGGGGAGAACCAGCTATCACGGAGTTTGATTGGCCTTTCACCCCTAACCACAGGTCATCCCCCAGGTTTTCAACCCTGGTGGGTTCGGTCCTCCACGAAGTCTTACCTCCGCTTCAACCTGCCCATGGCTAGATCACTCCGCTTCGGGTCTTGGGCACGCTACTCAACGCCCTCTTCGGACTCGCTTTCGCTACGGCTTCCCCACACGGGTTAACCTCGCAACATACCGCAAACTCGCAGGCTCATTCTTCAAAAGGCACGCAGTCACGACACAAGGACAAGTCCTTGTGCGACGCTCCCACGGCTTGTAGGCACACGGTTTCAGGTACTATTTCACTCCGCTCCCGCGGTACTTTTCACCATTCCCTCACGGTACTATCCGCTATCGGTCACCAGGGAATATTTAGGCTTAACGGGTGGTCCCGCCAGATTCACACGGGATTTCTCGGGCCCCGTGCTACTTGGGTGTCTCTTAAACGAGCCGCTGATGTTTCAGCTACGGGGGTCTTACCCTCTACGCCGGACCTTTCGCATGTCCTTCGCCTACATCAACGGTTTCTGACTCGTCCCACAGCCGGCAGACTGCAGAAAAGATATCCCACAACCCCAACCACGCAACCCCTGCCGGGTATCACACGTGACTGGTTTGGCCTCATCCGGTTTCGCTCGCCACTACTCCCGGAATCACGGTTGTTTTCTCTTCCTGCGGGTACTGAGATGTTTCACTTCCCCGCGTTCCCTCCACACTGCCTATGTGTTCAGCAGCGGGTGACAGCCCATGACGACTGCCGGGTTTCCCCATTCGGACACCCCCGGATCAAAGCTCGGTTGACAGCTCCCCGGGGCCTATCGTGGCCTCCCACGTCCTTCATCGGTTCCTGGTGCCAAGGCATCCACCGTGCGCCCTTAAAAACTTGGCCACAGATGCTCGCGTCCACTGTGCAGTTCTCAAGCAACGACCAGCCACCCGTCACACACCACCATCTGGTGCTTTACCGGGGCCGGCATCGCGAAGGTCCAGACCACAGTCCGTACCCTCAGATACCCAACAACGTGCCCGGCCCACTCGATCCATCACCACGTTCCACGCCGAAGCAGTACTAGTGACAACCAATCAAGTGTGCCGAATAGTCAACGTTCCACCCATGAGCAACCAGCATCAGACATTCGCTGATGTACTGGCCTCTGACCAACCGAAGTTGGTAAGAAGTGCTCCTTAGAAAGGAGGTGATCCAGCCGCACCTTCCGGTACGGCTACCTTGTTACGACTTCGTCCCAATCGCCAGTCCCACCTTCGACGATTCCCTCCCACAAGGGGTTGGGCCACCGGCTTCGGGTGTTACCGACTTTCGTGACGTGACGGGCGGTGTGTACAAGGCCCGGGAACGTATTCACCGCAGCAATGCTGATCTGCGATTACTAGCAACTCCGACTTCATGGGGTCGAGTTGCAGACCCCAATCCGAACTGAGACCGGCTTTTTGAGATTCGCTCCACCTCGCGGTATCGCAGCTCATTGTACCGGCCATTGTAGCACGTGTGCAGCCCAAGACATAAGGGGCATGATGACTTGACGTCGTCCCCACCTTCCTCCGAGTTGACCCCGGCAGTCTCCTGTGAGTCCCCATCACCCCGAAGGGCATGCTGGCAACACAGAACAAGGGTTGCGCTCGTTGCGGGACTTAACCCAACATCTCACGACACGAGCTGACGACAGCCATGCACCACCTGTACACCGACCACAAGGGGGACCCTGTCTCCAGGGTTTTCCGGTGTATGTCAAGCCTTGGTAAGGTTCTTCGCGTTGCGTCGAATTAAGCCACATGCTCCGCTGCTTGTGCGGGCCCCCGTCAATTCCTTTGAGTTTTAGCCTTGCGGCCGTACTCCCCAGGCGGGGAACTTAATGCGTTAGCTGCGGCACGGACGACGTGGAATGTCGCCCACACCTAGTTCCCAACGTTTACGGCGTGGACTACCAGGGTATCTAATCCTGTTCGCTCCCCACGCTTTCGCTCCTCAGCGTCAGTATCGGCCCAGAGATCCGCCTTCGCCACCGGTGTTCCTCCTGATATCTGCGCATTTCACCGCTACACCAGGAATTCCGATCTCCCCTACCGAACTCTAGCCTGCCCGTATCGAATGCAGACCCGGGGTTAAGCCCCGGGCTTTCACATCCGACGTGACAAGCCGCCTACGAGCTCTTTACGCCCAATAATTCCGGACAACGCTTGCGCCCTACGTATTACCGCGGCTGCTGGCACGTAGTTAGCCGGCGCTTCTTCTGCAGGTACCGTCACTCTCGCTTCTTCCCTGCTGAAAGAGGTTTACAACCCGAAGGCCGTCATCCCTCACGCGGCGTCGCTGCATCAGGCTTTCGCCCATTGTGCAATATTCCCCACTGCTGCCTCCCGTAGGAGTCTGGGCCGTGTCTCAGTCCCAGTGTGGCCGGTCGCCCTCTCAGGCCGGCTACCCGTCGTCGCCTTGGTAGGCCATCACCCCACCAACAAGCTGATAGGCCGCGGGCTCATCCTTCACCGCCGGAGCTTTCCACCACCAGACCATGCGGTCGGTAGTCGTATCCGGTATTAGACCCCGTTTCCAGGGCTTGTCCCAGAGTGAAGGGCAGATTGCCCACGTGTTACTCACCCGTTCGCCACTAATCCCCTCCCGAAGGAGGTTCATCGTTCGACTTGCATGTGTTAAGCACGCCGCCAGCGTTCGTCCTGAGCCAGGATCAAACTCTCCGTGAATGTTTACCCGTAATCGGGTGACACTCGCGTTGAGCGGAACAACCAGGCGGAATAGGCCCGGTCGTTCACAGCGTCCTCGCTGTGTATTGCCTACCGTCACACATGGTGTCGGCAGGACTTTCAAAGGAACCTCATCTTCCGGATGTTTCCGGTCGACGGGGTATCAACATATCTGGCGTTGACTTTTGGCACGCTGTTGAGTTCTCAAGGAACGGACGCTTCCTTTGTGCCTTATCGGTTCTGATCGACTCAGTACCGGGCTCTCCGGGCGCTTCCCTTCGGGCTTGCGTTTCCGACTCTATCAGATCCTTGCGGTTCCGATTTTCGCCGGTGCGTTTCCGCCTTTCGGCTTCTTCGCGTTTCCGACCTTACCAGATCCGTTTCGTTCCGTTGCCGGTCCGAATTCGTTTCTGAATCCCCGTCGGAGGGGGTTACGCCGTGGTGCGGCTATGTGCGCTGCCGCGTCTTTCGGCGTGATCACTACTTTAGCGGAATTCCTCGTTGACGCATAATCACGTCACGGTCGAATTTCGGCATGCCGAAATTGGTCCCGGTGAGGGGCCGTGCAGTAGTGGTGTGCCGCGAAGCGGCGGGATGGCTGTCCGGTTCCTGATGGCTCCGTGGCAACTCGAAGAACCTACACGATCAGGCGGGTGCGGCACGACTTGGGGGGCACATCCGTGGTGGTTCGGGCTGTCCCGGACCGCTGGGCCCCCGGACCACCTGGTCACTGGGGCACCTGCAAGGCAGGCGCACTCCGATGATCTGTCGCTGGTCAGCGCACTCGCAGAGGTAGGTCTCCTGCGAGGGGGACCGTGATGGGCCGCAGTGGGCGTTGGTGCTGTCCTCCCGTTCATCTGGGAGTTCGCCACCGTCCAGGAGGTGGGCCGTGCGCCGCCGTTGCGGCGGCGGCCACCAGCCCCTCGACGATCCCGGCACCCCGGTGGAAGAGCTGGAGCAGGCAGATGAGGGCGCCAGCTGAGGCGCCACCAGTGCCGTTCCTCATCGGGCCAGGGGCTCCCCAGACCCTGCACCACACCACCGTGATGGTTGCCCACGACGCTCGGGAGGGCTGCCGTGAAGGCAGCCCCCGGGAACCGGACCATCCGCCGCGTGTGACCTGCACGATCAGCAATGGGGCAATCCGTCGGACCATCAGAGCGAGCGTCAGATGAGCGTCGTGGGCGTCATTTCAGCGTCGGACCACGGCCCGCAACGCCCGCACCACTCCTCATGCGCGCCCACAGAGCTACAGGTCAGGCGCCCTTATCCGCCCGCTCCAGAATGACGACGCACTCCACATGATGCGTCATGGGAAACAAATCAAACGCCCGCATCCGCCGCGGCCGGTACCCCAGTTCTGCGAAGTACTTGAGGTCGCGGGCCAGGGCCGCCGGGTCGCAGGCTACGTAGGCGATGCGGCGGGGGGTGAGGGAGGTGAGGTGGGTGACGGTGGTTTTGCCGGCGCCGGCGCGGGGTGGGTCGAGGACGATGAGGTCGACGTCGGTGATGCCGGTGCGGGGGAGGATCTGGTCGACCTTGCCGTGTTCGATGCGGACGCGGTCCAGGTCCTGGAGGTTGTGGCGGGCGTCGTCGACGGCGCGCTTGCCGGATTCGATGCCGAGGACCGCGCCCTTGTCGCCGACACGTTCCGCGAGGGCGCCGGCGAAGAGGCCGACGCCGCAGTAGAGGTCGAGGGCCATATCGCCCTTCTTCGGCATCAGGCCCTGCATGACGGCCTCGACAAGGAGGTCGGCGGCCTTCGGGTGGATCTGCCAGAAGCCGCCGTTGCCGACCCGCCAGGTGCGGTCGGCGGCCCGTTCGCGGACGAAGGGGCGGCCGTGGACGCGGTGGACGCCGCCGTCCTTCTCGCCGATACGGAGGACGGAGACGGGCTTGTCGAGTTCGACGATGGGGAGGCGGCCGCCGGGGCGCGGGGTGAGGATGACCTGGCGGTCGTGGGAGCCGGTGGCGGCGATCGCCTCGACGGTGGCCATCTGCGGCCATTCGCGCTGCTCGATGCCGAGTTCGGAGACGCCCGGGGCGGCGATCATGCAGTGGGTGACCGGCTCGATGTCGTGGGAGCGGTGCTTGCGCAGGCCCGCGTGGCCGTCGGCGTCGACCGCGTACTGGACGCGGGTGCGCCAGGCCGGTACCTCGCCCTTGGCGACCTTGTCTCCGGGGGCGGGCTCGACGGTGCCGTCCCAGCCGGCCGCCTCGGGGGTCAGCCCGGCCAGCCGCATCAGCTGCTCGGCCACCACCTCCCCCTTGAGACGGCGCTGGGCACCGGGCTTGGCGTGCTGCCAGTCGCAGCCGCCGCAGCGGCCGGGGCCGGAGAAGGGGCACGGAGCCTCGACCCGGTCCTTGGACGCCTCCAGAATCGTGACGGCGTCGGCGCGCAGGAAGCGGGCGCCCTCCTCGCCGTCGGTGACACGGGCGATGACGCGCTCGCCGGGCAGCGCATGCCGGACGAAGAGGACCTGGCCCTCGTCGGTGCGGGCGATGCAGTGACCACCGTGTGCGACCGGGCCGACCTCGACCTCGTACTCCTCGCCGACCAGCGATTTCTTGGGTTCTGCCTGCATGGCGGGAGGGCTCCTGAGATGGGGTGGTGCCGGGGCGGTACGGCGGGACGCCGACCGTCAAGTCTACGTCCCGCCGTGTGGTGCCCCGGCCCGTCCACCGTCAGGGGCGTGCGCCGCGCGGACCGCGGCGGGCCGCTACTTCTTGGTGGCGGCCTTTTCCTTCTTCGGCTGGGCGACCGGGCCGCGGCGGACCGCACCCGGAGCGTTCCATTCGGCGCGCTTGCGGGCGCGCTGCTTGGCGGCCTCGGAGGAGTCCAGCTGCCAGGGCACGGAGGTGACCATGACGCCGGGGGTGAAGAGCAGGCGTCCCTTGAGACGCAGTGCGGACTGGTTGTGGAGGAGGTGTTCGTACCAGTGGCCGACGACGTATTCGGGGATGTAGACGGAGACCGCGTCGCGCGGGCTCTCCCGGCGGAGCGACTTGACGTAGTCGATGATCGGCCGGGTGATCTCGCGGTACGGGGAGGCCAGGACCTTCAGCGGCACCTCGATGCCGCGCCGCTCCCACTCCTCGCGCAGGGCCTTGGTGTCGGCCTGGTCCACGTCCACGCTGACCGCTTCGAGGCTGTCGGAGCGCATCAGCTTGGCGTAGTTCAGGGCGCGCAGGGTGGGCTTGTGCACCTTGGAGACCAGGACGAGGGAGTGCACCCGGGAGGGGCGGACCACATCATCGTCGGGGGTCTCCTCGGCGGCGATCTCGTCGGCGACCCGGTCGTAGTGGCGGCGGATCGCGGACATCGTCACGAAGAAGATGACCATGCCGAGCAGCGCGACCCAGGCGCCGTGGGTGAACTTCGTCAGGAGGACGACGACGAGCACCAGGCCGGTGAAGAAGGCACCGAAGGCGTTGATGGCGCGTGAGCGGTGCATACGGCGGCGCTTGGCCGGGTCCTTCTCGGTGACCAGATGGCGGTTCCAGTGACGGACCATGCCGGTCTGGCTGAGCGTGAAGGAGACGAAGACGCCGACGATATAGAGCTGGATGAGGCGGGTGGAGTCCGCGCCGTAGAGGTAGACGAGGACCATGGCGGCGCCGGCCAGCAGGACGATGCCGTTGGAGAACGCCAGGCGGTCGCCGCGGGTGTGCAGCTGGCGCGGCAGGTAGCGGTCCTGGGCGAGGATCGAGCCGAGCAGCGGGAAGCCGTTGTAGGCGGTGTTGGCGGCCAGGAACAGCACCAGCGCGGTGGCCGCGGCGAGCACCACGAAGAGGAAGCTGCCCTTGCCGAAGACCGCCTCGGCGACCTGCGAGATGACCGGGTTCTGGGTGTAGCCTGCGCCGACCGGCTCGCCGTTGTGCAGCAGGTCCTTGGCGGGGCTCTCGGCCATCCTGACGTTGGTGGCCATGGCCAGGCCGATGATGCCGCAGAACATGGTGACGGCCAGGCCGCCCATCAGGGCCAGGGTGGTCGCGGCGTTCTTGGACTTCGGCTTGCGGAAGGCCGGCACACCGTTGGAGATCGCCTCGACGCCGGTGAGCGCGGCACAGCCGGAGGAGAAGGCGCGCAGCATCAGGAAGATCAGCGCGAAGCCGGCCAGGCCGCCCTGTTCGGCGTGGATGGTGAAGTCGGCCGTGGGGGCCTTCATGGTGTCGCCCAGGACGACGCCGCGGATCACACCCCAGACGATCATGATGAAGACGCCGGCCACGAACACATAGGTCGGGATCGCGAAGAGCTTGCCCGATTCCTTGACGCCACGCAGATTCATCAGCGTCAGCAGCACGATGATGCCGATCGCGCACAGGGTCTTGTGCTCGACGACGAACGGGATCGCGGAGCCCAGGTTCTCCACCCCGGAGGAGATGGAGACCGCGACGGTCAGCACATAGTCGACGAGCAGCGCGCTGGCGACGGTGAGACCGGCCTTGGGGCCGAGGTTGGTGTTGGCGACCTCGTAGTCACCGCCACCGCTCGGGTAGGCGTGCACGTTCTGCCGGTACGACGCGACGACGGTGAACATCAGCACCACGACCGCGACCGCGATCCAGGGACTGAAGCTGTACGCAGACACACCCGCGACGGACAGGACGAGCAGCACCTCGCCCGGCGCATAGGCCACGGAGGACAGCGGGTCGGAGGCGAAGACGGGGAGTGCGATGCGCTTGGGAAGCAGGGTCTCCCCGAGCTTGTCGCTGCGCAGTGCGCGCCCGATCAAGATCCGTTTGGGCACGTCGGTCAGTTTGGACACGCAGAGGATGCTAAGCCTTCGTCAACGTCCACGCCCACCCGCTCCCCGCACGCTCTGCGGCGCTGAGGAGCGGAGCGGGGCGGCCGAGGCGCGTCCGGCCTGCTGAGGGGGCGCACCACGGGGCGCACCTCCACAGGATCCGCACGTCACGTACACGTCACGGCCCCTTCCGGATGCCTTCGTGGCATTCGTCACGGGGAGGGCGATGTCGTCACGGGAGGTGCTGGCGGCGTCACGGAGAGGTGGGGGCGCGGGGTCACACCTGGCCGGCGCGGTCATCCCTGCCGGTCCCCGCACCCGCCGCCGTGCCCCGGTTCCGGGCGTGCAGATCGCCCAGCCCCTGCCGGGTGGCGACCAGCAGCACCCGGTCCTGCGGGCGGAGGACATAGTCGTCGCCGAGCTCGTGCACCAGCCGCGCCGGTGTGCGCTCCTCGGCCGGCGGCGGCGTGGCGGCGGCGCCCGCGGCGTCCGGCTCCGGGTCGTCGGGGGCGGAGGTGTCGACCGCCAGCACCCGCAGCCGCCCCGGCCGCAGCACCTCGGCGACCGTACGGCCCTCCAGCGCGGCATGGCCCCGTACCGCGAACCGGGCGATCAGCAGCACCCGGCGCTCGACCGGAATGGCCCCGAGGATCTCGCGTCCCATCATGGCGCCGGCGAACGCGGGCGCGGCCAGGTAGGTCACGCTCCGGCTGCGGGTCAGCGCCCCTGGGTGCGCGGCGCGCAGGGTGCGGTAGACGGCGGTGGCGAAGCGGTCGTCGAACAGCCGCAGGGTCACCCGCAGCCGGGGATGGACCGAGCGGGCATAGAGGGAGGCCTCCAGATTCGTGGTGTCCTCGCTGGTCAGGGCGAGCAGCGTGGCCGCCCGCTCGATCATCGCGGCTTCCAGGACGCCTTCCTGGGTGACGTCCCCCAGAACGGTCGGCACCCGCAGCCGGCGGGCCAGGGCGATCCCCCGGGCCTCCGGGTCCCCCTCGATGCACACCACGGGGATGCCCATCTCGTGCAGCCGCGCCAGGACCCGGGTGCCGACCTTGCCGAGGCCCAGCAGCACCACATGGCCCGACAGCCCGCGCGGCGGACGACGCAGGGCCGAGGCGCTGCGGAAGGTGCCGAGCCCCTCGAACGCCGCCGCGACCAGCACCGGCAGCAGCAACAGCCCGGTCAGCCCGGACAGCAGCTGGAGCACCTTGCGGGGCGCCGGTTCGTCGAGCGCCGGATCGTTGATCGCGAAGAGGTCCAGCAGCGAGAGGTAGACGGCGTGCGTCGGGTCCTCGCCCAGGGTCAGGGAGGACGCCACGGCCAGCGCCAGCACCGCGCCGACGACCCCGGCCAGGGACCAGCGCAGCCGCCGGGAGAAGAGGGACGCGAGCGGTGCGCCCCGGCCGCGGAGCCATCGGCGCCGTACTGGGCGGCCCGTATAGGAGACGGTCTCCAGGACGACGGTGCCGCAGCCGGTGGCGGCCGCGGTCGCGGTCTCGTCCGGCAGGAGTACGGGCCCCTCGTCACCGGCCGCCGAAACGGTCGCCGCACCGGTCGCGCCCGCCGGCTCGCCGGCGGACGCGGGGAGCAGCGCCAGGGTGCACACCCCGGGCTCGCCGGGCCGGCCGGGCGGCACCGGCGTACGCTCCACCGCCCGCAGCAGCAGCCCGTCCGCCTCGATGACCTTGCTGGTGCCGGCGACCGCGGCGCCCGCCAGCGCGGGGGCCACGGTGTCGGCGTCGGACAGCACCGTCGTGGACGCGTCGGCGCCCTCCGCGTCCCCGCCGTCCCCGGAGCCCAGGGCCGCGACCGCGGCCGCCTGGTCCAGCAACTCCTCCAGATGCTGGCCGAGTTTGCGGTTGTAGAGGCGGATGACCAGCCGCAGCCGGGGGTTGAGCCGGCGGGCGCGCAGCGCGGCATGGATATTGAGCTCATCGTCGTCGTAGACCAGGGCCAGCGCGCCCGCCCCCGCGATATTGGCCTCGGTCAGCGCCGCGTCGTCCGGCTGCGCCGCCTCCAGGATCCGTACGGTCTCCTCCGGTGGCTCCGCACCGTCCCCGGGCGCCTCGGACGGCAGCGGCGACGGGCGCACCATCGCCGCCGACACCCGGCCCAGCAGCGCACCGGCCCGGACGAGCGCGCGGGCCGGTGGCGGAATACGGGGGCGGTGCGGCTCCCGGGCGGAGGGGACGACGAGCGTCACCCGTTCGCCGTAGACGTCCCGGAGTTCGGCGGCCAGACGGTGGGCCAGCGCATCGTCGCCGCAGACCACCATGTGCGAGGCGGAGGAGCCCTGTTGGGGCTGGAGAGGCAGGTTGGGCACACCTCGTAGCGTGCCTTACGGGCGCGGCACGGCGCAGCCCGGCGCGAGAGGCCGTCACACCCGCCGGGCGGATCCGCATCGGACCGCCGCCCACCGCGCCCCCTACCGGAACCGCCATTACGGCTACGGTTGTACCGGACCACGGTGCGCCCCGGCGCTCCCGCTGACGCACCCGGTCCTGTCGCGAGCCGTGGCTTCGTGTCGCCGGTACTGGGAGAAGAAAGTAGTGAGCAGGGTGTTTGTGCAGGTCAGCGCGCTAGTACAGGGCACGGGGTAATCAGCATGCACATCGTCATCATGGGATGCGGACGGGTGGGCTCCGCGCTCGCACGGACCCTGGAGAGCCAGGGTCACACCATCGCGGTGGTCGACCAGGACCCGACCGCGTTCCGCCGCCTGGGCTCGTCCTTCGGCGGCCGCCGGGTCACCGGCGTCGGCTTCGACCAGGACACCCTGCGCGAGGCCGGCATCGAGGAGGCAGGCGCCTTCGCGTCCGTCTCCAGCGGTGACAACTCGAACATCATCGCCGCCCGGGTGGCCCGTGAGATGTTCGGTGTCGAGAACGTCGCCGCCCGTATTTACGACCCCCGCCGCGCCGAGGTCTACCAGCGCCTGGGCATCCCGACCGTCGCGACCGTCCGCTGGACGGCCGACCAGATGCTGCGCCGGCTGCTGCCGTCGGGCGCCGAGCCGCTGTGGCGCGACCCGAGCGGCGGCGTCCAGCTCGCCGAGGTGCACACCGCCGCCTCCTGGGTGGGGCACAAGATCAGCACGCTCCAGGAGGAGACCGGCGTCCGCGTCGCCTTCCTCACCCGGCTGGGCGAGGCGATGCTGCCGACCTCGCAGACGGTGCTGCAGGAAGGCGATCTGGTGCACGTGATGATGCGCACCGACGAGGTCGAGAAGGTCGAGGCGGCATTCGCCACGGGTCCTGAGGGGGCGCACGCATGAGGGTCGCAATCGCGGGCGCGGGCGCGGTGGGCCGTTCCATCGCGGGCGAGCTGCTGGAAAACGGGCACGAGATCCTGCTCATCGACAAGGCGCCGACCGCCATCTCGGTCGAGCGGGTGCCGCTGGCGGAGTGGCTGCTGGCCGACGCCTGCGAGATCACCTCGCTCGACGAGGCGGCGCTGCAGCGCTGCAATGTCGTGATCGCGGCGACCGGCGACGACAAGGTCAACCTGGTCGTCTCGCTGCTCGCCAAGACCGAGTACGGCGTGCCGCGGGTGGTCGCCCGGGTCAACAACCCGAAGAACGAGTGGCTGTTCAACGAGTCCTGGGGCGTCGATGTCGCGGTCTCCACACCGCGTCTGATGTCGGCGCTGGTCGAGGAGGCGGTGAGCGTCGGCGATCTCGTACGGCTGCTGCGCTTCAGCCACGGTGACGCCAACCTCGTCGAGTTGACGCTGCCCCCGGAGGCCGCGCTGGCCGGTACCCGGGTCGGCGACGTCGACTGGCCCGAGGACACCTCCCTGGTCACGATCATCCGCGGTACGCGGGTGCTCACGCCCAACAAGGAGGACGCGCTGGAGGCCGGCGACGAGCTGCTGTTCGTGGCGGCGCAGTCGCGCGAGGAGCAGTTGGAGGACCTGCTGTCGATGCGGCGCGAGTCCGCGTAGCGCACCGGACGGACGGCATCACACGCCGGGGCCCGGGAACCAAGTGGTTCCCGGGCCCCGGCGTGCTGTGTGTGCGACGCGTCAGCGGCGGTGGCGGCCACCCTGCGGGCGGTCGGCCGACGGCTCGGCCGAGGCTTCCCGCACCAGGTCCCCGCTGAGGTCGTCGGCGACCCGGGCCGGCGTCTCGCGCTCGGCGCGGCGCCGCTCCTCGGCCTCCTCCTCGGCCTTCTCCTTCGCCTCCATCTCCGCGAAGACATCGATCGGCGGCGGCGCCTTCACCAGGAAGACCCAGGTGAGATAGACCGCCAGCAGGAACGGCGGGATCTTCAGCGCGATCAGCACCCAGCCGAGCTGGGTGGTGTCCGCCCACCAGTACAGCGGGAAGAGGATGGCGCACTTGCCGAGCAGGATCAGGCCCCAGGCCCAGCTGGCCTTCGCATACGCCTTCTTGCGGCCCGGATTGCGGGTGCGCCAGGAGAGGTTCTCCTTGAACACCGGCCCCAGGATCAGCCCGAGCAGCGGGACGCCGGCGAGCGTGCTGAGGATGTAGGCGAAGGCCAGGCCGAGGGTGTAGAGCATGCCCGGCAGATAGAAGTCCTTGGCGTTGCCGGTCATCATCGCGAAGACCACGCCGAAGCCCACGCCGAAGACGCCGCTGAAGGCGTGCTTGACGGTGTCCTTGCGGACCAGGCGGAAGACGCCCAGCACCAGCGAGACGGCCAGCGCGGCGATCGCGGAGACGTGCAGATCCTTGTTGACCGTGTAGATCGCGACGAACAGAAGACCGGGGACGACGGTCTCCACCATGCCGCGGACCCCGCCGAACGCCTCGAACAGCGCCGCCTCGGTCACCTTCCTGCCGTCTACGGCTCCTTCGGTGCCCGGGTCGGGCGAGGCGGGTACGGGGCCTGCGGAGGCGTCGTGATCGGCATGCGCGTCAGTGGTCGGTCGGTCGTGAGACGTCACCGGCTACTCCTGTCCGAGCGGTCGGAGTTCGTACTTCGGATTGAAGAGCACCCGGCGTCCGTGGCTCAGGGAGACCCGGCCCGAGGCGATCAGTTTGCGGCCCGGTTCTATCCCGGCGATGGAGCGGCGGCCGAGCCACACCACGTCGAGCGCCGCGGAGCCGTCGAACAGCTCCGCCTCCAGCGCCGGCACACCGGCGCGGGGCCGCAGCGTGACATGCCGCAGGGTGCCGGTGACCTTCACAATCTGCCGGTCGTCGCAGTCGCAGATACGGGTGCATCCCGCGTCCTGTGCGTCCTGTTGCAGCTCGGCGGACTGCAACTCCTCCTCGGAGGAGGACAGCCTGTCGAGCAGCCGGCGGAAGCGACCGGCCGGCTTCTCGGATCGGGTCCCAGCACTCATGGCCCCAGCGTACCGGTGGCCGGGGACCGCGATCACGGCCCGCACACGGAGTTCGTACGCGGCGCACAAAGGCGTGTTCGGCCCCGGGGCACTACTGCTCGAAGCGGTAACCCATCCCCGGCTCCGTGATGAAGTGCTCCGGATGTGAGGGATCGCTCTCCAGCTTGCGGCGGAGCTGGGCCATGTACACCCGCAGATAGTTGGTCTCGGTGCCGTACGAGGGCCCCCAGACCTCCTGGAGCAGCTGTTTCTGGCTGACCAGCCGGCCCGCGTTGCGGACCAGGACCTCCAGCAGATGCCACTCGGTCGGGGTCAGCCGGATGTCCCGGCCGCCGCGGTTGACCTTCTTCGCGGCGAGATCCACGGAGAAACCTTCCGTCTCCACGATCACCTCGTCGTCGGCCGGCCCGGTCGGCTCGGCCCGCCGCACCGCCGCCCGCAGCCGGGCCAGCAGCTCGTCCATGCCGAACGGCTTGGTGACGTAGTCGTCCGCGCCGGCGTCCAGTGCCTCCACCTTCTCGTCGGAGGTCTGGCGGGCGGAGAGCACCAGGATCGGCACCCGTGTCCAGCCCCGCAGCCCCTTGATCACCTCGACGCCGTCCATATCGGGCAGCCCGAGGTCGAGGACGATGACATCGGGGTGGCGGGCGGCGGCGAGCTTGAGAGCGGTGGCCCCGTCGGGGGCGGCGTCGACCTCGTACTTGCGCGCCTTCAGGTTGATCACGAGGGCGCGAACGATCTGCGGCTCGTCATCGACCACAAGCACCCGGTTCACTGGCGTACTCCTCGTGGTGTCGTCTCCCGGCGGGGCGGACCCGGCGGGCTGGGGATGAGGGGGGTCGGTGCGGTCCGGCTCATGTGGTGGCCTGGGCCGGAAGATCGGGTCTGGCCGGCGGGCGGCCCGGCGCGGCCCGGAGGGTCAGGACCATGGTCATCCCGCCTCCGGGGGTGTCCTCGGCGGCGAGCGTGCCGCCCATCGCCTCCGCGAAACCGCGCGCCACGGCCAGCCCCAGGCCCACCCCGGCACCGCGCGGCGCGTCACCGTAGCGCTGGAACGGCTCGAAGATCCGGTCCTTGGCGCTGTCCGGCACCCCCGGGCCGCGGTCGGCGATCCGCAGCTCCACCCGAGCACCGAGCGCACTGGCCGAGACCAGCACCGCGGTCCCGTCCGGGCTGTACTTCACGGCGTTCTCCACAAGATTGGCGACCGAGCGTTCCAGCAGCCCCGGATCGACGGCGACGATCGGCAGCTCCTCGGGGATGTCGAGGGTGACGCTGCCCTCCGGGACGCCGCCGAGCGCCATCGGCACCACCTCGTCGAGGTCGATCTCACGGATCAGCGGGGTGACCGTGCCGGTCTGCAGCCGGGACATGTCCAGGAGGTTGCCGACGAGATGGTCCAGCCGGTCGGCGCCCGCCTCGATGCCGGCCAGCAGCTCCGCCTCGTCCTCCTGGGACCAGGCGACATCGTCGGAGCGCAGAGAGGTGACGGAGGCCTTGATGCTCGCCAGCGGGGTCCGCAGATCATGGCTGACGGCCGCCAGCAGCGCCGTCCTGATGCGGTTGCCCTCGGCCAGCTCCCGGGCCCGCTCCGCCTCGCCCACCAGCCGCTGCCTGTCCAGGACGACGGCGGCCTGGGCGGCGAACGCGGCCAGTACACGGCGGTCCTCGGCGGGCAGCACCCGGCCGCTCAGCGCCAGCGCCATGTGGTCACCCACGGGCATGTCGACATCGGCGTCCTCGGGGCGCAGCAGCGGCTTGCCGTGGTCACTGCCGGCCCGGCCCGCACAGGTCCACGGCTCGACATCGCCGGCCCGCTCCAGCAGCGCCACCGTCTCCATCCCGAAGGTCTCGCGTACCCGCTCCAGCAGGGCGTCCAGGGTCGTCTCACCGCGCAGCACACTGCCCGCCAGGAAGGACAGGATCTCCGACTCGGCGCGCAGCCTGGCGGCCTGGTGGGTGCGGCGGGCGGCGAGATCCACCACGGAGGCGACCGAGACGGCCACCGCGAAGAAGATCACGATGGCGACGAGGTTCTTGGGGTCGCTGACCGTGAGGGTGCGGGTGGGCGGGGTGAAGTAGAAGTTCAGCAGCAGCGAGCCGACCGCGGCCGACGCCAGCGCCGGCAGCTGCCCGCCGAGCAGCGCGGCCACGACCGTCAGGAAGAGGAAGAGCAGCACGTCATTGGCGAGTCCGGGGCCGTTCTCGATGCTGGTCAGCAGCAGCGAGAGCAGCACCGGGCCGACGACGGCGACGAGCCAGCCGGCGATGATCCGGGTCCGCCCCAGCCGCGCACCGCGCGCCACCGGCAGCCCCCGGCCCTTGGCGACCTCGTCGTGGGTGACGATGTGCACATCGAGATCGGGCCCGGACTCGCGCGCGACCGTCGCGCCCACCCCCGGCCCGAAGATGTACTGCCACGCCTTGCGACGACTGGAGCCCAGCACGATCTGGGTGGCGTTGACGCCTCGCGCGAACTCCAGCAGCGCACTCGGTATGTCGTCGCCGATGACATGGTGAAACGTCCCTCCAAGGTCCTCCACCAGAGTGCGCTGGACGGCGAGCTCCTTGGGCGAGGCCGAGGTCAGCCCGTCGCTGCGCGCTATATAGACGGCGAGCACCTCGCTGCCCGAGCCCTTGGCCGCCATCCGGGCCGCGCGACGGATCAGCGTGCGCCCCTCCGGCCCGCCGGTCAGTCCGACGACGATGCGCTCACGCGCCTGCCAGGTGGAGCGGATCGAATGCTCCGCGCGGTACTCCTGCAGATACTCGTCCACCCGGTCGGCGACCCACAGCAGCGCCAGCTCGCGCAGCGCCGTGAGGTTGCCCGGCCGGAAGTAGTTGGACAGCGCGGCATCCACCTTGTCGGGCTGGTAGATGTTGCCGTGCGCCATCCGGCGGCGGATCGCCTGGGGCGACATATCGACAAGCTCGATCTGATCGGCCCGACGGACGATCTCATCCGGCACGGTCTCCCGCTGCCGGACACCCGTTATGGACTCGACGACGTCCCCGAGTGACTCCAGGTGCTGGATGTTGACGGTCGAGATCACATCGATCCCCGCTTCCAGCAGCTCCTCGATGTCCTGCCAGCGCTTGCCGTTGCGCGAACCCGGGACGTTGGTGTGCGCCAGCTCGTCCACCAGCGCCACGGCCGGCCGGCGTTCCAGCACCGCGTCCACGTCCATTTCGGTGAAAGCCGTGCCGCGATACGCCAGCTCCCGCCGCTGGATCTGCTCCAGCCCGTGCAGCATGACCTCCGTACGGGGCCTGCCGTGGTGCTCGACGAACGCGACGACGGCATCCGTCCCGCGCTCCACCCGCCGGTGCGCCTCGGACAGCATCGCGTACGTCTTGCCGACGCCCGGCGCCGCGCCGAGATAGATCCGTAGCTTGCCGCGTGCCATGGCCCCATTGTCTTACGTGAAGGCCGCCCCCACCGGGCTGAACCTCCTGCGACCCTACCGACCGAACAAGGGGACAAAGGGTGCAGTTGGCTAGTTGGGGGTTGGTCTTGACGGGACTCTGATACGGGGGTGGGGGCGGCTGCGGGGGCGCGTGGTCGGCTGCGTTGGTGGGGCGGGTGGGTAGTGGTGACGACGGGTCGGTTGGGTGGCGGTGCTCGGGGGGATGTGATCGGGGGGACGGGGTGGCGCCGCGGGGCGACTGCGGCCGTTGCGGGGGTGCGTGCGTTTCGGGGGCGACGTCCGTTGCGGGGGCGGCTTAGTCGGCCGCGGGACGGGTCGGCCGGGAGGCGTGATCGGGGGAACGGGGTGGCGCGGCGGGACGGCTGCGGCCACTGCGGCCACTGCGGCCACTGCGGCGGAGCATCGGGGTTGCCGTGCTCGGCCGTACGGGCGGGTCGGCGGCGGCTGGGGGAACGGGGTCGCGTCGGGTGGCGCCGGGGGTGGGTCGCCGGCCGGGGCGGACCCCACCGCCCCAAGACGCCTTCCCTGACGCTTCGCTGACACCAAACCGCCAGCGGGAAGGTGTGCGTCAGGGCCCGTAAAATACCGTCGCCCAAGCCACCCGCCGACTGCGACGATTCCCCCATGACCGAGGCACATCTGACGACGCCCCGCATGGCCGATGTACGCATCGCCCACACCGCCGAGCTGGCCCCCGCCACCCTCAAGGCGGCCCGCACCCTCCTCTACGACGTCTTCGACGACATGACCGCGGAGGACTGGGAACACTCACTCGGCGGGCTGCACGCCCTGATCCACGAGGACGGCGAACTGATCGCGCATGCGAGCATCGTCCAGCGACGCCTGCTGCACGGCGGCCGGGCACTGCGCTGCGGATATGTGGAGGGCGTCGGCGTACGCGCGGACCGGCGCGGCCGCGGCCATGGCGCGGCCCTGATGGACGCCCTGGAGCGGGTGGTGCACAGCGGCTACGACCTCGGCGCGCTCGGCGCCTCCGACGAGGCCGCGACGTTCTATGCGGCCCGTGGCTGGCAGCTGTGGCGTGGCCGCTCCTGGGCACTCACCCCGGACGGCATCCAGCGCACCGCCGACGAGGACGGCTGCATCTACGTCCTGCCCGTCGCGGCCACCCCGCTCGACCTCGACACCGACCTCACCTGCGACTGGCGCGACGGCGACGTGTGGTGAGGCGGGGCGGGGAGAACTGGGGCGGGGACAGGCGGGACGGGGAGGTGGAGCGGGAGGGGGGAGGCGGGGCGGAGCGAGGTGGGGTCCCGGGGGCGGGGCCCTCCCTCCCCTCCCACCCCCACCCCTCACCCCACCCCCGCCGCTCCCGCCTCCGTGATCAGCCCATCACTCAGCTCCAGGACACGGTCGGCCAGGCCCAGCAGGTTCGCGTCGTGCGTGGCCACCAGTGCCGTGACGCCCTCGCTGCGGACCACGGCGCGCAGTGCGTCCATCACCTCCATGCCGGTCTCGGCGTCCAGTTGGCCGGTCGGCTCGTCGGCTATCAGCAGCGCGGGGCGGTTGGCGAGTGCACGGGCGATGGCCACACGCTGCTGCTGACCGCCGGAGAGCTCGCCGGGCCGCTGCTCGGTGTGGTCGGCCAGGCCCACCAAGGACAGCAGGAGCGCGACGCGGTCCTCACGCTCGTGTGGTGGGACCTTGCGCAGCCGCAGCGGCACCCCGACATTCTCCGCGGCGCTGAGTATCGGTATGAGCCCGAACGACTGGAAGACGAAACCTATGCGGTCGCGGCGCATCTCCAGCAGCCCGCTCTCGCCGAGGTCGGCCAGTGGTGTGCCGTCCACGACGATCCGCCCGGAGTCTGCGGTGTCCAGGCCGCCGATGAGGTTGAGGAGAGTCGTCTTGCCCGACCCGGAGCGGCCGCGCAGGGCGACCAGTTCGCCTCTCGGGACACTGCAGGACACCCCGCGCAGGGCGTGTACGGCACCGGCGCCGGTGCCGTAGCTGCGGTGCAGATCCTCGACGACGACCATCGCCCCGGCCGCCGGCGGATCGGCGACGGCCACTTTGGCCCTCGTCCCCTCCCCTGGCGCCTCGTGCGCCTTCTTCCGACCCCAGCCCCTGCGCCGGCTCTCACCCGACGCGCTTCCCCCGCCATTCATCACGACTCCCCCAGTCCCCTCTCGTGCCACTCCCCCGAACCGCCACGGCCCCGGCCGCGCAGAGGCCCGTCGCCTCGGTCGCCTCAACTCCCCTTGCCCGCCTACACCTTGGTCCCTGTCGCGGGGCCTCGGATTGCCTGCCGGTTGCTGTCAGTATGCGTATCGCGCGCTTCGGCAAGCAACGCCTGTGGATAACTCTCGGACCGACTCCGCACCGCGCCCCGAACCGACTCGGCCGCACGCCTCCGACAGGCTCGGATCACGAAAGGGGCGGTGCCGGGGACATCTCCCCGGCACCGCCCCTTCCCGACCGCAGCCGCAACACGACCACTCGGGAGACGGCAACCACCGCACCACACCGACCAGTTCAGCCACGCCCGCACTCAGGCCCCGCACTCAGGCCCCACGCTCAAGCACCCCCACTCACCCGCGCCCCGCCTTCTCCACCCTCTCCTTCAGCGCAATATTCAGCTCCAGCACATTCACCCGCGGCTCCCCCATGAACCCGAGGATGCGCCCGTCGGTGTGCTTCTCGACCAGCTTTTCCACCGTGCCGACGGGGAGATGGTTCCGCCGGGCGACCGTGGCGGCCTGTAGTTGGGCGTAGGCCGGGGAGATGTGCGGGTCGAGGCCGGAGCCGGAGGAGGTGACGGCGTCCGCCGGGACCTTGGACGCGGGGACTCCGTATGTGGTGGAGACCCAGTGCCTGCGCTCCTTGACCGCCTTGATGAGGTCGGTGTTGGTGGCGCCCAGGTTGGAGGCACCGGAGACCTGGAGGTCGTACTGCGTGTTGACGCCGTTGGTCTTGTTGCTGCCCAGTCCCGCCGAGGGGCGCGGCTGGAAGTACCGCAGGTCGGGAAGGGGATTGCCGTCCTTGTCCTGGCCCTTGTCGTAGCGCTGGCCGATCAGCGAGGAGCCGACGACCTTGCCGTGGGAGCTCACCTCGGACCCGTTGGCCTTGCCGGGGAACGCCGCCTGCGCCACCCCGGTGACCACCAGCGGGTAGACGACGCCGCAGACGACGGTCAGTACGAGCAGGGCGCGCAGGCCCGCCCCGATCAACCGGGCGGTGTTGCGTACGGAGTTGTTCACGGCGGTCACCCGATTCCGGGGAGGAGAGAGAGGAGCAGGTCGATGAGTTTGATGCCGATGAAGGGGGCGATCAGACCACCGATTCCGTAGACCGCCAGGTTGCGTCGCAGCATTTTGTCGGCGCTGACGGGGCGGTACTGCACGCCCTTGAGGGCGAGCGGTACCAGCGCAACGATGATCAGTGCGTTGAAGATGATCGCCGAGAGGATCGCGGAGTTGGGGCTGGACAGCCGCATGATGTTGAGGGTGTCCAGGCCGGGATAGGCCACCGCGAACATCGCCGGGATGATCGCGAAGTACTTCGCGACGTCGTTGGCGATCGAGAAGGTCGTCAGTGCGCCCCGGGTGATCAGCAGTTGCTTGCCGATCTCGACGATCTCGATGAGCTTGGTCGGGTTGGAGTCCAGGTCCACCATGTTCCCGGCCTCCTTGGCGGCCGAGGTGCCGGTGTTCATGGCCACCCCGACATCCGCCTGGGCCAGCGCGGGGGCGTCATTGGTGCCGTCGCCGGTCATCGCAACCAGCTTGCCGCCGGCCTGTTCGCGCTTGATGAGCGCCATCTTGTCCTCGGGTGTGGCCTCCGCGAGGAAGTCGTCCACGCCCGCTTCGTCGGCGATGGCCTTGGCCGTCAGCGGGTTGTCGCCCGTGATCATGACGGTCTTGATGCCCATCTTGCGCAGCTCGACGAAGCGTTCGCGCATCCCGTCCTTGACGACGTCCTTGAGGTGGATGACTCCCAGGACGCGGGGGCCGCACTCGTCCTCCAGGGCGACCAGCAACGGGGTGCCGCCGGCCTGTGAGATCGCGTCGGTGAGCTGCTGGGCGTCCTCGGCGACCGTGCCGCCGCGTTCCTTGACCCAGGCGATGACCGAACCGGACGCGCCCTTGCGGACCTTGCGCCCGTCGACGTCCACACCCGACATCCGGGTCTGGGCGGTGAACGGCACCCACTCGGCGTCCGTCAGCTCACCCTGGTGGCGCTCACGCAGACCGTACTTCTCCTTGGCGAGGACGACGATGGAGCGGCCCTCGGGGGTCTCGTCGGCCAGTGAGGACAGCTGGGCCGCGTCCGCGACCTCGGCCTCGGTGGTGCCGCGTACGGGGACGAACTCGGCGGCCTGGCGGTTGCCGAGGGTGATGGTGCCGGTCTTGTCGAGCAGCAATGTCGATACATCGCCTGCGGCTTCGACGGCGCGCCCTGACATGGCCAGCACGTTGCGCTGCACCAGCCGGTCCATGCCGGCGATGCCGATGGCCGAGAGCAGTGCGCCGATCGTCGTCGGGATCAGACAGACCAGCAGGGCGAGCAGCACGATCATGGGCTGTTCGGCGCCCGCGTAGATCGCGAACGGCTGGAGGGTGACCACCGCCAGCAGGAAGACGATGGTGAGCGATGCGAGCAGGATGTTCAGCGCGATCTCGTTGGGCGTCTTCTGCCGTGCGGCGCCCTCGACGAGGTTGATCATCCGGTCGATGAAGGTCTCACCGGGCATCGTCGTGATCTTGATGACGATGCGGTCGGAGAGCACCTTCGTGCCACCGGTCACCGCGGAGCGGTCACCGCCGGACTCGCGGATGACCGGAGCGGACTCACCGGTGATTGCCGACTCGTCCACCGAGGCGACGCCTTCGACGACATCGCCGTCACCGGGGATGATGTCACCGGCCTCGCACACGACCAGGTCGCCGATGCGCAGCTCGGTGCCGGGCACCTGCTCCTCGGCTGCCCCGTTGAGCCGGCGCGCGACGGTGTCGGTCTTGGCCTTGCGCAGGGTGTCGGCCTGCGCCTTGCCGCGGCCCTCGGCGACCGCCTCCGCCAGGTTGGCGAAGATGACGGTCAGCCACAGCCAGACGGCGATCGCCCAGCCGAACCCGTCCGACGGGGAGGTGCAGGCGAAGACCGTGGTCAGCACGGAGCCGACCTCGACCACGAACATCACGGGGGACTTGACCGTCACCCGCGGGTCGAGTTTGCGTATCGCGTCCGGGAAGGACTTGACCAGCTGCTTGGGGTCGAAGAGGCCGCCGCCCACCCGGCCGTCGCCGGGCTTGTGCCCGCTGGGGACGTCCTGGTGCGGAGCGCGCGTCGGTGTGGCGGTGGACATGGAGCCGGGCTCCTCCGGTTTCACGGGGGCGGTCATGACAGACCCTCCGCCAGGGGCCCGAGGGCCAGCGCCGGGAAGTAGGTCAGACCGGTGATGATCAGGATCGTGCCGACGAGCAGCCCGGCGAAGAGCGGCTTTTCGGTACGGAGGGTGCCCGCGGTCTCCGGCACCGGCTGCTGTTCGGCGAGCGAGCCGGCCAGGGCGAGCACGAACACCATCGGCAGGAAGCGGCCGAGCAGCATCGCCAGACCGATCGTGGTGTTGTACCAGGGGGTGTTGGCGTTGAGGCCGCCGAACGAGGAGCCGTTGTTGTTAGCGCCGGAGGTGAAGGCGTACAGCACCTCGGAGAAGCCGTGCGAACCGGCGCCCAGCGCCTTGGTGTTGAGCATCGAGCCCAGCGCGTCCGGCAGCACCATCGAAGCGGCGGTGAAGCCGAGCACCAGTGTCGGGGTGATGAGGATGTAGCAGGCGGCCAGCTTGATCTGGCGGGTGCCGATCTTCTTGCCGAGGTACTCGGGCGTGCGGCCCACCATCAGGCCGGCGATGAACACCGCGATGATCGCCATGACGAGCATGCCGTAAAGGCCGGAGCCGACGCCGCCGGGTGCGATCTCGCCCAGCATCATGCCGAGCAGCTGGATGCCGCCGCCGAAGGCCGTGAACGAGGAGTGGAAGGAGTCGACCGCGCCGGTGGAGGTGAGCGTGGTGGCCACCGAGAAGATCGCGGAGGAGCCGACGCCGAGGCGGGTCTCCTTGCCTTCCATAGCGGCGCCCGCTGCCTGCAGGGCCGGCCCGCCGTGGGCGAACTCGGTCCACATCATCAGCGCCGTGAAGCCGAGCCAGATGACGCCCATCGTGGCGAGGACGGCGTAGCCCTGCTTCACGTTCCCGACGAGCTTGCCGAAGGTGCGGGTCATGGCGAACGGGATGACGAGGATCAGGAAGATCTCGAAGAGGTTGGTGAAGGCGTTGGGGTTCTCGAAGGGGTGGGCGGAGTTGGCGTTGAAGTAGCCGCCCCCGTTGGTGCCCAGTTCCTTGATGACCTCCTGGGAGGCGACCGCGCCGCCGTTGGTCTGCTGGGAGCCGCCCATGAACTGGCCGACCTCGTGGATGCCGGAGAAGTTCTGGAGGGCACCACAGGCGACCAGGACGACCGCGCCGATCACGGCGATCGGGACGAGCACCCGTACGGTGCCGCGGACCAGGTCGGCCCAGAAGTTGCCGAGGTCCCCGGTACGGGTCCGCGCGAAGCCGCGTACCAGGGCGATGGCGACGGCCATGCCGGTGGCGGCGGAGACGAAGTTCTGCACCGCGAGGCCGGCGGTCTGTACGACGTGGCCCATGGCCTGCTCGCCGCTGTAGGACTGCCAGTTGGTGTTGGCGACGAAGGAGGCCGCGGTGTTGAACGCCTGGTCGGGACTGATCGACGCGAAGCCGAGGGACAGCGGCATCCCGCCCTGCAGCCGCTGGAGCAGGTACAGGAAGAGCACCCCGACCGCGGAGAACGCCAGAACGCTGCGCAGGTAGGCCGGCCAGCGCATCTGGACGTCCGCGTTGGCGCCGATACAGCGGTAGATGACCTTCTCGACGCGAAGGTGCTTGGGGGAGCTGTAGACGGCGGCCATGAAGTCGCCGAGCGGACGGTACGCCAGGGCCAGCGCCGCGACGAGCGCGGTCAGCTGGAGCACACCTGCGAGAACGGGGCTCATCTGGCCCGCCGCGGAAGCAGCAGTCGACACCTCAGAACCTCTCCGGGAAGACGAGGGCGAGGACCAGATAGCCGAGCAGGGCGACGGCCACGATCAGGCCGACGATGTTTTCGACGGTCACAGCTTCGCCACCCCCTTGGCGACGAGAGCCACCAGCGCGAAGACCGCGATCGTGACGACGACGAAGGCCACGTCGGCCATCGTGTGCTCCTAGAGGGATGGGGCGGACAGGACCCCTAGAGCAAAGCGCCCTTCCCGCCCCGTGTGACCACCGTTGACGCCTCCCTTACGGCCATTAGCGCTCCGTTGACGACTTTCTTACGCATGCCCACCTGACCTGCACAAACGGAAGGGCCCGCACCCCCCATCGGGGAGTACGGGCCCTGATGACCGTCACGATCCGGCCGTTACCGGGCGCCGTCGCGCCGCCCGGCCGCCGGGTGCTGTCAGCGGATCTCGGTGATCTCCGGTCCACGCTCCAGACGCTCCACACCGCCGCCGAAACGCGACTGCTCGACCTGGTCCTGCTGCACACCGTCCGGCACCATCTGGGCGTCGTCCGGCAGCTTCAGGACGATCGGGTCGCGGGGCGCCATCGGGGCATCGCCGCGGATGATCACGGTGTCCCGGAAGATGTGCTCCAGCACGCCCGCGGCCTGCGGCTGCACCGCGCCCTGGCCGGAGATCACACCACGCAGGAACCAGCGGGGGCCGTCGACGCCGATGAAGCGCACGACCTGCACCCCGTTCGCGCCGTCCGGCAGCTGTACGGGTACCTGGGCACGCAGCTCCCAGCCCAGCGGGCCCTCGACCTCGTCGATGACCCCGCCCTGCTGGGTGATGCCGGCGGCGATCTCCTCGCGGACCTCGCCCCAGATCCCCTCGTTCTTGGGGGCGGCGAATGCCTGCAGCTGTACGGCGCTGTCCTGCAGCACCACGGTCGCGGCGACGATGGCGTCACCGGCGACCTCCACCCGGAGCTCCATGCCCTCGACACCGGGCACGAACAGCCCGCCGAGGTCCACCCGGCCCTCGCCGGGCTCGGAGACCTCCGACGCGTCCCAGGGTCCGTCGGGACGCGGCGCGGGCGGAAGGCTGAGCCGCTGCTGCGCCGCCTCGTCCTCGTCGGCGTCGCTCACCGCTTGCTCGTCGGCGAGCGTGGTGTCCTTGGCCGACTCTTCAGGAGCCTCGTTCTTCTTGCGACGTCCGAACACGTCACTGTCCTTCCCGGTCGGCACCGACCGATGCGTATTCATTCCCGCCCGTGGAGCCGCCCACCGCCGCATGACCGCCGGTGGAACCGAATCCCCCCTCGGCCCGCGCCGAGCCGGGAAGTTCCGCCACCTCGTGGAAGCGCACCTTCTCGACCTGCTGGACGACCAGTTGGGCGATCCGGTCGAATCGTTCGAACCGCACGCTCTCGCGCGGGTCCAGATTGACCACGATCACCTTGATCTCTCCACGGTACCCGGCATCCACCGTCCCGGGGGCATTCACCAGCGCCAATCCGCAGCGCGCGGCCAGCCCCGAGCGGGGGTGCACAAAGGCCGCGTAGCCGTCGGGCAGCGCGATCGACACCCCGGTGGGCAGCACGGCGCGCTCCCCCGGCGCCAGCTCGGCGGCCTCGGTGGTCACCAGATCCACGCCCGCGTCGCCGGGATGCCCGTACGACGGGACGGGCACGTCCGGGTCCAGCCGGCGCAGCAGCACATCCACCGGATTCCGTACCTGACTCACGGGTTCACCTCGAAGGCACGCGCTCGTTTGACCTGGTCCGGGTCGGCCATCACCGCCTGGATCTCCTCGGTCCTTCCGTTGTCGATGAAGTGGTCGACCTTGACCTCGATGAACACCGCTTCGGCGCGCACCGCGACCGGGCCGTCCGGGCCGCCTATGCGGCCCACGGCCGTCGAATAGATCTTTCGGCCGTGCACGGCGGTGGCCCGCGCGGTCAGGTGCAGCACCGTGCCCAGCGGCACCGGCCGTACGAAGTCGGTCTCCAGCCGGCCGGTCACCGCGATCACCCGCAGCAGCCAGTTCAGCGAGCCGAGCGTCTCGTCCAGCGCGGTGGCCAGTACGCCGCCGTGTGCCAGACCGGGCGCACCCTGGTGGGCCTCCTTGACGGTGAACTCGGCGGTCACGCTCACACCGTCGCCGGCCCGCGCCTCCAGGTGCAGACCGTGGGGCTGGCCGGTGCCGCAGCCGAAGCAGCGGTCGTAGTGCGCGCCGAGGAGTTCTCCGGGTGCCGGCGCCTCGGCATGCCGGACCGGAGCGACGGCGTCCGTCGGTGGCGTCAGCCGCGCCCTGGGTTCGTCAGTTCCACTCACGAGTGCAGACCCTACCCGCGCGCGTAACGGGCCCGCGCCGTCGTGCCAAGCTGGAGCCATGCAGTCGTACGAAGAACGTCTCACCGCGCCCCGCTCCTGGTGGCTGATCGCCGCGCTGACCGGTGTCGCCTGCGCGCTGATGCTGCTGCCCCTGGGGACGCTCCCGATGCTCGGCGGCCTGATCGGCGGCGCGGCGCTGGCCGCGGTGGGGGTGAGCACGTACGGCTCGGCGCGGATCCGGGTGGTGGGCGGTGCGCTGATCGCCGGCGACGCGAAGATCCCGGCGACGGCGCTGGGCGAGGCACGCGCACTGGACGCGGACGAGGCGCTGGCGTGGCGTACGCACAAGGCCGATGCCCGTGCGTTCATGCTGCTGCGCGGCTATATCCGTACCGCGGTGCGGGTGGAGATCACGGACCCGCAGGACCCGACGCCGTACGCCTATCTCTCGACGCGGGAGCCGGAGCGGCTGGTGGCGGCGCTGGCGGCGGCACGCGCCTGACCGGCGTCCGACGGGGCCGCCTCAGTCACCCGGCGGAGGCGTTCCGGTCCCCTCGGTGTCCGTGCGGGCGGCCGGGGCGGAGTCGGGGAGGGCGTCCCAGGGGACCTGCTTCGCGCGCAGGTCCTTGCGGACCTTGTCCGCGAGCTTCCGGGTGTCCCTGCGGTTCATGAACGCGCCGACGGAGGCGCCGATCATGAACGGGATGAGGTTGGGCAGATTGCGCAGCGTGCGCTTCATGATCTGCTGGCGCAGTTCGCGCCGCATCTGCACACCGAGGGCGATGTTCAGCGAGGCCGGTTTCGCGATGTCGATGCCCCGCTCCTCGGACCAGGACATCACATAGGCCATCGCCCGCTGCCGGAAATTGCCCGCCGGCCGCAGGCCGTAGACCTCGTGCAGCTCGGCGATCAGCTTGATCTCGACCGAGGCGACGCCGGTGACCTCGGCGGCCAGCTCGGCCGGCATGGCGGGCGGTACGGGCAGCATCGCTGCCGCGCCGACGCCCGCTCCGACGGTGGCGGTGCCCTTGCAGGCGCCCGCGACGAGCTTGTCGGCCAGGTCCTCGGGGGTCAGGCCGGGGAACTGGCCGCGCAGGGTGGCGAGGTCGCGGACCGGGATCCGCGGGGCGGTCTCGATGATCCGGTCGGCGATCACGGCGAGCCCTGCCCGCACCCTGCCGCCGGCACCGCGACCGAGCACGGCCGCCAGCGAGGCCGTGCGGCCCCTCCCCCGCTCTCGGCTTTCGAGCGGGAGGTGCCCCCACTGCACTGCACCGGGCGTCCGCTCCGCGGGGAGGGCGGTCGGGTCGGCGGGCACGGGCGCGGTTTCCTCGCGTGATCGTGCGCCGGCCGCCGGGCCTTCGGCGCCCTTGGGTCCCTTACGGAACGGGTTCACGCCTGTCACGGCGCAGACCGATCTCAGGCCGCGCAGTCGCGGCAGATCGGGTTGCCGTTCTTGTCCTCCGCGGCCAGCTGGCTGCGGTGGTGGACCAGGAAGCAGCTCATGCACGTGAACTCGTCCTGCTGCTTGGGCAGCACGCGCACGGCCAGCTCTTCGTTGGACAGGTCCGCGCCGGGCAGCTCCAGGCCCTCGGCCTGCTCGAACTCGTCGACGTCGACGGCCGAGGCGGACTTGTCGTTCCGCCGCGACTTCAGCTCTTCAATGCTGTCCTCGTTGAGGTCGTCGTCGGTCTTGCGTGGGGTGTCGTAATCCGTAGCCATTTTCGCTCTCCCCCTCTGGGTGTCTGCGGTGTCTCAGCGCTCACAACGCGTGAGAGGCCGGACTTGTGCCCGACCTGAGGCGGAGATTTTGCCTCACATCAAGGTCTGTTACTCAATCGACACCCAACCGCACCCCTGAAGAGGTGATCGGTTTGGATGGCGATCAGGACCGTACACGGTCCGAATGTCGCACCTCGCGCAGCCCATCACCTGTACTTCCCGTGATCTGACCCCTCGGAAACCCGGACTTCCCCGGCATTCCGACGGGACTTTTGATCACGGAGCGTAGATGGCCGGAATTTCGCGGCTGTGAGGGATCACACACGCAAAGACCGGCAGGTGGAACGGTTCAATTCCGCGCAAAGCGAACGACGCGAAGGATCCATGGCGACCCCCCTTCGCGTCAAACCGGGGGGCGAGGCGGCGTACGGCCGCGAGACGGGCGATCGTGCGCACAGATGTCCGATGCCTGCCCGCGGGGGCGCACAGGGGCTCCAGCGGGCGTACAAAGGCGCTCTGGCCTGCGTCAGAGCGGCAGGACGACCCGCATCACCAGACCACCGCCCTCCCGCGGCTGAGCCGTGATGCTCCCGTCATGTGCCCGCACCACCGACCGCACGATCGACAACCCCAGCCCCACACCCTTGTCACTCCCGGTCCGCTCCGTCCGCAACCGCCGGAACGGCTCAAAAAGATTCTCCACCTCATACGCCGGCACCACCGGCCCCGTATTGGCCACCACCAACACCGCACACCCCGGCTGCGGCTCCGTGACCACCTCCACCCAACCCCCCTCCGCCACGTTGTACCGCACCGCGTTCTGCACCAAATTCAACGCGATCCGCTCCAACAACACACCGTTCCCCTGCACAAACACCTGCGCCCGCGCCCCACCCAGCGCCACCCCCTTGGCCTGCGCCTCCTCCCGCGTCTGATCCACCGCCTGCGACGCCACCTCCGCCAGATCCACCGGCTTCTTGTCCACCACCCGGTTCTCACTGCGCGCCAACAGCAACAACCCCTCCACCAACTGCTCACTGCGCTCATTCGTCGCCAGCAACGTCTTCCCCAACTGCACCAACTCCGGCGACGCCCCCGGATCCGCCAGCTGCACCTCCAACAACGTCCGATTGATCGCCAACGGCGTCCGCAACTCATGCGACGCATTCGCCACAAACCGCCGCTGCGACTCAAACGCCCGATCCAACCGATCCAGCATCTGATCAAACGTGTCCGCCAGCTCCTTCAACTCATCATCCGGACCCCCCAGCTCAATCCGACGATGCAAATCCGAACCCGCCACCCGCTGCGCCGTCCGCGTAATCCGCCCCAACGGCGACAACACCCGCCCCGCCATCGCATAACCGAACGCGAACGCCACCACCGTCAAACCCAGCAGGGCCAGCAGGGAGCGGTTCAGGAGGCTGTTGAGAGCCACTGCCCGCTGGTGCTGCAGACAGCTGTTGACGGCCTCCTGGAGCAGCTGCCCGGACGTCTGGGTGGGCAGGTCACAGATGTCGCTGGTGGACTCGAACTTGCCGCCGAGGATCTTCAGCGGCAGCGCGCTGCCGTCGTGCAGCGCGTCCGCGGCCAGCATGTAGATGATCGTCAGCAGCACGATGCCGGCCATCAGGAACATGCCGCCGTACAGCAGCGTCAGCCGTATCCGGATCGTGGGGCGCAGCCAGGGGAAGGGCCGGACATTGACCGGCCGGGGGTCCCAGGTGGGCTTGGGCGGGGCGGCGGGCGGCGGGCCGGCCGTCTTCGAGAACGAGGGCAGGGAGGGCATCGGCGGTCAGATCCGGTATCCCGAGCCGGGGACGGTGACGATCACCGCGGGCTCGCCGAGCTTGCGCCGCAGGGTCATGACCGTGACCCGCACGACGTTGGTGAACGGGTCGGTGTTCTCGTCCCATGCCTTCTCCAGGAGCTGCTCGGCCGAGACGACCGTGCCCTCGCTGCGCATCAGGACCTCCAGCACCGCGAACTCCTTCGGTGCGAGCTGGACCTCCTTGCCGTCACGGAAGACCTCGCGGCGGTTGGGGTCGAGCTTGATGCCGGCCCGCTCCAGGACGGGCGGCAGCGCGACGGTCGTACGGCGCCCCAGGGCGCGCACCCGCGCGGTCAGCTCGGTGAAGGCGAACGGCTTGGGAAGGTAGTCGTCCGCGCCGATCTCCAGGCCCTCGACGCGGTCGCTGACGTCGCCGGAGGCGGTGAGCATCAGGACGCGGGTGGGCATCCCCAGCTCGACGATCTTGCGGCAGACGTCATCGCCGTGGACGACCGGGAGGTCACGGTCGAGGACGACGACGTCGTAGTCGTTGACCGCGATCCGTTCCAGAGCGGCAGCGCCGTCGTAGACCACGTCGACCGCCATGGCCTCCCGGCGCAGTCCGGTGGCCACCGCATCGGCGAGCAGCTGCTCGTCCTCGACGACGAGAACACGCACGTCGCTAGTCCTTCCTCAGGGCCCTTACGGGCAGGTACATCACTGTCTGAAAGCTCTTCCATCCTGCCCCGAAGAGCCGTAAACCGGCTGTAAGAGGGGTGTGGGGTGGGTGCGGGGTAGGTGGAGGACGGTGCCCAGGGCCCGACGCGGAGGATTCCCGGACGGGTTGAGGTTTCCCTGAGGTGGCGGGTGGGGAGGACGACTGCACACCCGCGATCACGCCCTGTTTCTTCGGCTACTTGCCATGGACTGCTCCATCGCAGGGACCACGCCGTGATCGACCCACCCGTCGGCACACCCCCGTGCCCACCGACCCACGACGAGGGGGCGCACATGGACGCGTTCACCGCAGGCATTTTGCAGCGCATACAGAACACCGAAGCCGATCTGGACCGGGCCCGCGCTGCGGGCGATGACTTCCTCGCCGAGGTCGAGCAGGCTGAGCTTGAGGACCTGCAGCGACTGGCGACCGAGCACGGCGTGCGTCTTGGAGCGGTCAGCACCGCCTGACCGCTCCACCGCGCACACGACAGCGCCCCGGCATCCAGGGGATGGTGCCGGGGCGCTGTCGTGCCCGGACGGGGGTCCGGTCAGTCGTGCCAGGCGCCGAGTTCGTCCAGCAGCGGCTGGAGCTGCGCGAAGAGCTCCGGTGAGGCGGCCAGGGTCAGCTCCAGGGAGGGATCCCGGCCGGGGCGGCCCCCGGTGAGCGCACCGGCCTCGCGGGCGATCAGCGCGCCGGCCGCCAGATCCCAGGGGTTCAGGCCGCGCTCGTAGTAGGCGTCGAGCCGGCCGCAGGCCACATCACACAGGTCGATCGCGGCCGAGCCACCGCGCCGGATGTCGCGGACCTGCGGCACCAGCGTGCGCAGCACCTCGGCCTGGGCGGCCCGGCGCTCGGCGAGGTAGGAGAAACCGGTGCCGAGCAGCGCCTGGGACAGCGGCGGCGCGGGCCGGTGGCGGATGCGCCGGCCGTTGTTGAACGCGCCGCGGCCCAGGACGGCCTGGTAGGTCTCACCGCGCATCGGGGCGGCGACGACCCCGACGACCGCCTCGCCGTCTTTCTCCGCCGCGATGGACACGGACCAGGACGGCAGGTCGTAGAGGTAGTTGACGGTGCCGTCGACGGGGTCGATGACCCAGCGGACGCCGCTGGAGCCGTCGATGCTGGCGCCCTCCTCCCCCAGGAAGCCGTCGTCGGGACGGCGCTCCCGGAGGAAACCGGTGATCAGCTGCTCGGAGGCGATGTCCATCTCGGTGACGACGTCGATGGGGCTGGACTTGGTGGCGGCCACCCCCAGGTCGGCGGGCCGGCCGTCGCGCAGCAGCGCCCCCGCGCGGCGGGCGGCCTCCAGGGCCAGGTCGAGGAGTTCGTCGTACAGCGCTTCGGTCTGCGCCGGGGCGGTCTGCGGGCCGTCGGGGTGCTGCGGATCGGACACGATGCTCCTTGCTCGGGTGAGCGGTGGTGGGGCGGGCGTACGGGCTTACACGGGGGCCTCGGCGGCCGGTCCCCGCCAGTCGGCGCCGGCCGCGGCGGGGCGCGGTGCGCGTGCGGGGCAGCAGCCGACCGGGCACAGGTCATGGCTCGCGCCGAGGGCGCCCAGGGCACAGCGCTCCGGGGTGCCGCCCCGTTCGGTGGCCGCGCGCTCCAGGAGGAGGTCGCGGACGGCCGCGGCGAACCGGGGGTCGGCGCCCACAGTGGCCGACCTGGCGACCGGCAGTCCCAGTTCGGCGGCCTTGGCGGTGGCCTCGGTGTCCAGGTCGTACTTGACCTCCATGTGGTCGGAGACGAACCCGATGGGGGCCATGACGACGGCCGGGACGCCCGCGGCGTGCCGCTCCTCCAGGTGGTCGCAGATGTCCGGCTCCAGCCAGGGGATGTGCGGGGCGCCGCTGCGGGACTGGTAGACGAGCCGCCAGGGGTGCTCCACCCCGGTCTCCGCGCGGACGGCGTCCGCGATCGTCCGCGCCGCGTCCAGGTGCTGGGCGACATAGGCGCCGCCCTCGCCGCCCTCGGTGTGGTCGCCGGGTGTGCCGGAGGTGTCGGCGGCGGCCGTGGGGATGGAGTGTGTGGTGAAGGCGAGGTGGGCGCCGTCCCGCACTTCCTGGGGCAGTGCCGCGAGGGACGCCAGCACCCCGTCGATCATGGGGCGGAGGAAGCCGGGGTGGTTGAAGTAGTGCCGCAGTTTGTCGACCTGCGGCACCGGCAGCCCCTCGGCCCGCAGGGCGGCGAGCGCGTCGGCGAGGTTCTCGCGGTACTGCCGGCAGCCCGAGTACGAGGCGTAGGCACTGGTCGCCAATACGGCGATCCGGCGGTGGCCGTCCTGGACCATGGTGCGCAGGGTGTCGGTCAGGTAGGGCGCCCAGTTGCGGTTGCCCCAGTAGACGGGCAGGTCCAGCCCGTGTGCGGCGAAGTCGCTGCGCAGCGCGTCCAGCAGCTCCCGGTTCTGGGCGTTGATGGGGCTGACACCATCGAACAGGAAGTAGTGCTGCCCCACTTCCTTGAGACGCTCACGGGGGATGCCACGGCCGCGGGTGACGTTCTCCAGGAACGGGACCACGTCGTCGGGGCCTTCGGGGCCGCCGAACGACAGCAGCAGCAGGGCGTCATAGGGGCTGGGATCGCGCTGTTCGGGCATGCCATCGATCCTGCCACCCTCCTTTCGGGGGCGGCGGGCAGGCCCCGGAGCGGACCGGGCCGGTGCCCCGGGCGCCGGCCCGGAAAACGGGAGGCGGCCGGTGGCGCACCGCCCGTAAGCTGTATCAGCCACAGACATCCCTTACCGATCTTCGGTACTCACCGGCGGAGCTCCCCCGTTGCCCAGTCCCTACCGCGCCATTTTCGGCCGCCCCGGCACCAAGTCGTTCTCCGCCGCCGGACTGCTGGGCCGGATGCCGCTGTCGATGATGGGCATCGGCATCGTCACGATGGTCTCCCAGCTGACCGGCCGCTACGGGCTGGCGGGCGCGCTGTCCGCGACCCTCGCGCTGTCCGCCGCGGTCCTCGGCCCGCAGATCTCCCGGCTGGTGGACCGGCACGGGCAGAGCCGGGTGCTGCGTCCGGCCACCCTGGTGTCGATCGCCGCGGTCGCCGGTCTGCTGCTGAGCGCACAGCAGCGCTGGGCGGACTGGACGCTGTTCGTCTTCGCGGCCTGCGCGGGGTGTGTGCCGAGCGTCGGCTCGATGATCCGGGCGCGCTGGGCGGAGATCTACCGGGGCTCCCCGCGCGAGCTGCACACCGCGTACTCCTGGGAGTCGATCGTCGACGAGGCGTGCTTCATCTTCGGGCCGATCCTGTCCATCGGGCTGTCCACCGCCTGGTTCCCGGAGGCCGGCCCGCTGCTGGCCGCCGTCTTTCTGGGCACCGGGGTCTTCCTGCTGACGGCGCAGCGTGCGACGGAGCCGGTGCCGCATCCGCGGGAGCAGCACCCCAAGGGGTCCGCGCTGCGCTCCCGGGGGCTGCAGGTGCTGGTGGTGACGTTCGTGGCGACCGGCGCGATCTTCGGGGCGATCGATGTGGTGACCGTGGCGTTCGCCGAGGAGGTCGGGCACAAGGCCGCGGCCAGTCTGGTGCTGGCGGTCTATGCGCTGGGCTCCTGTCTGGCCGGTGCCGTCTTCGGGCTGCTGCACCTCAAGGGGCATCCGTCCCGGAGGTGGGTGGTCGGGGTGTGTGTCATGGCGGTGAGCATGGTGCCGCTGCAGCTGGTGGGGTCGCTGCCGCTGCTGGCCGTCGCGCTGTTCGTCGCGGGGCTGTCGGTCGCCCCGACGATGGTGACCACGATGGCGCTGATCGAGGAGCATGTCCCGCGGTCGAAGCTGACCGAGGGCATGACCTGGACCAGCACCGGTCTGGCGGTGGGTGTCGCGCTGGGTTCGTCGGCGGCCGGCTGGGTGGTGGACGCCGCGGGTGCCGCCCGCGGCTATCTGGTGCCGGGGGCCGCCGGTCTGCTCGCCGCGCTGGTGGCGTTCGCCGGCTACCGCAGGCTCCGTCCTCGTCCCGCCCCTCCGGTGACGGGCCCGGCCGCGACCGGCGGGCTGTCAAGCCGTCAGGACGAACCGGTCACCGAGCGGCAGGACGAGGAGAGCGTCAGGTAAGGCCGTCACCGGAGAGCTCGGGCCGGACGGGGCCGGGTCGGCGCACGGCATGAACGGGCGCCGCCCGCTTGCCTGTTACCAGCGGTACGAGTTGCCCGGGAGCCGGTCGATTCCGGCCGGTTTCCCGCCTGTGTGATTCCGGTCACCCCGCCCGGATGTCGTGTCGGTGACTGACATCATGCGCTCACACCAACGGCGGCCGTACGCGGCCGGCCCGCGCGGAGGGAGGGGACGTCACCATGGCAGTCAGCAACGCCGTCGGCGGCTCGGGAGGGCGGGCGCCGACCACCGGGCCCTGGCGCAACTGGGCGGGCAATGTCACCAGCCGCCCCACCCGGAGCGTGGCCCCGGCGAGCACCGAGGAGCTGGCGGCCGCGATCCGCGCCGCCGCCGCGGACGGGCTGACGGTCAAGGCGGCCGGCACCGGCCACTCCTTCACCCCCGCAGCCGCCACCGACGGACTGCTGATCCGCCCCGAGCGGCTGACCGGTGTCCGTACGGTCGACCGCGCGGCCGGGACCGTGACGGTGGCCGCCGGTACGCCGCTCAAGCACCTCAACCAGACGCTGGCCGCGCACGGGCTGTCGCTGACCAACATGGGCGACATCATGGAGCAGACCGTCTCCGGGGCGGCCGGCACCGGCACCCATGGCACGGGCCGCGACTCGGCGTCGATCGCCGCCCAGATCACCGCCCTCGAACTGGTCACCGCCGACGGCTCGGTCCTGACCTGTTCCGCCGGGGAGAACCCGGAGGTCTTCACCGCGGCGCGGCTGGGCCTGGGCGCGCTCGGCGTGATCAGCGAGCTGACCTTCGCCGTGGAACCGGAGTTCCTGCTGACCGCCCGCGAGGAGCCGATGCGCTACGAGGAGGTGACCGACCGCTTCGACGAACTGGTCGCCGAGAACGAGCACTTCGAGTTCTACTGGTTCCCGCACACCGGCAGCTGCAACACCAAGCGCAACAACCGCAGCCAGGGCCCGGCGGCGCCCCTCGGGAAGGTCAGCGGCTGGATCGAGGACGAGCTGCTGTCCAACGGGGTCTTCCAGCTCGCCTGCTCCGTCGGCCGGGCGGTACCGGCCGCCATACCGGGCATCGCCAAGATCTCCAGCCGCGCACTGTCGGCCCGTACGTATACCGACATCCCGTACAAGGTGTTCACCTCGCCGCGACGGGTGCGGTTCCTGGAGATGGAGTACGCGCTGCCCCGCGCGGCCGCGGTCGCGGCACTGGGTGAGCTCAAGGCCCTGGTGGAGCGCTCCGACTTCAAGGTCAGCTTCCCGGTGGAGGTGCGCACCGCACCGGCCGACGACATTCCGCTGTCCACCGCTTCGGGCCGGGACACCGTCTACCTCGCCGTGCACATGTACCGCGGAACGCCGCACCAGGCGTACTTCGCGGCCGCCGAGCGGATCATGACGGCGCACGGCGGGCGTCCGCACTGGGGGAAGCTGCACACCCGCGACGCCGCCTATCTCGCCGACGTCTATCCGCGGTTCGGTGAGTTCACCGCGGTCCGTGACCGGCTGGACCCGGAGCGCCGGTTCGCCAATCCGTACGTGCGGCGGGTTCTGGGGGACTGATGACGACGGCCGCGTCCCGGCACCCGTAGGGGCACCGGGACGCGGCCGTTTGCGGGTCCGGCCGGGCGGTCCGCCCCTCGGGACGGACGGCCGGGCTCAGGAGGCGCCGGGGTCCGGGACGTTCCCGTCGGACTCCTGCTGGTGTTGCCCGCCTCCCTGGTCCGCGCCGCCGGTCGAACCGTCGCCCTTCCCGGGGCCACCGCCATCGGTGGACTCACTCGGCGTCGGGTCCGGGGTCGAGGGCCGGCCGGGGTCCGGCGATGCCTTGTCGCCGTCGGACGGGCTCGGGGCCGGCGACGGGGAGTCACCCTCCCCGCCCTTGCCGGTGCCGTCGTCCTTCTGCGTGCCCCGGTCCGGGCTCGGCTCACCGCTGTTGCCGTGATGCCTGCCGTTCTCCGGGGAGCCGGGGTCGGGCGACTGCGGCGTACGGGGCTGCTGCCGGGCCCCTCCTCCCGTATGGGTGAGGTTGCTCAGCGTGGTGCCCTTCTGGCCACTCGGCGTCTGCCCCGTCAGCAGCTCGGTGCCGGTCACCGCCCCCATGGCGAGCACGAAGACCGCGAGCGCGCCGAGCGCCGGCCGCTTCCAGCCGCGCAGCCGGGTGCCGTACGTCGTGGTGCCGAGCTCCTCGGGCGGTCCGGCGGGGTGGCCCGCGGGCCGGCCGGGCGCCATGGTCCGTTCGTCGAGGCGCGGCACCCGCTGCGTCCGGTCGGCGGGCCGCTCCCGGCCCGCGCCGTCCGCCGTGCGCGGGGCGCCGATCATGCCGTGCCCGGCCCGCAGCATCCGCGTCGCGTCGTCGGATCGCGGAGCCGGGTGGGCGCTCGCCGGATCACGGCGGTGGGCCTGTTCGGCCCGCGGGATCAGCTGGGTACGGGCGGTGTCGCGCCCGGGTGTCCTGGCGGCGACGGAGGTGACCCGGTCCTCCGTGCCCTGCTTGTCGAAGGTCGGCAGCACCATCGTGGGATCGGCCTGCCGAGCGTGTGGTGCGGTGGATCGAGTGCGGCTGGAGGAGGAGCGGCGTGGCTTCGGCCGAGTGGTGACCGTCGCCTCCTTGATCTGTTCGCCGGTGCGCCGGAACAGGTGGTGGAATACCGAGCCGCCGGTCGTGGCCACGACACTGACCAGACCCGCGCCGATGATGGTTCCGTAGACGCCGAGCCGGCCCGCGAGGTACGCGGCGACGGCGGCAGCGAGCGCGCTCCCGGCTACCTGAGCGACGCTCAGGTCCAGCCGCTTCTCCTTCTTCTTCGTGTCGGTTTCGGTTTCTTCGTCCATCTCCAACCTTTGATAGCCCCTTCGATCCATCTTGCATGGAGAAGTGACCATTCGGCGGAGCCAATAGTTCCGATTTTGGGGAATCTGTGAAACTCGCCACCTACGCCCCAGGTAGAGAGGTCGACAAGACGACCGAACACCCTTGCCCGCCCAGAAGTTCGGCGGCGCGGCGGTCCACCTAAGTGGTCCAAATGGAGTACTGTGGCGAGCCCTGGCCCCGGTTCCCGTCCGGCTGCCCGGAACCCGCGGGAGGGGGCCCTGAAGGCGGCACTCACCGGGGGTGCCGTCGCTCGGTACGGGTACACGGCGACAGACAAGGGATACGGTCACTGAGCGTGGCGAACAGGTAACCGTGTCATAACGGCGTTTCAGGGCCAAGCCCCGACACGCCGGGCAACTCGGCAATGTTGTGGCAGGCTGCACCCGGGCAGGCCACACTCGACTAGCGGAAGCAGCGACGCACGTGACGTCGGCAGGCACCACCCGGGAGGTCCCCATGCCCGAACTGCGTGTCGTGGCCGTCTCCAACGACGGCACACGGCTGGTGCTCAAAGCTGCGGACAGCACCGAGTACACGCTTCCGATCGACGAACGGCTGCGCGCCGCCGTCCGCAACGACCGCGCGCGTCTCGGCCAGATCGAGATCGAGGTCGAGAGCCATCTGCGCCCACGGGACATCCAGGCCCGTATAAGAGCAGGCGCCTCCGCCGAAGAGGTCGCCCAGCTCGCCGGCATCCCCGTCGACCGGGTGCGCCGCTTCGAGGGCCCGGTGCTCGCCGAGCGTGCGTTCATGGCCGAGCGGGCCCGTAAGACCCCGGTACGGCGCCCCGGCGAGAACACCGGTCCGCAGCTCGGCGAGGCGGTGGCGGAGCGGCTGCTGCTGCGCGGCGCCGACAAGGACAGCGTCCAGTGGGACTCCTGGCGCCGGGACGACGGCACCTGGGAGGTGCTGCTGGTCTACCGCGTCGCGGCCGAACCGCACTCGGCGAGCTGGACCTACGACCCGCCGCGGCGGCTCGTCCAGGCCGTGGACGACGAGGCGCGGGCACTGATCGGCGAGACCGACGACACACCCGAGCCGAGCTTCCCGTTCGTACCGCGGATCGCGCGGCTGCCGCGCGACCGGCCGCTGGACCGCGCCCTGGACCGGCAGTCGTCCGAGCGCGGCGAACGCGCGGCGCAGTCCGGCGGTGAGGACGACGAGCCGCGGGTCGTGGAAGAGGCCACGGGCGAGCGGGAGCGGGATTCGCTGACCAGCCTGCTGGAGGCGGTGCCGAGCTTCCGTGGCGACATGGTCGTCCCGGAGAGCGTGAAGTCGCAGCAGAGCGACGAGGAGTCCGAGGCCGAGGTCGAGGAGCCGCCCGCCCCGGCGGCGAGCGCGGGCGCGGGTTCCGCGTACGCCGATGTGCTGATGCCGCGCGCGGTGGCCGGGCACCGCGACCGGCTGACCGGGACGACGGACCGGCAGGCCGAGGCGGACGGGGTACGGCCGGGGCGCCGTGCCGCGGTGCCCAGTTGGGACGAGATCGTCTTCGGCACACGGCGCAAGAAGCCGGAGTAACGGGGCCGCCCGCCCCCTGCGCGTCAGCCTGTTCGCCCGCCTCGGCTTCCCGGGGCGGGCGAACGGCGTGGTGACAGGCCCGTCCAGGGGCCTGTACGGGCCTCAGCCGGGCTGCGGGCCCGTCGCGACCGGGCGGGACGGGTCGGCGGTCCACTCGCTCCAGGAGCCGACGTACAGCGCGGCGGGGACGCCCGCGACCGCGAGGGCCAGCACCTGCTGGGCGGCGGAGACCCCGGAACCGCAGTAGACGCCGACCTCCGCGTCCGCGGTGGCGCCCAGCGACGCGAACCGCTTGGCCAGGTCGGCGGCGTCACGGAAGACCGTGTCGCCCTCGACGACGTTCTCGGTCGTCGGCGCGGACACGGCGCCCGGGATATGGCCGGCGACCGGGTCGATGGGCTCGACCTCGCCGCGGTAACGCTCGGCGGCCCTGGCGTCCAGCAGGACGCCGCGGCGGGCCACGGCGGCCGCGTCGTCCGCCGTGAGCAGCGGCAGCGCACCGGGCAGCGGCGTGAAGTCACCGGCCTGCGGGGCCGGTTGCTCGGTGCTCAGCGCGCCACCGGACGCCTTCCAGGCGGCGAGACCGCCGTCCAGCACCCGCACATCGGGGTGACCGGTCCAGCGCAGCAGCCACCAGGCGCGTGCGGCCGCCCAGCCCTGGCCGCCGTCGTAGACGACCACGGGGCGGTCCGCGCGGACCCCGGCCGCCCGCATGGCCCCGGCGAACACATCGAGATCCGGGAGCGGATGACGGCCGGCCGGGCCGGGGGGCGAGGCCAGCTCGCTGTCGAGATCCGCATAGACCGCGCCGGGCACATGACCGGCCGTGTACTCGGGGCGGCCGGGCGGCCCGCCGAGCTGATAGCGGACGTCCAGAAGCACCGGCGGGGTGGACCGCGCCAACTCGCTCGCGAGTTCGGTAGCGGTGATGATGACATTCATGGGACTCATCCTTGCGTAGCGACGACTACGTACAGAAGGTGGGTGCCCACCCTCCGTATGGCGCAGTTACACCCTCTCGTAACGCCGCCGAAACGGATGGGGAACCCGGAAACGGGCATTCTTCCTCGCGAACCTGCCATGGACGGCGCGGCCGGGGCGCGCAGCAGGTCACCGGGTGCGAGCATCTGCACGGGACCCGCGCCCGTACGGCACATGGTCAGCACCCGACGCTCCGAGGAGAGAGTGACAATGACGACCGAGGCAGCGACCCGGCGGATGCCCGGCGCGCCCTGCTGGGTGAGCCTCCTGGCCCACAGCCTGCCCGTGACCCAGGAGTTCTACGGTGCGCTGTTCGGCTGGGAGTTCCGCCCGGGGCCGCAGCACTTCGGTCCGTACTCCCGGGCCTTCCTCAACGGCCGGGAAGTCGCCGGGGTCGGTGAACTGGCGCCCGACCGCCATCTCCCGGTCTCCTGGACCACCTATCTGGCCAGCGATGACGCGGATGTGACGGCCGAGCAGATCCGTTCCTGCGGCGGGACGGTGGGCGTCGGGCCGCTGGACGCCGACGACGACACCGGGCGGATGGCGATCGCTTCCGACCCGCAGGGGGCCATCTTCGGCGTCTGGCAGGGCCGGTCGATGATGGGCACCGCGTTCACCGGTGAGCCGGGCACCGCGGTGTGGAACGAGCTGGTCACCCGGGACACCGCCTCCGTCGGGCCGTTCTACGAGCATGTCTTCGGCTTCGAGGCGGAACCCCTGTCCGCGGACGACCCGGCCGGCTTCGACTATCTGACGCTGCACCTCAAGGACCATCCGGTGGCCGGCATCCACGGTGTCGGCAGCACTCTGCCACGCGACCGGGGCTCCCACTGGATGACGTACTTCGCCGTCTCCGATACGGACGCGGCGGCCCGCCGGGTGACCGAACTTGGCGGACAGGTGCTGGACGGCGCCCGGGACTCCGCGCACGGCAGGCTGGCGACCGTCTCGGACAGCGAGGGCGCCGTCTTCACGCTCATCCAGCAGCCCTGAGCGCCCGTCACACACCGGGCCGGGGCACGGCGTCCGTCGGCGGTCCCTACCGCGCGCTGTCGACGGGCAGGACGTCCGGGGACAGCGCGGCCGCGCGGGCGGTCGCGGAGGTCTGGCGGCGGCGGTGGTGGCGCCGGCACAACACCTCGTAGCCGACCTCGGCCGCTGGGCCGTCCACGTCACCGACGACATCGCCGACCACGACCTGGGCGCCCTCGACGACCATCCGGTTGCCGACCGTGCGGGCGTTGTGCGTGGCGCGGGCGCCGCACCAGCACAGCGCCTCGACCTGCAGCACCTCCACCCGGTCGGCCAGTTCGACCAGGCGCTGGGAGCCGGGGAAGAGCTTGCTGCGGAAGTCGGTGGTGATGCCGAAGGCGAAGACGTCCAGTTCGAGGTCGTCGACGACCCGGGCGAGCTGGTCGACCTGGTCGGGGGCGAGGAACTGGGCCTCGTCGGCGATGACGTAGTCGACCCGGCCGCCGGAGGAGAGATGGCCGACGACATGTGCGTAGAAGTCCATGTCGTCCGCCGCCTCCACGGCCTCGGTGACCAGGCCGAGGCGGGAGGAGAGCCTGCCGTGGCCGGCCCGGTCGTTGCGGCTGTAGATCATGCCCTGCAGCCCGCGGGAGGAACGGTTGTGCTCGATCTGCAGAGCCAGTGTCGACTTGCCGCAGTCCATCGTTCCGGAGAAGAACACCAGCTCGGGCATGGGAAGGTGCGGGCCTTTCGGGCTCGTGAGGGGTGACGTGCGGGCGGGTGGCCGTACGGGTCAGGTGCGGACTTCCAGGAGCGGAACGAGCTGTTCCACCGGGGTCATGGAGCCGTGCATCCCGACCATCTCCGACTCCCGGGGCTCTCGTTCCGTCGCGATGATCACCATGTCGGCATGGGCGGCCGCGACGACATCGCCGATCCGGGCACGCACCCGGTCGTCGACCCGCGGTCCGAACCACCCGGCGGCGATGGCCTCTTCACGGCCGGCCACCCACATCTGCTCACCGACCACCTCACGCCATACGGCGAGCACATCGGCGGCCGCGCCCGGGTGGGCGTACACATGCCGGGCCCGGCCCTCGCCGCCCAGCAGGCGTACGCCGGCGCGCAGTTCCCAGTCCTCGTCGAAGTCGATCCGGGACTCGGCGTCGAAGGGGATGTCGATCATGCCGTGATCGGCGGTGATGTAGAGGGCGCTGCGCGGCGGAAGCTGCTCGGCCAGCCGCTGCGCGAGCCGGTCGACATACATCAACTGGCCGCGCCAGGCGTCGGAGTTGACGCCGTAGCGGTGTCCCTTGCCGTCGACCTCGGAGTAGTACGTGTAGACCAGCGAACGGTCGCCGGCGGCGAGCTGTTCGGCGGCGAGGTCCATCCGCTCCTCACCGGAGAGCCGGCCATGGAAGGTGCCGCCGCTGAGCGCGACCTTGGTGAGCGGGGTGTGCTGGAAGTCCGGTGCGGAGACCTGGCAGGTGTGGATACCGGCGGCGTCCGCCAGTTGGAAGACCGTCGGATACGGCTGCCAGACATGCGGGTCGGTCCACGGAGACCAGCGCAGCTGGTTCATCAGGGCGCCGGTCGCCGGGTCCTCGCAGGTGTAGCCGGGCAGGCCGTGGGCGCCGGGGGGCAGTCCGGTGCCGACCGAGGCGAGCGAGGTGGCAGTGGTGGCGGGGAAGCCCGCGGTGAGCGGACGGCCGCTGCCGTTGAACGACGTGTCCAGGAGCGAGGTGAGGAACGGTGCCTCCTCCGGGTGGGCACGCAGCAGCTCCCAGCCGAGGCCGTCGATCAGGAAGACACAGGCCCGGTCGGCGGGGGCCAGTTCCATCGCACCGGCGAGGCCGGATATGCCCTGCCCGGCGGCGATGGTGGGCAGCAGGTCGGCGAGGGAGGCGGTGCCGTACCGGGGTACCGGGGCACTGAGCGGGTCGAGCGGTTCGGGCTCCGGCCAGGCGGGGGCGGTGTGGACCATCAGCGGGCGGTGGTGGCCGCGGTGGCCTCGGAGAGCGCCTGGGCGAAGGTGAGGGTCTCGCGGACCGAGTCCGGCCCGTCCCCGGCCTCACTGACCCGCAGCGAGAGGTCGTCGGCGGTGGAGGAGCCCGTGTAGCCGTGGTCCGCCTCACAGTTGGGGTCGCCGCAGGCGGCCGGCTCCAGATCCAGGCGGGCGACCGCGCCCCAGCCGATGGTCAGCACGACCTCGCGGGGCAGCTGGCCCGGTGTGTACGACTCCGGGTTGGCGACCACCCGGCTGAGCACCACGGAGGAGATTCGGCCCAGTTTGACCGACTCGGTGGAGGTGGTGGCATACGGGGACGGCGAGGTGGCGTCGGCGGCCTGCTCGTCGGTGTGGCTGACGATGAAGCGGGTGCCGGTCAGGACCAGGACCGTGACATGGCGGCGGACCTCGTTGGCGTCGAAGGTCGTCTCCTGGTGGACGAGGTACGACACCACCGGCTCACCGCCGACCGCGGCCTGCACCGCCTCGGCCACGAGCGTCGGGTAATAGCCACTGCGCTCGATCGCCGCGCGCAGCCCCTGGGTCGTCGTACCGGTCTTAGCCATGGAGTCCATCTTACGGGGCGTACCGGGCCGCGAGAGCCTCAGTAGACGGGCAGCCGGCGGGGGCCGAGGTCGGTGGTGGCGGGCGCGCGGGCCAGCCGGACGGTCGCGCCCAGGACGGAGAGCCCGTGGGCTGCGACGACGACCGGTTCGAGGTCCACGCCGACGACCTCGGGGTGGTCGTCGACGAGCCGCGAGACGCGCAGCAGCAGCTCCGCCAGGGCCGCGGTGTCCACGGGCTGGGAGCCACGCCAGCCGAAGAGCAGCGGGGCGGCACGGATCGAGCGGATCTGCTCGGCCACCTCGCGGTCGGTGGCGGGTATCAGGCGGTGGGAGATGTCGCCGAGCAACTGGGAGGGCGCCCCGGCCAGGCCGAAGGAGAGGACGGCGCCGGCGGCGGGGTCGATGGCGGCACGGACGACCGTGTCCACACCGCGCGGCACCATGGACTGGACGACCGGTTGCAGCTCCTCCGGGGAGCCGAGGAAGTCGGTCAATTCGGCGTAGGTACGGCGGAGTTCGGCCTCACCGGCGATGTCCAGCCGTACGCCGCCGAGATCGGGGCGGTGGCGCAGATGGGGTGCGGTGGTCTTGAGGGCCACCGGATAGCCGAGGCGGGCGGCGGCGCGGACGGCAGTGTCCGGGTCGGGGGCCGGGAGGACGGGCAGCGTATGGATGCCGTAACGGGCGAGGAGGGCCTCGGCGTCCTGGGACGGCACCGGGACGGAACGGCCCGTGGGGGCGTCGGGGGTGAGCCGGTCCAGAAGGCGTTCGATATCGGCGCCGGCCTGGGCCTCCTGGATGTCGTCGTACTCCGGGACCCGTCCCGGGTCGGCGGCCTCCCGGCGCCAGGCGGCGTAGCGGACGGCCTCCGCGAGCGAGCGGACGGCGCGCTCGGCGGCAGGGTACGCGGGGATCCGGAGGGGCTCACGGCGGGGCCGGTGCGGAGGGTCGGCGTCGGCGCCGCGGAGCGGGGGCGTCTGGCGTGTGGTGAGGGTGGGCGGCGGGCCGGTGGGGGCCACGGGGCGTGGGGGACGGGACGGAGTTGGCGGGATGGACGGGGGCGCCGGGGGCGGGTACATGGGGTGGGGCGCCGGGGCGGGGTGGGGCGCCTCGTCGCGAGCGGGAGTTGCCGTGTCCTGGGCGGGGGCCGCGTCGTCCCCGGTGGGAGCCGCGGGCTCGGCGGGCTGTGCGGGGGCAGAGGCCGGAGCCGGAGCGGCGAGCGTCTCCGCCAGGTCGTCCATCGCCAGGTGGACGACCGTGACCGGCTTCTGGGGGTGGGCGGTCGCGGCGGTGCGCAGGGCGTCGGCGAGCGCGGCGCCCTCGCTGTCCCCCGGGGAGACGGCGGCTTCCTCCCCCACCCAGGGGATGGCCGTGACGACCACGGCGTCGCAGCCGTCGGCGGACAGCGCCTCGGCGAGCGCGGCGCGGAAGTCGTCCGGTGTCGCGGCGGAGGCCAGTACGCGGGGGCGCTGGGGGCGCAGTCCCTCGGTGAGGCAGGCGTCGTAGGCCAGCAGTGCCAGCGACTCGGAGTTGCCGAGGATGGCGATCCGCGGGCCATTCGGCAGCGGCTGGGAGGCCAGCAGCAGCCCGGCGTCGATCAGCTCGGTGACCGTGTCGACGCGGATCACCCCGGCCTGGCGCATCAGGGCGGCGACGGTGCTGTCGGGGACCCGGACGGTGGGCACCGCATGGCCGGGCGGGGCGGTGCCGTTGTGCCGGGCGCCCTTGGCGACCACCACCGGTTTGACGGCGGCGGTGCGGCGGGCGAGGCGGGCGAATTTGCGGGGGTTGCCGATGGACTCCAGATACAGGATCACGACATCGGTGTCCGGGTCCTCGTACCAGTACTGGAGCAGGTCGTTGCCGGAGACGTCGGCGCGGTTGCCGGCCGAGACGAACGCGGAGATGCCGGCGATACCGCCGTCACCGGGGCCCCGTGCGTGCAGTCCGCTGAGCAGGGCGATGCCGATGGCGCCGGACTGGGTGAACAGGCCGATGTGGCCGGCGCCGGGCATCTGCGGGGCGAGGGAGGCGTTCAGCCGGACGCCGGGGGCGGTGTTGATCAGACCGAAGGCGTTGGGCCCGATCAGCCGCATGCCGTACGACCGGGCCTGACGGAGCAGGGCGCGCTGCCGCTCGCGCCCGTCCGGGCCGGCCTCGGCGTAACCGGAGGACAGGACCAGCACGCCCTGGACCCCGTGCTCGCCGCAGTCACGGATCACCTCGGGGACGCTGTCCGCGGGGACGGCGATGACGGCGAGGTCCACCGGGTCGGCGATCTCCCGCAGGGCGCGGACGGCCGGCACGCCTTCGGGGTCGAGCCGTTGCAGGTCCCCGGGGAAGGCGTGGTTGACGGCGTGCACCCGGCCCGTGAAGCCGGAGTCCAGGAGGTTGCGCAAGGCGGTACGGCCGAGGCCGCCGGGGGTCCGGCCGGTGCCGATGACGGCGACCGAGCCCGGCGCGAGCAGCCGCTGTACGGAGCGGGCCTCGGCGCGCTGCTCACGGCCGCGCATCACGGCCATGGACTGCTCGGTCGGCTCCAGGTCGAATTCGAGACGGACCACGCCGTCCTCGAAGGTGCGCTGGTGGGTGTAGCCGGCGTCCGTGAACACCTTGATCATCTTGGAGTTCGCGGGGAGCACCTCGGCGGCGAACCGGCGGATGCCGCGTTCGCGGGCGACGGCCGCGATGTGCTCCAGGAGGGCGGAGGCGACACCGCGGCCCTGGTGGGCGTCCTGGACGAGGAAGGCGACCTCGGCCTGGTCGTCCTCGGGGTCCTTGGCGGGCAGTCCCTGGTCGTTGATCCGGTCGTAGCGGACGGTGGCGATGAACTCGCCGCCGACCGTGGCGGCGAGGCCGACCCGGTCGACGTAGTCGTGGTGGGTGAAACGGTGCACATCGCGGTCGGACAGGCGTGGGTAGGGCGCGAAGAAGCGGTAGTACTTCGATTCGTCCGAGACCTGCTCGTAGAAGGAGACCAACCGCTCGGCGTCATCGGGGGTGATGGGGCGGATCCGCGCCGTGCCGCCGTCGCGCAGCACCACGTCGGCTTCCCAGTGGGTCGGGTACGCGTGCTCCGGCGGCGTCTGCATGCGGACAGCGTACGACCGGCCACTGACAACCGACCGGCGCGCGTACGCTCGGGATGCGGGGCAGGCTGGGACCCCGTAGGGCGTACGGGCTGCCGGGCCTCCACCGGGGCCCACGGCCGCACGGGCCGGGACACATAGCCGGCGGACCACACCCGGCACCGTGAGAGACTGGTCTAGACAACTGTCACGACTTTGAAGGGCAACACCATGGCAGAGCGCCGCGTCAATGTCGGTTGGGCCGAGGGCCTGCACGCCCGCCCCGCGTCGATCTTCGTCCGTGCGGCCACCGCCTCCGGCGTCCCGATGACGATCGCCAAGGCCGATGGCAACCCCGTCAACGCGGCCTCCATGCTCGCGGTCCTCGGCCTCGGCGCCCAGGGCGGCGAGGAGATCGTGCTGGCCTCCGACGCCGAGGGCGCCGAGGCGGCGCTGGACCGTCTGGCCAAGCTCGTCGCCGAGGGGCTTGAGGAACTCCCCGAGACCGTCTGAGCCCGCCAGGACCTTCTGCTGCATGCGGCGGCCCCGCGATGGCGACCGGATCGGTTGCCACCGCGGGGCCGTTTTTTGTTTATGTCCATTGTGAGACGGGCGCGCGCACATTCCGGGGGCGGCCGTGATCCGGGATCCGTCAGGAAAAGCGCGCGCTATGGAGCGCACGCGGCGCCGTCAAAAAAGCCAGCCGTTAAAAATGGGTGTGCTGCGTTAAATAGGCGCGCCGAATTCAGCTCGAACCGAATAAAGCACCGTCGCGCGTCGCCGCACCCCATTCCCTCGCGTCTTTGTATACGGGGCGATTGTTAAGGGCGGACGCGTGCCGTGTTGACGGGCCGTTTCGGATCCCTCACCTCGGTCCCGGCGGGGCGCCGCAGCCGGTAGACCGGAAGCGAGCGTTCGACATGAGCCGCCATCAGGGTGCGCGCCCGTTCCGCGTCCCCCCGGGCCACCGCGTCCAGCACCGCGCCGTGTTCGTCCCAGGACTCGCCGGCCCGGGGCGGCGGTTCCACCACGTACATCCACTCGATCTTGCGCCGCAGCTGGGTCAGCAGCGCCGTCAGGCTGGGGCTGCCGGCCGCCTGTGCAAGCGTTTCATGGAACCAGCCGTCCAGTTGGCGCAGATCTGCGGGATTGCCGTGACGGGCCCGCTCGCGGCCGAGGCGCACCAGGCCGCGGAGCACCTTGAGGTGGGCCGGGCTGCGGCGGGCGGCCGCTCGGGCGGCGCCCAGCGGCTCCAACAGGGCGCGGATGTCGAGGAGATCGGCGGCCTCCTGCTCGCTGGGCTCGGCGACACAGGCGCCCGCGTGATGGCGGGTGGTGACGAAGCCCTCGGACTGCAGGGTGCGCAGCGCTTCGCGGACCGGCACCCTGGAGACGCCGTAACGGGCCGCCAGAATCTCCTCGACGAGCCGGCTCCCCGGCGCCAGCGCACCGGACACAATGTCGTCGCGAATCGCCGTGCACACCGCATGCGCGGAAATATGGCCTCGCATCTTCCGTGCCTCCGCCGTCATCCCCAGGAAACGCCGCCGGTCGGCGACTTTTCCGTGACTCTATTCGACCGGCACGGCTTTTCCGACGGCCTCTCGTTATTCATGGATAACTTTTGGCCGGAAGTCGCGGGCCACCGGCGTATCCGGTGCGTACCCCGCGTTCCGAATACGCCGGAGCCCCGGTCGTCGGCGACCGGGGCTCCAGGAGGACGCTCGGCAGGAGGCGTGGGCCCGTAGGGGGCACGCTTCCGATGCGGCGGCGACGGATCAGACGTTGACGCCGTGCCCGCGCAGGTAGGCGATCGGGTCGATGTCCGAGCCGTAGTCGGCGCCGGTACGGGCCTCGAAGTGCAGGTGCGGGCCGGTGACGTTGCCGGTGGCGCCGGAGAGGCCGATCTGCTGGCCCGGAGTGACCTTCTGACCGACCGAGACGCCGAGCGACGACAGGTGGCCGTACTGGGTGTACGTGCCGTCGTTCATCTTGATCACGATGTTGTTGCCGTACGAGCCGCCCCAGCCGGCCTCGACGACGGTGCCCGAGCCGACCGCGTGGACGCTGGTACCGGAGGCGGCGTGGAAGTCGATGCCGGTGTGGCTGCCGGAGGACCACAGGCCGCTGGACGCCTTGTAGGAGGTGGAGACGTAGGAGTCGGAAATGGGGGCGACGAAGGCGTTGAGGCGCTTGCGCTCCGCGTCGCGGGCGGCGCGCACCTTGGCCTCATGGGCGGCCTTGGCCTTCTTCTTCGCCGCCTCGGCGTGCCGCTTGGCCTCGTCGGCCTGCTTCTTGGCGACGGCCTCGGCCTTCGCCCGCGCCGCGGCGACCTCGGCCTCGGCCTGCTGCGCGTCGGCCTGGGCCTCGACACGGCTGGCGAGCTCGTCCCCCAGCACGACGGCCTGCTGCAGCCCGGTGTCGTGCGGCTGCGGCTCGTCCGTCGCGGCCAGCGCCGGCGAGGCCACGGAGGCGACCACACCACCGGCCGCGAGGGTGGCTATACCGGCGATGTTGCGGGTCGTCCTCACGGGACGGCTCGTGCGACGGTGCTTCCCGGTGGCACGGATGAACGCCATGTGCTGGCTTGTCCTTTCCCTCCTTCTCGCCTACCGGGTTAGCTGACGGGTTCGGAGCAGGAAGGTCTCCTACGGGCTCCTCGGAGAGGAGTCCGATTCACCCCAAGGGACATATGGGTCCCCGGCTCCCCTGGCTCGCGCCGTACGGGGACTCGGCGATGGCTGCCCGGTGCCACTGTTGTGGCGAACCTGTGACGAACAGCCGGACTGACGCTAAACGGGTCAACTTTCAATCGGCAAACAGAACCGGTTTTTTGTGCGGGATGCCACAAGAACCAGAGCACCAGCCGCGATAAACCGGACATACAGCGGCTCCCGTGGCCGATAAGCACCACGGGAGCCACATGTCGATTTATGACCTTCCGTCACACGGGAGGGCCAGGGCGCGTCACCCTAGCTGCTGACGACGGTGACCTCACCGATGCCCAGCGCCTTGACCGGCTCGGCGATCTGCGCCGCATCGCCCACCAGGACCGTCACCAGCCGGTCCACGGGGAAGGCGTTGACGGCCGCCGCGGTCGCCTCGACCGTACCGGTCTCCGCGAGGCGGGCGTACAACTGCGCCTGGAAGTCATCCGGGAGCTGCTGCTCCACCTGGTCGGCGAGGGTGCCCGCGACGGCCGCCGCGGTCTCGTACTTCAGCGGCGCGACCCCGACGAGGTTCTGCACGGCGACATCCCGCTCCTCGTCCGTCAGCCCCTCTGCCGCGAGGGTGCGCAGCACCTTCCACAGATCGTCGAGCGCCGGGACGGTGGAACCGGTGTCCACCGAGCCGCTGATCGCGAGCAGCGCGGCACCCGTGGCCCCCTCGGGGGAGGCGGGGGAGGTGGAGCGGAGCACCTGGCCGAAGGCCCGCACCCCGTAGGTGTAGCCCTTCTCCTCCCGCAGCACGCGGTCCAGACGGGAGGTGAGGGTGCCGCCCAGGCAGTACGTGCCGAGCACCTGCGCGGGCCACACCCGGTCGTGCCGGTCGGCACCGATACGGCCGATGAGCAGCTGCGTCTGGACGGCGCCGGGGCGGTCCACGATCACCACCCGGCCGGTGTCGTCGGCGACGATCGGCGCGGCCTTCACCGGCTCGGCCGTGGAGCCGCTCCAGGCGCCGAGAGTGTCGGCGAGCGCCGCGGCGAGGTCGACGCCGGTGAAGTCACCGACGATGACGGCGGTGGCCGTGGCGGGCCGTACATGGGCGTCGTAGTAGGCGCGGACGGCCGCGGCGTCGATACGGGCGACGGTCTCCTCGGTGCCCTGCCGGGGCCGCGACATGCGAGCGGTGGCCGGGAACAGCTCCTTGGACAGTGCCATCGCGGCGCGGCGGGCCGGGTTGGCGAGTTCATGCGGAATCTCGTCGAGACGGTTACGGACCAGCCGCTCGACCTCGCTCTCCGGGAAGGCGGGCGCCCGCAGCGCGTCGGCGAGCAGGCCGAGCGCACGGGTCAGCCGGGACGCCGGGACCTCAAGGGAGACCCGTACGCCGGGGTGGTCGGCGTGCGCGTCCAGGGTGGCGCCGCAGCGTTCCAGCTCGGCGGCGAACTCCTCCGCGTCATGCGTGTCGGTGCCCTCGGACAGCGCACGCGCCATGATCGTGGCGACACCGTCCAGCCCCTCGGGTTCGGCGTCCAGCGGCGCGACGAGGTTGATCTCGACGGCGACGACCTGCTGGCCGGGACGATGGCTGGTCAGGAGGGTGAGCCCGTTGGGCAGTTGGCTGCGCTCGGGGGCAGGGAAGGCCCACGGCTTGGGCGCGCCCCCCTGGGGCTGCGGGTGGAAGTCCATGGCGCTCACGGGGGAATCGGTGTGGGTGGTGGCGTCGCTCACTGGTCCGCCTCCCCTTCCTCGGTGTCGGCGGCGTCGGTCGGCTCGGTGGGCTCGTAGACGAGCACCGCGCGGTTGTCGGGGCGCAGCCGGGCCTTGGCGACGGCCTGCACCTCCTCGGGGGTGATGTCCAGGACGCGCTGCACGGCGGTCAGCGCGAGCTGCGGGTCACCGAACAGGACGGCGAAGCGGCACAGTTCGTCGGCGCGGCCGCTGACCGTGGCCAGCCGGTCGAGCCACTCGCGCTCCAGCTGGGCCTGTGCCCGCTCCATCTCCTCAGGGGTCGGCCCCTCGGCGGCGAAGCGGGCCAGCTCCTCGTCGACCGCGCGCTCGATGTCGGGCACCTCGACCCCGCCGGACGTCTTCACGTCCAGCCAGCCCAGGGAGGGGGCGCCGGCCAGCCGCAGCAGGCCGAAGCCGGCGGCGACGGCGCTGCGGTCGCGGCGCACCAGCCGGTTGTACAGACGGGAGGACTCGCCGCCGCCCAGGACGGTCAGCGCCAGGTCCCCGGCGTCCGCCTCACGGGTGCCGTCGTGCGGCAGGCGGTAGGCCGCCATCAGGGCGCGGGAGGGGACGTCCTCCTCGACGACCTCACGCAGCTCGCCGCCGAGGACGTCGGGCAGGGTGCCGTCCCGGGGCGGCTGCTTGCCGTCGTGCGAGGGGATCGAACCGAAGTACTTCTCGATCCAGGCCAGCGTCCGCTCGGGGTCGATGTCGCCGACGACCGACAGGACGGCGTTGTTGGGCGCGTAGTACGTACGGAAGAACGCCCGCGCGTCCTCCAGGGACGCCGCGTCCAGATCGGCCATCGACCCGATGGGGGTGTGGTGGTACGGGTGGCCCTCGGGGTACGCCATGGCCGTCAGCTTCTCGAAGGCCGTGCCGTAGGGGACGTTGTCGTAGCGCTGGCGGCGCTCGTTCTTGACGACGTCGCGCTGGTTCTCCAGGGACTCTTCGTCGAGCGCGGTCAGCAGCGAGCCCATCCGGTCCGCCTCCAGCCAGAGCGCGAGCTCCAGCTCATGGGCGGGCATGGTCTCGAAGTAGTTGGTGCGCTCGAAGCTCGTGGTGCCGTTGAGCGATCCGCCGGCGCCCTGCACCAGCTCGAAGTGGCCGTTGCCCTTCACCTGCGCGGAACCCTGGAACATCAGATGCTCGAAGAGGTGAGCCAGGCCCGTACGGCCCTTGACCTCGTGACGGGAGCCGACGTCGTACCAGAGACACACCGCTGCGACCGGGGTCAGGTGGTCTTCGGAGAGCACCACGCGCAGGCCATTGGCCAGCCGGTGCTCGGTCGCTGTCAGGCCGCCGGAGCCGGCTTGTTCTGTGGCCGTGTGACCCATGGGCATGTACGTCCCTTCGATCCGCTTGCGAGGAAGTTCTGTCACTGTATGCAAGCGCGTCGGCATCTGGCGAAGTTCCCGCCCGACCGGCCCCGAACGTACGCCGCGCTCGGCTCCCGCGGGGCCGAAGGGGGAGTCGCGGTCGGCGTTGTCAGTGGCTCGGTCCACAATGGTCCGCGTCAGACTCAGACATACTCGCGGGTTCATCCCCCAGCTGGTTGACCCGCCTGGTTGACCCGACGCTTTCCCGATATCGGCAGTAGACGCAGCAGAAGGAGCCGCAGCCGCGATGGCCCGCCGCAGCACGAAGACCCCGCCGCCGGACGACTTCGAGGAGAGGATCCTCGACATCGACGTCGTCGACGAGATGCAGGGTTCCTTCCTTGAGTACGCGTATTCGGTCATCTACTCGCGCGCCCTGCCGGACGCCCGCGACGGTCTCAAGCCCGTACACCGCCGCATTCTGTACCAGATGAACGAAATGGGGCTGCGCCCCGACCGCGGCTATGTGAAGTGCGCCCGCGTCGTCGGCGAGGTGATGGGTAAGCTCCACCCCCACGGCGACGCGTCGATCTACGACGCACTGGTGCGCATGGCGCAGCCGTTCTCCATGCGGCTGCCCCTGGTGGACGGTCACGGCAACTTCGGTTCCCTGGGCAATGACGACCCGCCCGCCGCGATGCGGTACACCGAGTGCCGGATGGCGTCCGCCACGTCCCTGATGACGGAGTCCATCGAAGAGGACACCGTCGACTTCTCGCCGAACTACGACGGCCAGGAGCAGGAACCGGCCGCCCTCCCCGCCGCGTACCCGAACCTCCTCGTCAACGGCGCCTCCGGCATCGCCGTCGGTATGGCGACGAACATGCCGCCGCACAACCTGGGCGAGGTCATCGCCGCGGCCCGCCATCTGATCAAGCACCCCAACGCCGATCTCGACACCCTGATGCGCTTCGTGCCGGGACCTGATCTGCCGACCGGCGGCCGGATCGTGGGCCTCGGCGGCGTACGGGACGCGTACGAGAAGGGCCGTGGCACGTTCAAGATCCGTGCGACGGTCGCCGTGGAGAACGTCACCGCCCGCCGCAAGGGCCTGGTCGTCACCGAACTCCCCTTCACGGTCGGCCCCGAAAAGGTCATCTCCAAGATCAAGGACCTGGTCGGCTCGAAGAAGCTCCAGGGCATCGCGGACGTCAAGGACCTCACCGACCGCGAGCACGGTCTGCGGCTGGTGATCGAGGTCAAGAACGGCTTCAACCCCGAAGCCGTATTGGAGCAGCTCTACAAGCTCACGCCGATGGAGGAGTCCTTCGGCATCAACAACGTCGCGCTGGTGGACGGCCAGCCGCTCACACTGGGCCTCAAGGAGCTGCTGGAGGTCTACGTCGATCACCGCTTCAACGTGGTGCGCCGGCGCAGCGAGTTCCGGCGGACCAAGCGGCGCGACCGTCTCCACCTGGTCGAGGGCCTGCTGACGGCCCTGGTGGACATCGACGAGGTCATCCGCCTCATCCGCTCCAGCGAGAACAGCGCACAGGCCAAGGAGCGGCTGATCGAGCGCTTCTCGCTGAGCGACATCCAGACGCAGTACATCCTGGACACCCCGCTCCGCCGGCTGACCAAGTTCGACCGTATCGAGCTGGAATCCGAACGTGACCGTCTCCAGGACGAGATCGAGAAGCTGACGCAGATCCTGGAGTCGGACGCCGAACTGCGCAAGCTTGTCTCCGGCGAGCTCGCCGCGGTCGCGAAGAAGTACGGCACGGACCGGCGGACAGTACTGCTGGAGTCGGCGGGCACCACGGTCGGCGCGGTGCCGCTGGAGGTCTCCGACGACCCGTGCCGGGTGCTGCTCTCCTCAACGGGGCTGCTGGCGCGCACGGTCACCGGGGACGTGTCCTTCGACGTCGACGCCAAGCGCGTCAAGCACGATGTGATCGTCTCGGCGGTGCCGGCGACCACCCGGGGCGAGGTGGGGGCGGTGACGTCCCTGGGCCGGCTGCTACGGATCTCGGTGATCGACCTGCCCCAGCTCCCGGAGACCGCGGCGGCACCCAGTCTCTCCGGTGGCGCACAGCTTTCGGAGTTCCTCACCCTGGAGGACGGCGAGGAGCTGATCTGTCTGACCACACTGGACGAGTCCTCGCCGGGCCTGGCACTCGGCACGGAACAGGGCGTCGTCAAACGCGTGGTGCCCGACTACCCCGCCCACAAGGAGGAGTTGGAAGTCATCACCCTCAAGGACGGCGACCGCATCGTGGGCGCGGCCGAGCTGCGCACCGGTGAGGAGGACCTGGTCTTCATCACCGACGAGGCGCAGCTGCTGCGCTATCCGGCGTCGCAGGTGCGGCCACAGGGCCGGCCCGCGGGCGGTATGACGGGCATCAAGCTGGGCGAGGGCGCGAAGGTGATCTCGTTCGCCGCGGTCGATCCGGCCACCGACGCCATGGTGTTCACGGTCGCCGGCTCGCACGGCACACTGGACGATTCGGTGGCGACGGCCAAGCTCACGCCGTTCGACCAGTACCCGCGCAAGGGCCGGGCGACCGGCGGTGTGCGCTGCCAGCGGTTCCTCAAGGGCGAGGACTGTCTGACCCGGGCGTGGGCCGTGCCCGCTCCGGTACGGGCCGCTGATGCCAAGGGCACTCCCGTCGAACTGCCGGAAGTGGATCCGCGCCGGGACGGCTCGGGAGTGCCGCTGACGAAGCCTGTGGCGGCGATGGCGGGGCCGGTGTAACAGCAGCCAGGGCAGGAGAGACGGTTGACGCCGTCGGGCCGGTGGAGTGCCGGCCCGACGGCGTCACTCGTCTTCCGCCTCCTCGTGTGCTGCCACGTACCGCAGCACACCCCACATGCTGTTCGGATCGGCTTCGGACGGTGCGCTCTCCCGGCAGTTCTCCAGCTCCTTGCGCAGAGCCGGGGCGTCGATGCCACTGCCGATCATGACGAGCTGGGTGCACCGCTCCTCGCCCTTCGGCCACGGCGCGGGGTAGAAGCGCAGGAAGTCACCGACGGCGTGCACCGTGAACTTCTGGCGGTTCTCCGGTACGTCGAAGTGGACGAAGCCCTTGATGCGGTAGAGGCCGGCCGGGCGGCTGTCGAGGAAGTCCATGAGGCGGCGCGGATGCATCGGCTCGGCAGAGGTGAACTCGACGCTCTCGTAGGCGGCGTGGAGGTGCCCTGCGGGGTGGGTGTGGCCGGGGTGGCCGCAACCGCCGGGGGCGTCGCCATCGCCGGGGTGGTCGCATCGGTCCTCGGCGTCGTGGGCGTGGTCGGCGTCGTGGGCGCGGTCGGCGGGAGCCCCGGACGCCGCGGCCTCGCGCAGCAGGTCTTCGAAGGACAGCTGGCGAACGGCCGCGTCGTGGTCCTCGCCCGGTCCGCGGTCGAAGAACAGCTCGGGATCGACCCTCCCGTATGCGGTACAGATCACCGGACGGCCCGGAGCGAGGCCGGCGAGCGTGTCCATGAGTGACTGCCGCGCCGCGTCGGCGATGCGATCGGCCTTGTTGAGCACCACGATGTCGGCGATGCCCACATGCCGGTCCAGTTCGGGATGCCGGGCCCGGGTGTCGTCGAACTCCGCGGCGTCGACGACCTCGATCAGCCCGCCGTAGACGATCCGGTCGTTGTCGCTGGCGAGGATCATCCGGATGAGTTCCTGCGGCTCGGCCAGCCCGCTGGCCTCGATGACGATCACGTCGATACGGGCGGCGGGGCGGGCCAGCCGCTCCAGGTAGGTGTCCAGCTCGCTGGTGTCGACCGCACAGCACAGACAGCCGTTGCCGAGCGAGACCATCGAGTCGACCTGCCCGGCGACCGTCATGGCATCGATCTCGATGCTGCCGAAGTCATTGACGATCGCGCCGATCCGGGTGCCGTCGCCGGTGCCGAGCAGGTGGTTGAGGAGGGTGGTCTTGCCCGACCCGAGAAAGCCCGCGAGCACGACGACCGGGATCTGTTGCGTGGCCAAGGGGGACGCCTCCATGGTGCGGGTGGCGGGCCGCACGGACCGGCGGCGGACGAGCTGTCGATCGTAACGGACCGCCGACGCCGCGGGCTCGGCCCCGCCCGGCCGCCTTCCCGCTAGCGGGGTGCGACGACGGGCAGCGGCTGCGGCGGGGGCGGTCCGACATACCGGGCAGCAGGGCGGATGATCTTCGAATCCTGGGCCTGCTCCAGGATGTTGGCGCTCCAGCCAACCACCCGGGCCGCACAGAAGGTGGGCGTGAACATCTCGCGCGGAAGTCCGCACAGCTCCATGACGACGCCCGCGTACAGCTCCACATTGATGTGCAGCTCACGGCCGGGCTTCAGCTCGGCAAGCAGCTCTTCGACCCTCGCCTCCACCTGGACGGCGAATTCCACCAACGGGCCACCGAACTGCTCGGCAATACCACGCAGCATCCTGGAGCGCGGGTCCTCGGTGCGATAGACGGAGTGACCGAATCCCATGATCCGGTCACCGCGCAGCACGCGGTCGCGGATCCATGAGTCGATGCGGTCGGGGGTGCCGATGGCGTCGAGCATGTCCAGTGCGCGGCTGGGCGCACCACCGTGCAGCGGCCCGGAGAGCGCACCGACGGCGCCGACAAGGCAGGCCGCGAGGTCGGCACCGGTGGAGGCAATGACGCGTGCGGTGAAGGTCGAGGCGTTGAAACCGTGGTCGATGGTGGAGATCAGATACGCCTCGATGGCCCGGACCTGCGCCGGCTCCGGCTCGTCACCGGTGAGCATGTAGAGGTAGTTGGCCGCATGGCCGAGGTCCGCACGCGGCTCGACGGGCTGCAGCCCCTGGCCGAGCCGGTGCAGCGCGGTGATCAGGGTCGGTACGGCGGCGCAGGCGGCGAGCGCGTCGGCACGACGGCGGGCGGCGTCGATGTCGTACAGCGGCCGGAAGCCCACCGTTGCGCCGAGCAGCGACAGCGCGGTGCGCAGCCCGGCGAGCGGACCGGAGACCGCACCGGCCTGGGCGAGGGCGGGCAGCGCATCACGCACGGCCGCAGGCAACGTGCGCAGGGCGGCGGTCTCGGCCCTGAACGCCGCCAGCTGCGCGGCGTCGGGCAGCTCCCCGTGGAACATCAGGTACCAGACGTCCTCGAAGGTGCGGGCGGTGGCCAGCTCGACGGCGGAGTACTGGCGGTAGTGGTAGAAGCCCTCGGCACCTCGGACGTCACCCAGTTGGGTCTCGGTGACGATGACGCCCGCCAGCCCCCGGGGAGCGTCGATCAGTGCATTCACCTCAGCGGTCGGCATGCTGCTCTCCTTGCTCTTCCTCACCCAAATATTGATTCGACTGTCTACGCTTGACTCAACAGTTGTCAATGTTGATTGAATCAATATGGTGGGTCTGGATACGGTGACCTCATGGCGGATCGAGAAACGGCGCAAGATGCGGGCGGGCAGCGACTGAGCACCCGGGAGGCGGCGGACCGGCTCGGTGTGAAGCCGGAGACGGTGTATGCCTACGTCAGCCGCGGCCAGCTGACCAGCCGCCGCGAGCCGGGCAGCCGCGGCAGCACCTTCGATGCACGGGAGGTCGACGCACTCGCCCGCCGTGCCCCGCGCCGCGACCCTTCACCCTCCGGTGGCGAGTCGGCAATCCGTACAGGCATCACACTCATCGACCGCGACCACTGCTACTTCCGCGGCGTCGACACATCGGAACTCGCCGCCCACTACAGCTACGAGGAGGTCGCCGAGTGGCTGTGGACCGGTGAGCTGCCTCCCGGCATCCGCTTCACCGCGCCGCAGGACGCCCTGTCCGCCGCCCACCAAGCCGTCCAGGCACTGCCGGCCCACAGCGGACCCATGGACCGGCTACGGGTCGCCGTGATCGCCGCTGCGGCCGCCGACCCGCTGCGCTTCGACCTGTCCGAGGACACCGTCGTCAAGACCGCACGCAGCCTCATCCCGACCCTTGTCGACGCCCTGCCGTCGCACGCCCCGAAGCAACGTGCTGCCGACTCGCTCTCATCACGCCTCTGGTCACGACTGACGATCGAACCGGCCGACGCCGCGGCACTCCGTGTCCTGGACGCCGCACTGGTCCTGCTCATCGACCACGACCTCGCCGCCTCCACATTCGCCGTCCGGGTCGCCGCCTCCGCCCGCGCCCATCCGTACGCGATCGTCTCGGCCGGCTTCGGGGCACTGGACGGCGTGCTGCACGGCGCCGCGAGCGGCCTCGCCCACCGGATGCTGCTGGAGGTACTGGACCGGGGCAGTGCAGCCACAGTGGTCGCCGACCACCTAAGGGCCGGCCGCCAGGTACCGGGCCTGGGCCACCCCCTCTACCCGGGCGAGGATCCACGAGCCCACACCCTCTTCCAGCTTCTGGAAGACATGCCGCAGGCCCGCCCCGCCTTGGAGGCCGCCCGCCAGGTGATCACCACAACGGCCCGGCACACGGAGCTGCACGCCAACGTAGACCTGGCCTTGGCCGTACTGACCGTCTCGACAGACATGCCTACCGAGGCGGGCGAGACCATCTTCGCCATCTCCCGCACGGCCGGCTGGATCGCCCACGCCCTTGAGGAATACGCCGAACGCCCTCTCCGCATGCGCCCCAACGGCCAGTACCACGGCCCCCGCCCGCCACAACCGTTGCCATGACAGGCGACCCGCGAGGGACAGACGGGGCAGAGCCGCCACTGAGCCCCTAACGTCGCCGCGACCGATGCGATCGGCATGACATCGACATCGCCGGAACTCACACAGAGCGACAACCGCTAACGCTGGGGGCCTTCCGCACGCCGTCGTCCCCTGGATGCCCACCCGAGATCCGACCTGGAGCGGATGAGGTTAGGCTCACCTATGTGAGTACCTGCGCCACCGCTTCCCGTGAATCGGCCGAATCGCTCGCCGGAACCGCGGCACCTGCCCGGACCTGGCTGCTCATCGAGCAAACAGGGCCGTGGGGAGCCCATGCACTGACGGAAAGTCACCTCGACCCTGACGTCGGCCGGGCACTCGAAGCCGCGGCAGAAGGGACGGGCGTACGCGTCGCCCTGATCCGGCGGCCGGGACGCCACGCCGACTGTCACGGCACGTCCAGGCAACGCGTGTTCCTCGCTCACACCGCCCCTGGACGCTCCTGGATCCGCACGACCACCGTCACCGACCCGCGGGCAGCCCTCGGCCTGGACTTCACGGCCCTGGGCACGGGAGACCATCACGGCCTCTGGGAGCCCTACATCGGCGAGCCGCTGGTCCTCGTATGCACCAACGGCAAGCGGGACCGCTGCTGCGCCTTGCTCGGCCGCCCGCTCGCTGCCGAACTCGCCGCCAGCGGAAGCGAAGTCTGGGAAGTCACCCACATCGGTGGCCATCGCTTCTCCCCCACCCTGTTCGTCCTCCCCTACGGCTACGCCTACGGACGAGCCTCGGCCCCCCTGGTCAAGGAGGCCGTGGAGGCGGCGCGCGACGGACGGATCTCTGGCGACCACTGCCGCGGGCGCTCGGCCTGGGACCGGCCGGGCCAGGCCGCTGACCTTGCTCTCCGCGGGCTGATCGGGGAGGACCGGGCGGACGCACTCGACGTCGTACGGACCGACACGGTGTGGCCTGAACCCAAGCCGGCCGACAGCCGGACGCCCAGCAGCCAGGCTGTTGCGGGGACCTCCCCTGCCTGGGTCGTTACCGTCGCGCACTCCGACGGGCGCACCTGGCGGGTCAGCGTCGAACAGCGGGCCGATGGTGCTGCGGCGCCCGCTAGCTGTGGTGCGCCGCTCGGTCCACCGGCGCGTATGGCGGTTGTCTCCGTCACTGCTGCGACCGGCGTGCTTCACGGGACGCCCCGGGCTGCCAGTAGCTGATCTCGCAGACTTCCCCCGGCAGTCCGCGAGCGCTCCAGCAGCCTCCGCTTCCATCACACGTTCCCGGTGCAGGCCCTCGCGCATGCGGGACCGATGCCCACCTGGAACGTGGCTGCCCCTGCCACGTGGCGCCCGGCCCGCCTCACCAGAGTCGTCCGGCAGCGCGGGGCCATCCCAGGACCAGGTCAGACGGCAGGCGAAACGCACGGACAAACTCCGGCGAGCCCGTGCAGCCCCTCCGCGGCGGCCGAACGGCACGCCAGCCACCCCCTTCCACCGCTGCCGCCACACCTCGCAGCTATCACCCGCTGACCTCATTGAGCCCTCCCTGCTGCGCACCCGCCGCGCGCCTCCCCCTCGCCTTGGCGGCCCTGGCCACTCCCCACGCGAGGTCCTACCGGCTTCACGATGCGAGGCTAAGCGCGCACGCTCCGCACCCAAAAGGCCTGTGGATAACTTCTCGCGCGCTCCCCCAGCCTGCACACGGGTGCCTAACCAGCGCCTGCGCCAGAGAGTCAGTCGCCGGGCCAATGAGCGGGCCGATGACGACGCCGACATCGGCGCCTCCTGCTCACGGGGATCGCATGCAGGCCTGAGGCTGAAAGCCCAGAGCACGACGAGCCGACCCATGGCAGCCATGACTCGCGGCCAGCTTCCTCGTGCCAGCCGCTGACGACGTGGCATGGGCGATCGTCATGGCGTGCAGAATCTTGGTGTTCGCCTGGGGCTAGGCAACAACAGCGAAAGCACTCATGCCTCCCCGAGCTCGGAGGCGGCCGGTGTTGCATCCGAGTCGCCGCCCGGACACCCTCCGAATTCCCCTCAGCAGGTATTACCCAGCGACCGCCACCGCGCTTACTGTTCGTTCGTATGGGCGAAAGGGAAGAGTCGGTTCCACGCCCGAGCGGTGCAGAGCCCTCGGGTTCCGCACCGTTTCCCGCCGCGGCGCCGGTCTCCCGCACCACGACCGGCAAGCCTTACACGGGCAGCCGCTCGCACACAGCCGAAAGCCGACCGGCCGTCGAGGCCACGGCGCCGCCCAACCAAGAGTCGGCCGCCCCGACGCCGCGCCGCCCCCGGCCACGCCTGGGCTGGCCGCAGCGAGTGTTCTCCCAGGTCCTGATGGTGCAGCTGACCATCGCCGCCGGCGTCACGGCGCTGGCAACCGGCTTGTTCCTCGCCCCGCTCAGTGCGCAGCTCGACGACCAGGCGATGCGCCGCGCTCTCGCCATCGCACAGACCACCGCGGCTGAGACGCGCCTCGACGACGCCCTGGAGTCGTCCCGTCCGACGCGTCATGGGCCCGTGCAGAACGAGGCGGAGCGGATCCGCGCCGCTACCGGTGCCGAGTACGTGGTGATCATGGACAAGCGGGGTGTGCGCTGGTCCCACACCGACCCTGACGAGATTGGGCGCCACGTTTCGACCGACCCGAGCGCCGCGCTCTCCGGCCAGGACGTCATGCAGATCGACAAGGGCACCCTGGGCCGTTCCGCGCGCGGCAAGGTCCCGCTCCGCAACGAGAACGGCAAGGTTGTGGGCGCCGTCTCCGTCGGCATCGCGTACGAGAGCGTGCAGGAACGGCTGCTCTCCACCGTGCCCCAGCTGCTCGCCTACGCTGGCGGGGCACTAGCCGTGGGCGCCCTCGCCGCCTATCTCGTTTCCCGCCGCCTCCAGCGCCGTACCCACGACCTGGCGTTCTCCGACATCTCCGCGCTGCTCGCCGAGCGGGAGGCGATGCTGCACGGCATCCGGGAGGGGTTCCTCGCACTCGACAAATACGGGCGCATCCGTCTCATGAATGACGAGGCGCAGCGCCTCCTGGACCTCCGCGCCGACGACACCGGCCATTCCCTGGAATCGGCCCTACCACCAGGCCGCACCACCGACGTTCTGGCCGGTCGAGTTTCGGGTTCGGACCTGCTGGCCGTCAGTGGACAGCGGGTCCTGGTAGCGAACCGCATGCCGACTGATGACGGCGGTGCCGTGGTCACTCTGCGCGACCGCACCGAACTGGAGCGACTGGGCCGCGAACTGGACGGCACCCGCGGCCTTATTGATGCCCTCCGCGCCCAGGACCACGAGCACGCCAACCGGCTGCACACTCTGCTCGGCCTGCTCGAACTCGGGCTACACGAGGAGGCCGTGGAGTTTGTGACACAGGCCGTGGGCGTACATCGCGCGACCGCCGAGCAGGTCACCGAGCGCGTCCACGACCCACTGCTCGCCGCCCTCCTGGTGGGCAAGGCCACCGTCGCCACCGAGCGCGGCGTCTCCTTGAGCGTCTCCCCCAACACACACCTGCCCGACCGTCTGGTTGACCCACCCAGCCTGGTCACCATCCTGGGGAACCTCATCGACAACGCCCTGGATGCCACATCGGGCGCGCGCCACGCGCAACTGGAGGCGGAGATCCGCGCTGAGGGCCGGACCGCCGTCGTACGTGTCAGCGACAACGGGCCGGGCGTGCCCGAGGAACGTCGCGCGGAAATCTTCACCGAGGGATGGACGACCAAGGAACCTCCCGCCCACGGGCAGCGCGGCATCGGCCTGGCACTCGTGCGCCGACTCGCCGAGCGCTACGGAGGAAGCGCCGAGGTCGGTGAGCGCCCCGGCGGAGGTGCGGTATTTACCGTGACAGTCCCCGACGCGCTGTCCGATGACCTTCCCGAGCACCGTGAAGCACCCGCGCAGAAAGCAATCACGGACACCCGCATCACCAAACAGGCGACAGCGCACACCCGCCGCCCCGAAGACGCCACGGAGGCCGGCCGATGATCGAGGTACTGGTCGTGGACGACGATGTGCACGTCGCGAAGATCAATGCGGCATACGTCGCCAAAGTCGAGGGTTTTCGTGTCAGTTGCCTCGCGCACACCGCCGCAGAGGCCCTCACCGCCCTTGAGACACACCCCGTCGATCTGATCCTCCTGGACCACTACCTACCCGACAAGACTGGGCTTCAGTTGGTCGGCGACCTTCGACGTCGCGGCCTGCTCACCGACGTGATCATGGTGACTGCAGCTCGCGACATCGCCACCGTGCAGGCGGCAATGCGCCACGGCGCGCTTCAGTACCTGGTCAAGCCGTTCACCTTCGCCGGCCTTCGCTCCAAGTTGGAGGGTTACGCGGCGCTGCATCGCACGTTTGCGGGCGGCGGCCAGGCGGAGCAGTCCGAGGTGGACCGGATCTTCGGGGCGTTGGGAGCCGCCAACGCCGGCTCCGCCGAGTTGCCGAAGGGGCACTCCACCGCCACCGCCGACCGCGTGCGCTCGGTGCTGCGCTCCGCGGATGCCCCGCTTTCCGCGCAGGACGTCGCCCTGCATGCTGGACTGAGTCGGCAGACCGCCCAGCGCTACCTCAAGCTCTTGGAACGCGCCGGGCGGGTGCGCCTCACGCTCAGGTACGGAGAGACCGGCCGCCCCGAGCACCGCTACGAGTGGGTGTAGGCCTGCAGGACGCTCACCCGGAGGGCGGGCGACGCACGGGGGGGGCGGTGGCATCCACAGTCGGCCTCGCCCCGTCTGCTCCTCCGTTCTCAGAGCCGGTCCGCCCCTGCTCCACCCGGGCTCGCCTAAGCCGCCCCCGCACCCGTGAGCGCCCGTACCTCAGTCTCCGCGTGCCGTGCCTCATCGGCGGCTTCCGGGGAAAGCACCGTTCCCAGCCAGCCCATCAGGAAGCCCAGTGGGATCGATACAACACCGGGGTTGTCGAGCGGGAAGACGGCGAAGTCCAGCCCGGGGAAGAGTGCTTCCGGGCTCCCGGAGACCACTGGTGAGAGGACGACCAGGGTGATCGCAGGCATCAGCCCGCCGTATACGGACCACACCGCGCCGCGGGTCGTGAAGCGTCGCCAGAAGAGGGTGAACAGCAGGACCGGCAGGTTGGCCGACGCGGCGACGGCGAACGCCAACCCGACCAAGAAGGCCACGTTCAAGTCCTGGGCAAGCAGGGCGAGGCCGATGGCAACCGCGCCGACGGCCACCGCTGCGATGCGCGCCACGGCCACCTCAGCTCGCTGGGCGTCCTGTGCCGTGTCACGCGGACGTCGTAGCGAGGCATACAGGTCGTGTGCAACGGAGGCGGACGACGCGAGCGTGATGCCGGCTACCACGGCCAGGATGGTGGCAAAAGCAACCGCGGCCACCACGGCGAAGAGCACCGTTCCGCCGGTCGAACCGGCGCCGCCTCCCAGGTCGAGGGCGAGCAGCGGGACAGCGGTGTTGCCTGCCGTATTGGACGCCCGGACGGCATCGCTGCCGAGTACTGCGGCGGCACCGAACCCGAGCACGATGGTCATCAGGTAGAAGCCACCGATCAGACCGATGGACCATACGACGGAGCGACGGGCGGAGCGCGCCGTGGGCACGGTGTAGAAGCGGGAGAGGATGTGCGGCAGCCCGGCCGTGCCCAGGACGAGCGCGATGCCGAGGCTGATGAAGTCGAGTCGCGAGGTCCAGTCGCCACCGTATTTGAGACCGGGCGCGAGGAAGTTGCGGCCGTGGCCGCTGCGTTCGGCGGCGGTGTTCAGCAGTTCGTTGATGTCGCCGTGGAAGCGGACCAGTACCAGGACGGTCAGGGCAACGGCGCCTCCCATGAGGAGTACGGCTTTGACGACCTGGATCCAGGTCGTGGCCCGCATGCCGCCGAAGGCGACGTAGACCACCATCAGGGCGCCGACCCCGATCACCATCCAGGTACGGGCCTGCTGGCCCGCGCCCCCCACGAGCAGGGCCACCAGGCTGCCCGCACCGACCATTTGCGCCACCAGGTAGAGCACGGACACAGTGACGGAGGCCGCGCCGGCCGCGAGACGGACGGGGCGTTCCCGCATACGGGCGGCGACGACATCGGCGAGGGTGAAGCTGCCGCAGTTGCGGACCAGTTCGGCGACGAGAAACAGGACGATGAGCCAGGCGACGAGGAATCCGACCGAGTACAGCAGGCCGTCGTATCCGAAGAGGGCGATCAGCCCGGAGATGCCGAGGAAAGAGGCGGCGGACATGTAGTCCCCCGCGATGGCGAATCCATTCTCCATGGGCGAGAAGAGTCTTCCGCCCGCGTAGAACTCCTCGGTGGAACCGCGCCTGCGGCGGCTCACCCAGGTGGTGATCGCCAGGGTGACGGCGATGAAGACGCTGAACAGAAGCAGCGCGAGGGTCTGGTGGTCACCGGTCACCGGGTGTTCCCTCCGGTCAGCTCCTGGGTTTCCCATCGAATGTCGAGCGCCGCACTGTCCCTGCGCAGCCGGGCATGGCGCGCGTACGCCCAGGTGAGCAGGAACGTGGTGGCGAACTGGCCGAGTCCGGCGAGCATGGCGACGTTCAGGGCACCTGCGACACGGTGGGCCATGAGGCCGGGCGCGGCGGTCGCCGCGATCACGTAGGCGAGGTACCAACCCAGAAAAACCGCCGTGCCGGGCAGAACGAACCGCCGGTAGCGGCGACGCACCTCCTGGAAAGCCGCGCTTCGCTGCACCGCCAGATAGACCTCGTCATACGGCGCGTACTGCGGTTCCGGTACCGGCGGCGGTGGCTGCGTGCCACCCCAGCCGCCAGTTGTCTCCGCCGCAGCGCCCAGTTCGCCCCACCCGGAGGCGAGAGCGTCGTACCAGGGGTCGTCGAGCCGTAGGGCCCCTGGTTCGCCGACCGACCGGCCGTCCTGCTTGTCCACCGAACTCTCCTTGATGCACGGGGCTGTTGTCCGTGCGGCCCAAGGGTGGACAGAAAGGGAGATCCTGGATGCTTCATTGCGAATCCTTCACCCCATCAGGTGATGGGTCAGCTGGGTGGCTGTGCGAGGCCGTGCCGGTACGCGTAGTGGATGACCTGGACCCCGGTCCCGTAGCTCCGCTTTGGTGACGAGATTGTTGATGTGGGTCTTCAGGGGCGCCCCCAAGCGAGTGCGTGGAGAGATGCAGCGTGCGCGCGGTTTCGGGGGTGGACTGTCCCGGCGGCGATCAGCCGCAGCACCTCCACCTCACGTGTGGTCAGCCCGCCTGGGGACTCGTCCGACGGCTGCGGCCGGGGGCACGGGCTCCGTGAAACGCACCAGGAGCCTGCGCTGGATCTTGGGCGGCAGCCCGGCCTCGCCCAGGAGCACACCGTCGATGGCACGGACGATCTGTCACCGTCGGCGTCCTATGTCAGGTAGCCGGGTGCACCGGCCAGGAGAGCGGGAGAGGGCGAGTTGTCATCTGCATAGGTCGTGAGCACCACGACCTGGGTACCGGGATGCTCGGGACGGATGCGGCGGGTGACCTCGACGCCGTCAGCGTCTGGTCATCGGCTACCACGACCCGTGTCACCATGCGCCCCGTCATGCAGGCACCCGCAGCCTCACCACGAAATCCTCCATCGGGGCCGAACTCAACGTTCCGCTGAGGAGTTCCGCGCGCTCCCGCATCCCGGACAGCCGTATTGGGAGCCGCTCTTTCAAGCTCGCCGGACTTGCCACGGCCACCGGACTCAAGCCCCACGCCGTCCGTCCCGTATTCCAGCCGCACGCTCACCCGGGCTCCCGGAGCGTGCTCGCGCACATTCGTCAGCGCCTCCTGGGCGGCCTGCCGACCGCGAGGCTCGCTTCGGCCAAACGCGCGGTGCGGGCCTCACCTGTCACCGGCAGCTGAACGCTCTCAGCGGCGATCAGGGGCGCAGAAAGCCCTCGACCGGATCCCGGGCGCCCACGCAGCGCGGAAAGCGCCTCACGGGCACCTCCCAGCCCTTCTCGGGCCAACCCTCGGCACACCGGCACCCGCTCCAGGAGTTGGCACGGTCGGCCTGGAGGTCGGCACTGCGCAGGATCAGGAGGCGCGCTGCCTCCAGGTGCACCAGTCGGGCGCTGAGGCTGCGGGCGAGCACGTCGAGGAACTCACGTGCATTCCGCCCGCGTTCGGTGGGCGCCGCCGATTCGGCCTCCGCCTTGCGGGCCGCCCGTTGCTGGGACAGCAGCCGCTGGGCGTTGCCGCGCGCCTCGGCGTCCAGCCGTATGGCGCATCCCGCCAGTGCCAGGCCCACGGCGGTGGCGGTCGTCGCTGCCCTGGTAGACGCCCCTGCCGTTCCGAGGCCCATGACGCGATACGCAGCACCAGACCACAGAGCCACACGACGGCCGCCGCCCAGCCGCCCTCGTCCCACACCGCACCGTCCACATCGGTTCAGGTGCCCGTCGTCCAGGCCCAGCCCACGCAGCGGGCCGGCCCGCTGCTGCGCCGTGAACTGTCGGCCGAACACCAGCGCAACAGCCTGCGGTGATCACAACGATGCTGAGCAACGGAGTTGACCAAGCCACTCATGACCTGCCCTCCGGGGAACGCGGAGCTTCGACCGCCCCGACGCCACGGACCAGTGCTACCGCCCAGACCGGAGTCAAGGCACCCCAGGTCGAAACGGCAACGGGCGCCCGCCCACCCAGGGTGGACAGGCGCCCGTCGGAACCTCCGGCCCCTCAGGTGTCGATGCGCGAACGGTCCAGAGTGGACGCGGAGTTGGTGATGAACTCCTTGCGGGGGGCGACTTCGTTGCCCATGAGGAGGTCGAAGGCCTTCTCCGCCGCTTCGAGGTCGCTGATGTTGATGCGACGCAGGGTGCGGTGGCGCGGGTCCATGGTCGTCTCGGCGAGCTGGTCGGCGTCCATCTCACCCAGACCCTTGTAGCGCTGGATGCTGTCCTTGTACCGGACCTTCTTGCGCTGGAGTTCGAGCAGGGTCTGGCGCAGTTCGTTGTCCGAGTACGTGTAGATGTACTTATCCTGGCCCTTCTTGGGGTTGATCAGTTCGACGCGGTGCAGCGGCGGGACGGCGGAGAACACGCGGCCCTGTTCGACCATCGGGCGCATGTAGCGCTGGAACAGGGTCAGCAGCAAACAGCGGATGTGGGCGCCGTCGACGTCCGCGTCGGCCAGGAAGATGACCTTGCCGTAGCGGGCGGTGTCGATGTCGAACGTACGGCCCGAGCCGGCCCCTATGACCTGGATGATGGCGCCGCACTCGGCGTTCTTGAGCATGTCCGAAACCGATGACTTCTGGACATTCAGAATCTTGCCCCGGATCGGCAGCAGGGCCTGGAATTCCGAGTTCCGCGCCAGCTTGGCGGTGCCCAGCGCCGAGTCCCCCTCGACGATGAACAGCTCACTGCGGTCGACGTCATCGCTGCGGCAGTCCGCGAGCTTGGCCGGCAGCGAGGAGGATTCCAGCGCCGTCTTCCGCCGCTGGGCCTCCTTGTGCTGACGGGCGGCGATGCGCGTCCGGGCCGCCGCGACGATCTTCTCCAGGACGGCGCGCGCCTGCTGCTTGTCGTCCCGCTTCGTGGAGGTCAGGAACGCCTTGAGTTCCCGGCTCACCACCTGGGCGACGATCCGCGAGGCGGCGGAGGTGCCGAGCACCTCCTTGGTCTGCCCCTCGAACTGCGGCTCCGCGAGCCGCACGGTCACTACGGCGGTGAGGCCCTCCGTGGCGTCGTCCCTGACGACGTCGTCCTCGGCGACCCTGAGCAGCTTGCTCGACCGCAACACCTCGTTGACGGTCTTGGTGACCGACCGCTCGAACCCGGAGACGTGGGTGCCGCCCTTGGGCGTCGCGATGATGTTGACGAAGGACTTGACCGTCGCGTCGTAGCCGGTGCCCCAGCGCAGCGCGACATCGACGCCCAGTTCCCGGGTGACCTCGGTCGGTGTCATGTGACCGCGGTCGTCGAGAACCGGCACGGTCTCCTTGAAGGTGCCCTGGCCGGCCAGCCGGAGCACGTCGCAGACGGCCTTGTCCTGCGCGAGGTACTCGCAGAATTCGCTGATGCCGCCGTCGTAGCGGAACGTCTCTTCCGTCTTTCCGGCGCCGTCGATACCGCGCTCGTCACGGACCACGAGGGTCAGGCCCGGCACGAGGAAGGCGGTCTGGCGGGCGCGGGCGTGCAGGTTCTCCAGGGAGAGCTTGGCGTCCTTGAGGAAGATCTGCCGGTCGGCCCAGTAGCGGACCCGGGTGCCGGTCTTCGTCTTGGCGATCCGCTTGCCCTTGAGCAGGCCGTTGCCCGGGTCGAAGGGGGCGTCCGGACCGGATTCGGTGAAGATACCGGGGACGCCGCGGCGGAAGCTGATCGAGTGCGTCTTGCTGCTGCGGTCCACCTCGACGTCCAGACGGGCGGACAGCGCGTTGACGACAGAGGCGCCGACGCCGTGCAGACCGCCGGAGGCCGCGTACGAGCCGCCGCCGAACTTTCCGCCGGCGTGCAGCTTGGTCATCACGACCTCGACGCCGCTGAGGCCGGTCTTGGGCTCGACATCGACGGGGATGCCTCGGCCGTTGTCGATGACCTCCACCGACCCGTCGTCGTGGAGGATCACCTCGATGTGATCGCAGTAGCCGCCCAGTGCTTCGTCGACGGAGTTGTCGATGATCTCCCAGAGGCAGTGCATCAACCCCCGGCTGTCCGTCGAGCCGATATACATGCCGGGGCGCTTGCGGACGGCTTCGAGCCCCTCAAGGACGAGCAGATGCCGCGCGGTGTAGTTGGAACCGTCCCGGTCTGCCCCGGTCAGCACTGCGGTGGACGGCACGGACATCTCGGCGGTCACGCGGTTCGCTCCTCGCTGAATTTCTGGCAGTCCGCATTCCGCGGACTCGGTTGTGGCGGTGTCGCCGATCAGAGCGTACCGAGGCCTGGTAGAGCCGATGTGACGCCACCCGTACGCATGCCCATGGTAGTAGAATTTCGCTCGTACGTTCGATCCCTCGTTGGGGTGACGTCCGAGTGACGTGCACATCACGTTCCCTTCGAGGCATGAACCATTTAGGCTCCGGGCACGTCCTCATCAACAACCGGCAAGCCAGCCGGGGGGACAGACCAACAACCAACGTGAATCAGACCACCACGCAATACGGCTCATTCGCCGCCACCCGGCAGCACCCGGCCCCCTTCGAAGAAATTTTTCGAGGAAAAGGCACGAGCGGGAACGTTTTCGGCCTGGTTGGATGTTGACCCTGGTACGACAGCTCGTCGAGCTAGAGAAGAGGCGACGTGACTACTGTTCTGACACCCGCGAGCCCGCTGACGGCCGCTGACCGCTGCGACCGCTGCGGCGCCCAGGCATACCTGCGCGTCGTCCTGATGTCCGGCGGAGAACTGCTCTTCTGCGCCCACCACGGTCGCAAGTTCGAGCCAGAACTCAAGAAGATCGCCGCGGAAATACAGGACGAGACGGAGCGGCTGACCGCTTCTCCGGCGTCCGCGTCCGATGAGGAACGCTGACACTTCGCATCCACGACGAGCGAGCAGCGGCCCAGGCCGTACCGCGGGCGGTCTCCCCGACACCACCGGGGAGACCGCCCGCACTCGTGCGCTCATACATGGCTGACAGCTCCCCGCGCCGCTCAGTCGGCCCCGTGTGCGGCCACGGCCGGGAGAAGCGCTGAGGCGCGCGTATAGACCCCTGGACTGCCTGCCTGGCCGCAGCCCGTCCCCCACGACACCAGGCCCACCAGCCGGCCGCCCACGACCAGCGGCCCGCCGCTGTCCCCCTGGCACGCGTCCCGGCCACCGGTCGGCTCCCCCGCGCACAGCATCGACCGCGCCCTGTATTTGCCGTCGGCACTGCCGGGATAGGCCCGCGCACAGACCGCGTCGGGCAGCACATTGACGTGTGCCGCCCGTAGGTGTGACGCATAGCTGCCGCCGCCCGTGGTGTCGCCCCAGCCGTAGACCGTGGCCGCGTTGCCCGGCCGGTAGGCGCTGTCGCTTCGTCCCGCTATCGGGATGGGCCGGTTCGGAAGCGGCTTGTCGAGCGTGAGGACGGCCATGTCGCCGTCGTTGGTCCAACTGTTGTAGCGCGGGTTGACCCAGATCTTCGCGGGCTTGAGCTCCTGCCCGCCGCCGGCGGCGAGGTTGTCGCGTCCGACGACGATCTTCAGGTCCCGTACCTGCCGCCAGGGGACGCCCAGCACCTCCTTGCTCAGGCAGTGCGCCGCCGTCACCACCGTCGAGTGCCCGACGAGCACGCCGCCGCAGAACTGTCCCGAGCGCTGGGCCCCGAAGCGCTCATGGGAGGCCAGCGCCACCGCCCAGGGGCTGTGTGACAGCGGTGCGGGCTTTCCGCCGATCACCGACTCGTCCGCGGCCGCCGGCGTCGGCAGGGCGAGGGCCAGCGCGAGGGCTCCGAGGGCGGCGTGGACGCTCGGACACATTCGGGCTCCTGTCTCTGGGGCATTACACGCATACCCAGAGTGACCCCATTGGCTGCCCGGCGCACCCGGACGGCCGCGAGCCCGGCCCTCCGCCAGGAGAGACCGGGCTCGCGATGCCGTCCGGACAGGTGGGACTAGTCGAGGTAGTCGCGCAGCACCTGGGAGCGCGACGGGTGACGCAGCTTCGACATCGTCTTCGACTCGATCTGGCGGATCCGCTCACGCGTGACGCCGTAGACCTTGCCGATCTCGTCCAGCGTCTTGGGCTGGCCGTCGGTGAGGCCGAAGCGCATGGAGACGACGCCGGCCTCACGCTCGGAGAGGGTGTCCAGCACCGAGTGCAGCTGCTCCTGCAGAAGCGTGAAGCTGACCGCATCGGCCGGGACGACCGCCTCGGAGTCCTCGATGAGGTCACCGAACTCGCTGTCGCCGTCCTCGCCCAGCGGGGTGTGCAGCGAGATCGGCTCACGGCCGTACTTCTGGACCTCGATGACCTTTTCAGGGGTCATGTCGAGCTCCTTGGCCAGCTCCTCCGGGGTGGGCTCACGGCCCAGGTCCTGGAGCATCTGGCGCTGGACGCGCGCGAGCTTGTTGATGACCTCGACCATGTGGACGGGGATACGGATCGTACGGGCCTGGTCGGCCATCGCGCGGGTGATGGCCTGGCGGATCCACCACGTCGCGTAGGTCGAGAACTTGTAGCCCTTGGTGTAGTCGAACTTCTCGACCGCACGGATCAGACCGAGGTTGCCCTCCTGGATCAGGTCCAGGAAGAGCATGCCGCGGCCGGTGTACCGCTTGGCCAGGGAGACGACCAGACGGAGGTTGGCCTCCAGGAGGTGGTTCTTCGCCCGGCGGCCGTCCTCGGCGATGATCTCCAGCTCGCGCTTGAGCTTCGGTGCGAGCTTGTCGGAGTTCGCCAGCTTGTCCTCGGCGAACAGGCCCGCCTCGATGCGCTTGGCGAGTTCGACCTCCTGCTCGGCGTTGAGGAGCGGGACCTTGCCGATCTGCTTGAGGTAGTCCTTGACCGGGTCGGCGGTGGCGCCGGCCGCGGCAACCTGCTGAGCAGGGGCGTCGTCCTCGTCGTCATCGGACAGGACGAAGCCGGCGTTCTCTGCGCCCTCGGCGGCCTCGGGGGCGTCGCCCTTGCCGGGCGCCGGGGTCTCCTCGGTCACGTCGTCGTCGAGCAGCTCGTCGACGTCCTTCTTGGACGCGGTCTTCTTGGCGGTGGCCTTCTTGGCCGTGGCCTTCTTCGCGACCGTCTTCTTGGCGGTCGTCTTCTTCGCCGCGGCCTTCTTCGCGGGCGCGGACTCGGACTCACCGGCCGACGGGTCCGCCATGGGGGCGGGGGCCGCGGCCGCGGTGGTCTTCTTGACCGTGGCGGCCTTCGCCGCGACGGTCTTGGTGGCGGTGCGCTTCGCCGGACTCTTCGCTGCGACGCTCTTGCGGGTGCGCTTGGGCGCCTCTGCGGCACTGACCATCAGCGTCACACCCTCCTCGTCGAGGATCTGGTTGAGGCTGCGCAGAACGTTCTTCCACTGGGTTGGCGGAATCTGGTCAGCCTCGAAGGCCCGACGCACGTCATCGCCGGCGATCTGCCCATCTGCCTTTCCCCGCTCGATGAGCGCCATCACAGACTCGGACTCGGCGATCTCCGGCGGGAGCGTACGGGATGTGCTGGCCGACACGAACAACCTCTCGGAACGATGGAAACGGCTTCCGACCCCGTCCAATGTGGATCGGAGCCGACGACCGCCGGTGGGGATGGACCGACGGCGCAGGGGCAACCGGGGAGTTGAACAGCGTCACGAACGCCGCTCGTATTCCCTCCTCGGCTATCACCTCTTAAGTCATCGCGCTTCCCTGAAGAGCGTTACGCCCAATCTGCGTGGCCCGAGTCACACCCCATAACGACCCATTCCCAGTCATATGACATGCAACCCTCCCAAGGTCTGTCGCCGGATCCGGTCGACGCCCCGGATCCGGCGATTTCGTGCGCCGTCGCCGCGTACGGCGTGCCCTGCCCGGAGGGGTGTGCAGGGCACGGGGCCGCGCGGCGCCTACCGTCCGTACGCGGTCGGGTACGGCCTTCAGTGCTCGCGGGGCGCGGGGACGACGTGGTCCACGGGCGTCCCGGAGCCCTGGCCGACGGCCTCGCCGTGGGCGGCGAGGAGCTGCCGCATCGCGGATTCGGCCGCGGTGGCGTCGCCGGAGCCGATGGCGTCGACGACCCGCATGTGCTGGCCCACGGATGTGTCGACCGGTCGCTCGCAGCCGCCGCTGGAGCCACCCGAGACGTGCAGAGCTGCGGAGACGATGCCCGAGAGGTGTTCGAGCATGCGGTTGCCGGCGAGCTGCAGCAGCAGCGAGTGGAACTCGGCGTCGGCGCGGGAGAAGGTCATGGTGTCGCCCTGGGCCGCGGAGTGGCCCATGATCTCGACCATGTCCGCCAGCCGCTGCTGGATGTCCTCGCGGCCGTGGCCGGCGGCGAGCCTGGCGGCGAGGGGCTCGATCGTCCAGCGCAGCTCCCACAGCTCACGGCGCTGGTCGTCGCGCTGTGGCCCGTAGGCCCGCCATTCGATGATGTCGGGGTCGAGGAGGTTCCAGTCGCTGACCGGGCGCACGCGAGTGCCCACGTTCGGGCGGGCGCTGACGAGGCCCTTGGCCTCAAGGACTCGCAGCGACTCGCGGACGACGGTGCGGGAGACCTCGAAGCGCTGGCCGATCTCCTCGGGGACGAGCGGGCGGTCGGCGCCGAGATCGCCGGAGACGATCATCTGGCCGAGCTGCTGGACGAGTTGGCCGTGCAGGCCTCGGCCGCGACTGCCGGCCGCCCGACGGCCGACCCGGCCGATGTCTGCTTCGGGGCCGTCCCAGACCTGCGAAACCCGCTCGGCACGGTCCTGGCCGGCTGCGTTGTTGGCGTTCGCGGCGTTGGCCGCGTTGGCGTAGGGGTAGCGGTCAAGCTCGCCGGGGCCTGCGAGGCCGGTGTCGCCGGGGCGAGCCGCGGTCATCATGGTGTGCGCAAGGGTACTCACGCATCTTTTGTCGGCGACACCCTCAACACCCTTGAGGTCTTTGGTGAAAAGCACACGAAAGGGTGATCGCCCCCCATCCCTGAATTGACGCTTTATCGGAAAGAAATGCGCTGTCCCAGGCGGGTTGTGGACAGCAGCCACAACAACAGGGCGCCAAAACATATGCATTACTCGATCAGCGACTGAAGCCGCCCGGCACCGTTGGGACATCACCGCAGACCAGGCCGGTCGGCAACAAGACCGTTGCCGCGCTTGGGGGTTGGCGCGTGAACCGCATCACGATCAGATGCGCCTTGGTCGATTCCGAACGAGCCCTTGACGCGGCCACTGAACGGCTGAACGACCTCTGCTGTGGCGTTATGAGAGGCACCCCGAACAATCCCAAGAGGAGGGAACGGAATACACCGATCACCCATACTCCGCGCAGGCGAAACTGCGTCGGCTGCACGCTCAACTGGCTCCGGGAAAAGGCCACTCGATGACAGCGGCGACGAAGGCCACCGCGGGCGATGTCGGCCCGAGGGAAGGAACGCGGAATGCGGGGCGAGCCGCTGACGGACCAAGGCGTCGAGCGCGGTTCGTTCGGGCGGGGCGGGATGAGGCGGGCGGGCCGCGCTAGTGAGGTGGCGCCCCGGTCGGGCGGCGCCGCACGAGGGGGAGCGCCGACGGCGGCCGGACGCGCGCCAAGGGGGTCGCCGGGCGGGCCGGTAGCGCGAGACATCGCACCCCTCGCGGGGCGTGAGGCCGGTCGGGAGCTGCGGGGATTACGAGAGGACTCACGCGAACAAGGTAGCGCAATATGTCCTATTTTCTCGCAATTGCTCAATCCTGATGGTTTGCCGTGTCACCGTGGGTGAACTTCGGCCCCATGATGCCTGGGCGGCACCCCGGGCTCAGACCTCCGGGCGCAGCATCGGCGGGTTGAGCAGCGTCGCACCGCCGGCTCTGAACAGTTGTGCGGGACGGCCGCCCTGACGTGTCGTCGTGCCCCCGGTAGGCACCAGGAACCCAGGAGTACCGGTCACCTTGCGGTGGAAGTTTCGGGGGTCCAGTGCTACGCCCCAGACCGCCTCGTAAACCCGGCGCAGCTCGCCGACGGTGAACTCCGGCGGGCAGAAGGCCGTGGCCAGCGAGGAGTACTCGATCTTCGAACGGGCCCGCTCGACGCCGTCGCCGAGGATCCGGGCGTGGTCGAAGGCGAGCGGGGCCGCCAGCTCGCCCTCCCGGGCGAGGGTGTCGTCCTGCTCCAGGAGAGTCTCCACCGGTGCCCACCGTGCGCTGTGCGCGTCGCCGCCGGCCCTGGGAGCGGGCAGGTCGGGAGCGAGGACCAGGTGCGCGACGCTGACGACCCGCATCCGGGGGTCCCGCTTGGGGTCGCCGTACGTGGCGAGCTGTTCGAGGTGTGCGCCGTGGATCGGCGACGAGCCCGCCGGGGACTGGGCTTGCAGACCGGTTTCCTCGGTGAGCTCCCGGGCGGCCGCGTCCTCAAGGTCCTCATCGGCCCGGACGAATCCCCCGGGCAGGGCCCAGCGGCCCTGGAACGGCGGCTCACCGCGGCGCACGGCCAGCGCGCACAGGGCGTGGCGGCGCACGGTGAGCACGACCAGGTCGACGGTGACAGCGAAGGGCGGGAAGGCCGACGGGTCGTAGGGAGGCATGGGCGTGATCATAGTCGTCCGCCTGACGATAAACAGGCCCGTAGCACCTCACGAGCCCAGCCGCAGACCGTCCGCCGCCGTCTCCACCACCCCCATGCCGAGTCTGCTGATCCGTACGGCGAACGGCTGCTCCGCGACGGTCAGGCCGGTGAGCTGTAGTGCGCCGAGCGGGGCCGTACCGGGCGGCCGCACGGACACCGTCCTGGCGGGGACATCGGGGCGCAGGCCGGCGAGCGCGACCAGTATGTGCACCGCGCCGGCCGCCGCCACGGCAGCGGGGCGGCAGGCCGCCGGATGCGGCACGGGGGCGCCGTTCGCGGTGCGCTGCTCCCCCGCGTACATCTCGGGGAGCCGGTACCCGAAGCTTTCCGCGGCATCGAGAAGCCCTTTGGTCAGGGCGCCGGCCGGCCGCTCATGGCCTGCCGCGGCCAACCCGGCGGCGGCGATGGCCGTTTCATGGACGCGGACCGCGCCACTGCGGTGGCCGAAGGGGTTGTAGCCGCTCTCCTTGGTACCGAGCCCCCGCAGGCCCCATCCGGAGTCCATGGCCGGGCTGCCCAGCAGTGCGGCCAGCCGGTCGGTCTGTGCCGCGTCCAGCAGACCGGGGGCGAGAGCACCGCCGCCGAGCAGGCCGGTGTCGAGGAGCGAGGCGGTGGTGGAGGCGAGCTGTGGGACGGGGCGTCCGTCTGCGGTGAGCAGGGCCGCGTGGCGGCCCCCTGCACCGTCCTCCAGCCAGAAGTCCGTACGGAACCGGGTGCGCAGATCGGCGGCCCAGTCCCGCAGCACCGCCGCGTCGGAGGATCCGGAGGCATCGAGGAGATCGGCGCCCAGGAGGGCGGCGCGATGGGCATGGGCCTGGGTCTCGGAGCGGTACGGTCCGCCGGGTGCGGGGTCGGGGACGTAGCCCCTGGGGCCGCTGCCCGGCGGGTCGGTGACGATCCGCAGCCATCGCAGACAGCGCTCCGCGGCGGGGAGCAGCCGTTCCGTCTCCCGTTCGGGCAGGCCCCAGCGGCGGGCCTCTGCGAGGACGGCCGGGAACAGAAGGGTGGCCTCGATGCCGGTGCAGCTCGGTGGGGCGTGTGGACCGGCGTCTCTGAGAGGGCCCGGGATTCGGCCGAAATCCGCCCCTGGAGCGGCTTGTTGACCACGGGCGAGTGCGCGCAGCGTGCCCGCGGCGAGCCGGGTGCCCAGGGGAAGCAGCATCCGGGCGGCCCACAACGCCTCGACCGGTGCGAGGCCGCAACGCCAGGGGAATCCACCGGCGAGATACAGATCCCCCGTGGCCGCCGGGTCGCGCATCACCAGGCCGTGGAGATCGTCGAGGCTGCCCGCCATGAGCGCGTCGGCCCGTTGGTCGTCGCACTCCAGCCGGGCCGCCGACCAGGGGCGCGGTGGCCGGTCGCCGCGCATCCGCGGGGCGACCCGTCCGGTGCGCGGGCCGGGGAGGCGGGCGTTTCCAGGGAGCCGGTGGGCTCCCGGAGCGCCGCCCGGTCCGCCGTCGTCTCGTTCGAGTCCGGCGCGCAGTTCGATGGTGCGGCGGGCGCCGGGCGGTAGATCCAGTTCCCAGCGCAGCAGGCCCGCCGAGGCCAGTGCGTCCGCGGGGGCGGGCGTCGCGGACACCACCGCGTGCACACCGGGCGCGGACCAGCGGAGTCCGGAGCCATGCACCGTGGCCTGCAGGCCGGGGCCCGGGAGGCCGACGGCGGCCGAGCCGAGCTCCGCGAGATCCGTGCCCAGCCGGATCTCGACCGGAAGCCGGACGGGCCGGGTGGCACTGCTGCGGAACGTGATCTGCTCGGTGCCGTCGGCGGACCGCAGCCGCTCCACGTGGATCTCCGGATCCGGCCCGCGCTCGCCGGTCCTGCGGACCGTCCCGAAGAACCGGGCACGGTCCGCTCCGGTCAACCGCCCCTGGACGACGAGTGGTTCCTCGCCCGCCACCAGTAGTTCGCACCGGGACAGGACCCGTCGGCCGTCGCGGTAGAAGCCGTCCATACCCCGCCCGGTCAGCTGCCCCGACGCCGGGGAGACGGCGAGGGAGGGGAGGGCCACACAGACGAGTGAGGAGTGGACGGGTTGCGGTTGAGGGGCCCGGGGCGGTGCCGGGCGCCGCGCTCCGGGCAGCCGGTGGGCCGGCTGAGCAGTGGGGACGATGCCTGGCACGCGCTGTGCTCCCTGGTGAGGTCGGGGGTCCGTACGGATTACGCCACTCGGGTGAACGCGTCGGCCGGCGCCCAGGTCACGCCGGCCTCGCAAGAGCGGCCCGGTCACCGTCGGCTCCGGTCGCCGTCCCGGCCGGCCCGGCGCCTGCCGCGTCCGTCGGTCGTACGGGTGCCGGGACCTGTCGCGCCGCGCGGGCCCCGGGGGCGGCCGGCAGGTCCGGGGCGGGGCGACCCGGGGCGCTTTGTGGGCCGCGGTGTCTCCTTGGCGGCCGGAGCGGTCGAAGAGGTGGGCGCCTCGCCGGCGGCGACCGCTTCTTGGTGCTGCTCGCGCAGGCAGCGGCGCAGCGGCTCCGGATCGAGGCCTTCGTTGATGGCGTGGTGCAGCAGCTGGGCGAAGGTGTAGTCGGGGTCGAGGGCCAAGGCGCAGCTAAGAGCGACGCGCGCCGAGGGTCCGTCCTCGGTGGACCAGCACACCCAGCCGGCGAGGGTGAGCGGTGCCGCCGCGTGTTCGGCATAGCCTCCGGCACAGCGGCGGGCGAGGGCACGCCAGAGCCGGAGAGCCGGCGCGGCTGTGGGGCCGTCCATCCACTCCGCCGCCCGGTCACGGGTGACCCGGTCCTGGATGCCGAGGATGAGATCAGCGGCCTCGGAGTCGGTGATCAGCGCGTCGTCGCAGGCGTCCCTGGCCCGGTTGCTGCCCGAGGGGGTGTCCAGTCGGAACCGGCGGATCATGGCGTTGGCCAGATCGAGGGTCTCCCGGCGGACAGCCACCGCCCCGTCCCGCCGGAGCATGCGCGGCAACAGCGCAGCGGCTGCCGCGTCCAGCGCCTTCTGCTGGTCGGCGGCCCGCGGTCCGGTGCGGGGCCGCAGCCTGGCCTCCATCTCCTTGAGGGAGCCGCGCACCTGCATTCCCGCGTAGGCGGCGGCTGCGGCCATCACGGACGTGCCCGGCATGACCATGGGTGTGCCCTCGGCGGGGCAGCAGCGGAAGTCGGGGCAGCAGTAGGACCAGAAGCGGCCGTTGGAGAGACAGAGAGCTTCCAGGACTGGTACGTCGAGCGCGCCGCAGGCGGTGCGCAGCCGCTGGGCGAGCGGGCGCAGCCGGTCCCTGACGTCCTTGCCGCTCTCGCCCGTTGCGGGCTCCTGGCAGAGGTAGACGATGATCGCCGCGGGCCGGTCGTCACGCTCCTGGCCTGCCGAGATCAGACAGTCGGCGAGCTGGTCGGCGACATCCGGCCACTGCGCGGTGTCGGTCGGGATGCCGAGCCTGACCCGGCCGCCGAAGCGTCCGCGCTCACCGTGCAGGGCGACCATCACGACGCTGTCGTCCGGATAGAAGCCGAGGAAATACGGAAGGGCGTCGGCGAGCTCGGCCGGACTGCGCAGGGTGACCTGGGCATCGGCGCCGGGCGCGGGGCTCTCATCGGCGGAGGAGGTGTAAGCGGAGGCGTGGGAGGCGTCGGACGGAGTCTGGGAGCCGGCGATGTAGGCGGGGTCGGGGCGCGCGGGAGGGTTGGTGGTGTGTGCGGGGTCGGCCGGTCCGGCCGGTTCTGCGGCGCTGGTGGGGTCAGTGGGGCCGCTCGGTGCGATGCGGCGGGAGGGCCTGGTGGTGTTCGAGGGGTTGGCCGGGGCCGACGGCTTGGGCGGGCGGGGGGAGTTCGAGGGGGTCGGGGCGGACGAGTGAGGGGAGGTGGCGGCGGGGTTGCTGTCGCCGGTGCGCTTGCTCGGTTCGCTGTGCGGATTCATGAATCGAAGATCCCGCGGCCGGCCGCTGCGCCGCGACCCCTGTGGATAACTCGCGGGCGACGAGGTTATCCACAGGTTCGGTCGGGGGTTCGCGCGATGTCAGTGGCATCGGGTTGCATGGGGGCATGAGCAACGAAGATCTGCGTGCCGCAGCCGATGCCGTCCTGACCCGCCTCGTCGGAGATCGCGAGGGCGAGGTCAGGCTGCGCGAGGATCAGTGGCGCGCGATCGAGGCCCTGGTCGCCGACCACCGCCGCGCCCTGGTCGTGCAGCGCACGGGCTGGGGCAAGTCCGCGGTCTATTTCGTCGCGACGGCGCTGCTGCGCGAGCGCGGCAGCGGACCGACCGTGATCGTCTCCCCGCTGCTCGCTCTGATGCGTAATCAGGTCGAGGCGGCCGCGCGCGCGGGGATTCGCGCGCGCACGATCAATTCCGCCAACACCGAGGAGTGGGACACCGTCCAGGCCGAGGTGGCGGCCGGTGAGGTGGATGTCCTGCTGGTGAGCCCGGAGCGGCTCAACAACCCCGATTTCCGTGATCAGGTGCTACCCAAGCTCGCCGCGGCGACGGGCCTGCTCGTCGTCGACGAGGCGCACTGCATTTCCGACTGGGGGCACGATTTCCGGCCGGACTACCGGCGGCTGCGTACGATGCTCGCCGATCTCCCGCCCGGTGTGCCGGTGCTCGCCACCACCGCGACGGCCAACGCGCGGGTGACCGCCGATGTCGCCGAACAGCTCGGAACGGGCGAGGGCTCCACGGAGGCGCTGGTGCTGCGCGGGCCGCTGGACCGGGAGAGTCTGAGCCTGGGGGTGCTCCCGCTGCCGGATGCCGCGCATCGGCTCGCCTGGCTCGCGGACCATCTGCACGAACTGCCGGGCTCGGGGATCATCTATACGCTCACCGTCGCCGCCGCCGAGGAGATCACGGCGTTCCTCCGCCACCGGGGGCACACGGTCTCCTCGTACACCGGCAAGACGGAGAACGCGGACCGCCAGCAGGCCGAGGACGATCTGCTCGCCAACCGTGTCAAGGCGCTGGTGGCGACCTCGGCGCTGGGCATGGGCTTCGACAAGCCCGATCTGGGGTTCGTGGTGCATCTGGGCTCGCCGTCGTCCCCCATCGCGTACTACCAGCAGGTGGGCCGGGCCGGCCGTGGGGTGGAGCATGCCGAGGTGCTGCTGCTGCCCGGACGGGAGGACGAGGCGATCTGGAAGTACTTCGCTTCACTGGCGTTCCCGCCCGAGGAGCAGGTGCGGCGGACCCTGGACGTCCTGGCAGCCGCCGGCCGGCCGGTGTCGCTGCCGGCCCTGGAGCCGCAGGTCGAACTGCGCCGCTCGCGCCTGGAGATCATGCTCAAGGTCCTCGATGTGGACGGCGCCGTGCAGCGCGTCAAGGGGGGCTGGATGTCCACGGGCCGGCCGTGGGCGTACGACACCGAGCGCTACGCGTGGGTGTCACGTCAGCGCGAGGCCGAACAGCAGGCCATGCGGGAGTACGCGGGCACGACGGGCTGCCGGATGGAGTTTCTGCGGCGGCAGTTGGACGACGAGGCGGCGGTGGCGTGCGGCCGCTGTGACAACTGTGCCGGGGCGCGGTTCACCACCGAGGTGTCGGCCGCATCGCTGGACGCGGCGCGCGGTGAGCTGGGGCGGCCGGGGGTAGAGGTCGAGCCGCGCCGGATGTGGCCGACGGGGCTGCCGGCCGTCGGGGTCGATCTCAAGGGGCGCATCCCGGCGGGCGAGCTGGCCGCGACCGGCCGCGCTCTGGGGCGGCTCTCCGACATCGGGTGGGGCAACCGGCTGCGTCCGATGCTCGCCCCGCAGGCTCCGGACGGTCCGGTGCCGGACGATGTGGCGGCCGCGGTGGTCACGGTTCTCGCCGACTGGGCGAAGGGGCCCGGCGGTTGGGCCTCGGGAGCGGCGGAGGCGCCGGCCCGCCCGGTGGGTGTCGTCGCGCTCTCCTCACGTAGCCGTCCGCAGCTGATCCGGTCGCTGGCCGAGCGGATCGCCGCGGTCGGCCGGATGCCGTTCCTGGGCACGGTGACCTCGTCGGACGACGGTGCCGACGGCAGGATTCCGCGCAGCAACAGCGCCCAGCGACTGCGGGCCCTGCACGGTTCGCTGGGCGTGCCGCCGGAGCTGGCGCGGGCCCTGGCCGCGGCGGGTGGTCCGGTGCTGCTGGTGGATGACTACGCCGACACCGGCTGGACCCTGGCCGTGGCCGCCCGGCTGCTGCGCCGGGCCGGAGCGGAGGAGGTGTTTCCGTTGGTCCTCGCCGTACAGGGCTGAGCCCGTTGGACCCACTGCACTACGCGGGGACATTTGGGATACATGGGGCCATTTAACCCATGTGCGGGAATTGCTCGTTGCCGCATGCCTGTGCGACCGCGAGAATTGGGGTTGCTTCCCCTTACCGGCCGTCCGTGGTCAGGCAGGGCCATGTCGTGGTGCGTACCGCGCCGGCCCGGCGCCCGAGGTGCGGACGCGTAGACAAAGGGAGGAACGTGACCTTCGGTTTCGCCTCGCCTCCACCTGTGTCCCCGCCCGTGTCCGCCGATTCCGCCCGGCTGGGACGCATGCTGGCGCCCGCCGAATGGGCCTCGGCCGGTATCCCGTTGCTGCGCAGCCCTCGTGAGCTCGTCGTCGGGCTGCACGATCGTCATCGCCCGGGGCCGTCGACGGCCATCGTCGCGGTGCTCGATCCGCAGGAGCGGGTGACGGCCAGCGCTTCGTTCACCGAGCTCGCGGCCGCTCCCGATGGCTGGGAGTTCCGCAATGTGCTGCTCGCGCATCTACGCCGGGTGATCCCGCACGATCTGCGGCTGCGTGCGCCGGTGCGCACCGCCGTGCTGCTCTACTGCCGTGCGGGCGAGCCCCGTTGGACCGAGACCGACGGGGCGTGGATGTGGGGACTGCGCGACGCCTGCACCCTGCACGGGCTGCGCTGCGGGGCCTACATCACGCTGACCCCGGACCGCTGGCAAGTACTGGGCGAGGACCGGGGCGGGCGCCGCCCCACGCCGTCCCCCATGGACCAGCCGCTGGGTGAACCGGCCCCTTCGGCGGCGGGGCGCAGGGAGACGCTTCGCGCGACGGCAGCACGTCCGGAGGCCCCGCGCACGGCCATGGGCATTCCCGGGCAGAACCGGTCGGTGCCACGGTGCACCGGCGGAGGCGCCCCGGAGGCCCATCGGCACACCGCGGCGCGCTGAGGGGACCGGCGGACCGGCGGACCGGGCTACCGCACAGGCGGGGCAGCGGGCCACCCTGCCCGGCACGGCCGTGCCGGGCGTCGCCGCCGGATGCGCAAGCGAGCCCGACGGCCTCCAGGGCCGACGGGCTGTTGCGCGAACCGGCAGCGGTCAGGCGGGGGCGCCGAGCACGGCGTTGATGCGCTGCGGGTCACCGCAGACGATCATCAACATTCCGGCACGGGCCATCGCCGCGGGCAGCGCCCGCGCGGTGACCTCGTCCGAACCGCCGTTCACGGCGACGACCACGACAGGCCGTCCGGTGGCACGCTCGGCCGCGGCGTCCGCGTAGAACACATCGTCCGCGGCGTCGTGTTGGGCCCAGTAGGACGCCTCGCCGAAGGACTGTTCATGCGCGGCCCACGGGTGGGTTTCGCCGGTGGTCAGCACCAGGATTTCACCCGGCGCACGCCCGGAGTCCAGCAGCAGATCGACGGCCTCGTCGGCAGCGTCGACGGCGCCGCCGGCGGGGGCCGGGATCAGCTGGAGCTGCGCTCCCGCAGCGGTGCCGGGCGAATCGGCCGACGGCTGCGGGGAGTTGGTGCGCTGCGCCGGCGGAGCGGCGACAGGCCCACGCGGCGGGGCAGCAGGTCCGGGCTTGCCCGGACGGACACTGGACGCGGGAGCGCCACGCGGAGGCGCGGGGCGGGGACCGGGACCAGGAACGGGGCGGGGGGTCGACGCGGTACGGCCGGCGGCCGGAGTTGCGCGGGGACCCGGGACACTCTCGTGAATCTGAGGCTCCTCGGGGATGAGAGGCATAAAGGGATGTCTATCAAACGTAAGTGCGGAACATGTCATCGGGTACCGAATTCATGTCCACACCGCTCAGAAGTCGAAGCCGAGTTGGCCACCGGCTTCCAGAGCGGCTGCTTCGGGGGTGATGCGCACCTTCTTCAGATGCCGCCACCGGGGCAGGGCGTCCATGTAGGACCACGACACTCGGTGGTGCGGCGTAGGACCGTACTCCTCCAGGGCGATGCGATGGGTCGGCGAGGGGTACCCGGCGTTGGCCGCGAAGTCGAAGTCGGCGTGGGCCAGGCCCAGTTCGGTCATCATCGCGTCGCGTCGCACCTTGGCGATCACGGATGCGGCGGCAACCGCGATACAGGACTGGTCGCCCTTGATGACCGTGCGGACCCGCCACGGCATGCCCAGGTAGTCGTGCTTGCCGTCGAGGATGACCGCGTCCGGCCGGACCGGCAGCGCCTCCAGGGCGCGTACGGCCGCGAGCCGCAGGGCAGCGGTCATACCCAGCTCGTCGATCTCCTCCGGTGAGGAGTGCCCCAGGGCACACGACGTGACCCACTCGCCGAGCACCTCGCACAGTTCGGTGCGGCGCTTGGGGGTCAGCAGCTTGGAATCGGTGAGTCCGTCGGGTGGCCGGCGCAGTCCGGTGATCGCTGCGCAGACGCTGACCGGACCGGCCCACGCTCCGCGTCCGACCTCGTCGACACCTGCAACGATCTTGGCGCCCGTCGTGGCGCGCAATGATCGCTCGACGGAATGTGTGGGGGGCTCGTACGGCATGGCGCCAGCAAGGTTACGCCTATTCGGGCCGGCCGTCCGCATCGGATCCACACCTGGCGGCAATCGGTGCCGACGACTGTGGGAGCGGGACCGGGCGGGGCCGCTACCGACGGGTATGCCGAAGCGGGCGCGGGTGGGCCGGGGCCGGTAGCGGACGCCGTCGTTCCGTTGCCGCGCACGCACTCGTATGGAGCCCAAGTCGCCGAGCGGAACCGCCTGTTGGAGGGCGCAGCAGGACACGGGAGCGGGCGCGGATGATCGGCTCGCGACGGGTGAGGGGAGCAAGGGGTGCGGCGGTACGGCGGTGATCAGTCGGCGAGGGCGGGGGCCCACGGCGGGAGGGGCTCGGCGCCGTCCAGCCACGCCTCGGGCGGGGCGCCGGCGCGTCCGGCGGCGGCGACGATGCCGCCGACGATGGCGCAGGTGGTGTCGACGTCGCCACCCGCCTGCACGGTGGTCCAGAACGCCCGCTCGTAGTTGCCGAGATGCCGGGCGGCGGCCCACAGGGCGAAGGGCACGGTGTCGTGGGCGCTGGTGCGTCGTCCGCAGCCCAGGACCGCGGCGACGGTGCCGGAGTCGGCGTAGTCGAGCATGTCGCGGGCCCGGCGCAGCCCGGCCTGTACGGCGCTGCGCGGGATCAGCGCCAGCACCCCGTCGAGCAGCTGCTCGGGGCCGGTGCCGCGGGCCGGGTCGGCCACCAGGGCGGCCGCGGCGGCGACGGCCATGGCGCCGACGACGGCCTCGCGGTGCTGGTGGGTGGTGTAGGCGGAGATCTCCGCCTGGTGGGTGGCCTGCTCGGGGTCGTCGGCGTACCAGGCACCGAGGGGAGCGATGCGCATCGCGGCTCCGTTGCCCCACGAGCCGTGGCCGTTGAAGAGCCCGGACGCCAGCTCGCGCCAGTCGCCGCCCTCGCGGATCAGCCGCAGCATGCGGTTGACGGCCGGACCGTAGCCACGGTCGACGTCGTGGTGGTCGGCGAAGGAGCGGGCGAGGGCGTCCTGGTCGATCCGTCCATGGGTGGTGAGGACGGCGAGGACGGAGCAGGCCATCTCGGTGTCGTCGGTCCACTGCCAGGGGGCGGGAGGCGGCTCGCGGCGCTTGAGGGAGGGGTAGTTCGCGGGGACGAAGAACTGGGATCCGAGGGCATCACCCACGGACAGTCCGCGCAGGCTCGCCAGGGCCCGCTCACGGCGGTCTGCGTCACGGTGGTCGAGGGTCATCGGTGTGCACTCTAACCGGTGGCCCCATAAGGAAGGGGTTCACACCAGCGCTCGAAGGGCCGGTCAAGGGTGTAGCGGCCGTCCGGGCCGAGCAGCAGGGTGCGCCATTCCGCGTTGCCGGGGTTGGACAGCGATTCGAAGTCCGCCACCGTCCAGTGGAACCAGCGCATACAGAACAGGCGCATGGTGAGCCCGTGCGTGACGATCAGGACGTTCGGCGGGTGGTGGGGATCTTCGAAGCTGCGCCAGAGGCTCTCCAGGAACGCCCCGACCCGGTCGTAGACATCGGCTCCGGACTCCCCCTGGGCGAAGCGGTAGAAGAAATGGCCGTAGGCATCCCGATAGGCCTTCTGTCGGCGCACGTCTTCGCGGTCCTGCCAGTTGCCCCAGTCCTGCTCGCGCAGCCGGGGCTCCTCGCGCACCCGGACCCTGGCGGGGTCGAGGCGGAGCTCCCGGAAGGTCTGGTGGGTGCGGCGGTACGGCGAGACATAGGCGGAGACCCGCTCGTCGCCGAACATCTCCCGGACCGCGACACCGGCCTCCGCCGCCTGCCGCATCCCCGCCCCGGTGAGGGCGAGTGCGTGATCGGGTTCCCGCTCGTACACGGTGTCGTCGATATTCCCCTCCGACTCCCCGTGGCGGATGAGAACGATGCGTCGGGGCCGAGCCATGCCGCCAGCCTAGATCGGGCGCCTTGCGCATGTCGCACGCTGCCGTGGTCGCAGCCCGGTCGTACGGGATCGGGGGCGTCGGTCGCGTCCTGGGTGGTGTGGTCCGGGGAGAGGTCAGGGGTCTGGGCGAGGCAGCCGATGGCACCGTCGGCCTGGTGCACCACATGGCCTTCTTCCGGTCGCTCGCCCGCCTCCATCTGGCCGCTCGGCACCTGCGACGATGCGTAGCGGCGTCGGCTTCCCGGCGCCGCCCTCCGCCACGATTCCGATGCGCTCGCCCGGGGCGCATCGACCGGGAGGCGCCGCCGCGCAGCAGGCGGTCGCCGTATGAGTGGGTGATGTCGTGCAAGGAATTCTGAGTGGGCATCGATCCCCCCGCAAGGTAAATGCAACCTTCGTCGCATTACGATGATGATGCCAGACGGGACTCACTAACGCAACAGGAGTAGCAATTGTCTGATCAGCCGGCGCCCGACAGCGGCCGCGAGAGCGGCGCCTCCGCACCCACCCCCGGCACCCGGCGGCCCGGCGGCCGTACGGCACGCACCCGCGCCGCCGTCCGCGACGCGGTACTGGCCGGCCTCAGCGAACACGGCTATCCGGGGCTGACCGTCGAATATGTCGCCGCCCACTCCGGCGTGCACAAGACGACGCTCTACCGGCGCTGGAAGGACGTTGAGGGACTGGTGGCGGACGCGCTGGATCTTGCGGGCGAGGACAGCTGGGTCCCGCCGGACACCGGATCCCTGGAGGGCGATCTGCGCGCCCTGGCCCAGGAGGTCGTCGCTTCGTTCACCGACCCGGCCGTGGCCACCTCGGGGTCCGCGATGATCGCCGCGGCCTTCCAGTCGGAGCGGGCGGCCGAGGCCCTGCGCGACTACTACACCGAGCGGTTCGCGCGCTGCGAGACTCTCGTCGAACGCGCCGTGCGACGCGGGGAGTTGGCCGCGGCCCCGGGCACCACAGCGGACACCCCGGCGGACGGCGCCTCCGGCGCCGGCCCACACGGCGGCATCGGCACCCGCCCGCACGGTGACATCGACGCCGGAGCGCTCGTCCGGTCCGTCTCCGCGCCGCTGTTCTTCCGCCTGTTCATCACCCGGGAGCCGGTCGACGACACCGTTGCCGAGCAGGCCGTGGCGGCAACACTGGCGGCCGCCCGCGCCGGGGCGTTCACAACCGCCGACCGGGCCGCCGACCGGGCGGACGCCTCCCCCGGAGCAGCCCCCTGACCGTGCCGCCCCTCACACCGTCCACGACGGTTCGAGCTGCACCACGTCCCCCGCGATCGCCCGGACATCGGCGGCTATCTGGGCACGCAGCGCCAGCCGCTCCACCCGCTCCGGACGGTACTTCCCCCGCTCGGCCGCCGACTGCCACAACGACAGCACCAGGAACTCCTCCCCCGGAGCCCGCCCCAGCATCCCGCGCAGCATGCCCGGCGAACCCGCCATCGCCGGGTTCCAGACCTTCTCCTGCATCAGCATGAAGTGATCCACCCGGTCCTGCCGCACCTGGCAGTGCGCCAGCCGCAGGACATCCACATCGCCGAACGACGGGCGGAAGCCCACCTTCACATCAAACTCGTGCTCGAACAGCCGGACTTGGGCGTCCTTGAACGTGCCGACCTGGGCGGCCGCCAGCCGGTCGTGCGAGCGCGCCATGAAGGAGTCGTAGAACGCCCGGCTCTCCCAGAAGGCGACCAGATGCGCGACGCCCGGCCGCCCACGGCTCCATCCCCCGCCCTGGCCACGGAACCCCGGCTCACCCAGCAGCCCCGCCCATTTCCGCTGCCCCCGCTCGAACCCTCGACGGTCCACGACGGTGAGGCGAATCCACTTGACAAGCACCGCGCCATCGTACGGCCCAAGGGCGGACCGGGATCACTGCGCGTCACTCTCCTCCCACCCCGAACTTCCTTACGGGCGCGGATCGATGGGCGTACGGACACCGAGCCGCCGCTCCACCGCCTCGGCCGCCGTCAGGCACAGATCCTCCCGGTAGGAGCGCCCGATCAGTTGCACTCCGTACGGGAGCCCGTCCACCACCCCGGTGGGGACGGCCACCGCGGGCACCCCGACGAAACTGGTCGCGGTACACAGCCGCAGCGCGTGCTGCACCCGCCGGTGACTCTCCTCGTCCCGTAGCTCCTCCCCCGGAGCGAACGGCGGATCGGTGAACACCGGCCCCAGGACCAGCGGGTACTCGTCCAGAAAGGCCGCCCAGTCCCGCTGGATGCCCATCCGCACCCCGGTGAGCCGCAGATACTCCGGCAGTTCCACGGGGGCCGACCTCGCCATGCCCCACTCGACATAGCGATGGCCGCCCTCCCCGAGCAACGGCTTGACGGCCGGCCAGGCGGTGGCGAACTCGGTGAGCGTCATCCGGGCGTAGGCGTCGAGGGCATCGTCCAGCCGCGGAACGTCCGCCACCTCGCTGACCTCGTACCCGGCATCCCGCAGCGCGTCCGCCGCGCTCTCCACGGCCCGGTGCACCGCGGGATGCACACCACCGCCGCCGGGATCCGCCACCATCGCCACCTTGAGGGGACGCGCCGGCGGCGCCCCGTAGGGCGGCACCGGTACGGCCCTCGGGTCGCGCGGATCGGCCCCGGCCAGCACCTCGTACGCGAGCCGCAGATCACCGACCGTACGGGCCAACGGGCCGTCGACCACCAGGAACTGGGTGGCGAGCGAGGGGTCGTCCGGGCCGACGCGGTGATCGGCGGCGAACCGCCCGTAGGTCGGCTTCAGACCCGCGACGCCACAGAAGGACGCGGGAAGGCGCACCGACCCTCCGGCGTCGTTGCCGAGTCCGAGCGGGGCCATACCGCTTGCCACGGCCGCGCCGTCACCGCCACTGCTGCCGCCCGGCGTGACCGTAGTACTCCAGGGGTTCACGGTGTCCCCGTACAGCTGGCTGCGGGTATGGATGCCGGCCAGGATGAGCGTTGGCATATTGCTGTGCCCGATGGGGATACCGCCCGCCGCGCGCAGGCGGGCGACCGGGGGCGCATCGGCGTGCGCGACGAAGTCGCGGAAGCGCTCCGCGCCGTAGGTCGTCGGCACACCTTGAATGGCCGTGGTCTCCTTCACGGTGAACGGCACACCCGCCAGCGGCCCCGGCTCCGCACCCGCCGCACGCCTCCGGTCGACCTCCGCCGCGTCGTCCCGCGCTCGCTCGGCGAGCAGCTGAGTAACGGCGTTGACGGCCGGGTTGACCGCGGCGATCCGCTCCAGATGCGCCTCGACCAGCTCCACCGCCGACACCTCACCGGTGCGTACCGCCGCCGCCTGGGCGCGGGCCGTCATCTCCCACAGCGTGTCGCGCATGTCCTCCCCTTCCCACGGCCTCGACCGGCCCTCTCCTGGGCCGCCGGGGCCGCCCCTGACGTTCCGATGCGCTTGCATCACTTCAGCATCGTAACCTTGTTTCCGATACATGCGCATCGAATAAACGGAGTGCGGGCATGCCCAAGCAGGTCGACCACGAGAGCCGGCGCCGGCAGATCGCCGAGGCGGTGTGCCAACTCGCCGATGAGAGCGGTCTGGAGGGCGTCACGCTCCGCGACGTGGCGGCCCGCGCGAAGGTGTCCATGGGTGCCGTCCAGCGCTGCTTCGGCACCAAGGAGGAGATGCTGGTCTTCGCGCTCGGCCACATCGGCGAGCGGGTCACCGCGCGGGTCGCGGCCCGGCTCACCGCCTCGCCCGCCCAGTCGGCCCGTACGGCACTGGGGCACACCGCGGCGGAGGTGTCGCTGGTCCAGGAGGAGCAGCGCGCCGAGGCACGGGTCTGGCTGGCCTTTGTGGCGCAGGCCGCCGTCAGTCCGACCCTGGCCGGAATTCTGCGGAGCAACTACGCCGGTCTGCACAGGGTGTTCACCCAGCTGATCGCCGAGGCATCCGACACGGCCGACCCGGACCGTGCGGCCCGCACCCTCCTCGCCCTGGCCGACGGCCTCACCACGCATGTCCTGATCGGCCACCTCTCCCCCGCCGAGGCACTGGGCGTACTGGACGGCCAGCTCAACCACCTCTGGGGCGAGCGGACAGGCTGAGCCGCATCCGCCGATCCCACGGGACGGACGGCACTTTCCAGCCACTCACAGTGGAGGCAAACCACGGGTGACCAGGGGCAGTTCACTCCGCCTACGCGCCGTGAGGCGTGGCACGATGGACAGCCAACGGGAAGCCCCGGGGAGTTGGCCGCCTGACCGCGCAGGCCGCGCCACACCCCCGGGAGATGACGGGAGGAGTCCGGTGAGCACGCTCAGCAAAGGGATCGAGAAGGTCGAGGTAACGCTCAAGTGGGACCCGAGCCCCGCCGGGACGCCGGACAATGACCTCGACCTCGTCGCGGCGACCTACACGGCCGACGCACCGCACGGCGATCCGGCCTATCTGGTGCACTTCGACAGCCGGTCTCCGGACGGGACCATCACCCTCAACCGGGACAGCAGGACCGGCCAGGGGTTCGGCTTCGACGAGATCATGACGCTGGAGCTGGACCGGCTGGCCGAGACCTACACCCGGGTGATCGTCGGGGTCGCCATCCAGCAGGGCGAGGGCCGCAAGGTCTTCGGCGAGATCGCGAACACCGCCGTACGGATCCGCGAGGGGTACACCGACCTGATGGAGCACGACTTCGCCGACGTCGCGGGGGCGACTGCCGCGACGGTCGCCGAATTCACCCGGGACGAGTCGGGCCAGTGGCGCTTCCGCTCGGCGCTCCGGGGCTTCGACACCGACCCGAACGCGTTCACCGCGGAAATGGGCCGCTGATACGGGCAGCCGCGCGCGTGCGGCTCTCGCTACAGGGCCACCGGGGCCCGGTCCTCAGCCCGCCCGTATGCCGCACTCCCGGTTCCGAAACGCCGAAGAGGGTGCCGACCCATGGTCGGCACCCTCTCACGTGCGGTGTGGCGCCCTCAGCGGCTGAGGCTCAGGGGTGCGTCGGACGCCGTGCCGTTCGTCGTCAGCTGCACCCGCTGGTCGACCCGCAGCCCTCGCACAGGTAGCAGCTGCCGGCCCGCTGCATCTTCGTCCCGCAGGAGAAGCACAGGGGGGCGTCGGCGTTGATGCCCAGCTGCATCTCGACGAGTTCGGCGTTGGTGTGCGCCTGCTTGGGGGCCAGGGCGGCGGCCTCCTCGACGATCTTCGCCGCGGGGGTGGACTCCGTCACCGACTCCGTGCGGAGGGGCGCCGACTGGGCCAGGCCCTCGACGTCGACCTCGTCCTCGGACGGCTCGTACGAACCGGTCTCCAGGTGGCGCTGGCGCTCCTCGACGGAGTGGATGCCGAGCGCCGAGCGGGTCTCGAACGGCAGGAAGTCCAGCGCCAGACGGCGGAAGATGTAGTCGACGATCGACTGGGCCATCCGCACGTCCGGGTCGTCCGTCATACCGGCCGGCTCGAAGCGCATGTTGGTGAACTTCGAGACGTAGGTCTCCAGCGGAACGCCGTACTGGAGGCCCACCGACACCGCGATGGAGAAGGCGTCCATCATGCCCGCGAGGGTCGAACCCTGCTTGGACATCTTCAGGAAGACCTCACCGAGACCGTCGTCCGGGTAGGAGTTGGCGGTCATGTAGCCCTCGGCGCCGCCGACCGTGAAGGAGGTGGTGATACCGGGACGGCCCTTGGGGAGGCGCTTGCGCACCGGGCGGTACTCGACGACCTTCTTCTCGGCGACCGGCTCGGCCTTCTTCTCCTCCTCCTTCTTCTTGGCGGAGAGCGGCTGGCCGACCTTGCAGTTGTCGCGGTAGATCGCCAGCGCCTTCAGGCCGAGCTTCCAGCCCTCGAAGTAGACCTCCTCGATCTCCTCGACGGTGGCCGTCTCCGGGACGTTGACCGTCTTGGAGATCGCACCGGAGAGGAAGGGCTGCGCGGCGGCCATCATGCGCACATGGCCCATGGCGGAGATCGAGCGCACGCCCATGGCGCAGTCGAAGACCTCGTAGTGCTCGGTCTTCAGGGCCGGGGCGTCGACGACATTGCCGTGGTCGGCGATGTGGGCGACGATCGCCTCGACCTGCTCGGGCTGGTAGCCGAGCCGCTTGAGCGCCTTGGGGACCGTGTTGTTCACGATCTGCATGGAGCCGCCGCCGACCAGCTTCTTGAACTTGACCAGCGCCAGGTCCGGCTCGACGCCGGTGGTGTCGCAGTCCATCATCAGGCCGATGGTGCCGGTCGGGGCCAGCACCGACGCCTGGGCGTTGCGGAAGCCATTCTTCTCGCCGAGGCGCACCACGTCCTGCCAGGCCTCGGTCGCCGCCGCCCACACCGGGGTGTCCAGGTCGTCCATGCGCACCGCGGTGCCGTTGGCGTCCGAGTGCTGCTTCATGACGCGCTTGTGGGCCTCGGCGTTACGGGCGTAGCCGTCGTACGGGCCGACGACCGCGGCCAGTTCGGCCGAGCGGCGGTAGGAGGTGCCGGTCATCAGGGAGGTGATGGCACCGGCCAGCGCGCGGCCGCCGTCGGAGTCGTAGGCGTGGCCGGTGGCCATCAGCAGGGCGCCGAGGTTGGCGTAGCCGATGCCCAGCTGGCGGTAGGCGCGGGTGGTCTCGCCGATCTTCTGGGTGGGGAAGTCGGCGAAGCAGATGGAGATGTCCATCGCGGTGATGACCAGCTCGACGACCTTGGCGAAGCGCTCCGCGTCGAAGGACTGGTTACCCAGGTCGTCGTCGCGCAGGAACTTCAGGAGGTTGAGCGAGGCGAGGTTGCACGAGGAGTTGTCCAGGTGCATGTACTCGCTGCAGGGGTTGGACGCGGTGATCCGGCCCGACTCCGGCGAGGTGTGCCAGTGGTTGATGGTGTCGTCGTACTGGATGCCGGGGTCGGCGCACGCCCAGGCGGCCTCCGCCATCTTGCGGAAGAGCCCCTTGGCGTCGACCTGCTCGATGACCTCACCGGTCATCCGGCCGCGCAGCCCGAACTTCGAGCCGGTCTCGACGGCCTTCATGAACTCGTCGTTCACCCGGACCGAGTTGTTGGCGTTCTGGTACTGGACGGACGTGATGTCGTCGCCGCCCAGGTCCATGTCGAAGCCGGCGTCGCGCAGCGCGCGGACCTTCTCCTCTTCCTTCACCTTGGTCTCGATGAAGGCCTCGACGTCCGGGTGGTCCACGTCCAGGACGACCATCTTGGCCGCACGGCGGGTGGCGCCGCCCGACTTGATCGTTCCGGCCGACGCATCGGCGCCGCGCATGAAGGAAACCGGGCCGGAGGCGTTGCCACCGGAGGAGAGCAGCTCCTTGGAGGAGCGGATACGGGAGAGGTTCAGGCCGGCGCCGGAGCCGCCCTTGAAGATCATCCCCTCTTCCTTGTACCAGTCGAGGATCGACTCCATGGAGTCGTCGACGGAGAGGATGAAGCAGGCGCTGACCTGCTGCGGCTGCTGGGTGCCGACGTTGAACCACACCGGCGAGTTGAAGCTGAAGACCTGGTGGAGCAGGGCGTACGCCAGCTCGTGCTCAAAGATCTCGGCGTCCGCCGGGGAGGCGAAGTAGCCGTTCTCCTCGCCGCTCTTCCGGTAGGTCTTGACCACCCGGTCGATGAGCTGCTTGAGGCTCGCCTCACGGGTCGGGGACCCCACCGCGCCACGGAAGTACTTGCTCGTGACGATGTTGACCGCGTTCACCGACCAGAACTCGGGGAACTCGACGCCACGCTGCTCGAAGTTGACCGAGCCGTCGCGCCAGTTGGTCATGACGACGTCGCGAGACGCCCACTCCACCTCGTCGTACGGATGCACGCCGGGCGTGGTGTGGATGCGCTCGATACGCAGACCCTTGCTCGCCTTGCTGCCCTTGGCGCGGGAGCCTCGTGCCGGGCCGCTCGTCGTCTCTGTCATGCCGCCTCCCTGTATACGGGCAAACGCCCATATGTGCGCACGCATTCCGTGGCACGGTGTATGTCTTTCTGCTGCCGGGACGCCCTGCTCTCGCCCCGGTACAGGTCCTGGATGCGCGCCGAGCTCAGTCGGCGGCGGTGGCGGGGACGGGGAGGGCCGGTCCGCCGGCCTCTCCCTCCGTCCCGCATTCCGGTCCGGGCGGTCCTTGCTCGCGCTGCTCCCGCAGCTCGGCGATGGCCGCCTCGAAGTCCTCAAGTGAATCGAAGGCCCGGTAAACGGACGCGAAGCGCAGGTACGCGACCAGGTCGAGTTCCTGCAGCGGGCCCAGTATGGCGAGCCCGACGTCATGGGTGGACAGCTCGGCGCTGCCGGTGGCGCGCACCGCCTCCTCGACCCGCTGGCCGAGCTTGGCGAGGGCGTCCTCGGTGACCGGCCGGCCCTGGCACGCCTTGCGTACTCCCGCGATGACCTTGTTGCGGCTGAAGGGCTCGGTGACCCCGCTCCGCTTGATCACCATCAGTGACGCCGTCTCGATGGTCGTGAAACGGCGGGAGCAGTCGGGGCACTGGCGGCGCCGGCGGATCGCCGTCCCGTCATCGGTGGTGCGGCTGTCGACGACCCGGCTGTCCGGGTGCCTGCAGAAGGGGCAGTGCATGGCTCTCCACCCTCCTCACCCTGTGATATACGGACGTACGTACGCCAACGAGCCCGGCGTACGGCGACAGACCTCCGCCTGGTCCGTACGGGCCCTTCGGAGTAGCCACCAGCATAGGCGATCCCGGACCCTCCGAGGGACCAGGCACCACAACTTCTGGGTGACCGAACGCATCCCACCACAAGATGTGGTGTCGGGCCGCTTACATCTGCCTACCGCGTGTCGCGGCGGAGGCGGGCCGGTCGGTCGCCCATGAGAGTACGGGAAGCCACCCGGCCGGCGGTGCGGCGGGGCCGGGATGACAGAATCGACCGAGTCGGAACGGCCGTCCGCCGAGGCCCCCGCGCGACGGCGGGCCGGCCCGCCGCCCGGCCGGAAAACGGGGTGAACGCACCCCGCCACGGGCCCGAAATATTGCTCGGCCATACACCCAGCCACTTGATCCCGGTAGCCGATCTGCGAATATTTCACTCGAACGTGTGTTTGGCGCAACCTTTCGAAAGCAACTACCGTTGGCTAACTAGGGAGAACATTTCGAGAGGGGCCGACGTGACCACCACCGCAGACAGCGCGACCATCACCGCACAAAGCCACTCCCAGAGCCGGTTCGAGCACCCGCAGAAGGCACAGCGGCCGATGGACGACGCCACGTTGGACTCCGAAGAGCAGAAGCCCGCCCGCGCACTGCCCGGCCGGCCCCCAGGGATCCGCGCCGACAGCTCCGGACTCACCGACCGCCAGCGCCGGGTGATCGAAGTGATCCGGGATTCCGTGCAGCGGCGCGGCTACCCGCCGTCCATGCGCGAGATCGGCCAGGCGGTGGGGCTGTCCAGCACCTCGTCCGTCGCGCACCAGCTCATGGCGCTCGAACGCAAGGGCTTCCTGCGGCGCGACCCGCACCGCCCCCGGGCCTACGAGGTCCGCGGTTCGGACCAGACCAGCACCGCCGCGACGGAGACCGCGGGCAAGCCCGCCGCGTCCTATGTCCCGCTGGTCGGCCGGATCGCCGCCGGTGGCCCGATCCTCGCGGAGGAGTCGGTCGAGGACGTCTTCCCGCTCCCCCGCCAGCTCGTCGGCGACGGCGAACTGTTCGTGCTGAAGGTCGTCGGCGACTCCATGATCGAAGCCGCCATCTGCGACGGCGACTGGGTCACGGTCCGCCGCCAGCCGGTCGCCGAGAACGGGGACATCGTCGCCGCCATGCTGGACGGCGAGGCCACCGTGAAGCGCTTCAAGCGCGAGGACGGCCATGTGTGGCTGCTGCCGCACAACTCCGCGTACCAGCCGATCCCCGGTGACGAGGCGACCATCCTCGGCAAGGTGGTGGCGGTACTGCGCCGCGTCTGACCCACCCCTCACGACCGAGCCCCGGAACCACTGCGCCGGTTCCGGGGCTCTGCGCTGTGCGCCTATGCCGGCGCCGCTCTCGCAGAGCAGGTTGGGGTCCGGTGGGGGTTGCTCACTTGAGGGGTGCGGCGCAACAACCCGGATGGTGCGCCGTCTATGCGTCGGCCTGGGAGGTCTTTGCCGCCGCGTCGATGGCGGCCAGCGAGCGGCGGACCTGATTGCGGTCGGTGGTGTACCAGAACTCGGGCATCGACTTGCGGAGGAAGGAGCCGTAGCGGGCCCGCTCCACCCGTGGGTCGAGGACGGCGACCACACCGCGGTCGCCGGTGGCACGGACCAGACGGCCGGCGCCCTGGGCCATCAGCAGGGCCGCATGGGTCGCCGCGACCGCCATGAAGCCATTGCCGCCGGCCTCCTCCACGGCCTTCTGCCGGGCGCTCATCAGCGGGTCGTCCGGACGCGGGAACGGCACCCGGTCCATCACCACCAGCTGGCAGTTCGGGCCCGGTACATCGACGCCCTGCCAGAGGGAGAGCGTGCCGAACAGGCAGGTACGGGCGTCCTCGGCGAAGGCGCGGATCAGCTCGCCCAGGGTCTCCTCGCCCTGGAGGAGGATCGGCAGGTCCAGACGGCCGCGCAGCTCCTCGGCGGCGGCCTGGGCGGCGCGCATGGAGGAGAACAGGCCGAGGGTGCGGCCGCCCGCCGCCTCGATCAGCTCGGTGAGCTCATCGAGCATGTCCGTACGGCTGCCCTCCCGGCCCGGCTGGGCCAGATGCTTGGCGACGTACAGGATGCCCTGCTTCGAGTAGTCGAAGGGGGAGCCGACGTCCAGGCCCTTCCAGGGCGGGATGTCCTCGCCTTCCGTGCCCTCGGGGGACAGCCCCAGGGAGGCGGCGACGCCGTTGAAGTCGCCGCCCAGTTTGAGGGTGGCGGAGGTGAGGGTCACCGAACGGTCGTCGAAGAGCTTCTCGCGCAGCAGGCCCGAGACGGACAGCGGAGCCACCCGGAGGGACGCGCCGAAGCGGTCATGGCGCTCGTACCAGACCACGTCGTACTCGGAGCCGTTCGCGATGCGCTCGGCGACGGCGTGCACGTTCTCCAGCGAGGCGAGGGCCTGCTTGCGGACGGCGTCCTCGTCCTGGACCGACTTGTCGCGGGTCGAGCCGAGCGCCGAGATGACCGTACGGGCCGCGTCGCGCAGCGCCATCAGGCAGTAGCCGAGGTCCTCGGGGATCTCCTCCAGGCGGCCGGGCAGGGCCAGCTCCATGAGGCGCTCGAAGGTCTCCGAGGCCGTCTGGAGCTGGTCGGCGGCCTTTTCGTTGACGAGCTTGGCGGCCCGGCGGACGGCGCGGTTGACCTGGCCGGGGGTGAGCTCGCCGGTGGCGACGCCGGTGACCCGGGAGACCAGCTCATGGGCCTCGTCGATGATCAGGACCTCGTGCTGCGGGAGGACCGGGGCGCCCTCGATCGCGTCGATGGCGAGCAGCGCGTGGTTGGTGACGACCACATCGGCGAGCTTGGCGCGCTCCCTGGCGGCCTCGGCGAAGCACTCCGCCCCGTAGGCGCACTTCGAGGCGCCCAGGCACTCCCGGGAGGAGACGGACACCTGGCCCCAGGCGCGGTCGGAGACTCCGGGGGTCAGCGCGTCGCGGTCGCCGGTCTCGGTCTCGCCCGCCCAGTCGCGCAGCCGCAGCAGGTCCTTGCCAAGCTTGCTGGTGGGCGTCGCCTGCTCGAACACGTCGAAGAGGCCGTCCTCCTCTTCCTGCGGGACGCCCTCGTTCAGGCGGTGCAGGCACAGGTAATTGGAGCGGCCCTTGAGCATGGCGAACTCGGGGCGGCGGCGCAGCAGCGGATGCAGGGCGTCGACCGTCCGCGGCAGATCGCGCTCGACGAGCTGGCGCTGCAGCGCCAGGGTGGCCGTGGCGACCACCACTCTCTCGCCGTGGGCGAGCGCCGGCACCAGATAGCCGAGGGACTTGCCGGTGCCGGTGCCGGCCTGCACCAGCAGATGGGCCTGGTCGTCCACGGCCCCGGCGACGGCCTCGGCCATCGCCACCTGGCCGGGGCGCTCGGTGCCGCCGACGGCGGTGACGGCGGCGTGGAGCAGATCGGGGAGGGAGGGCTTTGTCATAGCGCTGCAAGCCTACGCGGGACCACTGACAGCCGGGTCCGTCACGGCAGGTGGAGCGGATTGGGGACGGTGCCGTGCACGACCGCGTGCGGGCGGTCGGTGCGGTCCCGGTAGCCGTCCACATGCAGACGGTTGCGATTCAGGCACAGCCGCTCGATCCGCGGGGTGAGCAGGTCGAAGGTCTCGTGGCGCTCCTTGAGAGCGGGGAAACGTTCGTGGTGGCGCAGGATCTCCGCCCGGACGAGTGACCAGAACTCGGCCTCGGGCACGTCCAGTTGGTCCGCGCACAGCGGCGCGAGGTAGCGGAAGACGCCGACGAACAGCCCGGAGTGGATGAACTGGGTGAGAAAGGCGGGCGGTTCGGTCAGCAGCACCGCGCGTACATCGTCCGGCATGGAGTCGTGCTCCGGGAGCGGCCGGGAGCTGGTGTTCACGTCGTCGACGAAGTCCTTGACCGCGAGGCGGGTGGGGACGTCGTGCTCGTCGAAGACGACGATGGCGTTCTCGCCGTGGGGGGAGAAGACCGTGCCGTAGCGGTAGAGGAAGTGCAGCAGCGGCGGCAGCAGCGCGGCGAACAGCCGGACCAGCCAGGCGCGCGGGGCCAGTCCGGAGCGGCGCACCAGCTCGGCGGTCAGAGCGTGGCCGTGGGGGTCGGTCTGCAGCAGCGCGGCCAGGGTGCGGGCGCGTTCGCCGGGGTCCAGCTGGCTGCTGACCGGCTCGCGCCAGATACAGCCGAGCAGCTCCTTGAACTGGTACGGGACGCCGGGCAGCCGGTCGTAGAGCGGGTGCTCGACGGTGACGGACGCGGTCTCGCCGAGCAGGATCACCCGGGTCTCGTCGCGCAGATAGGGGTCGGCGTCACGCAGGCCGTGGACCCAGCGGGTGACGGCGGGCGCGGCGAGGGTGCGTTCGGTGGGAAGACCGCGCCAGACGAGGGTGTTGAGGATGGACAGCGGCAGCTTGACCGTCCGGGCCTCGGGCCGGCTGAGGTTGAGGAAGGTGCGGATCGACTGCTGCGGCAGGCGGAGGTCATTGTCAGTGGGCAGCGCGATGATGGTTCTGTCCGCGAGCTGCGGGGCGAAGAGCGGGGCGATGGTCTCGTCCCATTGCCAGGGGTGCACGGGGAGATAGAGGTAGTCGGCGGGGTCGAGGCCCTCGTCGCTGATGGTGCGGGCGAAGGTGTGGCGGGTGGCGGGGGCGAGTTCCTCGCCGTAGAGACGGTCGGGGGTGGCCAGGGTGGGGATACCGCGGTAGTGGGCGATGCTGTGGTGCGCGGCGAGCCAGGGCAGGCGGCGGGCGGTGCAGGACTCGGGGGCCCAGGTCGCGGCGTCGGTGGCGGAGAAGCCGAGCCGGCCCTTGTTCGCGACGAGCCAGGGGTGGCCGGTCTGGTGGCCTTCGAGGGAGGCGTAGTCCAGGTCGGCGAGTTCGGCGGCGCTGAGCGCGGTGGCGTCGAGGCGGGAGTCGGCGGCGAGGGTGGCGGTCAGCTCGCGGATGAGATGGCCGGTGGTGTCGCCGGACAGGCCCAGCACGGTGTCGTGGGCATGGGTGAGGAAGTGGAAGGGGTCGGTGTCCGGCGTGATCGAATCGGGGTCGACGCGCCAGTGGCCGTAGGCGCCGCGCCGGGCGCGGAAGCGGTAGACGAGGGTGTCGGTGACCGGCAGACGGTATCGGGGGGTGCCGTCGGGGGCGGTGCCGTCGGGCTCGGGGGTGAGGATCTCCTCGTAGGCGAACTCCGCCAGGGTCTTGGCGAAGAGTCGGCGCGCGGCGTGCTGCCAGGCGTGGTGCGAGGGCTGGGGCTCAGGAGACAAGGCGGGACTCCTCGAAGCGGGACCGCCCCGGCTCGTACGGGGGACAACCGGGGCAGCGCGGTGGACGGCGGGCCGGAGCGGGACCGTCGACGGACGGCCCCGGGGTCAGAGCGACTGGCGGGGGGCGCGGTCGCGGATCATCAACGCCGCGCGTTTCGCGGGCAGTTCGATCTCGTCGGCGCAGTGGAACCCCGCGCTCAGGAAGGCCGCGACGGAGGCGGTGTTGCGCAGATCGGGCTCGGCGACGACCCGGGTGCACCGGGGGCGGTGGTCGAGGACGAGATCGGCGGTGGCGCGCAGCAGGAGGGTGCCCAGCCCGCGCCCCCGGTCGGCGGCTCCGCCGATGAGCAGATGGATGCCGGTGTCCTGGGGCCGGGCGGGGTAGTGGCGGGCGAGGGGGTCGAGGTCGGCGCGGTAGATCTCCCAGTAGCTCATCGGGACCCCGGCCAGCACACCGAGGCAGGGCACGCTGCGGCCGTCGCCGTCGAGCTGGCCGCGCAGATGGGCGGCGGTGGTCTCCGGCGGGCCGGCCAGCTCCCAGAAAGCGGCGACGGCCGGGTCGTTCATCCAGCCCGTGATCCGGTCGAGATCGCGGTCCGGCCGTACGGGCACGAGCGTGAACGGCCCGGCGGGCGTCCCGGCCGGTCCCCAGCCCGCCAGGTTGTCGAGCAGCGGGCCGGCGGCCGGGTCGCCCGGGGACGCCGCCGGCGGTGGGCCGCCTTCCGGCAACGCGCCGCATTCCGGCGGGAGTTGACTGCCGCGGGTGTCGTCGGAGCTGTAGCAGAGGCCGGGGTCGGTGGGTGGCACGGCGACGCTCTCCTCTCGTGGCCGCGTGCCGCGTGGCCGTATGGGTCGCGGGGCGCCGGCGCCGGGGACGGGATGCGGGGGTGTGCTGTCGGGGGTCGCGGTGGGCGGCTACGGGGCGAGCGGGTTGGGCAGGGTGACGTAGACGGACTGGGTTTCGACCGGGCCGACGAGTTCGTCCAGGCCGTGCAGCCGGGTCGCCAGATTGGCCTTGCAGCGCAGGGTGCGGGCGGCCAGCAGCTGTTCCGGGAGCGGCGAGCGGTGTGCCCGGGGGGCCGCGGCGGCGTCGGCGAGGAAGCGGCGGAAGGCGGCGAGCAGGATCTCCTCACGGACCAGGCGCTGGGAGCCGAAGGCCCCGATGAGGCCGAGGACGTTGTTGATGCCGAGGTAATAGGCGAAGCGTTCGTCGGTGACGTCGTCGGCGACGAAGCTGTCACTGGCCGCGCCGATGCCGGGCAGCCGTCGTTCCAGTTCGGCGCGGCGCGAGGTGCGGAAGTAGTAGCCCTGGTTGTCGCGGTAGCGGCCGCCGACCGGCCAGCCGTCGGGGTCCAGCAGCACCACGGTGTTCTGCTGGTGGGCCTCCAGCACGACCCCGGCCGTGCCGTCGAGCCACAGCACGGGCCGGACGACCGCTTCGAGGTAGCGCAGGAACCACTCGGTGGCCACCGCGCCCAGGGGGCGGCCGGTGCGGGCGCCGAGTGTGCCGACGAGCTCTTCGAGCCGGGAGCGCACGCCGGAGCGGCCGGGCCAGGGCCGGGGGGAGGTGAGACCGGCGATGCAGACCGCGTCGTCGGTGGTGCTGAAGGGGTTGTGGCGGATGACGACATCGAGGCCCTGGACGGGTGCGCCGTCGGGGCCGTCGACGGCGAGATAGGCCGGGTCGCGGACGATGTCGAAGCCGGGGTGGACGGTCTGCCACTGCTTGGCGAGGCCGGTGCGCAGCAGCCGGTGCACCTCGACACCGCGGGCCAGTTCCTTACGGAGGTTCTCCCGGCGGGAGTTGGTGATGCGCAGCCCGAGGGAGAGCTTGAGCATGGCGTTCGCGTCGGGGCGGTAGACCGTGCGGACGGAGGAGGTGGGGTGCCAGAGCGGGCCGTGGGCGCCGAGGTCGTGCAGCAGCCCGTCCTCGCGGAGCGCGGTGAGGTCGGGGCGGCCGGCGAGTTCCCTGGCCTGCCAGGGGTGCAGCGGCAACGGCACGGTGTCGTCGGGGAGTTGGCAGCCGCTGCCCGCGAAGCGCCGGGTGAGCTGCTCGGCCGGTACGGGCTTGCCGCGTTCGGTCCAGGCGGAGTCGGCGGCCAGGACGGAGCGGTGCACGGCGATCCAGTGCAGCGGGAAGGCGCCGCGCAGTTCGGGCGAATAGGCGCGGGTCTCCGCCTCGGAGAGACCTTCGCGGCTCTTGGGTGTGGGGTGCAGCGGGTGGCCCAGGAGGAGGGACTGTTCGGCTTCGAGGAAGAGGGCGCCGTGGTCGTCGGCGGGCCGGGCGCGCCGGTCGGTGAGGAAGGTGGCGACATTGCGGACGGAGTTGGCGACCCGGCCGACGAGTTCGGCGCCGTCGCCGTCCGGCGCCTGCTGCGGCGTGCCGTCCGGCTCCGGCCGCTCCCCGCCGTCCGCCACGGGCCGCTCCCCGGCGTCCGCCACGCGGTGCTCGCCGCCGTCGGACGCCCGCCGGTCGCCGTGCGCGGCCTCCCGGCGCAGCAGCGCGGCGAGGGTGACGGCGTCCAGCGGGGCGGCACCGGCCGGGGCGCCTTCGAGGGTAGGGGCGCCCAGGCGGTGCCAGCCCGTGGGCGACCAGTAGCGGACGGGGACGATCAGGGCGCTCGCGGCGGCCCGCAGCGGGAGGCGCAGCCGGCCGTCGGCGGGGTGGTGGGTGCCGCTCTCCCGGAGCCAGCAGCGCAGCAGATGCTCGATGCCCGCGGCGTCGGCGGCGACCGCCGGATCCGGGTGGTCGAGCGGGTCGTGGTCACCGGCGCGGGCGCGGTCGTGCGGGCCGGTGGTGCCCTGGAGGACGGGCCGCTCGGGGAAGTCGTGGGGCTGCTGGTGGCAGGTCCCGTCCGCGGCCCGCCGCTGCTGGCGGGGCACCGACTCGATGGTGCCCGCGCCCTGGTGGGCGGGGATGCGCTCGGCGGGCTGACCGCCGTCGGGGCGTTCGTTCATGGGGTGGTGCCTCGCAGTGTCGTGGGGGACGAGCCCATCGGCCCGGGGGTGGTGCGGACCGCCGCCGTGATGGCGTCGGCGAGGCGGTCGAGGATCGCGTCCGCCTGTTCGTCGGTAATGGTCAGGGGTGGCAGCAGCCGGACGACGGCGGAGTGCCGGCCGCCCAGTTCGACGATCAGGCCGCGGTCCAGGCAGGCGTCCCGGACGGCGGCGGCGAGTTCGGGGGCGGCGGGTCGGGCGCCCGTGGCATCGGCGTCGGCGTCGCGGTCGACGAGTTCGACGCCGAGCATCAGACCGCGGCCGCGGACGTCGCCGATGCAGTCATGGGCGGCGGCGAGGGCGGTGAGCCGGGCGAGCATCCGGGCGCCGAGCTCCCCGGCCCGCCGGTCGAGACCGTTGGCGCGGACGTAGGCGAGGGTGGCGGCACCGGCGGCCATGGCGAGCTGGTTGCCGCGGAAGGTGCCGGCGTGGGCACCCGGCTGCCAGGCGTCCAGTTCCCCGCGGTAGACGATCACGGCGAGCGGCAGGCTGCCGCCGATCGCCTTCGACAGCACGATCACATCGGGCACGATGCCGCTGTGGTCCACCGCCCAGAAGGCGCCGGTGCGGCCGACGCCGGTCTGCACCTCGTCCACGATCAGCGGGATCTGCCGGGCGGCGGTGATCTCCCGCATCCGCCGCAGCCAGCCGTCCGGTGCCGGGATCACCCCGCCCTCGCCCTGGACGGGTTCCAGGATCATCCCGGCCGGGCGGGGCACCCCGCTCTTGTGGTCGTCGAGGAGGTTCTGGGTCCAGCGCGCGGCGAGTTCGGCGCCGCGATCGCCGCCGGTCCCGAAGGGGCAGCGGTAGTCGTACGGATAGGGCAGCCGGGCCACGCTGGTGTGCTGCGCTCCCCCGGAAGCAGCGAGGGCCTCCGAGGTCATGCCGTGGTAGGCGCCGGAGAAGGCCATCAGACCGTCCCGCCCGGTCGCGGTGCGGACGAGTTTGAAGGCGGCTTCGACGGCGTCCGTGCCGGCCGGGCCGCAGAACTGGATGCGCCCCTTTTCGGCCAACTCTCCGGGCAGCGTGGCGAAGAGCTCGGTGGTGAAGGCGTCCTTGACGGGCGTGGCCAGGTCGAGGACGTGCAGGGGGGCGCCGGAGTCGAGGACCGTGCGGATCGCTTCGAGCACCACCGGGTGGTTGTGGCCGAGGGCCAGGGTGCCGGCGCCGGAGAGACAGTCGAGATAGCGCCGGCCGTCGGCGCCTTCGATGGTGAGCCCGCGGGCGCGCACCGGGACGATGGGCAGCGAGCGCGCGTAGGTGCGGGCGGCGGACTCACGCAGGGACTGACGGCGCAGGATCCCCTCGTGGGCCGGCGCGGCCGGCACGGTTTCGGTCAACGCCACGGCAGTTGTGTCCTCCTGCTGGTGAGCTGCGGAAGGCCGCGGGCCCCGCGAAGGGCCCGGCCGTCCCCCGTCCGTACCAACGACGACGGCGACCCGAGATCACGGTTGCCGCCAAGATCCCTTGGCGGCCGGGAACCGGGGACCCGAGTACCGCCGTCCCCATCGTCACCGGCATAGTGGGGTGTTGCGCCGGGATCTTGAGGTTCATGACAAAGACCGGACCCGCGCGGAACCAGCTCATGTCACACCGGCTCCGTCCGATTCACCAGGGGGAACTCACCCATGCGATCCATACGTCGGCCAGTCCTGGCCGCCGCCGCTCTCACCGCCGTGCTGGCGCTGACCGCCACCGGCTGCGGGCCGGAGGGGGACAACGCGAACGCCAAGCCCAGCCAGGCCGCCGGCCAGGAGGGCGGGGGTGACTTCAAGATCCCTCAGGAGATCCAGGACAAGCTCAGGGAACACGGCGTCGACCTGGACAAGTGGAAGAACGGCGAGTGGAAGAACTGGGACCGGGACAAGTGGCTCCGCGAGGCCGGGGAGTTCATCAACCCGATCATCAAGGACTTCTGGGACAAGGACAAGATCGACCAGGTCAAGCCGCCCCAGGACCCCAGCAAGCCTGAGGACATCTCGGAGGACCAGGGGAAGACCGACCCCGAGCCCGCCGCCGTCCCGGCTCAGGCCGTCAAGACCCCGTACGACTCCACCGCCCCCGGCGTGGGCCTGCTGCTGTTCAGCACCCCCAAGGGCGAGTCGCGCTGCTCCGCCACCGTCGTGAAGGACCCGGCGCACCCCGGTAAGTCCAACCTCGTGTGGACCGCGGCGCACTGTGTGCACGCCGGCAAGAGCGGCGGCTGGTACCGCAACATGATGTTCGTGCCGAACTTCAACAAGACCGGCGGTTCCGCGGGCGAGTTGAAGAACAAGCCCTTCGAGGACCGGGTCCCGGCGGGCAAGTGGTGGGCGGACGACATGGCGACGTCCCAGCAGTGGATCAAGGCCGGGGGCGCCGTTCCGGGTGTCCCGATGGCTCCGTACGACTACGCGCTGATGCATGTGAAGCCTGAGCAGAGCACCGGCGGCAAGTCGCTGGAGGAGATGGCCGGCGGCGCCTACAAGGTCGACTTCAACGCCCCCGCGATGGCCAAGATCCCGAGCCTGACCGCGCAGGGCTACCCGGCCGAGCCGCCGTTCGACGGTGCGGCGCAGCAGCAGTGCACCGACAAGCCGACCCGGCTGTCGATGGACGCCCGGAAGCCGACCATGTACCGGATCGGCTGCACCATGACCGGTGGTTCCTCCGGTGGCCCCTGGTTCGCCAAGGGCTCGGACGGCAAGCCGGAGCTGATCTCCAACATGTCGATGGGGCCGCGCCCGGCCCGCTGGTCGGCCGGTCCGCACCTGGGCCCCGAGGCCAAGACGCTGTTCGACAACATGAGCAAGAAGTGGGCGAGCAAGCAGTAGTCGCGTGAGGTGGGTGGTGCCCGGAAGGCACCACCCACACACCGCCCATGGACACGACGAAGGCCCGCTCCCGGTCTCCCGGGGGCGGGCCTTCGGTCGCTGTGCTGCCGGCCCGTCAGGCGGCCGGTACGAACGGCTGGAACTCGGCGGCCAGCTCCGCGTGCACCCGCGCCTTGAGGACCGTGCCCTCCGCGGTGTGCTCCTCGGAGATGACCTCGCCCTCGGCATGGGCGCGCGAGACCAGGGCGCCCTGGGTGTAGGGCACCAGTACCTCGATCTCGACCTGCGGCCGGGGAAGTTCCTCGTCGAGCAGGGTCAGCAGCTCTTCCATGCCCTGGCCCGTACGGGCCGAGACGGCGAGGGCGTGCTTCTCCTGGCGCAGCAGTCGCTGGAGCACCAGCGGATCGGCCGCGTCGGCCTTGTTGACGACCACGATCTCGGGCACGTCCGTCGCGCCCACGTCGCGGATCACCTCGCGGACCGCGGCCAGCTGCTCCTCCGGCACCGGGTGCGAGCCGTCGACCACATGCAGGATGAGATCGGAGTCGCCGACCTCCTCCATCGTGGAGCGGAACGCCTCGACGAGGTGATGCGGGAGGTGGCGGACGAAGCCGACGGTGTCGGCGAGGGTGTAGAGCCGCCCGCTGGGTGTCTCGGCCCGCCGGACGGTCGGGTCCAGGGTGGCGAACAGGGCGTTCTCCACCAGGACACCGGCGCCGGTCAGGCGGTTGAGCAGGGAGGACTTTCCGGCGTTGGTGTAGCCGGCGATGGCGACCGAGGGGACCTTGTTGCGCCGGCGTTCCTGGCGCTTGATGTCCCGGCCGGTCTTCATCTCCGCGATCTCCCGGCGCATCTTCGCCATCTTCTCGCGGATCCGCCGCCGGTCCGTCTCGATCTTGGTCTCACCGGGGCCACGGGTGGCCATACCGCCGCCCGCCGAACCGGAGCCACCGCCACCCATCTGCCGGGACAGCGACTGACCCCAGCCGCGGAGCCGCGGGAGCATGTACTGCATCTGCGCCAGCGAGACCTGCGCCTTGCCCTCCCGGGACTTGGCGTGCTGGGCGAAGATGTCGAGGATCAGGGCGGTCCGGTCGACCACCTTGACCTTGACGACATCCTCAAGGTGGATCAGCTGGCCCGGGGAGAGCTCACCGTCACACACCACGGTGTCCGCCCCGGATTCGAGCACGATGTCCCGCAGCTCCAGCGCCTTGCCCGAGCCGATATACGTGGCCGGGTCGGGCTTGTCGCGGCGCTGGATGACGCCGTCGAGCACCATCGCACCGGCGGTCTCGGCGAGGGCGGCGAGCTCGGCGAGCGAGTTCTCCGCCTCCTGGACAGTGCCCGTCGTCCAGACACCGACGAGCACCACCCGCTCCAGACGGAGCTGTCGGTACTCGACCTCGGTGACGTCTTCGAGTTCGGTGGAAAGGCCCGCTACGCGGCGTAGTGCGGCACGTGCCGAGCGGTCGTACTGGTCGCCGTCACGCTCCCCGTCGATCTCGTGGCTCCAGGCGACGTCCTCTTCCATCAGGGCGTTGGCCCGAAGGCTCTCGGGGAGGCGCTGCCGGTCCTGCGGAAGGGAAGAAGAGGAGGTCATTTGATCCTTCGCGTCGTTGGGAAGCCCGCACGGGGACCTTTCGGTCCCACCGGGACTGTCGTCTGGGCGACCGTCGCGGTGGACCCGCGGCCGTCGCTGATGTCAACGTCCGAGCCGTCCGGGAGATTCCCGGGCCGGGCCGGTGCCGACCTGACGATGGTCCCACGACCGGAGAGGGCCGTCACGCGGGTTTCCGGTGCTGTGCGGCGTTCCCCTTGGGTCCCCCGGGGGTCGGCGCGGCCCCCTTGGCGCCGTGGCCGGGGGCGGCTCCGTTGGCGCCGGGCTTGTCCCCGCCCTTCTTGGGCTGCCATTGCGGGCGTCCCGGCATCGGCGGGGTGCGCTCGCCGTAGAGCCATCCCTGGAAGAAGGCGGTGAGGTCCTCACCGGCGACCTGGGAGGACAGCTGGATGAAGTCCCCGGTGCCGGCGACACCGTCGCGGTGCCGGGACACCCACTCGCGTTCGATCCGGTCGAAGGCGGCGGGGCCGATCTTCTGCCGCAGGGCGTAGAGCACCAGCGCACTGCCGTCGTAGACGACCGGGCGGAAGATGCTGATCTTTTCCCCCGGGTCGGGGGCCTTGGGGGCGGCGGGCGGCCCGCCCTCGGCGCGCCAGCCGTCGGACTGCTCGTAGGCGCGCCGCATCCGGGTCTCCAGAGATGCCCGCCGGTGGTCGCCCTTCTCCTGGGCGTAGAGGGCCTCGTACCAGGTGGCATGGGCCTCGTTGAGCCAGACGTCGGACCAGCGGCGCGGGCTGACGCTGTCGCCGAACCACTGGTGGGCCAGCTCGTGCACCATCACGGACTCGACGTACCAGTTGGGCAGCTGGTGGGTGGTGAACAGGGCCTTCTCGAAGAGCGACAGGGTCTGGGTCTCCAGCTCGAAGCCGGTCCTGGCGTTGGCGATCAGCACCCCGTACGCCTCGAAGGGGTACGGACCGACCTTGCGCTCCATCCAGGCCACGTGGCCCGGGGTCTTGGCCAGCCAGGGCGCCAGGGCGGCACGGTCCGCGGTCGGTACGACATCGCGGAGCGGCAGGCCGTGCGGCCCGTGGCGGAGCAGCACGCTGGACTTCCCGATGGAGACCTGCGCCAGCTCGGTGGCCATGGGGTGGTCCGTGCGGTAGGTCCAGGTGCGGCGCCCCGCGCGGGTGCCGGGGCGCAGCGGCAGTCCGTTGGCGACGGCGGTCAGCTGCTGGGGAGCGGTGATGTGGAAGGTGAAGAGCGCCTTGTCGGAGGGGTGGTCGTTGCAGGGGAAGACCCGGTGCGCGGCGTCGGCCTGGTTGGCCATCGCCAGCCCGTCGTGGGTGCGGATCCAGCCGCCGTTTCTCTTGCCGCCGGGGTTGCTGGTGTGCTCGATGGCGATCTTCAGTTCCTGGCCCTGGGAGATGTGGAAGGCCGGGGTGAGCACCAGGTCCTCGCCGTGCTGCTCGTACCGGGCTGCCAGGCCGCCGATCTTCACGGAGCGTACGGCGCCGTGGGCGAAGTCGAGGTTGAGGTGGTCGAGCTCGTCGTTGGCGCGGGCGGTGATCTCGGTGGTGGCGTTCATCGGCCGGTCGTTGTGGCCGGAGTAGTCCAGGGAGACGTCGTAGGACGTGACGTCGTAGCCGGTGTTGCCGAGGGTGGGGAAGAGACGGTCACCGAGGCCCTGCGGCCCCACGGCCGGCGGCTCGGCCACGCCGAGGGCGGCCAGGGCGGCCAGCCCGAGGACGGCGGCCCGCAGACCGGTGCGCCGGCCCCGCCCGCTCGGGCCACGGGGCTGGGCGGGAACGGGGCGGTCGGGGTCGCGGGACGGGCGGCGCAAGGGAAGGGACATGAACTACGGCTACCAACGCGGCCCCCTCCCCCGCGGGTCAGGGGGCAAACGGCACCCGAACGGGCGGCGGATCGTGCACCCGTCTTACGCCGCCGGACGGAGCGAGTTCCCGACGGGGCGTCAGCTGCCGGGCCCCGGGCCCTTCAAGGACGCAGCGCCGCGGGCTGCCGGGCCCGGCCGGCGCGCAACACGTCGAAGACGCCGGGCACTTGGCGCATGGCGCGCATCAGGGACGGCAGCCCGGCGGCGTTGGGCAGATGCAGCGTGTAGGTGTGGCGGACCCGCTGTTCGTGTGGGGGTTCGACGGCGGCCGACACCACGGCGGCGCCCTGGGAGGCGATCACTTCGGTGAGGTCGGCCAGCAGCTGCGGCCGGCAGAATGCCTCGGCCAGGAGGGTGACCCGGCAGCCGTGGCCCCCCTGGCCGGCGCCGCGCCAGCGCACGCCGACCGGCTGCCGGCCGGTGGCCGCCATCCGCGCCACGACGGGGCACAGGGCGCGGTGCACGGTGACCGTGCCGCCGCGTACCGCGAAGCCGGTGACGGCGTCCGGCGGCACCGGGGTGCAGCAGCCGGCCAGCCGGACAGCCGCGCCCGGCAGATCCGCCACCGCGAGGACCGAGGCGGGCGCGACGGGGTCCGCACCGGGGTGGTCGGGCTCCGTGGCGCGGCGGTCCGGGACGGCCGCGGTGAGCCCCTCGCGGGGGCCTGCCGGGCGGGCACAGGACTCCCCCGGCCCGGCCAGCCACCGGCCGATGGCGAGCCGGGCGGCGGGCGTACGGGCGTGCTCCAGCCATTCGGGCGAGGGGCCGGCCGCGGGGTCCGGCGCCATCAGCAGCTGCAGGCTGTCGCCGTCGTGCAGGACCGTGGCGAGGGTGGCGAGCCGGCCGTTGACGCGCGCGCCGATGCAGCAGTGCGCCGCCTCGCCGTGCCGTTCGTAGGCGGCGTCCACGCAACTCGCCCCGGCGGGCAGACCGATGACACCCCCTGTGCCGTCCGGCGGGGCGTCGGTGCAGAAGACGGTGATCTCCCGGTCCTGGGCGAGATCGTCCCGCAGTGAGGTCCAGAACGTGTCCGGGTCGGGGGTGGTGCGCTGCCACTCCAGCAGCCGGGAGAGCCATCCGGGGCGGGTCGGGTCGGCCCGCTCGCCCTCGGGGGCGTCCACGCCGTCCGTGGGGGCGTAGGGGTTGCCGAGCGCGATCACCCCGGCCTCGGCGACCCGGTGCATCTGGTGCGTACGGATCAGGGTCTCGGCTACCTCGCCGGACGGGCCGGTGACCGCGGTGTGCAGCGACTGGTAGAGGTTGAACTTGGGGGCCGCGATGAAGTCCTTGAACTCGGAGATCACCGGGGTGAAGCAGGTGTGCAGCTCACCGAGGACGGCGTAACAGTCGGCGTCCTCGGCGACCAGCACCAGCAGCCGCCCCAGGTCGGCACCGGTCAGCGCCCCGCGCGCCAGGCGCACCCGGTGGACGGAGACGAAGTGCCGGGACCGGACGAGAACTTCGGCGTCGATACCGGCCTCGTCGAGGACCGTGCGCACCCGCTGCGCGAGGGCGGCGAGCGGATCGGGCCGGGCGGAGTACTCCATGACCAGGGCCCGGGTGGTGGCGTACTCCTCGGGATGCAGGATCGCGAAGACCAGGTCCTCCAGCTCGGCCTTCAGCGCCTGGACGCCGAGGCGTTCGGCGAGCGGGATCAGCACATCGCGGGTCACCTTGGCGATCCGGGCCTGCTTCTCGGGGCGCATCACGCCGAGGGTGCGCATGTTGTGCAGCCGGTCGGCGAGCTTGATCGACATCACCCGGACGTCATTGCCGGTCGCCACCAGCATCTTGCGGAAGGTCTCCGGTTCGGCGGCCGCGCCGTAGTCGACCTTCTCCAGTTTGGTGACCCCGTCGACGAGATAGCAGACCTCGGCGCCGAACAGCTCCCGCACCTGATCCAGCGTCACTTCCGTGTCCTCGACGGTGTCGTGGAGCAGGGAGGCGGTCAAGGTCGTGGTCTCCGCGCCGAGTTCGGCGAGGATGAGGGTCACCGCGAGCGGGTGGGTGATGTACGGCTCGCCGCTCTTGCGCAGCTGGCCGCGGTGCGAGGACTCGGCGAGCAGATAGGCCCTGGTGAGGGTGTCCAGGTCGGCGTCGGGGTGGTGGCCGCGGTGCACCTTGGCGACGTGTTCGAGGGCGTGCGGGAGGCCGTCGCGCGGGTCCGCGCCGAGCAGTGCGGCGCGGCCGATGCGGCGCAAACCTCTGAGTTCCAGTCTGCGGCGGCCGCGCTTGCGGCCCGCTGCTCCAGGATTACCAGGGTTAGTGGCCTCTGCGCTCATGGGCACCTCCGGCAGCGTCGACCGGCGGTGGGGCGCGTCAGTTCGGGCGTCCGGGCCGGTGCTTGATGCTACCGAGCCCATCACGCACCGCTGTCCGCCTCTCGCTCAGCGTGAAGCGGATCACCCGTTCGAGCGAATCTTTTGGCCGGAACCCTCCTCGGAGCGGGCCCGGGGCCCGGTACGGCGGCGGCGCGCGTCAGGCGAGCGCGGCGGCCAGCCAGGCGGCGTCGAAGGTGCCCTCGGCGACGATCTCGGCCGGGCCGGTCATCTCGACCGTGCCGTCGGGGCGCTCGGTGATCGAGAGGCTGCCGCCGAGCACATCGACCCGGTATGTGGCGGGCGTACCGGTCTCCGCGGGGTCCAGACCGTCCCGGCGGGCGGTGGCGACGGCGACCGCGCAGGCGCCGGTGCCGCAGGAGCGGGTCTCGCCCGAGCCGCGTTCGTGCACCCGCATCGCCACATGGCGCGGCCCGCGGTCGACGACGAACTCGACGTTCACGCCGTCGGGATAAACCGACGCTGGGCTGAACGGCGGTACGGCCAGCAGGTCACCGGCGTGGGCCAGATCCTCGACAAAGGCGACCGCGTGCGGATTGCCCATGTTCACGTTGCGGGCCGGCCAGCTGCGGCCGCCGAGGGTGACGACGACGCCCTCCGCGGGGAGTTCGGCCCGGCCCATGGAGACCGTGACATCGCCGGTCTTGGCGAGGTGCACACGGCGTACGCCGGCGCGGGTGGCGATCGCGAGGTCACCGGCCTCGACCAGACCGGCGTGCAGCAGATAGCGGGCGAAGACGCGGACGCCGTTGCCGCACATCTCGGCGATCGAGCCGTCGCCGTTGCGGTAGTCCATGAACCACTCGGCCTCGTCGGCCAGGTCGCGCGCCTCGGGGTGCGCGGCGGAGCGTACGACGCGCAGCAGGCCGTCGCCGCCGAGACCGGCCCGCCGGTCGCAGATCCTGGCGACGGCGGTCGCGGACAGATCGAGCCGGCCGTCCGGGTCGGGGACGATCACAAAGTCGTTCTCGGTGCCGTGGCCCTTGAGGAAGGCGAGGCGCTGCGTGCTGGTCACTGTTGCATCGTACGGGGAGGGTGGGGGTGTGGGGGTACGGGGCCGGGGGCCGTGGCCCGGCTGGGGGAGGGCTTCCCGCGGGAGAGGGCGTCCGGGGCGGCAGGGGGCTCGGTCCCGGGCCGCAGGGGCTTTGCCTCGGGCCGCAGGGGCTCGGTCCCGGGCCGCAGGGTGCTGACTACACCCGCCCACCCCCCGAAGGGGGGTGGGCGGCGGGGAAAAAACAGGCGGCGCGGAAGAACGGGCGGCGCGGAAAGCAGGCAGCGCGGAAAGACCGCCCGCTACCCCCTCACCGCAGCCGTGCCACCCGCCAGATGGCCAGTGATGCCGGAAGGGCCACCAGGACGGCGTAGATCAGCACCACGCGCCAGCAGGCGCGGCGGCCGGAGCCCTGTGCGGGGAGGCCGGGCCAGGTGCAGCCGACGCGGCGGGCGGCCATCATGCCCCAGCCCGCGGCGCAGCAGCACAGCAGCAGGCCGAGCATCGCGATCATCGCGCCGCCGTCGCCGCCCAGCTCGAAGGCGAGGGGGAAGGCGAACATCAGCGAGCCGAGCGCGGCGAGCACCACGATCGGTGCCAGCTGCCACAGCCGCAGCCGGCGCGGCGGACGCAGCTCCCGGAAGGACTCGCCGCCTTCTCCGGGGCCGTTCGCACCGTCGTCCGGGGCGTCGGAGTCGTCGAGGGCGTCCGGGTCGGTGAGCGGTCCGCGGACGGCACCGTCCGGGCCCGACAGACCGTCACCGGTGTCGGGACCGTCGTCGGTCAGAGGAGCCGTGTCGGCGCCACTGTCCGGTTGGTGCGCTCCGTTGCGAGGGCCGGCCTCCATTGCCACGCGCCCTCCCCACTGCAGACTGCACGCCTCGATCGAAGGTCGATGATGACACGCCCTCAGGGGCCCGGATGGCGGCCGGAGCGTCCCGATGCCATGACGTGATCAGGCTGTGACCGGTCGTTCGAGCAACGCCATTGCCTGCCCGGGAAGTTCCCCCCGGTGCTCGGCGGCGCCGCTCAGCCAGTGGACCCGTGGGTCCCGCCGGAACCACGAGTCCTGGCGGCGCGCGAAGCGCTTGGTGGCGCGTACCGTCTCGTCGCGCGCCTCCTGCTCGGTGCACTCCCCCGCGAGCTGGGCGAGCACCTGCTGGTAGCCGAGCGCCCGGGACGCCGTACGGCCCTCCCGCAGTCCCTCGCCCTCCAGTCGGCGCACCTCGTCGACCAGGCCGGCCTCCCACATGCGGTCGACCCGCCGTGCGATCCGCTCGTCGAGCTCGGGGCGGGCGACGTCGACGCCGATCTGCAGGGTGTCGTAGACCGCTTCGTGGCCGGGGAGGTTGGCGGTGAAGGGGCGGCCGGTGATTTCGATGACCTCCAGGGCGCGCACGATGCGGCGGCCGTTGCTCGCGAGGATCGCGCGGCCGGCCTCGGGGTCGGCGGCGGCCAGCCGGGCGTGCAGCGCACCGCTGCCCGAGGCGGCCAGTTCGGCCTCCAGGCGGGCGCGCACCTCCGGATCGGTGCCGGGGAAGTCGAGTGCGTCGATGGCGCCGCGTACATAGAGGCCGGAGCCGCCGACCAGGACCGGGGTGCGGCCCTCGGCGAGCAGCCGGTCGATCTCGGCGCGGGCCAGCCGCTGGTACTCGGCGACGCTGGCGGCACAGGTCACGTCCCAGATGTCCAGGAGGCGGTGCGGGACGCCCTGCTGCTCCTCGGGCGTGAGCTTGGCGGTGCCGATGTCCATGCCCCGGTAGAGCTGCATGGAGTCGGCGTTGATCACCTCGCCCCCCAGGTGCTGTGCGAGCGCGACGCCCAGATCGGACTTTCCGGCCGCGGTGGGACCGACGACGGCGATGACCCGCGGAGCGGGAGCGGCGGTGTTCACCCGGTCAGTCTCGCAAACCTCGGGCCGCCATCTCGAACGAGCGACGTGACGGGCCACCGATGACGTCGTTGCCTGTTGCGAGGTCCCGAGAGCCGGAGCAGTGCCCGGCGCCCGCGGGCGGCGCAACGGTCCGCTCCCGGGCGGCCTGGGATGTCGCCACATGAAGAGCGTAGGAGCAGTTATGGGCGTGTTTTCGCGGTTTCGCCGCCGTAAGTCCGGAGCGTCGACGGAGGAGAGTGCCGCTGCGGCGGTGACCGCCGAGGCGAAGGAGCCGACGGCGCAGGCGGCTCCGGCGGACGCCGCTCCGGTGCGGGCCGGGGACGCCGGGAACGCCGACGAGGCCACGGCCGAAGCCGAGGGCCCGGCGGCGGCCGCACCGGAGCCGGCGGACGCGGCGGCGCCGGAGGCGTCCGGGGACACGACGGCGGAGCCGACCGCGGAGGCGGCAGACGCCGTGGAGCCGCGGGCCGAGCAGGCCGGTGAGAGCGCCGGGATCCCCCGGCAGCAGTCGGCGGAGGCCGCCGCGGACAGCGAGAGCGCGCGGCACCGGACCCGCTGACCGACCGGAGCAGCGCCGCAACGGCCGCGGGCCGAAGCGCCTCGCGGCCGTTGCCATACCCGAACCCCGCACCCGCCTCGCGGCCGATGCCGCACCCCCACCCACCTCGCGTCCGTCCCCGTAGCCGCCCCGCAGACGCGCCCCCTACGACCAAGCCGCCACGAAGTACCCCACCCCGTAGGGAGCCTCCTCCCGGAGCAGCCGGCCGTTGTGGTCCGTGCCCTCCGCCGCCCCCGCCAGGACCTGCCAGCAGGCGCGTCCGGACGCCTGGAGGTCGGCCGCCCGCTCCTCGCCGAGGGCGGCCAGTGCGGCGATGTCGGCGTTGCCCAGGGCGCGGGCCACCTCGGCGTCGAAGCCCTCGGCCCGCTCGTCGAAGTAGCCCGGCGCCTTCACCGTCCGGCAGGCGCTGCCGTCCCCCAGCACCAGCAGGGCGACCCGGGGAGCGGCCGCGGCGGTCTCCCGGCCCAGCTCCAGACAGCGGTCGCGGGGCAGTGACCGCGGCACCCCGAGCGCCTCCACGGGGGCGTCGTCCCAGTCCGTACGGGACAGCAGCCAGGCGCCGACGGACAGCGACGGCGGGAGTTCCCGGTCCGGGGCGGTCTCCGCGGCGCCCAGTGGCACCTCGAAGTCCACCCCGAAGCCGCGGAAGGAACCGATGGCGCCCTGGGGGTAGCCGCCGCGGCCGGCCTCGTCGGTGGGGCCGAGGACGACCAGCCGGTCGGGACGGGCCGCGGCGAGCACGCCGATCGCGTCCAGACAGGCGGCACGCAGGGCATCGAGTTCGGGCGCCGCCCCGGCGGCCACCTCCGGGACGAGCAGCGGCGGACAGGGGCAGAGGGCGGCGGCTACGAGCATGGCACGCAGCGTAACGCCCCGGGTGCGGGGCCGGTCGCCGTGCCCGGGGCGGCTGTGCGGGACCGGGTCAGTCGCAGCCGCAGCCGGCGGCGGGCGCCGGGCTCGGCGCCGGGGCCCCGATGGTGGGCAGGCCCAGCAGCACGCCCTGGGGCTTCTCCGCCGGGGCGGCGTTGCGCTTCTCCCAGGCGTCCCCGGCCCGGGTACGGCGGACCGCCTGCGCCGGGCCCTCCGCCAGGAGGTGGTGCGGGGCGGCGTAGGTGACCTCGACGGTCACCACGTCGCCGGGGCGGACCGGCTCGTCGGGGCGGGTGAAGTGGACCAGGCGGTTGTCGGGGGCGCGGCCGGACAGGCGGTGCGTCGCCTCGTCCTTGCGGCCCTCGCCCTCGGCGACCAGGACCTCCAGGGTGCGGCCGACCTGCTTCTTGTTCTCCGCCCAGGAGATCTCCTCCTGGAGGGCGACCAGCCGCTCATAGCGCTCCTGGACGACGGCCTTGGGGATCTGGCCGTCCATGTCGGCGGCCGGGGTGCCGGGGCGCTTGGAGTACTGGAAGGTGAAGGCCTGGGCGAAGCGGGACTCGCGGACCGTGTGCAGGGTCTGTTCGAAGTCCTCCTCGGTCTCGCCCGGGAAGCCGACGATGATGTCCGTGGAGAGGGCGGCGTCCGGCATCGCGGCCCGCACCTTCTCGATGATGCCGAGGAAGCGCTCCTGGCGGTACGAGCGGCGCATCGCCTTCAGGACGCGGTCGGAGCCGGACTGCAGCGGCATGTGGAGCTGGTGCATCACATTCGGCGTCTCGGCCATGGCGGCGATCACGTCGTCGGTGAAGTCGCGGGGGTGCGGGGAGGTGAAGCGCACCCGCTCCAGACCCTCGATCGTGCCGCAGGCGCGCAGCAGCTTGCTGAAGGCCTCCCGGTCGCCGATGTCGGAGCCGTAGGCGTTGACGTTCTGGCCGAGCAGGGTGATCTCGCTGACGCCCTCGGAGACCAGCGCCTCGATCTCGGCCAGGATGTCGCCGGGCCGGCGGTCCTTCTCCTTGCCGCGCAGCGCGGGCACGATGCAGAAGGTGCAGGTGTTGTTGCAGCCCACGGAGATGGAGACCCAGGCCGCGTAGGCGCTCTCCCGCCGGGTGGGCAGCGTCGAGGGGAACGCCTCCAGTGATTCGGCGATCTCGACCTGCGCCTCTTCCTGGACGCGGGCGCGCTCCAGCAGCACCGGCAGCTTGCCGATGTTGTGCGTCCCGAAGACCACGTCCACCCAGGGGGCCTTCTTGACGATGGTGTCGCGGTCCTTCTGGGCGAGGCAGCCGCCGACGGCGATCTGCATCCCGGGCCGCGCGGCCTTCTTGGGGGCGAGCTGGCCGAGGTTGCCGTAGAGCCGGTTGTCGGCGTTCTCCCGTACCGCGCAGGTGTTGAAGACCACGACATCGGCGCCGTCGCCATCCTTGGGGGCGGGCACATATCCGGCCTCTTCCAGCAGGCCGGACAACCGCTCGGAGTCGTGGACGTTCATCTGGCACCCGTAGGTGCGGATCTCGTAGCTCTTGTTGACGCCCACTGCCTGGCTCCGGTCACTGCTGCTCATGCCCACAAGGGTAGGCGGTGCCGGAAGTACCTCCCGACGCCGGAGGCCCGGCCGGGACCGCCCGGCGCGGAAGGGCGGGACCTCCGCTCAGAGCGCGAGCACGATCCCGGCGACCACACCACCGGCCACCAGGGCGAAGCCCGCGCTGCGCCAGCCGCCGTGGCCCCAGCGGAAGGGGCGGTCGAGCGCGAAGCGGCCGGGGCCGGTGGCCGCGACGGTCAGCGCGACGACGGCGATGGTCAGCGGATACTCCATGCCGCCGGTCTCCTCCCAGAGCCCCTTGGGCGCCGCGAGGGCCATGGCGTTGATCATCACGCCGATCAGGGCGGCGGCTGCCAGCGGGGTGAGCAGACCGACGGCGAGGCCGAGGCCGCCGAGGAGTTCCGAGCATCCGGCGAGGCCGGCGAAGAAGGAGCCGGGGCGGTAGCCGAGGGCTTCGAAGCCCTTTGCCGTGGCGTCGAGTCCGCGGCCGCCGAAGAGGCCGAAGAGTTTCTGGGCGCCGTGGCCGGCCAGGATCAGGCCCACGGTCAGCCGCAGGAGGAGCAGCCCGGCATCGGCGGCCCCCGGGGGCGGGCGGACGGTTTCGGACCGGGCACGGGTGTCGGGCCGTAGTGCGGTGGGCGGTTTCATGAGAGGTCGCTTCCCGCACCGGCGCGTCAGAGGGGCCGCTGTGGGGTACCGGCGCCGGTGCGCTCGGGATGGAGGATGCTCTTCGGTGCGCGCCGCCGGGCGCGCGGGTGGGGACGTGCCGGGTCCCCGCTGGTCACGAGGTGAGGGGCCGCCCTCTGCCGCCGGAGCGGAACGGGCGCCACGTCGCCACCGTAACTCCTGGGGATACGGGTGCAAGCCCCGGTCCGGGGCCGCGGCGGGGAGCGATACGGCACCGATGACGTCACGACCGGCCCGCGCCCCTCCCCTTCCCGCCGCGGCCCTGGCAGGATCCCGCCCATGGTCACAGCACTCCCCCGCACCGGTCACCGCGCCGCCCAGGCGGCGATCGCGGCACTGGTCACCCTCGGGCTGGCGCTGTGGTGGCTGCTGTCGACGGGCGCCGCGCCCGCGCCCCGGGGGCAGGTGACGCTGGCGACGGGCGTGCCGACCGGCGTCTACGCGCGCTACGGGGAGCTGCTGAAGCAGGATCTGGCGCATGACCTGCCGGATGTGGATCTGCGGCTGGCCCGCAGCGAGGGCTCGATCGACAATCTGCGGCAGCTGGTCGCCGGGCGTGCGGGGTTCAGCATCGCGACGGCGGACGCGGTCGCCGCGTACCAGGTCCGGGGCGAGCCGGGCGCGGACGCGCTGCGGGCCTGTGCGCGGCTGTACGACGACTACACGCAGCTGGTGGTGCCGAAGGGCTCCGCGGTGCGCTCCGCGAAGGATCTGCGGGGGCTGCGGGTGGGGGTGGGGACCGACGGCTCCGGCGTCCAGCTGATCACCCGGCGGCTGGTGGAGGCGGCCGGGCTGGATTTCGCCACGGACATCGAGCCGGTGCGGGTCGGCATCGACCGGATGCCGAAGCTGCTGGAGCAGCACAAGCTGGATGCCTTCTTCTGGTCCGGCGGGCTGCCGACGACGGCGGTGCAGCGGCTGGCGCAGCGCTTCCCGGTGCGGCTGGTCCAGCTCGGGGATCTGAGCGAGGCGCTGCACCGGCAGGGCGAGCGCACCCGCTACTACCGTGCCGCGGTGATGCCCGCCGACGCCTATCCGAGGGCCCAGGGCGGGCAGGCGGTGAAGACGATCGCGGTGGCGAATCTGCTGGTGACGACGGACCGCGAGGACGCCGCGCTGACCGAGGGCATCACCCGGACCGTGATCGACAGCCGGGACTGGATCGGGCGCCAGGTGCATGCCGCGCAGAAGGTGGATCTGCGGACGGCGGTGTTCACCGACCCGCTGGAGCTGCACACCGGTGCCCGGCGCTATTACGTGTCCCAGAAGCCCTGAGACGTCCGCCGGGGGCGGCGGGGCGCCCGTGAACGGACCGGGGCCCGCACCGGACGTGCCGGTGCGGGCCCCGTTCGCGGGACGCGAGGTGCGTCAGGCGGCGACGATGTTCTCCGCCTGCGGGCCCTTGGGGCCCTGGGTCACGTCGAAGGTGACCTTCTGGCCCTCCAGGAGCTCACGGAAGCCCTGCGCGGCGATGTTCGAGTAGTGGGCGAAGACATCGGGGCCGCCGCCGTCCTGCTCGATGAAGCCGAAGCCCTTTTCCGAGTTGAACCACTTGACGGTGCCGGAAGCCATGTTTTTCTCCTTCATGGGGCAAACGGGAGACCGTACTGCACGGCCTCCTTGTCGCCGAGATGATTGCCCCACACCGGAACAGGTCCGGAAAACAAGGAACGCCCGGGGCTTCCAGCCTCCGGGCGCGCACAAAGTTCATGGGTACCACAACTGCAACGTCGTCGACGGTAGCACAGTCGGCCGGGCTGTCCAGCGCCGCGCGGTCGGTCCCCTCACGGGGCGGTGCGCGGCACGGTGACCGTGACCTTCAGCCCGTGCGGCGGATGCGGGGCATAGCTGATCCCGGCGCCGCCCGCGGTGAGCAGGGTACGGGTGATCGACAGGCCGAGACCCGAACCGGAGACGTTCTGGTGGCGGCTGCTGCGCCAGAAACGGTCACCGACCCGGGAGAGCTCGTCGTCGGTGAGACCGGGGCCCCGGTCGGCGACGGTGATGTGGACACGCTCGCCGTCCGGTGCGACGCCGACGGTGACCGGGCGGCCCTCCGGGGTGAATTTCAGGGCGTTGTCGATCACGGCGTCCAGGGCGCTGGAGAGGGCCACCGGGTCGGCCCAGCCGGTGACCGCGGGCTGCCCCTCGTAGGTGAGGCCGACGCCCTTGTCGTCGGCCAGCGGGCGCCAGGAGCCGACGCGTTCGGCGGCCAGCGCGGCGACATCGGTGAGCTGGACGTCGGCGGCGGTGTGTTCGGCGAGGGCGAGATCGAGCAGATCGTCCAGGACCCGGGCCAGGCGTTTGCCCTCGGTGCGCACCGAGGCGATCTCGGCGTTGCCGTCGGGGAGTTCGAGGGCCAGCAGCTCGATCCGCAGCAGCAGCGCGGACAGCGGGTTGCGCAGCTGGTGGGAGGCGTCGGCGACGAAGGCGCGCTGCTGTTCCAGCACGTCCTCGACGTTGTCGGCCATCTCGTTGAACGACCGGGCCAGCCGGCGCAGTTCGGGCGGGCCCGCGGTGGCGGCGACGCGGGCGTTCATCCGGCCGGTGGCGATGTCGTGGCTGGCCGCGTCCAGGACCCGTACGGGCCGCAGCACCCAGCCGGTGAGGCGGAAGGCCGCGGCGACGGCGACGAGCATGGCCGCGCACTCGCCGGCCGCGATCAGCAGCCAGTCGCGCAGGACGCGCCCGCGCATCTGCTCCGTGGGCGAGTCGGTCATGACGACGGCGACCACATCGCCGTCGCGGATCACCGGGGAGGCGACAGGGATGCGGCCGGTGTCGTCCCAGGGCCAGACCTGGTGCGGGTCATGGCTGCGGCGGCCGGCCAGCGCCTCGCTGAACGCCCGGCCGGCCTCACCGTCCTGGGGTACGGGCATGCCGACGGGGGCGGCTGCCATCGGGGTGCGATCGCGGTAGAAGACACCGGCACGTATGCCGTAGAGGTCGTAGTAGCGCGCGAGTTCGGTACGGAGGGTGGCGCGCCGCTCGTCCTCCTCCGCGGTCTTGTTGTCGGCGTCCGCGTCGGGACGGGCGGTGACGAACTGGGCGAGGGAGGCGAAGCGGGCGGCGTCGTCGATCCGGTCGACGACCACGCGCTGCTGCTCCACCCCGGCCGTGCTGACGCCGAGCGGGACGCCGAGGGCGAGCAGGACACCGGCCATGAGGACGATGAGGAGCGGGAGGAGTCGGGTGCGCACCTGGTCGCGGCGGCCTTCAGGAGGCCGGGGCGGCGGACGTCCGCGCCCCCGGGCCGGGGGCCGGGGCGACCAGACGGTAGCCGACGCCGCGCACCGTCTCGATCAGTGCGGGCATCCGCAGTTTGGCGCGGAGTGAGGCGATATGCACCTCCAGGGTCCGGCCGGTGCCCTCCCAGCTCGTGCGCCACACCTCGCTGATGATCTGCTCCCGGCGGAAGACCACACCGGGGCGCTGGGCGAGCAGCGCGAGCAGGTCGAACTCCTTGCGGGTGAGCGGGACCGCGGCGCCGTCCACCGCCACCTGGCGGGTGGAGAGTTCGACGGTGACCGCACCCAGCCGCAGCGCCTCCTCGGCGGCGCCCTCCTCGGCGGGCTGTTCGGCGCCCCCGGGGGCGTTGCGCCGGCTCACCGCGTGGATACGGGCCAGCAGCTCACCGGTGTCGTACGGCTTGACGACATAGTCGTCCGCGCCGAGGTTGAGCCCGTGGATACGGGAGCGCACATCGGACCGCGCGGTGACCATGATGACGGGGGTGGCGCAGAGCTTGCGGATCCGGCCGCAGACCTCGAAACCGTCCTGGTCGGGCAGGCCGAGATCGAGCAGCACCACCGCGAACGGCTCCCCGGCGTCGGGCAGCAGGGCCTTGAGCGCGTCCTCACCGTTGCGCGCGTGCACGACGGCCAGACCGTGCTTGGCGAGCACCGCGGACAGGGCCGCGGCCACATGATCGTCATCCTCGACGAGCAGCAGTCTCATCTGGCCCTCCTCCCGGGTGCGTGCGTACAGGCCACAGGGCATCTACGGCGATAGGAGGCCCGCGCGTCAAGAGGCGGCCACCTCCGCGCCGCCATCCGTTACCCAGCCGGTACGCCGGGTACACCACCATGGCGTCGTATCCGCCGCTCCCGCCGCGCTGCGCGCCCGGGGTCCCGCCGCGGCCGGATCGTTATGCTCAAGTTCCCCTCAGATGTAATGACGCTGGTCGCGGGGCGTCACTAGGGTCCTCCCCAATCGAGGAGGACGGAGCTACCCGCCGATGAGCGAAGTATCGGTGACCAAGAACGCCGAGGGTCCCGCGCCCGCAGGGGACCAGCTGGTTGTGCTGGACAACGTGAACAAGCACTTCGGCGCGCTGCACGTGCTCCAGGACATCGACCTGACGATCAACCGCGGCGAGGTCGTCGTCGTGATCGGGCCCTCGGGCTCCGGCAAGTCGACGCTCTGCCGCACGATCAACCGCCTGGAGACCATCGACAGCGGCAGCATCGCGATCGATGGCAGGCCACTGCCGCAGGAGGGCCGCGAACTGGCCCGGCTGCGCGCCGATGTGGGCATGGTCTTCCAGTCCTTCAACCTTTTCGCGCACAAGACGGTGCTCGAAAACGTGATGCTGGGCCAGACCAAGGTCCGTAAAACGGACAAGGCGGAAGCCGCCAAGAAGGCTCGCGCCCTGCTCGACCGGGTCGGCGTCGGCACCCAGGCGGACAAGTACCCCGCACAGCTCTCCGGTGGTCAGCAGCAGCGCGTGGCGATCGCCCGCGCGCTGGCGATGGACCCGAAGGTGATGCTGTTCGACGAGCCGACCTCCGCGCTCGACCCGGAAATGATCAACGAGGTGCTGGACGTCATGCAGCAGCTCGCCCGGGACGGCATGACGATGGTCGTGGTCACCCATGAGATGGGCTTCGCGCGCTCCGCGGCGAACCGGGTCGTCTTCATGGCGGACGGCCGCATCGTCGAAGAGGCCGAGCCGAACCAGTTCTTCAACAACCCGCGCAGCGACCGCGCCAAGGACTTCCTGTCGAAGATCCTCCACCACTGAGGCCGCAGTTGGGCCACCATCATTGCCAACACCTGCTGAACCAAAGGATGTTCACCATGAGGATGCGTAAGACGGCTGCGGCCGGTGCGGTGGTGCTCGCGCTGGCGGCGACGGCCACCGCGTGTGGCGGCGAGTCGGGTGCGGCGGGCGACAAGCCGGCCGGCGGGGATGTCTTCAGCGGCGACTACAAGGTCGCCTCGGCCCCGAAGATCGACTCGCCGGTGCTGAAGAAGGCACAGCAGGCCAAGAAGCTCGTCATCGGTGTCAAGGCCGACCAGCCGTTCCTGGGCTTCAAGGACACCACCGGCAAGTACTCCGGCTTCGACATCGAGATCGCCAAGATGGTCGCCGCCGACCTGGGCTTCTCCGAGAAGCAGATCCAGTTCAAGACGATCGACTCCAACGTCCGTGAGACCACCATCTCCAACGGCCAGGTCGACTACTACGTCGGTACCTACACGATCAACGACGAGCGCAAGAAGCAGGTCGGCTTCGCGGGCCCGTACTACACGGCCGGTGCGGACCTCCTGGTGCGCAAGGACGACAAGTCCATCACCGGAGCGGACTCCGTCCGGGGCAAGAAGGTCTGCTCGATCGTCGGCTCCACGCCGCTGCAGGAGATCAAGAAGAAGAAGTACGGCGCCGTCACCAGCCAGCAGTCGAAGTACTCGGACTGCGTGAAGAACCTGCTCGACGGCCAGGTCCAAGCGGTCACCACCGACGACGCGATCCTCAAGGGCTACGCCGCCCAGCGCCCCCAGAAGCTCCGGGTCGTCGGCAAGCCCTTCACCAAGGAGCCCTACGGCGTCGGCATGGACAAGACCGACAAGGCCCTGCGCAACGCGATCACCGACGCGCTGGAGGCCCACATCAAGAACGGTGACTACAAGAAGGCGTACGACGGCACGCTCGGCAAGTCCGGGTCGAAGTTCGTCGCCCCGGAGACGCCGCTGCCCCGCTACTGAGGCGCTCGCGAACCCACCGGACCGTGCCGCCCCGTACGCCCGCCGCGGCGGGTGTGCGGGGCGCCGTGTCTGCGCCCGCCGCTGACTCCCTTCCCGCCGCCGCCCCGATGACCGCTACCGCGGAGACCCCATGAACGTACTCCTCGATTATCTGCCCGAGTTCCGGGACGGATTCCTCGGAACCCTGGCGATCACCGCGTCCAGCGCGCTGCTCGCGCTGGTACTCGGCGTGCTCATAGCCGGTTTCCGGGTCTCTCCGATTCCGCCGCTGCGCGCCTTCGGGACGGCCTGGGTCACGGTGCTGCGCAACACACCGCTGACACTGCTCTTCCTCGTCGCCTTCTTCGTCGTCCCGCAGGTCCTCTTCCAGGGCGCGAGCCCCTACGTGCTGGCCACACTGGCGCTCGGCTTCTACACCTCCTCCTTCGTGTGCGAGGCGGTGCGCTCCGGCATCAACACCGTGCCGCTGGGACAGGCGGAGGCCGCACGAAGCCTCGGTATGACCTTCGCCCAGACGCTGGGCCAGATCGTGCTCCCGCAGGCCACGCGCACCGTACTGCCCCCGCTGAGCAGCATCTTCATCGCGCTGACGAAGAACTCCGCGATCGCCGGAGCGTTCGGCTTCGGCGAGCTGTTCAACGTCTCCAAGCTGCTCAACGACAAGGGCTACGCGATCGCCTGGATCTTCCTGTGGACCGCGCTCGCCTACCTCATCATCACCTTCGCCATCAGCGGCCTCTTCCGGCTGCTGGAGCGCCGTATGGGGGTCGCCCGATGAACGGACGCCACCAGGGGATCAGCACGACGTGGGTGCCACGCGCAGGCGGGGCGGAACGAAGCGAGGTAAGGGCATGAGCGGCGCCAGCGTTCTCTATGACGTACCGGGACCGAAGGCGAAGACACGCAACCGCGTCTACTCCGTGGCCGGCGCCCTCGCGGTGCTGGGGCTGATCGTCTTCGTCGTGATGCGGCTGAACACCCAGGGCCAGCTCGCGCCCGAGGTGTGGAACATCTTCAACAACGCCGGTGTGCGGACCAATATCCGCGACGGTCTGCTGACCACGCTTCAGGTCTTCGCGGTGGCGGCGGTGCTGTCGCTGGTGCTGGGCGTGCTGCTCGCGGTGGCGCGGCTCTCGGACCACAAGCCGGTCCGCTGGGTGGCGACCGGGTTCATCGAGCTCTTCCGGGCCGTTCCGCTGCTGATCACCATCTACGCGCTGTGGGTGATCCTCCTCAGCAACCGGGAGAGCCTCGGCCTGGCGGGCGACCAGCCGCAGTTCTGGGCACTGGTCGTCGGACTGACGGTCTACAACGGCTCGGTGCAGGCCGAGGTGCTGCGGGCCGGTATCAACTCCGTGCCCACGGGGCAGCGCGAGGCCGCGTACGCCCTGGGCATGAGCAAGACGCAGGTCATGACGACGGTGCTGATCCCGCAGGCCGTGCGGGCGATGCTGCCGACGATCATCAGTCAGCTCGTGGTGACCCTGAAGGACACCTCCCTCGGCTACATCATCACCTTCGAGGAACTGCTCTTCACCGCCCGCCAGATGAGCACCAACATCATCGTCAACGGCAATGACACCTATGTGCCGTTCATCATCGTGACCGGCAGCATCTATGTCGCGATGTGTCTGGCGCTGTCCGCCCTCGCCAACTGGATCGAGCGGCGCGGCCGGCGGGCCAAGACGGGCATCGGGATCGCCACGGCCGGTGAGCCAGTGTCGGCCACCGACGCGATGGAGGTCTCCGACGCGGTGCCCGACGGGCCGGTCGGCACCAAGGACTGAGGCACAGCGGGCCGTCCGCGGCCGATATCGATCCGTCCGGAGGCGGTGGCATACCCGCCACCGCCTCCGTCACTTGACGCGAGCGGTCGCAGTGGGTTGCATACGCTGTGTGATCACGCACCGGGCTCCAACTGCCAGTTCCCGCATGTCCCGTACGTACCAGCGGCCCCGGGGAGCTGCGCCGTGGACCCGGTGATCATCGTCGGGGCCGGCCCGGTCGGCCTCTCCCTGTCGCTCGCCCTCGCCCGCCTCGGCGTCCCGACCGTCGTCCTCGACGAGACCACCGGCCAGGAGGACGCCCGGCCCGCCCGCACCGTCGTGCTCCGCCCGGACACCGCCGCCTTCGTCGCCCGGCTCGGCTGCGCCGGCACCCTGCACAGCGCCGGCACCCACTGGACGGCCTGGCGCACGATGCGCCGACGGCGCCTGCGCGAACGCATCGCCTTCGCCCCACGGACCCCCGACGGCGCGGCCGCCCCCGCCACCGCTTCCCCGGTCCACCTCCCGCAGCACGCGCTCACCCGCGCCCTGCGCACCGCCCTCGCCCACGAGAAGCTCGCCGAGATCGTCACCGGCAGCCGGCTCACCGGTCTCGAACAGGACGAGCACGGGGTCAGCGCCCACACCCGCGGCCCCGACGGGACGTGGTGGCGCGGGAGTTACCTCATCGGCTGCGACGGCCCCCGGTCGACCGTCCGCAAGCTGCTGGACATCCGCTTCCCGGGCCGGACGGCCGTCGAACGGCATGCGGTGGCCGCGCTGCGCTGTGAGCTCCCCTGGCCCGGTGAGGCCCTGCTGCACCGCTCTCCGCCCCGGCAGGGCGGCGGGCCGGGCAGCGAGGTCTCCGCCCGACCGCTGGCCGGCCATGTCTGGCGGCTGGACTGGCTGCTGCCGCCGGGGCGCGAGCTGGTCACCCCGGACGCCCTGGTCGCCCGGATCCGGGACTCGCTGGCCGGCTGGACCAGCGAGTCCCCGTCGGGCCCGGCCGGCGAGTCCGGCGCGGAGGGCGACGGCACCCGGGGGCGCGGACACGGCCGGCTGGTCCCGCCGTACGACCTCCTCGACACGGGTGTGCACACCGTCCACCACCGGCTGGCCCGGGACTGGCGGCAGGGCCGTGCCTTCCTCGCCGGGGACGCCGCGCATCTGCTGGGCGCCCTCGGCACCCAGGGCCTGGACGAAGGGCTGCGGGACGCCGAGAACCTTGCCTGGAAACTGGGCCTGGCCTGGCATCACGGCGCGTCCGACGTACTGCTCGACAGCTACCAGGCCGAGCGCCGGGGCGCCGTCGCCGCCCGGCTGCGCGCCGCGGATCAGGCGCTGCCACTGCTCCGGGACGGCCGCGCGGTCCGCTGGCGCACCGTCCTTCCGGGGGCGGCGCGCGGCCGCAGCACCTTGCTGACCGACGGCCACCTGGGCCGCGGCCCGCTCGGCGCACCGCCGGTCTACGGCCGCACCCCGCTGGGGCCGCCCGCCGAGCACACCGGCAGCCCCCTCGTCGAGACGCCGCCCGGCGCGCCGGTCACGGATGTGGCGGTGACCGCGTCGGACGGCTCGGTGGTGCGGCTGCGCGACCGGCTCGGGCGCGGCCTGCTGGTGGTGCTGGTGGCGCCCGGCACCGGCGTCTGGGACCGCCGGCACTGGCAGTCGGCGGGCCTGATGCCCCGTCTGGCCGATGCGGTCGAGGCGCTGCCCATGGACGCCGAGATCCTGGTCACCGAGGCCTATCCGGGCGCGGCAGCGCACACCGTGCTGCTCGTGCGGCCGGACGGCCATCTGGTCACGGCGCTGTCCGGCGTCCGCCCGGCGGAGATGGCGGCGTGCGCGAACGCGGTACGGGGCGGGGCGCACGGGCCGGTGACCGGGGGCGGCCGGGCCGCCGGGCGGTCCGGCGGAAGCGGAGAGACCGCCGGGTCCGGGGGCGGCGAGGCCGGGGAGGGGGCCCGGGGCGGTACGGCCGGGGAGGCAGCGGGAGGTCAGGGAGAGGGAGTCTTCCGCGGTTGACCCTGTGGGAAGCCCCATGCTTCACTCCGGGAATGACCGATCACAGCTCGCGATTCTGGCGGAGGGTCCATCTCGACCTGGTCCGCTATGCGGGCTGCATGTGTCCTCCGTCCTGCTGATCCGCATCTCCTTCCCCGCGCAGCCGCCCGCCTCTGTCCGGCAGCCGCGCCTCTTCGCGATCACTCAGGACGGTTTCCGTGCCCGACGTACACACCCCTGCGCGCCCGCCTGCCACCGGCAACGACGGCGGGCCCAGCGCCTCCCAACTCCTCGACTTCGCCCGCCGGGCCGCCACCGACCCGGCCTTGGTCGCCTCGCTCCCGCTCGACCCCGAAGGCCGTACCTGGCTCCGGCTCGACGGGCCGGGCGGCAGCGAGGCCTGGCTGATCGGCTGGCCGCCCGGCACCGGCACCGGCTGGCACGATCACGGCGGCTCGCGCGGCGCCTTCGCGGCGGCCACGGGTGAGCTGACGGAGCAGTCGCTCGCCGCCGCGCTGCCCACCGAGGGCTGGAGGACCCTGGAACTCGCCGACGGCGTCGACCGGGAGCGCCGGCTCAGCGACGGGCGCGGCCGGGCGTTCGGCCCGCACCATGTGCATCAGGTGCTCAATCTCTCCGCGGACACCCACGCGGTGTCGGTGCACGCCTACTACCCGCCGCTGCCGCTGATGCGCCGCTACAGCCGCACCGGGCCGGTGCTGCGGCTCGAAGCGGTCGAGCAGCCGGAGGAGTGGGCATGAGCGCGATCGACGCGCTGCTGGCGCAGGCCCGGCGCCAGTTGGGGCACCGGGTCGATGCCCGGGAGGCCGCCGCCGTCCAGGAGGCGGGCGGGCTGCTGGTGGACATCCGCTATGCGGAGCTGCGGGAGCGCGACGGCACCGTCCCCGGCGCGCTGATCGTCGAACGCAATGAGCTGGAATGGCGGCTCGACCCGACGGGCGCACACCGCGCCCCCGAGGCGACACATCACGATCTGCCGATCGTGGTCATCTGCAACGAGGGCTACGCATCGAGCCTCGCCGCGCTCTCCCTGCGTCAGCTGGGCCTGCACCGCGCGACCGACCTGGCCGGCGGCTTCCAGGCCTGGCGACGGGCGGGGTTGGGGGTGGCTTCGGGGGCGGGTTCGGAGGTGGGGGGCCGCTGACGGTCGTCGCACCGGCCACCACCCCTCACACCTCCGGCAGACCGTGCTGCTCCAGCAGGTCCGGATCCTCGCCCTCCTCTTCCAGCGCCTGTCGGACGACGCGGAGGGCGAGGCCCTCCGGGTACCCCTTGCGGGCCAGCATTCCGGCCAGGCGGCGCAGGCGCTTTTCGCGGTCCAGCCCTCTGGTGGCGCGCAGTTTGCGGTCGACCAACTCGCGGGCGGTGGACTCCTCCTGCTCGGAGTCGAGACGGCCGACGGCCACATCGATCAGGGCGGAGTCCACTCCCTTCGTGCGGAGTTCGCGGGCCAGGGCACGGCGGGCCAGACCGCGCCCGTGGTGGCGGGACTCCACCCAGGCGTCGGCGAAGGCCGCGTCGTTGATCAGCCCGACCTCCTCGAAGCGGGACAGCACCTCGTCCGCGGCCTCCTCGGGGATGCCCCGTTGGCGCAGGGCGTCCTCAAGCTGCTTGCGCGTACGCGGGTTCCCGGTGAGCAGGCGCAGGCAGATGGCCCGCGCCTGTTCCTCGGGCGTACGCGGTGGCCCCGACTCGGCCCTCGACGAGGAGGGGCCACCGCTGTCCTCACGGCCATGGCGGCCCCTGCGGCCGCTACGGGTCTCGGCGTAGCCGGCTGCGCTGTGGCTCTCGTCCTCGCTGCCCGGCCATTCCGTTCGCCGCGTCATGGCGGGCTAGCTCTTGGCCGCAGCGGCCTTGGAGCCCTTGGCGCCCTTGGCCGCCGGTGCCGCGGCGGCCGGTTCGGCCGGCGCCACCGCGGCGTCCGCGCCCGGCTCCGCCGCCGGGTCCTGCGGCTGCACGCCGATGCCGAGCTTCTCCTTGATCTTCTTCTCGATCTCGTTGGCGAGATCCGGGTTGTCCTTGAGGAAGTTGCGGGCGTTCTCCTTGCCCTGGCCGAGCTGGTCGCCCTCGTACGTGTACCAGGCGCCGGACTTACGGATGAAGCCGTGCTCCACCCCCATGTCGATCAGACCGCCCTCACGGCTGATGCCCTGGCCGTAGAGGATGTCGAACTCGGCCTGCTTGAAGGGCGGCGAGACCTTGTTCTTGACGACCTTGACGCGGGTGCGGTTGCCGACCGCGTCCGTGCCGTCCTTGAGGGTCTCGATGCGGCGGATGTCGAGCCGCACCGAGGCGTAGAACTTCAGCGCACGGCCACCGGTCGTGGTCTCCGGCGAGCCGAACATCACGCCGATCTTCTCGCGGAGCTGGTTGATGAAGATCGCGGTGGTCTTGGACTGGTTGAGCGCGCTGGTGATCTTGCGCAGTGCCTGGCTCATCAGCCGGGCCTGGAGGCCGACGTGGGAGTCGCCCATCTCGCCCTCGATCTCGGCCCGCGGCACCAGGGCGGCGACGGAGTCGATCACGATGAGGTCGAGCGCGCCGGAGCGGACCAGCATGTCCGTGATCTCCAGTGCCTGCTCACCGTTGTCCGGCTGGGACAGGATCAGGGAGTCGGTGTCCACACCGAGCTTCTTGGCGTACTCCGGGTCGAGCGCGTGCTCGGCGTCGATGAACGCGACGGAGCCGCCGGCCTTCTGGGCGTTCGCGACGGCGTGCAGGGTCAGGGTCGTCTTACCGGAGGATTCCGGGCCGTAGACCTCGATGACGCGGCCGCGGGGGAGGCCGCCGACGCCGAGCGCGACGTCGAGGGCGGTGGATCCGGTGGGGATGACCTCGATGGGCTCCTTCGACCGCTCCCCCATGCGCATCACGGCGCCCTTGCCGAATTGCCGTTCAATCTGTGCGAGCGCGGCGTCCAGCGCCTTCTCGCGGTCAGTGCCTGCCATGGGTTCCACCCGATTTGCTTGAGTCGATCGCTTCACGTCCATGACGCTAACGCCTGCCACTGACAATGCGCCCGGACCCGGCTCCGGCCTGTGGATAACTCCGCGAAAAGCCGGAGGACAGAGGCCAGATCTCCCATGAGAATGGATGTTCGATTTTGGTGTCAAGCAGCCTCACGCAGACGGCGACAGGCATCGAAGGACATCCACCGGCATCGCCGGACGCCGCCAGACACCGCCGGTCGTCGCCGACAGGGAATCACCCCGTGCGACGCCGCCTCACGCCTTCCCTCGTGCGCCCCGCGGTCAGCTGACGTCCTGGTCCTCGGCCCGGGTGGCGCCCGCCTTCCGGTCCTCCAGCGGAGCCGACGGCTGCGCGTAGTGCAGATTCCGCCGCAGGCGGGCCAGGGCACGGACACCTCGCTCGCGTCGGCCGTGGACCCGCGGGTCGTCGGTGACCTCGTACCGCTTCACATACGCGCCGAGGAAGGCTTGCAGCGTCGCCGTCGCCGGGATCGCGATCAGCGCGCCCACCGCGCCCATCAGGGCCGTACCGGCGACGACCGAGCCGAAGGCGACGGCGGGATGGATGTCCACCGTCTTGGCGGTGATCCGCGGCTGCAGGAGGTAGTTCTCGCACTGCTGGTAGATCACGACGAAGCCGAAGACCCACAGCGCGTACCAGGGGTCGACGGTGAACGCGATCAGGATGGGCAGGGCGCCCGCCAGATAGGTCCCTATGGTCGGGATGAACTGGGAGACCAGGCCCACCCACATGCCCAGCGCCGGGGCGTACGGCACCCCCAGGATCTCCAGCAGCACATAGTGCGCGATGCCGGAGATCAGCGCCATCAGACCGCGCGAGTAGAGATATCCGCCGGTCTTGGCGACCGCGATCTCCCAGGCGCGCAGCACCTCCGTCTGGCGGTGCGGCGGCAGCACGGAGCACAGCGCGCGGCGCAGCCGGGGGCCGTCGGCGGCGAAGTAGAACGAGAACAGCGCCACCGTCAGCAGGTTGAACAGACTGCCCAGCACCGTCGCCGAGACGGCCAGCACGTTGTTGGCGCTGTCCGTGACGTACTTCTGCAGCCAGTCGGACTTGAGCAGGTTGTTCTGCACCTGGACCCGCGAGAGGTGGGTGTGCAGGGTGTTGTTGATCCAGCTGATCACGGAGTCCAGGTACTGCGGGAACTCCTCGACCATGTTGGCTATCTGTCCGGCGAGCATCGAGCCGAGCAACGCGAAGAATCCGGCCGCGACGACGAGAATGCTCAGAAAGACCAGTCCGGTGGCCAGCCCGCGCCGCATGCCCCGGGCCGCCATCCAGTCGACGGCCGGTTCGACGGCCAGCGCGAGGAAGAACGCGATCAGCACGTTCAGCAGCAGGGTGATCAGCTGGTGGAATCCCCAGGTGGCGAGCTGGAAGCAGGCCACGAGGGCGAGCGCGAGCACCATGGCGCGCGGCAGCCAGCGCGGCATCCGCGCATCGGACCGGCCCTCGGGGCGTGGGACGTCGTTGCTGGGGATCTCATCTGACTCGGACACGGAGCCAAGTGTCGCGTACGGTCATGACACTCCGGGTCCGGGTCGGTCTCCCGGACCGCGCCACCCGCCTGGCGGGCCCCCTTCCTCGCAGGTCAGAGCCGTGCGAAGGCACCCGTTCAGCGTTTGTCGGACGGCACATCCATGACCGAGCAGACCACCCGCCACACCTCTTTGGCGCTCCACCCCGCGTCCAGCGCCTCATGAACGGTCCGGCCGCCGAGGCCGGACATCACATGATCGCGCGCGAAGGAGTCGGCATACGCCGCACCGAAGTGATCCGCCATCCGCTGCCAGAAGACCGTCAACCGCATGCCTTCAGTATCCCGCCCTGGGAGGGCAGCGGTCGCGACCCGGTGCCACCGGGAGGAAACGGCTCTACGGTCAGCCCATGGCCGAAAACGTAAGCTCACTTTCGACTCCTCTGGCGCGTGCCGAGCGATTCGTCTGGCTGACCGCCCGGGTGCTTGAGCAGCGGCTCTTCGAGTACCACTTCCTCGGCGGCGGGGCCGACCCCGTGGAGACCGCGCTCGCCGCGTACCGCAACGACGACGACGGCTTCGGCCACGCCCTGGAGCCCGATCTGCGCGGCCCGGTCAGCCAGCCGCTGCACACCGCGCACGCCCTGAAGGTCCTCGATCTGATCGGGCGGTGCGACGGCCGCCAGGTGGAGCGGATCTGCCGCTATCTGACGAAGATCTCCACCCCGGAGGGCGCACTGCCCGCGCTGCACCCTTCGCTGCGCGGCTATCCGGCCGCGCCCTGGATCCCGGTGGTCGACAACCCGCCGAGCGCCCTGCTGGCCACCGGTCCCGTGGTCGGCGTCCTGCACCGCAACGAGGTCTGGCACGCCTGGCTGTTCCGGGCCACGGACTACTGCTGGGCGGCCGTGGAGTCGATGGAGGAGACCCACCCGTACGAGGTCGAAGCGGCGGTGGCCTTCCTGGACGGCGCCCCGGACCGGCCGCGGGCCGCCGCCGCGGCACAGCGGCTCGGCCGGCTCGTACGGGACCGGCGTCTGGTGCTCCTCGACCCGGAGCAGGCCGCGGACGTCCCGGTGGCACCGGGGTACGCCCCCGGGGAACACCACCTGGCGTACGACTTCGCGCCCGCGCCCGGCTCGCTGGCCCGCGACTGGTTCACCGACGAGGAAATGGAGCGGGCACTGGACCACCTCGTCACACTCCAGGAGGAGGACGGCGGCTGGCCCGTGAACTGGCGGGTCTGGGCACCCGGCACGGCGCTGGAGAGCCGCCCGATCGTGACGCTCAAGGCACTGCAGACCCTCCGGGCGTACGGGCGCCCCCTCTAGGGCTCACCCTCCCAGGGCCCGCACCCCTGCCGTGACCGCCACGGCGACGCCGACGACCAGGAGGAACGGCGCCCGCATGACGAGGGCGACGGCCGCGGCGGCCACCCCCGCGGCCTTGGCGTCGAGCATCAGGTGGCTGCCGTCGCTGAAGGTCTGCTGGGCGGTGAGCGCGGCCAGCAGGGCCACCGGCAGCAGCGCGGCGAGCCGCTTGACGAGCGGGCGCTCCAGCACGCCGGCGGGCGCCGCCAGGCCGAGGTACTTGACCAGGTAGCAGCCGACGGCGGTGACGGCGATCGCGATCCAGACGTTCATGCCCGGTCCTCCTCGATGGCGGTGCGGCTCTCGGGGGCCCCGTCCGGGCGCGCGGGCGGATCGGCGGGGCCGGCCGGGACGACGCCCGGCTCCTGCGCCGTGCCGGCCTCCTTCGCCCGCTCCCGGCGCCCCTGGACGACGAGGACGGCGGGTGCGGCGAGCGCCGAGATCAGCACCGGTACACCGGTGGGCAGCAGCGGCAGCGTCACCATGACCAGCACCACGGCGAGACCGGCCGCGACCCGCTCCACGGTGTCCTTGAGCATCGGCGCGAGCAGCGCCAGGAAGACTGCGGGGCCGGCAGCGTCCAGTCCCCAGGCCTCGGTGTCGCCGAGCGCCTCGGCGCCCAGGGCACCGACGAGGGTGGTGAGGTTCCACAGGACGTAGAGGGTCAGCCCGGTGACGGTGAAGCCCAGACGGGCGGTGCGCCGGTCGGGCTGGGCCAGGGTGACGGCCGAGGTTTCGTCGATGACCCAGTGGGCGGCGAAGGGTTTGACCGTGGACCGGTACCCGAGGACGGCGGACAGCCTCAGCCCGTAGAAGGCGTTGCGGGCGCCCAGGAAGAACGCGCCGGCCGCGGCGGTGAGCGGATTGCCGCCCGCCGCCAGCGCGCCGACCAGGGCGAACTGTGAGGCACCGGTGAACACCAGCAGGCTGAGCGCACAGGTCTGCAGGAGGCTGAGCCCGACGCCGGCCGACGTCACACCGAAGGCGAATCCGGAAAGGCCGACGGCGACGCCGACGCCGAGTGCGTCCCTGATGACGGCGGCGTCGGATGTCGAAGGCGGTGCCGGCGGCGGTGGCGCGGCCCGCTCCGTGGTGCGTATCTCTATCTGTTCTGGCACGTCCCGGACCTTAGGGTCCGGCGACCTCGCACGTCTTGTACGTTCTTGCGCCCGGGGCACGCACCGCCGCACGGCGCTCACAGGGCCCGTGCCCTCCCGTACCGCCCACCCCTAGGCCGAGCGCTCCCTCCGGTACGCCCCGGGAGGTACGCCGACGATCCGGGTGAAGTGCCGGTTCAGATGCGGCTGGTCGGCGAAGCCGACGGCGACGGCCGTATCGGCGGGTGTGCGGCCCGCTTCCAGGAGCCTGCGGGCCCGGCGCACCCGGGCGTCGGTGAGCCAGGTGTGCGGTGGCATGCCGTACGCACCCTTGAAGGCCCGCAGCAGCGCGAACGGGCCGGTACCGAGTTCCTGCGCCAGCCTCTCCAGGGAGGGCGGGTCGGCCATCCGCTCCTCCAGGACGGTCCGGGCGCAGGCGGCGGTCCGGGCGCCCGCGGTGCGGGGCGTTCGCGCCGGAAGCGGACCTCCGTAGCGGCGCAGCAGCCGGGCCACGGCGATCCGCAGCAGACTGTCGGCGGCCAGGGCGTTGCCGGTCTCGGCGGCCCGGTGGATCTCGGTGATCATGCCGGCGAGCTGCGGGTCCTGGGCGACCGTCCGGTCGAATCCCGCGGTGCCGCGCAGGGCCGTGGTCTCCTCGGCGATCTCCGCGACGACCTCGTAGGACGGGTAGAGCGTGGCGTAGGCCCAACCCTCGGGTGCGCCCGCCCGGGCGGTGTGCGCGACCTCCGGGTTGAGCATGATGATGCCGCCGTGGCCTGCCCGGACGGTGCCCTCCCGGAGCCCGACCTCCTCGATGCCGGCGGTGACCGCGCAGACGACATAGCCGTCGTGCGCATGACGGGGGAAGGAGTGCCGGACGTAGCGGGCGCGCAGCAGGTCGAGGCCGGGCAGCCCGTCGTAGCGCCAGTGGCGCGCCCACTCGCCGCGCGCCCGCGGCACGGCGGCCGCACCGGGCCCGCCGTCGGCCGCGTGCTCCCCGCTGACCATGGCCATGTCGGCCATTGTGCGTCCGCCGGGTGGCTGCCGACCTGCGCGTCCGAAGCGTGGACGGCCGGGGAGGGCCCGGCCGGCGCGGCGCGTGGGTCCGCGTTGTCAGTGGTCCGGTGCACGATGGGGGACATGGCCCAGGCAGCGCTCGACTCGTTCTCTCCCGCGACCCGCGGCTGGTTCGCCGGGGCGTTCAGCGCGCCCACGGCCGCGCAGGAGGGGGCCTGGCGGGCGATCGGCGCGGGCTCCGATGTCCTCGTGGTGGCGCCGACGGGCTCGGGCAAGACGCTGGCCGCCTTCCTCGCGTCGCTGGACGCGCTGGCGAGCGCCCCGCCGCCCGCCGAGCCGAAGAAGCGCTGCCGGGTGTTGTACGTCTCCCCGCTGAAGGCGCTGGCCGTCGACGTCGAGCGCAATCTGCGCAGTCCGCTGACCGGCATCCGCCAGGAGTCGGTCCGCCTCGGGCTGCCGGAGCCGGACATCACGGTCGGCATCCGCTCCGGGGACACCCCGCCCGCCGAGCGCCGGTCGATCGCCAACCGCCCGCCGGACATCCTCATCACGACTCCCGAGTCCCTGTTCCTGATGCTGACGTCCTCGGCCCGGGAGGCGCTGGCGGGCGTCGAAACGGTGATCCTGGACGAGGTCCATGCCGTGGCCGGCACGAAGCGCGGGGCGCATCTGGCGCTGTCCCTGGAGCGGCTGGACGAGCTCCTCGCCCGTCCGGCGCGCCGGATCGGGCTGTCGGCGACGGTCCGCCCGGTGGAGGAGGTGGCCCGCTATCTGTCGCCGCGGCGCCGGGTGGAGATCGTCCAGCCGCCGTCCGGGAAGCGTTTCGACCTCTCGGTGGTCGTCCCGGTGGAGGACATGGGCGAGCTGGGCGGCTCGCCCGTCCAGGAGGGCGACACCGGTGAGAAGCCGTCCATCTGGCCGCAGGTCGAGGAGAAGATCGCCGATCTCGTCCAGGCCCATCGCTCCACGATCGTCTTCGCCAACTCCCGCCGTCTGGCGGAGCGGCTGTGCAACCGCCTCAACGAGATCGCCTACGAGCGGTCCACGGGCGAGCCCCTGCCCGAACACCACTCCCCCGCGGAGCTGATGGCCGAGGCCGGTGCCGCCAAGGGCGCGCCGGCGGTGCTGGCCCGTGCGCATCACGGCTCCGTGTCCAAGGAGCAGCGCGCCCAGGTGGAGGAGGACTTGAAGGCGGGCCGGCTGCCGGCCGTGGTGGCCACCTCCAGTCTGGAGCTGGGCATCGACATGGGCGCGGTCGATCTGGTCGTCCAGGTGGAGTCGCCGCCCTCGGTCGCGTCCGGGCTGCAGCGCGTCGGGCGGGCCGGGCATCAGGTCGGCGCGGTCTCGACGGGCATCGTCTTCCCCAAGTACCGCGGCGATCTGGTGCAGGCCGCCGTGGTCACCGAGCGGATGCGCTCCGGCGCCATCGAGGCGCTGCGGGTGCCGGCCAATCCGCTGGACGTGCTCGCCCAGCAGGTCGTCGCCATGGCCGCGATGGACACCTGGGACGTCGAGGAGCTGCTGGGTCTGGTCCGGCGGGCCGCCCCGTTCGCCGCCCTTCCGGAGTCGGCGTTCACGGCCGTGCTGGACATGCTGGCCGGCCGCTACCCCTCCGACGCGTTCGCCGAGCTGCGGCCGCGCCTGGTGTGGGACCGCGTGGCGCACACCGTCACGGGCCGCCCCGGTGCCCAGCGGCTGGCCGTCACCTCGGGCGGCACGATCCCCGACCGCGGCCTGTTCGGCGTGTTCCTGGCGGGCGGCGACTCCGGCAAGGGCGGCGGGCGACGGGTGGGCGAGCTGGACGAGGAGATGGTCTACGAGTCCCGCGTCGGCGATGTCTTCACGCTCGGTACGACGTCCTGGCGCATCGAGGACATCACCCGTGACCGGGTGCTGGTCACTCCCGCCCCCGGGGTGCCGGGGCGGCTGCCGTTCTGGAAGGGCGACCAGCTGGGCCGCCCCCTGGAACTGGGCCGGGCGCTCGGCGCGTTCCTCCGCGAGGTCGGCTCGCTCCCGCCAAAGGACGCCGGGGCCCGGCTGTCCGCCGCCGGGCTGGACGACTGGGCGGTGTCCAATGTGCTGAGCTACCTCGCCGAGCAGAAGCAGGCCTGCGGCCATGTCCCCGATGACCGCACGATCGTCGTGGAACGGTTCCGCGACGAACTCGGCGACTGGCGGGTGGTCATCCACTCCCCGTTCGGCGCGCAGGTCCACGCCCCCTGGGCGCTGGCCCTAGGCGCCCGTCTCGCCGAGCGCCACGGCATGGACGCCCAGGTGATGCACGCCGACGACGGCATCGTGCTGCGGCTGCCGGACGCCGATCTGATGGGCCTCGATCTCCTCGACGGCGACGACGGTTTCGGCCCGTCCGCCGGACCGCCCGGCTCCGGGGCGGAGTACGACCCCGAGCAGTCCCCCGTGGGGGCCGCCGATGTCGCCTTCGACCAGGGCGAGGTCGATCAGCTGGTGACGGACCAGGTCGGCGGGTCCGCGCTGTTCGCCTCCCGGTTCCGGGAATGTGCCGCCCGTGCCCTGCTGCTGCCGCGGCGCAGCCCCGGCAAGCGCACCCCGCTGTGGCAGCAGCGCCAGCGGGCCGCCCAGCTCCTCCAGGTGGCGAGCGAGTTCGGCTCCTTCCCGATCGTGCTGGAAGCCGTCCGCGAGTGCCTCCAGGACGTCTTCGACGTGCCGGGCCTGACGGAGCTGATGGGGGACATCGAGGCCCGCCGGGTCCGCCTCGTGGAGGTCACCACCCCCGAGCCGTCCCCGTTCGCCCGTTCGCTGCTGTTCGGCTATGTCGCCCAGTTCCTGTACGAGGGCGACTCCCCGCTCGCCGAGCGGCGGGCCGCCGCCCTCTCCCTAGACTCCCGGCTGCTCGCCGAGCTGCTGGGCCAGGCCGAGCTGCGCGAGCTGCTGGACGCCGAGGTGCTGGCCGAGCTGGAGCGCGAGCTGCAGTGGCGTACGGACGACCGGCGCGTCAAGGACGTCGAGGGCGTCGCCGACGTCCTGCGGCTGCTGGGACCGCTGACCGACACCGAACTGGCCGAGCGCGGCGCGGACCCGGCCTGGCCCCGGGAGCTGGCCGCCACCCGCCGGGCCCTCTCCGTACGGATCGCCGGCGCCGACCACTGGGCCGCCGTCGAGGACGCCGGACGGCTCCGTGACGCGCTGGGCACGGCGCTGCCGGTCGGTGTCCCGGAGTCGTTCACCGAACCGGTCAAGGACCCGCTCGGCGATCTGCTGTCCCGCTACGCCCGCACCCACGGCCCGTTCACCTCCGAGCAGGCCGCCGCCCGCTTCGGCCTCGGCACGGCCGTCACCGACGGGGCGCTGCAGCGGCTGGCCGCGGCCGGCCGGGTGGTGCAGGGCGAGTTCCATCCCGCGGGCATCGGCCAGGAGTGGTGTGACGCCCAGGTGCTGCGCAGGCTGCGCCGCCGCTCCCTGGCCGCGCTGCGCGAGGAGCTGGAGCCGGTGCCGCCCGCCGCGCTCGCCGCCTTCCTCCCCCAGTGGCAGCACGTCGGCGCACCGCGCCCGGCACCGGCCGGCGGGGTGCCCGCGGCATCCGGCGGCGCCTCGCACAGCCTGCGCGGCATCGACGGCCTGGTCCGGGCCATCGAGCAGCTCCAGGGCGCCCCGGTGCCCGCCTCCGCCCTGGAGAAGCTGGTGCTTCCGTCCCGTGTGGGCGGCTACACCCCCGCCCTGCTGGACGAACTCACCGCCACCGGCGAGGTGTTGTGGGCCGGTGCCGGTGCGCTCCCCGGCAAGGACGGCTGGCTCTCCCTCCATCTGGCCGACTCCGCCCCGCTGCTGCTCCCGCCGCCGCTCCCGCTGGAACTGACCGCGCTGCACGAGTCGTTGCTGACCGCCCTCGCCCCCGGATACGGCCTGTTCTTCCGCCAGCTCGCCGACCAGGTGCGCGCCACCACCCACCCGGACGCCACCGATCCGCAACTGGCCGACGCGCTGTGGGACCTGGCCTGGTCGGGCCGGCTGACCAACGACACCCTCGCCCCGCTGCGCGCCCTGCTCGGCTCGGGCCGTACGGCCGGCTCGACCGCCCATCGCGCCCGCCGCGCCGTCCCCCGGGGGCGGTACGGCTCTCTGACCGCGGCGGTGGGCCGCGGCGCCCGGCCCACCGCCTCCCGCTCCGGTCCGCCCACGGTGGGCGGCCGCTGGTCGCTCCTGCCCACTACCGAGCCGGACCCCACCCACCGGGCCCATGCCCTGGCCCGTGCCCTCCTGGACCGGCACGGTGTCGTCACCCGCGGCGCGGTCGCCGCCGAGGGGGTCGAGGGCGGGTTCTCCGCCGCGTATCGGGTGCTGGCCGCCTTCGAGGAGTCCGGCCAGGCCCGGCGCGGCTATGTGGTGGAGGGGCTGGGCGCGGCCCAGTTCGCGATGGACGGCGCGGTGGACCGGCTGCGCGCGGTCAGCACCCAGCGGGAGCGCACCGCCGATGACGCGCTGCCGGAGCGCGCCCCGACGGGCCCGGCGCAGTCCCGACGCGGCGGCCCACCGCGCGCCCTCGTGCTGGCCGCCGCCGACCCCGCCAACGCCTACGGCGCCGCCCTGGCCTGGCCCGAGCCGCCCGAGGGCTCGACCCACAAACCCGGCCGCAAGGCGGGCTCGCTGGTCGTCCTCGTCGACGGCGAGCTGACGCTCTACATGGAACGCGGCGGCAAGACCCTGCTCATCTGGCCGCTCGGCCCCGCCCCGGACCGGGCCGCCACGGACCCCCGCCTCCAGCTCGCCGTCGAGGCGCTCACGGATGCCGCCCGCGCCGGCGCCCTGGGCACCATCACCACCGAACGCATCAACGGCACCGCGGCCCTCTCCTCCCCCTTCGCCGTCACCCTGGAGACCGCCGGCTTCCACCCGACCCCCCGGGGACTGCGCCTGCGCGGATGACGCCGGCGGCTCCCGGATAGGCCCCGCCCCCACGGACCGAAGGCCCTCGTCCCCCGTCCCCCGTCCCCCGTCCCCCGTCCCCCGTCCCCCGTCCCCCGTCCCCCGTCCCCCGTCCCCCGTCCCCCGTCATGATGGTGGCATGCCCGAAGGTGACACCGTCTGGCGCTTGGCCCAGCGGCTCCACGACGCCCTGACCGGTGGTCCGCTGACCCGCTGCGAGCTGCGCGTCCCCCGGCTGGCGACGGTGGATCTGACCGGCCGCGGCGTGCTGGGCGTCATCCCCCGCGGCAAGCACCTCCTCACCCGCTTCGAGGGCGGTCTCACCCTCCACTCCCATCTGCGGATGGACGGCGCATGGCAGATCTACGCCCCGGCCGAGCGCTGGCGCGGCGGCCCCGCCCACCAGATCAGGGCGATCCTCGGCACCGCGGCCCACACCGCCGTCGGCTACCGCCTCCCCGTGCTCGATCTGCTGCGCACCGCCGACGAGTCCCGGGTCGTCGGCCATCTGGGACCCGATCTCCTCGGCCCGGACTGGGACCCCGAAGAAGCCCTGCGCCGACTGCTCGCCACCCCGGGGCGCCCCCTCGGCGAGGCCCTGCTGGACCAGCGCAATCTCGCCGGAATCGGCAATGTCTACAAAGCCGAGCTGTGCTTCCTGCTGCACGCCTCCCCGTGGCTCCCCCTGGGGGCACTGCCCCGGCCGGACCGCGTGCCCACGCTCGCCAAGAAGCTCCTGGAAGCCAACAAGCGACGCCCCGCCCGTGTCACCACGCCCAGCGCCCGTCCCGACCGGCGGCTGTGGGTCTACGGGCGGGCCGGCCGCCCCTGCCTGCGCTGCGGCACCGAGATCCGCAGCGCCGACCAGGACCCCGCCACCGACGAACGCGTCACCTACTGGTGCCCCACCTGCCAGCCGGACCCACCGGCCGCCCGGCCAACTGGCCCGAAGGACCTCCCGCACCCCAATTGACGCTCCGTCAGATCCCTCTCTACCCTCATGCCATGCCTCTCACGGCGTACGACCTCACAGGCCGCACCGCGCTGGTCACCGGCGCGGCTGGGGGTACCTCCCACGTCCTCCAGGCAGTGGGGGAGGTATCGGCCGCGCCACCGCCACCCTCCTCGCCGTCGCCGGAGCCACCGTCCACTGCGCCGACCTGGAAGAAGAGGCGCGAAGGCAACCGCCGCGGCGATCACCGCGGCGGCGGGCTCCGCACACGCCCACCGGCTCGATGTCACCCGGCGCGACCAGGTCACCGCCGCCGTCGACGCCGCCCGCAGCGCCACGGGCCGCCTCGACGTGATGGCGCACATCGCCGGAATCATGCGCTCCGCCCCCGTCCTGGAGACCGAGGACGCGGATCTGGACCGGGTCTGGAACACCGACTTCAAAGGCGTGCTGTACGGCTGCCAGGAGGCCGCCCGCGCCATGATCGCCACCGCCACCCGGGGCTCCCTCGTGAACATGGCCTCCGGCGCGATCGACACCGGCGCCCCCGGCCTGCTCTCCTACGGCGCCGCCAAGGCCGCCGTCGTCCAGCTCACCAAGACCCTGGCCACCGAGGTCGGCCGGCACGGCATCCGCGTCAACGCCGTCGCCCCGGGCTGGATCCGTACGGCGATGACCGACCGCCACACCGCACAAGCGCAGCAGCAGGCGGAGAGACCGATGATCCGGATGTCACCGCTGGGAAGGGTCGGAGAGCCGGAGGATGTCGCCCATACCGTGCTGCACCTGGCGTCGGACGCCTCGGCCTTCATGACCGGCCAGGTCCTCCGCCCGAACGGCGGCGTCGCCATGCCCTGGTGAACGGCCCCCGCCCTGCCCCACGGCCCTCCCGGACCCGCCGGGCCGCCCGCTCCATGGCGCGACGGCAGATCCCGTCATTCCGGTTCGTCCGCGGAACGCAGTGCACCGGCAGCAGACTGAGCCCCCAGCCGCCCAGCAGCACGGCCCCTTCGACGACTCCCGCCGACTGCGGCCACACCACCAGCCGGACCGCGGCCCACCACCACAGCCCCCCGACGACGGCACCGGAGACGGCACCGGCCGCGGATATCCGGCGTCCCGGCACGGTACGCGGACGCCGTCCGGCCGGTCCGCGCACCGCGAAGTCACGCCACTCCATGGCTGCCTCCTCCGGCCGACGCTAGACGGGTCCCGCCGCCCGGCGGGAGAGCGCACCGGGGCATTTCCGGCGCGCGGCCGGCCCCGGGCGCCCCGCAGGCCCCGCGAGCCCCGGAACGGACCGCGACGCCACCGGCCTCGTCACGGCACACCCGGGAGCCCAAACCCTCAGCGCCCGCCGCCGTCCGTCACTGGGACTCGGCCTGGAACATCCAGTGGTGCTTCTCCAGGTCGGCGGTCAGCCCGATGAGGATGTCCTGGCTGACCGGGTCCGCCTCCGCGGTGGCGAGGATCCGCTCGCGCATCCGGCCGATGACCGCGGCCAGCGCCGCCACCATCGCCCGCACCACCTGACCGTCCTTGATCCAGCCGTCCTTGACCTCGTCGATCCCGCTGGTCTTGGCGACGGTGACCGCCCGCCCGTCAGGGGACACCCCGATCGCCGCCGCCCGCTCGGCCACCGTGTCGGCATGCTGCCGCCCGCTGGCCACCACCTCGTCGAGCTGGAGATGGATGGAGCGGAAGCGCGGACCGATGACGTTCCAGTGCACCTGCTTCGCGACGAGGGAGAGATCCACCAGGTCGACGAGGGCTCCCTGCAGGGCGTTCCCGACGATGCCGCGGTCCCCGTCGGACAGTGTGCTCTTGACGACAGACATCCAGATACTCCTGTTCGGGCGATTTATCCGATTTAGTCATCGTATAAATGAATCGCCCGTTCCGAGCTGCCCGGACGGTCCGGCCGAGCGCCCGCGGGGCCCCGGCCCGCCGCCCGCACCCGCCCCCGCGCGGGCAGCACAAAGCCCCGGCAGGCTGCCGCCTACCAGGGCTTCGATGCGTACGAACAGGGGTGTCAGGCCGCGACGACATCCACGACGTCGGCCGGGGACTTGATGGTCACGCGGTCCTCCGGCACACCGGCCAGGGACGTGACGGACACCGAATTGAGCTTCGGCCGTACCGGTGCGGGCACCGGGTCGCTCGCGGCCGCGGACGCTGCCAGCTCGGCGAGCGCCAGCTCATCGCTGACCTCTCGCATGAGCTCGGACATGCGCACGTCCAGCGCGTCACAGATCGACGAGAGCAGCTCGGAGGACGCCTCCTTCTGCCCCCTCTCGACCTCGGACAAATAGCCGAGCGATACCCGGGCGGAGGAAGAGACCTCGCGCAGGGTTCGGCCCTGGCGCTGACGCTGTCGGCGCAGCACGTCACCCAGCAGGCGACGAAGCAGAATCATCGCTGGCTCCCTCCTCGGACCTCGGATCCGGATCCTTCTCGCCCCACCGTACCGCCTCGGGCGGTACCAGTGCCGGGCGCAAGTACGTGTTCACTCAGGGCTGCAAACATCCATTCCCCCCGTGTTGTTCCGTATCCTGTGCCCGCGTATTTTCTGTCAGTTCGCTCAACAACAGTGCGAGCACGGCGCGAATGGTGTCCTGGCGGATCCGGTCACGATCTCCCGCCAGCGACAGCCGCCGCACCGCTCCGGCACCGTCCGGCCCCTGGACCGCCACGAAAACGGTGCCCACCGGATGCCCGTCCTGAGGATCGGGGCCGGCCACCCCCGTGGTGGCAAGGCCCCAGTCGGCTCCCAGCACCCGCCGCGCACCGCTCGCCATCTGCCGGGCGACCTCGCCGTCCACGGCTCCGCGCGCGGCCAGCAGGGCGCCGTCCACACCCAGCAGCTCCCGCTTGACCTCGGTCGCATACGCCGTGACCGAGCCCCGGACCACCCGCGAGGCCCCCGGGACCGCGGTCAGCGCACCCGCCACCAGTCCGCCGGTCAGCGATTCGGCCACGGCCAGGCTCTGTCCCCGCCCGGCGAGCGCCTCCAGCGCCCCGGCGGCGGCAGAACCCGGCCCACTCACCGGACCGCGTCCCGCTCGGCGCACAGGGCCCGCTCCCGGGCCAGCCCGGCCCGGCGCAGGACCACGGCCTGCCGCACGTAGTCGAGTCCGGTGACGACGGTCAGCGCCACCGCCACCGCCATCACCCACCAGCGGAACGTGGCCAGCGGACCGGTCAGCACCAGGACGTACATACCGACCGCGGTGCCCTGCGCCAATGTCTTGATTTTGCCGCCACGACTGGCCGGAATGACACCGTGCTTGATCACCCAGAACCGCATCAGCGTGATGCCGAGCTCCCGGAAGAGGATCACGCCGGTCACCCACCAGGGCAGATCCCCCAGCACCGACAGACAGATCAACGCGGCACCCATGATCGCCTTGTCCGCGATCGGGTCAGCGATCTTGCCGAAGTCGGTGACCAGGTTGTAAGCGCGCGCCAGATGCCCGTCGAAAATGTCGGTGATCATGGCGACGGCGAACGCGGCCCAGGCGAAGACCCGCCAGACCGGATCCGTTCCGTCGTCATGCATCAGCAACAGCACGAAGGCCGGGACCAGCACCAGCCGCAGCATCGTCAGGACGTTGGCGATGTTCCACAGCCCGGCCTGCCGGACGACCGGCGCCGTGCGCGGGCCACCAGCTGCGGATGCCGGGACTCCGGTCATCTGGCCGCCTCCTCGGTACACCCCGTGCCCTCCACCGACAGCACCTCCGCGACGAGGTCCACGCCCTCGCTCGCCACCACCTTTGCCTCGACCATACGACCGGGCGCCAGCTCCTGGTCCGTCGACAGCAGGGTGACGCCATCGGTCTCCGGAGCCTGGTGCGCGGCCCGCCCGACGACACCGTCCTCGTCGTCGGTCCGGTCGACCAGCACCCGCAGCGTCTCGCCGATCCGCTCCTCGGCACGCTGCGCGGTCAGCTCCTCGGCCAGCCGCGAGACCCGCGCCAGCCGCTCGGCGACCACGTCCGGGTCGACCTTGTCCTCGTAGGAGGCGGCCTCGGTGCCGTCCTCGTCGGAGTATCCGAAGACGCCGATGGCATCGAGCCGGGCCTCGGTGAGGAAGCGCTCCAGCTCCGCCAGATCGCTCTCGGTCTCGCCGGGGAAGCCGACGATGAAGTTGGAGCGGGCGCCGGCCTGCGGTGCCTTGGTGCGGATCGTCTCCAGCAGCTCCAGGAAGCTGTCGGTGCCGCCGAAGCGCCGCATGGAGCGCAGCACACCGGGCGCCGAGTGCTGGAAGGACAGATCGAAGTAGGGCGCCACCTTGTCGGTGCCGGTCAGCACGTCGATCAGGCCGGGGCGCATCTCGGCGGGCTGGAGGTAGCTGACCCGGATCCGCTCGATGCCGTCGACGGCCGCCAGCTCCGGCAGCAGCGTCTCCAGGAGGCGGATGTCGCCGAGGTCCTTGCCGTAGGAGGTGTTGTTCTCGGAGACCAGCATGACCTCCTTGACGCCCTCCCCGGCCAGCCAGCGGGTCTCCCCCAGCACATCGGAGGGCCGGCGGGAGATGAAGGAGCCACGGAAGGACGGGATGGCGCAGAACGAGCAGCGCCGGTCGCAGCCGGAGGCCAGCTTCACCGAGGCCACCGGGCTGCTGCCGAGCCGGCGGCGCAGCGGCGCACGCGGCCCGGAGGCCGGCGCGACGCCCTCCGGCAGGTCCGCGGGCGGATCCGCCGGCGGCGTCGCCTCGCCGGGACCGCTCTGGGCGTGGCCGGGCAGCGCGACCGAGGCTGCGTCCTGGCGCTCGGCCGGGCTGATCGGCAGCAGCTTGCGGCGGTCGCGCGGGGTGTGGGAGGCGTGGATGCCGCCGCTCAGGATGGTCTGCAGGCGGCCGGAGATATCGCTGTAGTCGTCGAAGCCGAGCACCCCGTCCGCCTCGGGCAGCGCCTCGGCGAGCTCCTTGCCGTAGCGCTCGGCCATACAGCCGACGGCCACCACGGCCTGGGTTCTGCCGCCCCCCTCCCGGGCGGCGGCCTTCAGATCGTTGGCTTCCAGCAGGGCATCAACGGAGTCCTTCTTGGCGGCCTCGACGAAACCACAGGTATTGACGACGGCGACATCGGCATCGGCGGCTTCCTCGACGAGCTCCCAGCCGTCCGCTGCCAGGCGGCCTGCGAGCTCCTCCGAGTCCACCTCGTTACGGGCGCAGCCAAGAGTGACAAGGGCGACGGTACGGCGTTCGGGCATAGGGCTCAGCCTACTTTGTCCCGGCCACCCCCTTGGCGCGCAGGTCTCCGCCGCCGGTCCCGGGGCCCGGGGCCGGGCGGCGGACGCCCGCCGGGCAGGGCACTCAGCCCGCCTGGGGGTCCCCTGGCGTGTAGCTGAGCCGCTCGACGGTGCCCTTCTCGCCGACCCGCTTGACCTCCTTGCCGTTGACGTACAGCTGCACGGCTCCGGCGTTACCGAGGACGAGGTCGATCCGCTTCTTGTCGGTGATGGTCTTGGACTCGCCCTGCTTGAGCAGACCGTCCTCCAGGAGCTTGCCGTTGGCGTCCTTGGCGGAGAGCCAGCTCTGGCCGTCGCGGGCGGTCACCTTGATCGTGACCTTGTCCTTCGGCAGACCGGCGACGGCGCTGTCGGAGGGCTCGGGCTTGAGGGGCGGCTTGATGGTGGAGGGATGGCGGGTGGGGGCCGGCGCCGGCTTCGCATGCGCGTCACCGGCCGTGATCGGGCCGCCGCCGCTCTTGTCGCCGCCCGTGAAGAGCGTGAAACCCGCGAAACCCACCACGGCGACGATCGCCGCGACCATCGCCGCGGTCCAATTGGGGCGGCGCGGCTCGGAGCGGATCCGTTCGGCTTCGAAGAGCGGTGCGGCGGGGGTCGGCGCGGGCCGGCCGCCGTGCTCGGCGTCGAACTGGTCGATCAGGAATTGGGGGTCGAGGGAGACGGCACGGGCGAGCGCCCGGATGTGCCCCCGGGCGTAGACGTCGCCACCACAGCGGGAGAAGTCGTCCTGCTCGATCGCGTGCACCAGGGGGATGCGCACCCGTGTCGTCGTACTGACCTCTTCAACGGTCAGTCCCGCTCCGATACGGGCCTTCTGGAGGGCAGCACCGACGGAAGGCCGGTCTGCTTCGGGGGAGTTGCCGATGGACACGGAGGCGCCTTTCGAGCGTGTAGCCACCTGCTGGAAGTTCAGTCTAGGGGTGGAGCGAAAGGGTCGGGCAAGCGGGAGAGCGGACTTTGTACGCCATCAGAACGCCGTCGGCGGTGCCCTGGGGCTCGATGGTGCGGCATCGTTCCCTCATCTCCCTCAACTTGACGTATCGGCAGGAGAAACGGTTGCTTTCTTCTTGCGTCGGGTGACCCGGATATCTGTGCTACTCCGTAGCCTCCCCCCGGATCACCGCCAGCACTCCGTCCAGTTCGTCAGGCTTCACAAGAACGTCACGAGCCTTCGATCCCTCGCTCGGCCCGACGATGTTCCGCGACTCCATCAGGTCCATCAGCCGCCCGGCCTTGGCGAACCCCACCCGCAGCTTGCGCTGGAGCATCGACGTCGACCCGAACTGAGTGGAAACCACCAGCTCAGCGGCCTGACACAGCAGATCGAGGTCATCGCCGATGTCCTCGTCGATCTCCTTCTTCTTCGCCGTGCCGACCGTGACGTCATCGCGGAAGACGGGCGCCATCTGGTCCTTGCAGTGCTGGACGACGGCCGCGACCTCCTCCTCGGTCACGAAAGCGCCCTGCATCCGCACCGGCTTGTTGGCGCCCATCGGCAGGAACAGCCCGTCGCCCTTGCCGATCAGCTTCTCGGCGCCCGGCTGGTCGAGGATGACCCGGCTGTCGGCCAGGGAGGAGGTGGCGAACGCGAGCCGGGAGGGCACATTGGCCTTGATCAGGCCGGTGACCACATCGACGGACGGGCGCTGGGTGGCGAGCACCAGATGGATGCCCGCCGCGCGGGCGAGCTGGGTGATGCGGACGATCGAGTCCTCCACATCCCGCGGCGCGACCATCATCAGGTCCGCCAGCTCATCGACGATCACCAGCAGATACGGGTACGGCGCCAGCTCGCGCTCGCTGCCCTCGGGGGCGCTGACCTTGCCGTTGCGCACCGCTTCGTTGAAGTCGTCGATGTGCCGGAAGCCGTAGGCCGCGAGGTCGTCATAGCGCAGGTCCATCTCGCGCACCACCCACTGCAGCGCCTCGGCGGCGCGCTTGGGGTTGGTGATGATCGGCGTGATCAGATGCGGGATGCCCTCGTACGCGGTCAGCTCGACGCGCTTGGGGTCGACCAGCACCATCCGCACGTCCTCCGGCGTGGCCCGCACCATCACCGAGGTGATCAGACAGTTGATGCAGGAGGACTTGCCGGAGCCGGTGGCACCGGCCACCAGGACATGCGGCATCTTCGTCATGTTGGCCATGACGTAGCCGCCCTCGACGTCCTTGCCGAGCGCCACCAGCATCGGATGCTCATCGCCCGCGGCGTCGGCCAGCCGCAGCACATCGCCGAGGTTGACCATCTCGCGGTCGGTGTTGGGGATCTCGATGCCGACCGCGGACTTGCCGGGGATCGGGCTGATGATGCGGACGTCGGGGCTGGCCACCGCGTAGGCGATGTTCTTGGCCAGGGCGGTGATCTTCTCGACCTTGACGGCCGGGCCGAGCTCGACCTCGTAGCGGGTGACCGTCGGGCCCCGGGTGAAGCCGGTGACCGCGGCATCGACCTTGAACTCCTGGAAGACCGTGGTCAGCGCGGTCACTATGGCGTCGTTCGCGGCACTGCGGGTCTTGCCGGGCCCGCCCCGCGAGAGCAGGTCCAGCGAGGGCAGCGAGTAGGTGATGTCGCCGGCCAGCTGGAGCTGCTCGGCGCGGGCCGGCAGCTCCCCCGAGGGCTCGGGCGGGGCCTTGGTGAAGTCCGGGACCGCCGGGGTGCGCTCGGCGGCGGGCGGCTCCGGCTCCGCTCCCCGGGCCGGCGGCACCGTGCCGCTCTCCCCCGCGGTGTCCTCACCGCCGCGGCCCCGGCGCTCCCCGGAGAGGCCGCTGCTGAGGCCGGCGACGAGCGGTGAGGGCTGGACGCCGTGCAGCACCGCGCCGTCCAGCGCGGCGGCGGCCGCGGCGGCCACGTCCACCGCGTCCATCGGCCGGTCCGGGTCGGGCTGTGCGGCGGCGCGGCGCGGGCGGCGCCGCTTGGCCAGGGCCGCTTCCTCTATCGCGTCCGGGTCGTTCGCGGCCGGTGCGGGGGCGCTGCGACGCGGCCTGCGGACGGGCTGCTCACGCCACTCCTCCGCATAGTCCTCGGCCTCGTCGTAGTACGCCTCGTCCGCCACCGGGTGCACCACGCCCAGCTTGATGCCGAGCGCCCGCAGCCGCTGCGGAATGGCGTTCACCGGCGTCGCGGTGACCACCAGCAGCCCGAAGAGGGTCAGCAGCGCCAGCAGCGCCACCGCCAGGGTCTGTCCGACGGTGAAGATCAGCGGCTTGGACGCGACCCAGCCGAGATAGCCGCCGGCGTCCTGTATGGCGGCCAGACCGTCGTCCCGGCCCGGCGAGCCGCAGGCCATCGCGACCTGTCCGAGTATGCCGACGACCAGCGCGGACAGCCCGATGACGATCCGGCCGTTGGCCTCCGGCTTCTCGGGGTGCCGGATGAGGCGTACGGCGATACCGCCGAGCAGTATCGGTACGACCAGATCGAGGCGGCCGAACGCGCCGGTCACCAGCAGCTCGACGAGGTCGCCGACCGGGCCGCTGAGGCTGGACCAGGTGCCGGCCGCGATCACCAGCGCCAGCCCGAGCAACAACAGCGCCAGCCCGTCCTTGCGGTGCGCCGGATCGAGGTTCTTCGCGCCCCGGCCCATCCCGCGGAACAGCGCCCCGATGCCGTGCGCGAGCCCCAGCCAGCAGGCGCGGGCGAGACGGTAGACACCGCCGGTGGGTGACGGCACCGGTTTGGGAGCGGCCTTCTTGGCGGGTGCCCTCTTGGCCGATGCCTTCTTGGCCGGTGCCTTCTTCGCGGCCGCCTTCTTGGCAGGCGGCTTCGCGGGCGCTTTCTTCGCTGCGGTCTTCTTGGCGGCGCCCGCGGTGCGTCCGGCGCGCTGCTTGGAGGGGCCCGCCGCGCTCTGGGTTCCCTTGCCGGACGTACGTGAGGCCATGGCGACGAGATTACAGGCGAACGCAGGCATGACACGAGCGCACGGCGCTTCACCCGAACGTGTCGCGCGCCCGTCTCATGAGGGGGCGTCAGTCACCCCGCGGCGCTTCCCGACCCCGGCTCCAGGGCGTCCAGCGCCCTGCGCAATCCGGTCAGTTTGCGCTCCAGATGCGCCGCGGTGGCCACCGCCGCCGCGTCCGCCGTCTCGTCCAGCTGCTTGGACAGCGCCTCGGCCTGCTCCTCGACCGCGGCCAGCCGCGCGGAGAGCTCGGCGAGCAGCCCCGCGGACTCCCGCGCCTCGTCGGCGCTCGGCCGTCCGCCCTCCAGCTGCAGCCTCAGCAGGGATGCCTGCTCCCGCAGTTGGCAGTTCTTCATGTACAGCTCGACGAACACCGAGACCTTGGCGCGCAGCACCCACGGGTCGAACGGCTTGGAGATGTAGTCCACCGCGCCGGCCGCATATCCGCGGAAGGTGTGATGCGGGCCGTGGTTGATGGCCGTGAGGAAGATGATCGGGATGTCGCGGGTCCGCTCGCGCCGCTTGATGTGCGCCGCGGTCTCGAATCCGTCCATCCCCGGCATCTGCACATCGAGCAGAATCACCGCGAAATCGTCCGTGAGCAGTGCTTTGAGCGCTTCCTCCCCGGACGATGCCCGTACCAGTGTCTGATCGAGCGCGGAGAGGATCGCCTCCAGCGCCAGCAGATTCTCCGGCCGGTCATCGACCAGGAGGATCTTGGCCTTCTGCACCATGGCCCGTCCTCCTCGCCCCGGCATCGAACCGGACGCCGCCCCAGGGGACGACTCCGTCACGCCGCCCGTCCTTGTGCCGGTCATGGTAGCTGCACCCCGCCTGTCGCCACACCCTGTCACCGCGATGTCACTGTGCACGTAGCAGAAACGCAGACAGGGACCAGAAGGTTCCCCGGATCCCACGCTTCCACACGTCCGCGGCAACCCTGAGTCAGCACGCGATGATCCCCTTTCGCCTCCATATTGGACGCTCCGTCACTCCGCCCGCATCCATTGCTCCATGACCGACAACAGATGATCGGTATCCACCGGCTTGGTCACGTAGTCGGAGGCCCCGGAGTCGATGCTCTTCTCCCGGTCACCCTTCATCGCCTTCGCGGTCAGCGCGATGATGGGCAGTCCGGCGAACTGCGGCATCCGGCGGATCGCCGCCGTGGTCGCATAGCCGTCCATCTCCGGCATCATGATGTCCATCAGGACCAGCACGATGTCGTCGTGCTGCTCCAGGACCTCGATGCCCTCGCGCCCGTTCTCCGCGTAGAGCACCGACAGCCCGTGTTGTTCCAGGACGCTGGTGAGTGCGAAGACATTGCGGATGTCGTCATCGACGATCAGTACCTTCTCACCATGGAAACCGCCCTCGAAGGCCGGGTCCACCAGATCCTGGCCGTTGCCGAGCCAGGGCTCCTCCGCGGGCGGCTGGGGAACCGGCTGCGGGGCCTGCGGCAGCGGCGGCTCCGGTGCCGGCTGCGGCGGTGCGGACGGCTGCCGCCCGGAGAGCTCGAAGCGCCGCGGGGTCCCCTGAAGCGCCCGCCGGCGGCGCCGGTTGAGGCTGCCTCCGGAGCCCTGCTCGTACTCCTGCTGCTCCTCGGCCTGCTGCTGCCCGACCTCGCTCTCGCGGGCCTCCGCGTCCATCGCGATCCCGCCGGCCACCAGCTGCGGGTAGCCCTGCGGCGGCAGCCCGCCGGGGTTGTGCGGCAGGTAGAGCGTGAACGTGGAGCCGCGGCTCGGCTCGCTCGCGGCGTGGATCTCGCCGCCCAGCAGCCGGGCGATCTCCCGGCTGATGGACAGGCCCAGGCCCGTACCGCCGTACTTGCGGCTGGTCGTGCCGTCCGCCTGCTTGAACGCCTCGAAGATGACCCGCATCTTGCTGGAGGCGATGCCGATACCGGTGTCGGTGACCGAGAAGGCGATCATGTCCGCGTCCGGGTCGCGCAGTGAACCGTGCTCCAGCAGCTGCTCCCGGATGGCCACCGGGACATCCGCACCGGCCGGCCGGATCACCAGCTCGACGGCGCCGCTGTCGGTGAACTTCACCGCGTTGGACAGCAGATTGCGCAGCACCTGCAGCAGCCGCTGTTCGTCGGTGTGCAGCGTCGCCGGCAGCTCCGGGGAGACCCGTACGGAGAAGTCGAGTCCCTTCTCCGCGGTCAGCGGCCGGAAGGTGGCCTCCACATAGTCGACGAGCTGGACCAGCGCGATCCGGGTCGGGCTGACGTCCATCTTGCCGGCCTCGACCTTGGACAGGTCGAGAATGTCGTTGATCAGCTGGAGCAGGTCGCTGCCGGCGCCATGGATGGTTTCGGCGAATTCGACCTGCTTCGGGGAGAGGTTCCCCTCTGCATTATCGGCCAGCAATTTGGCCAGAATCAGCAGGGAGTTGAGCGGCGTACGCAGCTCGTGCGACATGTTCGCCAGGAACTCCGACTTGTAGCGCATCGAGACCGCGAGCTGCTCGGCGCGCTCCTCCAGGACCTGCCGCGCCTCCTCGATCTCGGTGTTCTTCACCTCGATGTCGCGGTTCTGCGCACGCAGTTGCTCGGCCTTCTCCTCCAGCTCGGAGTTGGACAGCTCCAGCGCCTTCTGCCGGCTCTCCAGCTCGCCCGAGCGCTCCTTGAGCTGCTCGGTCAGCTCCTGCGACTGCTTGAGCAGCACCTCGGTCTTGGTGTTCACCGAGATGGTGTTGACGCTGGTCGCGATCATCTCGGCGATCTGGCTGAGGAAGTCCTTCTGGATCTGGGTGAACGGCTGGAAGGACGCCAGCTCGATCACGCCGAGCACCTTGTCCTCGAACAGCACCGGCAGCACGATCACATTCGCCGGCGGCGCCTCGCCCAGCCCGGAAGCGATCTTGAGATAGCCGGAGGGGACGTTCTCCACCAGGATCGTGCGCCCCTCCTCCGCGGCCGTACCGATGAGCGTCTCGCCCGGCCGGAAGGTCGTCGGCATCCCGCCCATGGCGTAGCCGTACGAGCCCATCAGCCGCAGCTCGTAGGCGCCCGCCTCGCCGCCGTCCGCGCCGATCTCCTGGCTGTCGGGCTGCGCGGCGAGGAAGAACGCGCCGTGCTGGGCGGAGACCGCGGGTGACAGCTCGCTCATGATGAGCGTGGCGACGTCCTTGAGGTCGCGTCGGCCCTGCATGAGACCGGAGATCCGGGCCAGATTGCCCTTGAGCCAGTCCTGTTCCTCGTTGGCGAGGGTGGTCTCCCGGAGCGTGGAGATCATGGTGTTGACGTTGTCCTGGAGTTCCAGGATCTCGCCGGCCGCGTCCACATCGATACGGACGTTGTGATCGCCGAGGGTGACCGCCGCGGCGACCGCGGCGATGGCCCGCACCTGACGGGTCAGGTTGCCCGCCATCTCGTTCACCGATTCGGTCAGGTCCCGCCAGGTGCCGGCCACACCGCGCACCTGTGCCTGCCCGCCCAGCTGGCCTTCCGTGCCCACCTCGCGGGCCACTCTGGTGACCTGCTCCGCGAACGACGACAGCTGGTCGACCATGGTGTTGATGGTGGTCTTCAGTGCGAGGATCTCGCCCCGCGCATCGATGTCGATCTTCTTGGTCAGATCGCCCTTGGCGATGGCGGTGGTGACCATGGCGATGTTGCGGACCTGGCCGGTCAGGTTGTTGGCCATCGAGTTCACGGACTCGGTGAGGTCCTTCCACGTACCGGCGACGCCGGGGACGCGGGCCTGACCGCCCAGGATGCCGTCGGTGCCCACCTCACGGGCCACCCGGGTGACCTCGTCTGCGAACGACGACAGCGTCGTGACCATCGTGTTGACCGTGTCGGCGAGCTGCGCCACTTCGCCGCGCGCCTCGACCGTGACCTTCTTCGTCAGGTCTCCGTTGGCGACCGCCGCCGAGACCTGGGAGATGTTGCGCACCTGGATGGTCAGGTTGTTGGCCATCAGGTTCACGTTGTCGCTGAGGTCCAGCCAGATGCCGGTGGCACCCGGCACCCGCGCCTGACCGCCCAACTGGCCCTCGGTGCCCACCTCGCGGGCCACCCGGGTCACCTGCTCGGCGAACGAGGACAGCTGGTCGACCATCGTGTTGACGGTCGTGACCAGTTCGAGGATCTCGCCCTTGGCATCGACGGTGATCTTCTTGGACAGATCACCGCGGGCCACCGCGGTCGTCACCTCGGCGATGTTGCGCACCTGCGAGGTGAGGTTGTTCGCCATGAAGTTGACGGACTGGGTGAGGTCCTTCCAGGTACCGCTGACGCCCTGCACCTCGGCCTGGCCGCCCAGGATGCCCTCGGTGCCCACCTCGCGGGCGACCCGGGTGACCTGCTCCGCGAACGAGGAGAGCTGGTCCACCATGGTGTTCAGGGTGTTCTTCAGCTCCAGGATCTCGCCCCTGGCGTCCACGTCGATCTTCTGCGACAGGTCACCGCGCGCGACCGCCGTGGCGACCTGCGCGATATTGCGGACCTGGGCCGTCAGGTTCCCGGCCATGCCGTTCACCGAGTCGGTCAGATCGCGCCAGACACCCGCGACGCCCGGCACCTGCGCCTGGCCGCCCAGCCTGCCGTCCGTACCGACCTCCCGGGCGACCCGGGTCACCTGCTCGGCAAAGGCGGAGAGCTGATCGACCATCGTGTTGATGGTGTTCTTCAGCTCCAGGATCTCGCCGCGCGCGTCCACGTCGATCTTCTGGGAGAGGTCACCCCGGGCGACCGCCGTCGTCACCTGGGCGATCTGCCGCACCTGTGAAGTCAGGTTCCCCGCCATGAAGTTGACGGAGTCGGTCAGTTCCTTCCAGGTGCCGCTGACGCCGTCCACCCGGGCCTGGCCGCCCAGCCGGCCCTCCGTGCCCACGTCCCTGGCCATCCGCGTGACCTGGTCGGCGAACGAGGACAGCTGATCCACCATGGTGTTCACGGTGTTCTTCAGCTGGAGCATCTCGCCGGAGACATCGACGGTGACCTTCTGCGAGAGGTCACCGTTGGCCACCGCGGTCGTCACCTGGGCGATGTTGCGCACCTGCCCGGTGAGGTTGCGGAAGGCGGTGTTCACGGAGTCCGTGAGGTCCTTCCACGTCCCGGCCGCGCCGGGCACCGCCGCCTGACCGCCCAGCTCGCCCTCGACGCCGATCTCCCGCGCCACGCGCGTCACTTCGGCACCGAACGACGACAGCTGACCCACCATCGTGTTGACGGTGTTCTTCAACTCCAGCATTTCACCGGCGACATCGACGGTGACCGTCTGCGAGAGATCACCGTTGGCGACCGCCGTCGTCACCTGCGCGATGTCCCGCACCTGCGCCGTCAGGTTGCGGAAGGCGGTGTTCACCGAATCGGTGAGGTCCTTCCACGTGCCGGCCGCGCCGGGCACCTGCGCCTGACCGCCGAGCTGGCCCTCGGCCCCGACCTCGTTCGCCACTCGCGTCACTTCGTCCGCGAAGGTCCGCAGCGTCTCGGTCATGGTGTTGATCGTGTCGGCCAGCTGCGCGACCTCGCCGCGTGCGCTGACCGTGACCTTCTGCGACAGATCGCCGTTCGCCACAGCCGTGGTGACCTGCGCGATCCCGCGCACCTGCGCGGTGAGGTTGCCGGCCATGAGATTGACCGAATCCGTCAGGTCCTTCCACACGCCGGCGACACCGGGGACCTGCGCCTGACCGCCGAGTTCACCCTCCGTGCCGACCTCCCGGGCGACCCGCGTCACCTCGGAGGCGAACGAGGAGAGCTGGTCCACCATCGTGTTGACGGTGTTCTTCAGCTCCAGCATCTCGCCGGAGACATGGACGGTCACCTTGCGCGACAGATCACCCTTGGCCACCGCGGTGGTGACGAGAGCAATGTCACGGACCTGCGCCGTCAGCCGGGACGCCATGGTGTTGACGGATTCCGTGAGGTCCTTCCACGAACCCGACATTCCACGCACCCGGGCCTGGCCGCCGAGCTTGCCCTCCGTACCGACCTCACTGGCCACTCTCGTGACCTCGTCGGTAAAGGCGGAGAGCTGATCCACCAGCCCGTTGACGGTCCGGCCGACCTTCAGGAATTCACCCCGCAGGGGGTGCTCCGAAGAGCTGTCCGAACTGCGCGAGCGCAGGTCCATCCGCTGTTCCAGGTCGCCCTCGGAGACCGCCGACAGCACCCGTCCCACCTCGGAGACGGGCCGTACGAGGTCATCGACCAGGGCATTCGAGGCGTCGATCGCCGCGGCCCAGGAGCCCTCGGCGGCGCCGACCTCCAGCCGTTCCGTGAGCTTTCCCTCACGGCCGACGACCCGGCGCACCCGCGTCAGCTCGCCCGTGAGATGCAGATTGCGGTCCGCGACCTCGTTGAAGACCGCCGCGATCTCCGACATGACGCCGTCGCCGGAAACCGTGAGCCGTTTGCGGAAGTTCCCGTCCCGCATGGCCACCAACGCGACCAACAGCCGATTCAGCGCAGCCGTATCCACCTCGGTCGTCCCGTTGTTCCGGGATCGTCCGCCTTTCGCGCGCGTGCTTGCGCCCCGCGCCGCTGCGCCAGACTCCACCGTGTCCCTCCCGCAGGGTTGACCGTTCTACCCGGGCTTTCTCTTGATACTTGCCCAGTGTTTCACCATGGCTCAACCAGGCCATAACAGTTCGGCAGCATCGCACACCGTCCCGGTGCACGATTGGGGCGGAAACACACGTGACCGGCATCCTTGGGTGCGGCGAAGGTAAGTAACCTGGCATACGGCTGTCCACCGCCCCGGCCATGGAGCACGGGCGGCGGGACGAGCACAACAGGTATTCGGAGGGGCGCCGCGACCATGGGGGAGCAGATCACCGACACACGCATGAGGAGACCAGTGATCACCGCGCGGGCCGCCGCAACCTTCGAGCCGGTCGGGCGCTCCGTCGCCACTGCCCGTGCGTTCGTCCGCGACACCCTCCAGGGCTGGGGCTGCGCCGACATCGTCGACGACGCCGTCGTCCTGACCAGTGAACTGGTCACCAACGCCGTGGTGCACGCCGGCACCGCCGCCGATGTGCTGTGTCTGCGCAATGACGGCGGAGTACGGATCTCCGTCGCCGACCGCTACCCCGAACGGGAGATCCCGCTCCAGAACGCCGGCCAGGTCGTCGTCCACCCCGACCGCGAGGGCGGCCGCGGCCTGCTGCTGTGCGGCGCGCTGGCCACCCGCTGGGGCGTCGAGTACACCGCAGCGCAAAAACACGTGTGGTTCCAGCTCGACCTCCCCGAGCGCCCGGCCGGCACCCGCTCCGCCGGCCCCGCGCTGCCCGTCGACGCTCTCCCGGTCACCGACGCCCGGGTCCGCGTCGCCGTGATCCAGATCGACCGCGGCGGCTGCATCAGCTTCTGGAACGAGGACGCCCAGGACCTCTTCGCCTACGACCCCGAGCAGGTCATCGGCAAACCGCTCACCGACTTCGCCGCCTGGCCGCACACCCCCGGCACCGGCACCGGCATCGCCGAGGCGCTCCAGCTCTCCCGCTGGGAGGGCTCCTACGGCATAAGGGGCGCCGACGGCCGGGTCGTCCCCGTCTACGCCTCCCACCTGCGCGTCCGCGACGCCGACGGCGAGGCCTCCACGGTCTGCCTCCTGGTACGCGACCACGAACGCGCGATCCTGCAGAGCCCGCAGCGCACCCCCGCCCCGGACGCCGCCTCCCAGGCCGCCCAGGCGGAGGGACGCCCCTCCGACCCGTTCGAGGTCTTCATCGGCTCCCCGGCGCCGGACGACCTCGACGGCCTGCTCCAGCGCACCGTCGAACGCGCCCGCGACATGCTCGACGGCGACGCCGCCTACCTCCTCCTGGCCACCGACGACGAGACCGAACTGGAGGTCCGCGCCTCCACGGGCCTGCCCTCCGCCCGCCAGCGGTTCGCCCGCGTCCCCGTCGAAGCCGGATCCGGACGCTACGGCTCCGCCCGGATGCCCGCCGTCCACGAGGACCTCACCGCCGTCCCCGGCGCCGTACCCCTCCTCAGCGGCACGGGCATGCGCTCCGTCGTCACCGTCCCGCTCAAGGTGGAGGGCCGGCTGACCGGCTCCCTCGGCGTCGCCGCGGAGGGCGCGGGCCGCTACACGAACGAGCAGGCGCTACGGCTCCAGTTCGCCGCCGACCGCATCGCCCTCGCCGTCGAACGCGCCCGCCTCACCGAGCTGGAGAAGCTGCGCCGCGGCTCCCTCTCCTTCCTCGTCGAGGCCTCCGACCTCCTGGCCGGCACCCTCGACCGCGACCAGACCCTGGCCCTGATGGCCCAGATGACGGTCCCCACCCTCGCCACGTGGTGCGCCGTCTACACCGTCGCCGACCAGACCTCCGAGCCCGAACTCTCCTACGTCCTGCACGAGGACGAGGACCGTATCGACGGCCTCAAGACCCTGCTGATGAAGGTCGATCCGCCCGAGCCGGTGCCCACCCCCGGCGCCCGGGTCTGGACCGCACCCAGCGACGCCGCGCACGACGCCGCGCTGCGCACCTCGATGCGCACCCTCGGCCTGGGCAACTCCGCCCGCCCGTCCACCGGTCCGGGCACCACACTTGCCACCGCCTCCGCCGTAGGCGGCGAGACCGTCGTGCTCCCCCTCGTCGCCCGCAACCGCGTCATCGGCATGCTCACCCTGGGCAAGCCCACCGAGGAGCACTTCCGCCAGGAGATCCTGGAACTGGCCGAGGACCTCTCCCGCCGGGCCGCACTCGCCCTGGACAACGCCCGTCTCTACTCCGAGCGCACGGCCATCAGCCAGTCCCTCCAGCGCAGCCTGCTGCCCCCGGAGGAGCCGCACATCCCCGGCGTCGAGGTCGAGGTCATCTACCGCGCGGCCGGCGAGGGCAACGAGGTCGGCGGCGACTTCTACGACGTCTTCCCCATCCGCGACGGCGCGTACGGCTTCGCCATCGGCGACGTCTGCGGTACGGGCCCGGAGGCCGCCGCCGTCACGGGCCTGGCCCGGCACGCCCTCCGCCTCCTCGCCCGTGAGGGCTTCGGCGGCCCGGCCGTCCTGGAGCGCCTGAACGCCGCCATCCTCGACGAGGGCGCCCGCAGCCGCTTTCTGACGCTCCTGTACGGCGAGCTGTGGCCGCAGGACGACGGCAGCGCCCTCCTCAAGGTCGTCTGCGCCGGCCATCCCCTGCCGCTCCGGCTGCGCCAGGACGGCACGGTCGAACCGGCCGCCGAACCCCAGCCGCTCCTCGGCGTCATGGACGACCTGGAACTCTACGAACAGACCGTCACCCTCGATCCCGGTGATGTCCTGCTGTGCGTCACCGACGGCGTCACCGAACGCCGCGAGGGCACCCGCATGCTCGGCGACGACGGCCTCACCGACGTCCTGACGACCTGTACGGGACTGACCGCCGGCGCCGTCGCCGCCCGCGTGCTGCGCGCCGTGGAACGCTTCGCCGCCGAACCCGCCTCCGACGACATGGCCATCCTCGCCATGCGCGTCCCCGAGTTCCAGACCAGCTGACCCCAGGGGCAGCGGCCCGTGTGAACCAGCTCACAGCCGACCGGCCGCTGCTCCTGTCACCACCTGCACCCTTGCGTACGGTGCAGGACACCCTTGCCAAACGTGCACTGGAGTCATCCCCAACGGCCGCCCACGATACGGAGCATGACTTCCACCCCCGCCGGCTCTCCCGGTGACCTGCTCGCCGTCGTCAGCCAGACCGGACCCACCGTCACCTTCTTCGACGCCGCCACCCACGAGCGCCTCGATGTGCTGAACGTCCCGCCGCAGCCGCACGAGCTCTGCTACGACCCGGACCACCGGCTGCTGTACTGCGCCAGCACCTACCACTCCGGCTACTACCAGGCCCACGGCGGCCGGGCCCACCAGATCACCGTCATCGACGTCGACACCCGCACCATCGTCGACACCCTCGACACCAGCCCCGACCACGCCCCGCACGGCCTGGCCCTGGACCGCACCCGCGGCCGCCTGTACGTCACCGTCGAGGCCACCGACACCGAGCCAGGCGGCATCCTGGTCCTGGACACCCGCACCCACGCCCGCCTCGGCCGGATCTCCACGATGGCTCCCGGCCCGCACTGGTTCGCCCTCACCCCCGACGGACGGCACGGCTACGCCACCAACAAGGAAGCCCCGTTCGTCTCCGTCGTCGACCTCGACCGCGGCACCTGCACCGGCCGCATCCCGGTCCCCGGCAGCGAAGACCTCGCCGTCGCCCCTGACGGACGCCATGCCTATGTGGCCGCTCCCAAGGCCGACTTCGCCGCCCCGCCCTCGGCACCGACGGGCATCCGTGTCATCGACACCACCACCCACGAGATCGTCCGCACCCTCCCCACCAAGGGACAGGTCATACCGGTCCACGCCACCTCCACGGGCCTGCTGCTGGCCGGGGAACCGCGCACGGACACCACACCCGGCGGCCCGGTCGGCAGCCAACTCCCGGGAATCCTGACCGTCTTCGCCGCCGACACCCTCACCCCCCTGGGCGAGGTCGAGGTCGGCCGGCTCCCCCTGACCATCACCTCTTCCCCCGACGGCCGCCTCGGCTATGTCTCCGGAAATCTCTCCAGCACCGTCACCGTCGTCGACCTCACCACCCTGAGCCTGCTCGCCACCCTGGAAGTCGACCGCACCGACATTTCCGGCGCCCACGGGCTCGCCTATATCGAAGCCCCGCAAAACTGACACACACGCTGCAGACCGCGTCCCGATACGAGAAAGGCCCCCGCCAAGTGGCGGGGGCCTTTGCCCATTTGGAGCCCCAATACGGAATCGAACCGTAGACCTTCTCCTTACCATGGAGACGCTCTGCCGACTGAGCTATTGGGGCGCGGCAGCGGAATAGATATTACCCCAACTCGGCGGCAGGTTCGAATCGCCCGGCGTCACGTGCTCAAAAGGCCGGCTGCAGCAATCCACCGAGCGCGTTGCAGGCACCGACCATCTTGTGCAGCTCACGCCGCGTCATCCCCGCATGCACGGGCAGCGCCAGCGTCTCGTCCACCGCCCGCTCGGTCTGCGGCAGAAACACATCACGCCGCAGCCCCGGCATCCGGTACACCGGAGCCAGTACGGGCACGCTGCATGGCACACCCTTGGCCCGCAACGTCCGCGCGAACGCGTCCCGGTCCGGCCGCCCATTACCCGGCACCCGCACCACATACTGCTCATAGGTGTGTCCCACCGCCGGCGTCGGCGTCCGGACCCCGTTGAGCCTGCCGTCCAGATACGCCGCATGCGCCCGACGCAGCTCCGCGCCCTCGGGGTCGGCTCCCGGCTCGTCCTCCAGCAGCACCAGCAGGCCGTGCCGCTGGCCCACTTCGCGGATCCAGCCGGCGTCCGCCGGCCGCCCGAAGCGATTGACCGCCACCACGGCGGCGGTCTGACTCGTCACCACGTCCGCCACCGCGGCCGGATCGAGGCAGTAGCTGTCGCCGTCCACATCGGCGAACACCGGCACCGCGCCCAACTCGACGACGGCGCGGGCCACATCGGCGCTGCCATACGCCGGCACCACCACCTCGTCACCCGCACGCACACCGGCTGACCTGAGCGTTCCTACTGTCCGCATGACACGGATCCTGGCCAGCTGAGATGAACTTCGAGTTACGCCCATCACCCGGGGGACAGAACAAAAAAGCTCCGGTCCCTGAACCAGAGGTTCAGGGACCGGAGCTGAAAAATTGTTCGGCGGCGTCCTACTCTCCCACAGGGTCCCCCCTGCAGTACCATCGGCGCTGAAAGGCTTAGCTTCCGGGTTCGGAATGTAACCGGGCGTTTCCCTAACGCAATGACCACCGAAACACTATGAAGTTAACCAACCCGGACATTGACACAGGTCGTTACTTCAGAACCTACACAGTGGACGCGAGCAACTGAGGACAAGCCCTCGGCCTATTAGTACCAGTCAACTCCACCCGTTACCGGGCTTCCATATCTGGCCTATCAACCCAGTCGTCTACTGGGAGCCTTAACCAATCAAGTTGGTGGGAGCCCTCATCTCGAAGCAGGCTTCCCGCTTAGATGCTTTCAGCGGTTATCCTTTCCGAACGTAGCCAACCAGCCATGCCCTTGGCAGGACAACTGGCACACCAGAGGTTCGTCCGTCCCGGTCCTCTCGTACTAGGGACAGCCCTTCTCAAGACTCCTACGCGCACAGCGGATAGGGACCGAACTGTCTCACGACGTTCTAAACCCAGCTCGCGTACCGCTTTAATGGGCGAACAGCCCAACCCTTGGGACCGACTCCAGCCCCAGGATGCGACGAGCCGACATCGAGGTGCCAAACCATCCCGTCGATATGGACTCTTGGGGAAGATCAGCCTGTTATCCCCGGGGTACCTTTTATCCGTTGAGCGACGGCGCTTCCACAAGCCACCGCCGGATCACTAGTCCCTACTTTCGTACCTGCTCGACCCGTCAGTCTCACAGTCAAGCTCCCTTGTGCACTTACACTCAACACCTGATTGCCAACCAGGCTGAGGGAACCTTTGGGCGCCTCCGTTACCCTTTAGGAGGCAACCGCCCCAGTTAAACTACCCACCAGACACTGTCCCTGATCCGGATCACGGACCCAGGTTAGACATCCAGCACGACCAGAGTGGTATTTCAACAATGACTCCACAACCACTGGCGTGGCTGCTTCAAAGTCTCCCACCTATCCTACACAAGCCGAACCGAACACCAATATCAAGCTATAGTAAAGGTCCCGGGGTCTTTCCGTCCTGCTGCGCGAAACGAGCATCTTTACTCGTAATGCAATTTCACCGGGCCTATGGTTGAGACAGTCGAGAAGTCGTTACGCCATTCGTGCAGGTCGGAACTTACCCGACAAGGAATTTCGCTACCTTAGGATGGTTATAGTTACCACCGCCGTTTACTGGCGCTTAAGTTCTCAGCTTCGCCATGACGAATCATGACTAACCGGTCCCCTTAACGTTCCAGCACCGGGCAGGCGTCAGTCCGTATACATCGCCTTACGGCTTCGCACGGACCTGTGTTTTTAGTAAACAGTCGCTTCTCGCTGGTCTCTGCGGCCACCACCAGCTCACACTGCAAGAGTGATCACCAGCAATGGCCCCCCTTCTCCCGAAGTTACGGGGGCATTTTGCCGAGTTCCTTAACCATAGTTCACCCGAACGCCTCGGTATTCTCTACCTGACCACCTGAGTCGGTTTAGGGTACGGGCCGCCATGAAACTCGCTAGAGGCTTTTCTCGACAGCATAGGATCATCCACTTCACCACAATCGGCTCGGCATCAGGTCTCACCCACATGTCATCCGGATTTGCCTAGATGACGGGCTACACCCTTACCCCGGGACAACCACCGCCCGGGCTGGACTACCTTCCTGCGTCACCCCATCACTCACCTACTACCACCTTGGGTCAGCGGCTCCACCACTCCCCTCAACTCCGAAGAGATCAGGGCGGCTTCACGGCCTTAGCATTAATGGGCTCGATGTTTGGCGCTTCAAAGCGGGTACCGGAATATCAACCGGTTGTCCATCGACTACGCCTGTCGGCCTCGCCTTAGGTCCCGACTTACCCTGGGCAGATCAGCTTGACCCAGGAACCCTTAGTCAATCGGCGCACACGTTTCCCACGTGTGTATCGCTACTCATGCCTGCATTCTCACTCGTGAACCGTCCACAACTCGTTTCCACGGCTGCTTCACCCGGCACACGACGCTCCCCTACCCATCACCACACCCGTTAGGGCTGTTGTGGCAATGACACGACTTCGGCGGTGTGCTTGAGCCCCGCTACATTGTCGGCGCGGAATCACTTGACCAGTGAGCTATTACGCACTCTTTCAAGGATGGCTGCTTCTAAGCCAACCTCCTGGTTGTCTCTGCGACTCCACATCCTTTCCCACTTAGCACACGCTTAGGGGCCTTAGTCGATGCTCTGGGCTGTTTCCCTCTCGACCATGGAGCTTATCCCCCACAGTCTCACTGCCGCGCTCTCACTTACCGGCATTCGGAGTTTGGCTAAGGTCAGTAACCCGGTAGGGCCCATCGCCTATCCAGTGCTCTACCTCCGGCAAGAAACACACGACGCTGCACCTAAATGCATTTCGGGGAGAACCAGCTATCACGGAGTTTGATTGGCCTTTCACCCCTAACCACAGGTCATCCCCCAGGTTTTCAACCCTGGTGGGTTCGGTCCTCCACGAAGTCTTACCTCCGCTTCAACCTGCCCATGGCTAGATCACTCCGCTTCGGGTCTTGGGCACGCTACTCAACGCCCTCTTCGGACTCGCTTTCGCTACGGCTTCCCCACACGGGTTAACCTCGCAACATACCGCAAACTCGCAGGCTCATTCTTCAAAAGGCACGCAGTCACGACACAAGGACAAGTCCTTGTGCGACGCTCCCACGGCTTGTAGGCACACGGTTTCAGGTACTATTTCACTCCGCTCCCGCGGTACTTTTCACCATTCCCTCACGGTACTATCCGCTATCGGTCACCAGGGAATATTTAGGCTTAACGGGTGGTCCCGCCAGATTCACACGGGATTTCTCGGGCCCCGTGCTACTTGGGTGATTCTCAAGCAAGCCGCTGATGTTTCAGCTACGGGGGTCTTACCCTCTACGCCGGACCTTTCGCATGTCCTTCGCCTACATCAACGGTTTCTGACTTGCCTCACAGCCGGCAGACTGTGAAAGAGAACTCCCACAACCCCAACCACGCAACCCCTGCCGGGTATCACACGTGACTGGTTTGGCCTCATCCGGTTTCGCTCGCCACTACTCCCGGAATCACGGTTGTTTTCTCTTCCTGCGGGTACTGAGATGTTTCACTTCCCCGCGTTCCCTCCACACTGCCTATGTGTTCAGCAGCGGGTGACAGCCCATGACGACTGCCGGGTTTCCCCATTCGGACACCCCCGGATCAAAGCTCGGTTGACAGCTCCCCGGGGCCTATCGTGGCCTCCCACGTCCTTCATCGGTTCCTGGTGCCAAGGCATCCACCGTGCGCCCTTAAAAACTTGGCCACAGATGCTCGCGTCCACTGTGCAGTTCTCAAGCAACGACCAGCCACCCACCACCCCAACCCGAAGGCTGAGTTCACTGGGGCCGGCATCGCGAAGGTCCAGACTCATGTCCGTACCCTCAGATACCCAACAACGTGCCCGGCCCACTCGATCCATCACCACGTTCCACGCCGAAGCAGTACTAGTGACAACCAATCAAGTGCGCCGAATAGTCAACGTTCCACCCATGAGCAACCAGCATCAGACATTCGCTGATGTACTGGCCTCTGACCAACCGAAGTTGGTAAGAAGTGCTCCTTAGAAAGGAGGTGATCCAGCCGCACCTTCCGGTACGGCTACCTTGTTACGACTTCGTCCCAATCGCCAGTCCCACCTTCGACGATTCCCTCCCACAAGGGGTTGGGCCACCGGCTTCGGGTGTTACCGACTTTCGTGACGTGACGGGCGGTGTGTACAAGGCCCGGGAACGTATTCACCGCAGCAATGCTGATCTGCGATTACTAGCAACTCCGACTTCATGGGGTCGAGTTGCAGACCCCAATCCGAACTGAGACCGGCTTTTTGAGATTCGCTCCACCTCGCGGTATCGCAGCTCATTGTACCGGCCATTGTAGCACGTGTGCAGCCCAAGACATAAGGGGCATGATGACTTGACGTCGTCCCCACCTTCCTCCGAGTTGACCCCGGCAGTCTCCTGTGAGTCCCCATCACCCCGAAGGGCATGCTGGCAACACAGAACAAGGGTTGCGCTCGTTGCGGGACTTAACCCAACATCTCACGACACGAGCTGACGACAGCCATGCACCACCTGTACACCGACCACAAGGGGGACCCTGTCTCCAGGGTTTTCCGGTGTATGTCAAGCCTTGGTAAGGTTCTTCGCGTTGCGTCGAATTAAGCCACATGCTCCGCTGCTTGTGCGGGCCCCCGTCAATTCCTTTGAGTTTTAGCCTTGCGGCCGTACTCCCCAGGCGGGGAACTTAATGCGTTAGCTGCGGCACGGACGACGTGGAATGTCGCCCACACCTAGTTCCCAACGTTTACGGCGTGGACTACCAGGGTATCTAATCCTGTTCGCTCCCCACGCTTTCGCTCCTCAGCGTCAGTATCGGCCCAGAGATCCGCCTTCGCCACCGGTGTTCCTCCTGATATCTGCGCATTTCACCGCTACACCAGGAATTCCGATCTCCCCTACCGAACTCTAGCCTGCCCGTATCGAATGCAGACCCGGGGTTAAGCCCCGGGCTTTCACATCCGACGTGACAAGCCGCCTACGAGCTCTTTACGCCCAATAATTCCGGACAACGCTTGCGCCCTACGTATTACCGCGGCTGCTGGCACGTAGTTAGCCGGCGCTTCTTCTGCAGGTACCGTCACTCTCGCTTCTTCCCTGCTGAAAGAGGTTTACAACCCGAAGGCCGTCATCCCTCACGCGGCGTCGCTGCATCAGGCTTTCGCCCATTGTGCAATATTCCCCACTGCTGCCTCCCGTAGGAGTCTGGGCCGTGTCTCAGTCCCAGTGTGGCCGGTCGCCCTCTCAGGCCGGCTACCCGTCGTCGCCTTGGTAGGCCATCACCCCACCAACAAGCTGATAGGCCGCGGGCTCATCCTTCACCGCCGGAGCTTTCCACCACCAGACCATGCGGTCGGTAGTCGTATCCGGTATTAGACCCCGTTTCCAGGGCTTGTCCCAGAGTGAAGGGCAGATTGCCCACGTGTTACTCACCCGTTCGCCACTAATCCCCTCCCGAAGGAGGTTCATCGTTCGACTTGCATGTGTTAAGCACGCCGCCAGCGTTCGTCCTGAGCCAGGATCAAACTCTCCGTGAATGTTTACCCGTAATCGGGTGACACTCGCGTTGAGCGGAACAACCAGGCGGAATAGGCCCGGTCGTTCACAGCGTCCTCGCTGTGTATTGCCTACCGTCACACATGGTGTCGGCAGGACTTTCAAAGGAACCTCATCTCCCGGATGTTTCCGGTCGACGGGGTATCAACATATCTGGCGTTGACTTTTGGCACGCTGTTGAGTTCTCAAGGAACGGACGCTTCCTTTGTGCCTTATCGGTTCTGATTGACTCAGTACCGGGCTCTCCGGGCGCTTCCCTTCGGTCTTGCGTTTCCGACTCTATCAGATCCTTGCGGTTCCGATTTTCGCCGGTGCGTTTCCACCTTCCGGCTTCTTCGCGGTTCCAACCTTACCAGATCCGTTTCCGTCTCTGGCCCCCTGTTGGAGCGGGGTCGGCCGCTTCGCTTTCGCTTTTCGGCCTTTCCGACTTTAGCAGATCCGATTTCGTTCCGTTTCCGGTTCGAATTCGTTCCGATTTCCCGTCGGAGGGGGGTGCCTTTCGGCTGATCCGACTTTATCAGATTGCTCTGGGTCGGAATTCCGCCCGGCTTCGCGGGGAACTCCGTACGCATGGCGCGCGGCGCTTCCCGTTCAGGCGGAGCCGTAAACGTACTGGAGCGGGGCGCCCGGATGCAAATCCGGGCGCCCCGCTCCCACTTGCGTACGTTCGTATGGCTCTGTCCGTCAGACCTCGACGACCACGGGGAGGATCATCGGGCGGCGGCGGTAGTTGTCCGACACCCACTTGCCGACCGTGCGGCGGACCAGCTGCTGGAGCTGGTGGGGCTCGGTGATGCCGTCCTGTGCCGACTTGGACAGGGCCTCGTCGATCTTGGGCATCACACCGGAGAACGCGGCGTCGTCGATGCCCGAGCCACGGGCGTGGATGTCCGGGCCGCCGACGATCTTGCCGGTGGTGCTGTCCACGACCACATAGACCGAGATGATGCCCTCGTCGCCGAGGATCCGGCGGTCCTTGAGGTGAGCCTCGGTGACATCGCCGACCGAGAGGCCGTCGACGTAGACATAGCCGGCCTGGACCTTGCCGACGATCTTGGCGACGCCGTTGACCAGGTCGACCACCACGCCGTCCTCAGCGATGACGATCCGGTCCTTCGGGACGCCGGTCAGCGCGCCCAGCTCGGCGTTGGCCCGCAGATGGCGCCATTCGCCGTGCACCGGCATGAGGTTCTTCGGCTTGCAGATGTTGTAGAAGTACAGCAGCTCGCCGGCCGAGGCGTGGCCCGAGACATGGACCTTGGCGTTGCCCTTGTGGACCACGTCCGCGCCCCAGCGGGTGAGGCCGTTGATCACGCGGTAGACCGCGTTCTCGTTGCCCGGGATGAGGGACGAGGCCAGGATCACCGTGTCGCCCTGGACGATCCGGATCTGGTGGTCGCGGTTGGCCATCCGGGAGAGGGCGGCCATCGGCTCACCCTGGGAACCCGTGCAGACCAGCACGACCTCGTCGTCGGGGAGATCGTCGAGCGTCTTGACGTCGACGACCAGGCCGGCGGGGACCTTCAGATAGCCCAGCTCGCGGGCGATGCCCATGTTGCGGACCATCGAGCGGCCGACGAAGGCGACCCGGCGGCCGTACTCATGGGCCGCATCGAGGATCTGCTGGATGCGGTGCACATGGCTGGCGAAGCTGGCGACGATGATGCGCTTCTGGGCATTGGCGAACACCGTGCGCAGGACGTTGGAGATGTCCCGCTCGGGCGGGACGAAGCCCGGGACCTCGGCGTTCGTGGAGTCGGAGAGGAGAAGGTCGATGCCTTCCTCGCCGAGTCGCGCGAAGGCGGGGAGGTCGGTCAGGCGGCGGTCCAGCGGGAGCTGGTCCATCTTGAAGTCGCCGGTGTGCACGACCATGCCCGCGGGGGTGCGGATCGCGACGGCCAGGGCGTCCGGGATCGAGTGGTTGACCGCGACGAACTCGCAGTCGAACGAGCCGATCCGCTCGGTGTGCCCCTCCTTGACCTCAAGGGTGTAGGGGCGGATGCGGTGCTCCTGGAGCTTGGCCTCGATGAGGGCGAGGGTCAGCTTGGAGCCGATGAGCGGGATGTCCGGCTTCTCGCGCAGGAGGTAGGGGACGCCACCGATGTGGTCCTCGTGGCCGTGCGTGAGCACGATGCCGTCGATGTCGTCGAGGCGGTCCCTGATGGACGCGAAGTCCGGGAGGATCAGGTCGATTCCGGGCTGCTCCTCCTCGGGGAAAAGCACTCCGCAGTCGACGATCAGCAGTCGGCCGCCGTATTCGAAGACCGTCATGTTGCGGCCGATTTCACCCAGGCCGCCGAGGGGGGTGACGCGCAGGCCACCCTTGGGAAGCTTCGGCGGGGCGCCGAGCTCAGGATGCGGATGACTCAAAAGACTCTCCTCACCACACGCGCCACGCTGCCGTCGAGGGCACGTGGCGCGCATGACATTCGTGCACTTGCTATAAGGCGGTTGTTGGTCCGTATTCAGTTATGAAGTCTGTGATCAGAGCTGTACCCCGCCGGCGGCGAGATCGCGCGTCAGCTGCTCGGTCTCCTCGGGGGAGAGCTCCACGAGCGGCAGCCGCAGCGGACCGGCCGGCAGCCCCTGGAGGCCGAGCGCCGCCTTGGTCGTGATGACGCCCTGGGTGCGGAACATGCCGGTGAAGACGGGCAGCAGCTTCTGGTGGATCTCGGTGGCCTTGGTGACATCGCCGTTGAGGTGGGCGTCCAGGAGGGCGCGCAGCTCGGGGGTCACGATATGGCCGACCACGGAGACGAAACCGACGGCGCCGACCGAGAGGAGCGGGAGGTTCAGCATGTCATCGCCGCTGTACCAGGCCAGGCCGGAGCGGGCGATGGCCCAGCTGGCGCGGCCGAGGTCGCCCTTGGCGTCCTTGTTGGCGACGATCCGGGGGTGTTCGGCGAGCCGGACGATGGTCTCGGTGTTGATCGGGACACCGCTGCGGCCCGGGATGTCGTAGAGCATCACCGGCAGCTCGGTGGCGTCCGCGATGGCCGTGAAGTGGCGGAGCAGACCCTCCTGCGGGGGCTTGCTGTAGTACGGCGTCACCGCGAGCAGGCCATGGGCTCCGGCGTCCTGGGCGGCGCGGGCCAGCTCAAGGCTGTGGCGGGTGTCGTTGGTGCCGGCTCCGGCGACCACAAAGGCCCGATCGCCCACCGCATCGACCACGGCGCGGACCAGCTGCGCTTTTTCCGCATCGCTGGTGGTCGGGGATTCTCCGGTGGTGCCGTTGACGACGAGGCCGTCGTTGCCGGCGTCCACCAGATGGGCAGCGAGACGCTGCGCGCCGTCGAGATCGAGAGCGCCATCCGCCGTGAATGGCGTGACCATGGCGGTCAGCACCCGCCCGAAGGGGGTCTGCGGTGTGGAAGTCGGAGCCATGGGTCCCACGCTACTCGTAGCTCACCGCGGGATGCGCCTCTGGGGAGCAGGGATGTGGACACCGGCACTGCCTGCTCGGGGGTTCAAGCAGTGCCGGGTCCGTCTGTTCAGCGTAGATGAACTTCTCAAAATGCCGCAATCCGGACACTTCGCACGTCTGTCCTGCGCGCTCCGGTAATCGGCCTGCGGCCTGGGCCTTAGGGGGCGATCCGGCCGTTCGCATTGAATGCGCCGTACGTGAGCGGCATGAGCCCGGCCCAGTGGGCCTCCATCTGCTCGCCGACCATTTCGATCTCGCGCTGAGGGAAGGACGGGACCTTCGCCTGCTCGTGCTGCGTCCGCAGGCCGAGGAAGTGCATCAGCGAGCGGGCATTGCAGGTCGCGTACATCGAGGAGAACAGGCCGACGGGGAGCACCGCGCGGGCGACCTCGCGGGCGACACCGGCGGCGAGCATCTCCTCATACGCCTCATAGGCCCGGCGGTACGAGTCCTCCATGACGCCGCTGGTGAGCTTGTACTGCTCGGGGGTGCCCTCGACGAATTCGTACTTGCCGGGGCGGCCCTGCTGGACGAGCTTGCGGGACTCACCCGGGACGTAGAAGACCGGCTCCAGCTGGCGGTAGCGGCCGGATTCCTCGTTGTACGACCAGCCGACGCGGTGCCGCATGAACTCGCGGAAGACGAAGATCGGCGCGCTGATGAAGAACGTCATGGAGTTGTGCTCGAAGGGGCTGCCGTGCCGGTCCCGCATCAGGTAGTTGATCAGGCCCTTGGAGCGCTCCGGGTCCTTCTGGAGCTCCTCAAGGGACTGCTCACCGGCCGTGGAGACACGGGCCGCCCAGAGCACATCGCTGTCCGCGGCGCTGTGCTTGACCAGCTCGACCGTCACCTCGCTCCGGAAGCTGACGGCTGCACTGTCGGGGCTCTCAGTGCTCTCGGCGGGGGTCTGGGACACCGGCGGTTCCTTCCATTCGTTCCTCGTGCGCGACCAGCCTACGACCCGCCACTGACAGCCCGGGAAATACGACGTGATGCCGCGTTAGCCGCAAAACGGGCGCTCTGTAGCAGCCTGCGGAGCGGCAGTTGATATTTTTCACAGAAGTCTCTGAAAACGGGCACCAACCGGACGCCTCAGACGTCTATCCCTGTGAAAGTGCCCACCTTCGAGGTTCCTAGGAGAGCCCGCTCATGTTCCGCCGGCGAGAGCCCGTCCCGTTCGCCTTCGTTGCCGAGGCAGACCGGTTCCGCAGCAACGTCACTCCCCCGCCGCGTCAGCGCGCTTCCCGCTCGCAGCGCCTCGGCCAGTCTCTCATCATGCTGACAGTCATGGGCGGCCTGGCCGGCTCCCTGGTGTTCGGCATTCCTGCCCTGCAGCAGGACAGTTCCGGGCCGAGCCGGGTGCATCAGTCCGAGGCGCATCGCTGATCGGGTCGGCGGGGCGTGCCGGGAAGTGGTTCCGCTCCGCCGGTCCCGATAACCTCACGGGTCACAGCATCAGCGTGCCCATGAGTGAGGATCAGCCGTGCCCCTGCCCTTCCTGACGGCCGACCGCGACCTCGACACCGGTGCCGCGGAATCCGCCGCACTCCCGCATGACGAGCCCGACCACTGGCGCCGTCCCTACCGCCCCGGACCATGGCGGGTAGGGGCGGCGGCGGTGCTTCTGCTGCTCGCCTCGTTCGTCCTGCTCTCCGCGATGATCATCGCGATGGCCGGTTCGCTGCCCGGTGCCGCGGTCTGTGCGGTGGTCGGGGCGCTGGTGGTCGCCCTCGCCGTACGGCTGCTGCGGGTCGGCCTGTGGGTCAGCGCGCGGGGTCTGCGGCAGGTGAACCTGCTGCGGACGGCGACCGAGCCCTGGAGCTCGGTCACTTCCGTGCGCACTCGCCAGCAGCCGGTGCGCTGGCTCGGGCTGCCGCGGACCGTGCAGGGCCAGGCCCTGATCATCGAGCGGACCACGGGTGAGCCGCTGCGGACCCTGGTCACCGACCACAACGGGGACTTTCTGTCCCGTCCGGAAGCCTTCGAGCGGGCCGCGGACGTACTGGAAGCCTGGGCGGCCGAGCACCGCGACTGAGGCGCGGGGGCCCTTGTCCGCCGTGGTGCCCTCCGGACACCGCGGCGAACCCCCGCGGATCAGGACCCGTCCGGCCCCGCTCCGCGGGAGGTCTCAGGCGGGCTGGACGGGCTTGTTGTCGTGCAGGGCGATCGCGCGCTGCATCGCCTTACGGGCCCGCGGGGTGTCCCGGGCGTCGTGGTAGGCCACTGCGAGGCGGAACCACGTACGCCAGTCGCCGGGGGCTTCCTCCGTCTCGGCCTGCCGCCGGGTGAAGACCGCGTCGGCCGCGTCCCGGTCGATCCGGCCGCCGGGGGTGCGCTGAAGCTCGTCGGCGGGCAGTCCGCCCTCGGCCTCCAGCACCCGCGACAGCCGGTGGGCGTCGCGGGCGAAGCGGGTGTTGTGCCAGAGGAACCAGCCGCCGACGCACGGCAGCAGGAAGGCCACCGCTCCCATGCCCATGGCGGCCGGCTCGCCGGTCAGCAGGAGGAGGACGCCCTCCAGCGCCACCACGCCGAACACCAGGACCAGCACGGTGGCGAGGAAGAAGTACGTGATCTTTCCGCCCATACCCGTCAGCCCAGATCGAGGAAGTTTTCCAGGCCCACGGTCAGGCCCGGAGTGTCCACCACCCGGCGCACACCGAGCAGGATGCCCGGCATGAAGCTGCTGTGGTGCAGGGAGTCATGGCGGATGGTGAGCGTCTCGCCCTCGCCGCCGAAGAGCACCTCCTGATGGGCCAGCAGACCGCGCAGCCGTACGGAGTGCACGGGGACACCGTCCACGTCCGCGCCGCGGGCGCCGTCCAGCGCGGTGCTGGTGGCGTCCGGCTGCGGGGCGCAGCCGGCCTCCGCGCGGGCCTTGGCGATCAGCTGGGCGGTGCGGGCGGCGGTGCCGGACGGGGCGTCCGCCTTCTTCGGGTGGTGCAGCTCGACGACCTCGGCCGACTCGAAGAAGCGGGCCGCCTGCTGGGCGAACCGCATGGTCAGCACCGCGCCGATGGAGAAGTTCGGGGCGATGAGCACGCCCGCCCCCGGCGAGGCGGCGAGCGAGGTGCGCAGCTGCGCGAGGCGCTCATCGGTCCAGCCGGTCGTCCCGACCACCGCGTGAATGCCGTGCCGCACACAGAAGTCGAGGTTGCCCATCACCGCGCCGGGGTTGGTCAGCTCGACCACGACCTGGGCGCCGGCCTCGACCAGCGTCTCCAGCTTGTCGCCCCGGCCGAGCCCGGCGACCAGCTCCATGTCCTCGGCGGCCTCGACCGCCCGTACGGCCTCGGAGCCGATGCGACCCTGGGCTCCCAGTACGGCCACGCGCAGCTTGCTCATCGTTTCCCGTCTCTCTCTTGGTGTATCGCGGCGCGCCTATGCGACGACGTCGTCCAGCCGGGCCGCCTGCCGGTCCTTCAGGGGGCCGATGACGGACAGCGAGGGGCGGTTGCCCAGTACGTCACGGGCCACCTCGCGCACCTCGTCCGGGGTGACGGCCGCGATCCGGGTCAGCATCTCGTCGACCGACATCTGCTCGCCCCAGCACAGCTCGCTCTTGCCGATGCGGTGCATCAGCGCGCCGGTGTCCTCCAGGCCGAGGACGGTGGAGCCACGCAGCTGGCCGATCGCGCGGTGGATCTCGTCGTCGGTGAGGCCGTGCGCCGCCACCTGGTCGAGTTCGTCGCGGCAGATCTTGAGGACGTCGTGCACCTGGCTCGGGCGGCAGCCGGCGTAGACACCGAACAGTCCGCAGTCGGCGAAGCCCGAGGTGTACGAGTACACGCTGTAGGCCAGACCGCGCTTCTCGCGGATCTCCTGGAAGAGGCGGGAGCTCATCCCGCCGCCCAGGGCGGTGTTCAGCACGCCCATCGCCCAGCGCCGGTCGTCGTTGCGTGCCATCCCGGGCATCCCGAGGATCACATGGGCCTGCTCGGTCTTGCGGTTGAGCAGTTCGACGCGGCCGGCGGTGCGGATGGCGCGGGTGCCGGAGCGCGGCGCCATCGGGGTGGCGTCCGTCCGGTCCAGGGCCCCGGCCTGCTCGAAGGCGCGGCGGACCAGGCGGACGACCTTGGCGTGGTCGATGTTGCCGGCGGCCGTGACGACGAGGTGCGTGGGGTCGTAGTGCTTCTTGTAGAAGCGGCGGATGCGCTCGGGGGTGAGGGCGTTGACGGTGTCGACGGTGCCCAGGACCGGGCGGCCGAGCGGGGTGTCGCCGAGCATGGTGTGCGCGAACAGGTCGTGCACACAGTCGCCCGGGTCGTCCTCGGTCATCGCGATCTCTTCGAGGATGACGCCGCGCTCGGCGTCCACGTCCTCGGCCTCCACCAGCGAGCCGGTGAGCATGTCGCACACCACGTCGATGGCGAGCGGCAGATCGGTGTCCAGCACCCGCGCGTAGTAGCAGGTGTACTCCTTCGCGGTGAAGGCGTTCATCTCGCCGCCGACCGCGTCGACGGCCGCGGAGATGTCCAGTGCGCTGCGCCGCTCGGTGCCCTTGAAGAGGAGATGCTCCAGGTAGTGCGTGGCGCCGTTCAGCGACGGGGTCTCGTCACGGGAGCCGACGTTCGCCCAGATCCCGAAGGTGACGGAGCGGACCGTCGGCAGCGTCTCGGTGACGATCCGCAGACCGCCGGGGAGGGTGGTCCGGCGGACCGTGCCGGCGCCCGCGGTGCCCTGGAGAAGCGTTTGGGTACGGGCGACGGCCCGCCCCTCCGTGGAGGTGCGGGCCGTCGTCCTGTGCGTACGGGACGTCACTTGGCGGCGTCGTCCTTCGCGTCCCCGGCGGCATCCTCTTCCTCGATCACGGGGATCAGGGAGAGCTTGCCGCGCTGGTCGATCTCGGCGATCTCGACCTGGACCTTGGCGCCGACCGCGACCACGTCCTCGACGTTCTCCACGCGCTTGCCACCGGCGAGCTTGCGGATCTGCGAGATGTGGAGCAGGCCGTCCTTGCCCGGGAGCAGGGAGACGAACGCACCGAAGGTGGTGGTCTTGACGACCGTGCCCAGGTAGCGCTCGCCGACCTCCGGCATGGTCGGGTTGGCGATGCCGTTGATCGTGGCGCGGGCGGCCTCGGCGGCCGGGCCGTCGGCGGCACCGATGTAGATCGTGCCGTCGTCCTCGATCGTGATGTCGGCGCCGGTGTCCTCCTGGATCTGGTTGATCATCTTGCCCTTGGGGCCGATGACCTCACCGATCTTGTCCACCGGGATCTTGACGGTGATGATCCGCGGGGCGTTCGGGGACATCTCGTCCGGGACGTCGATGGCCTCGTTCATGACGTCCAGGATGTGCAGACGGGCGTCACGGGCCTGCTTCAGCGCGGCGGCCAGGACCGAGGCGGGGATGCCGTCGAGCTTGGTGTCGAGCTGCAGCGCGGTCACGAACTGCTTGGTGCCGGCGACCTTGAAGTCCATGTCACCGAAGGCGTCCTCCGCACCGAGGATGTCGGTGAGGGCGACGTAGTGGGTCTGGCCGTCGATCTCCTGGGAGATCAGGCCCATGGCGATACCGGCGACCGGGGCCTTGAGGGGCACACCGGCGTTCAGCAGCGACATGGTCGAGGCGCAGACCGAGCCCATGGACGTCGAGCCGTTGGAGCCCAGCGCCTCGGAGACCTGGCGGATCGCGTAGGGGAACTCCTCGCGGGTCGGCAGCACCGGCACGATGGCGCGCTCGGCGAGCGCGCCGTGGCCGATCTCGCGGCGCTTGGGGGCGCCCACGCGGCCGGTCTCACCGACGGAGTACGGCGGGAAGTTGTAGTTGTGCATGTAGCGCTTGCGGGTCACCGGGGAGAGGGTGTCCAGCTGCTGCTCCATGCGGAGCATGTTGAGGGTGGTGACGCCCAGGATCTGGGTCTCGCCACGCTCGAACAGGGCGGAACCGTGCACCCGCGGGATGGCCTCGACCTCGGCGGCGAGCGTACGGATGTCCGTGACGCCGCGGCCGTCGATGCGCTTCTTCTCCTTGATGACGCGCTCGCGGACCAGGCTCTTGGTCAGCGAACGGTACGCGGCGGAGATCTCCTTCTCGCGGCCCTCGAACTGCGGGAGCAGCTTCTCGGCGGCGACGGCCTTGACGCGGTCCAGCTCGGTCTCGCGCTCCTGCTTGCCGGCGATGGTCAGCGCCTGGGAGAGCTCGTCCTTGACCGCGGCGGTGAGCGCCTCCAGGACGTCGTCCTGGTAGTCGAGGAAGACCGGGAACTCGCCGACGGGCTTGGCGGCCTTGGCGGCGAGGTCCGACTGGGCCTTGCACAGCACCTTGATGAAGGGCTTGGCGGCTTCCAGACCGGCGGCGACGACCTCTTCGGTCGGGGCCTCGGCGCCGTCCTTGACCAGCTGGATGGTCTTCTCGGTGGCCTCGGCCTCGACCATCATGATCGCGACGTCGCCGTCCGGGAGGACGCGGCCGGCCACGACCATGTCGAAGACGGCGTTCTCCAGCTCGGTGTGGGTCGGGAACGCCACCCACTGGCCGTTGATCAGGGCGACGCGGGTGCCGCCGACCGGGCCGGAGAAGGGCAGGCCGGCGAGCTGCGTGGAGCAGGAGGCGGCGTTGATGGCGACCACGTCGTAGAGGTGGTCGGGGTTGAGCGCCATGACCGTCTCGACGATCTGGATCTCGTTGCGCAGGCCCTTCTTGAAGGAGGGGCGCAGCGGCCGGTCGATCAGGCGGCAGGTGAGGATCGCGTCCTCGGAGGGGCGGCCCTCACGGCGGAAGAAGGAACCGGGGATCTTCCCGGCTGCGTACATCCGCTCCTCGACGTCGACGGTCAGCGGGAAGAAGTCCAGCTGGTCCTTCGGCGTCTTGGAAGCGGAGGTGGCCGACAGCACCATGGTGTCGTCGTCCAGGTACGCCACGGCGGAACCGGCGGCCTGCTTGGCCAGGCGGCCCGTCTCGAAGCGGATGGTGCGGGTGCCGAAGGAACCGTTGTCGATGACGGCTTCGGCGTAGTGGGTCTCGTTCTCCACCAGGGATATCTCCTCGTATGTGTCCGCTGCCCGTGTGGCAGGGGACCGTCTTCGGTGGAGCGCCGGAACGGGCCGGTCTTCGATCGAAGCACCCGGAGTGAGGCACATGGAGTGTCTCCATGGATCATCCGGGGGCCACTACCGAGGACCGGCGGCCAGATGGCGCTCCTACCGCGTTCGCTTTTTGCGATATGGCACCAGACTACAAAGCTTCCGTCCACCTCGCGGCGGGGCGGAGTCCGGTGCGTATGGCGAAGGGAGCGGCCCCCGGTGGGAACCGCTCCCTCTGCGGCGCATCCTCTGGATTACTTGGCGCCCGCCGCGCCGCGGCGGATGCCCAGGCGCTCGACCAGCGCACGGAAGCGCGTGATGTCCTTCTTCGCCAGGTACTGCAGCAGGCGGCGGCGCTGGCCGACGAGCAGCAGCAGACCACGGCGGGAGTGGTGGTCGTGCTTGTGGGTCTTGAGGTGCTCGGTCAGGTCCGAGATGCGACGGGAGAGCATCGCGACCTGAACCTCGGGGGAACCGGTGTCACCCTCCTTGGTGGCGAACTCGGCCATGATCTGCTTCTTGGTAGCGGCGTCGAGCGACACGCGGTACTCCTCTTGGTTGCGGCCCGTGAGCGCCCCTGGATTTGCTTCACAGGGGATCTTGAGTGACTCGACCGGGCCGTCACACAGCGTACCAGCCAGCAACGGCCCCCCGACCGGGTGGTCGGGGGGCCGCGGGAAAGGCCGGTGAGCGGGGGCCTAGCTGCTGCTGGTGAGGCCACGCACGGTGGCGTACACGTCCAGGACCGCGAGGCACAGCGGCACCAGGGACAGCAGGATCAGGCCGTCGAAGAGGTCGAAGATCCGGCCCCAGAAGGGGGTGACGCCCTTGCGCGGGACGACCAGGCCGACGCCGACCAGGAGGGCGGCGCCCGCCGCGATGCTGCTGGAGAACCAGACCGTGCGGATGTTCAGCGGGCCGGAGTCCCGGAAGCGGGCCAGCTCGACGAAGATCTCCGTCGGCGGGTTCAGCGCGATGCCCAGGATCAGCAGGACGATCGTCAGGATGCCGGCGATGGTCAGGCAGGCGACCTGCGCGGTGTAGTCGAAGAGCCGGGCGCGCAGCATGATCGTGATGCCCGCGGCCAGTGCCAGCAGCTGGGCCCACATGTTGTCGGAGAAGCCGAGGACCGCACCGGCCGAGCCGACGACCAGGGCGGCGCAGCCGGCGACGAGGCCGAGCAGCAGTTCGTGGCCGCGCTTGGCCTGGTTGCCGATCTTGACGAAGTCGACGGACTCGGTCTCGCCGGCGTTGTCGTAGGAGCCCTTGGCGATCTGGTCGGGCGACTTGTAGCCGATGGGCAGCCGGGCGAAACGGGCGGAGAGGCCGGGCAGCCAGGCGACCAGGGCGATGGAGACGACGGCGGTGACGGCGGCGACCTCGATGGGCGCGGCGTCGGTGAGGATCGCGGCGAAGACCGCGAGGGTGCCCATCGCGGCGAGGAACGCGGCGGCGACGAAGGGGGCGTCACCGCGCGGCAGCAGGACCACCAGGAGTGCGGAGGCGATCAGTACGGTCACACAGCCGACGAGGAGGTGCAGCCGGCCGGGGCCGGAGCCGTCCTCGACGGGGAAGATGCCGGAGCCGGCGAGCAGCAGGTGTGGCAGGGAGGCCAGGCCCAGCGCGATGGAGGAGCCGTGGTCGTCGTAGACCCGGGCGCGGACGCCGGCCAGGGCGACCAGGACGATGCCGACGACACCGGCGATGACGCCGGGCAGCCGGTGCATGTCACGTTCGAAGGGGTTCGAGAACCACAGGGCGAACGCCATCATGACGAGCAGCAGCACACCGGCGGAGAGGCCGACGACATGCATGAGGTCGTCGCTCCAGCGGCTGCGGTTGCGCTTGACCGCGGAGGCGACGGCGTCGGAGACATCGTCGAAGACCGGGAGCGGCAGCGATTCGGCGAACGGCTTCAGAAGAAGGAGGTCGCCGTCGAGAATCTGCTGCTGCGCGAGCGACTGCCCGGCGTCGAGAACCGTGCCGTCGCGGCGTACAAGGTGATAGCCGGTCGGGGCGCCCTCCGCCTGGGACTGACCGGAGAGCCGAAGGATCTCCGGGTAAATGTCCACGAGTGCGACGTCTTCCGGCAGAGCCACATCGATCCGTGCATCCGGCGCGGCGACTGTGACCCGGCAAAAGCCGGTGCCAGTGCTCGTGCTCACCTGGCGGTTCCCCCTATCCGTTGGGCGTTTTGTCGCGTCGCGCGCCGTATATATAGAGCCGTCACTACGGGGCTCGGGCACGCTCGCGAGGCGTCAGCGTACCGTCCAATTCAGCGGCTGCCCCACCCACCCCGAGACTCGGCGCTTAACAGTAGGATCAACGCCTGCGTCGGGCCACGTACTTGGCTCGGGGGACCGTCGAATCCAACGGGGGCGGTCCGAGACTGCGAGATGCATGAAGGACTGATGCCTCGGTGAGCGTTGTCATCGTCAAGCGCCCGCCCCGCGCGCTGCCACCCGAAGTCCCCTCGGAGGAGGTGACACTTGAGGCGCCCCCGGAGCTTCCGCGCGAAGGGGATTCGGAGAACATGCTGATGACCCTTATGCCCATGATGGGCATGGCGTCCTCTGCGGGATTCTTGTTCATGGGCAATCAGCCGTTCATGAAAATCATGGGCGGCTTTATGGTGGCGTCCACTCTGGCAATGGCGATCGTGCAGATCGTCAAGGCCCGGCAAGGGCCTTCCGGGCAAATGCTGCAAGAGCGGCAGGATTACCTCAAGTACCTTACGCAGAAGCGAAAAGAGGTACGGCGCACCGCACGAAAGCAGCGGGACGCGCAGCTGTACACCCACCCCGACCCGAGCCAGTTGTGGGCCGTCGTGGCCGAGGGCAAACGGGTCTGGGAACGCCGGTCGGGCGATCCGGACTTCGGGCAGGTACGGCTGGGGCTCGGCCCGCAGCAGCTGGCCACCCCCCTGCGGGCCCCGGAGACCGCCCCGGTCGACGAGCTGGAGCCGCTCACCGCGCATGCGATGAAGGAATTCCTCGACAAGCACGGGCACTTGGACAACCTGCCGCTGGCGGTCTCGCTGCGCGCCTTCTACCACCTGACCGTCTCCGGTGACCCGGACACGGTCTACGGCGCCTCCCGCGCCATCATCGCCCAGCTGTGCACCCTGCACTCCCCCGAGGACCTGACGGTGGCGGTGGTCGCCGCGCCCGGTGCGCAGATGGAGTGGGAGTGGACGAAGTGGCTGCCGCATGTGCAGGACAAGACCACGGACGGCGCCGGGTCGCGCCGGCTGGTCGTCGGTGACCTCGGTGAGGTCGAGGAGCTGCTGGCGGACGAGCTGGAGGGCCGCGGCCGGTTCAACCCGCAGGGCACGCCGGTGTCCGACACCCCGCATGTGGTGATCGTGCTGGACGGCGGCGAGGTGCCGATGGACTCGGTGATCGCCGGGGCCGAGGGGCTGCAGGGCGTCACCATCCTGGAGGTCGTACCGGGCGATCTGGACGAGATCCGGGGCGGTCTGGCCGTGCAGGTCCAGCCGGGCAAGCTGGTGCTGGAGTCGGCCAGCGGCGCGGTCTACCACGGCACCTGCGACACCCTGGCGATCCCCGAGGCGGAGGCGCTGGCGCGTCAGCTGGCCCCGCTGCGGGCGGGTTCCGGTGCCGATGGCGAGGAACCGCTGCTGTCGAACCTGGACTTCACCGACTTGATGAACATCGGTGACGCCGGTTCCGTCGATGTGTCGCGTACCTGGCGGCCGCGCACGCTGCACGAGCGGCTGCGGGTGCCGATCGGTGTCGACAAGGACGGCCAGCCCGTCATGCTCGACATCAAGGAGGCCGCGCAGGAGGGCATGGGCCCGCACGGCCTGTGTGTCGGTGCGACCGGTTCCGGTAAGTCCGAGGTGCTGCGCACCCTGGTGCTCGCGCTCGCGGTGACCCACTCCTCGGAGACCCTCAACTTCATCCTCGCGGACTTCAAGGGTGGCGCCACCTTCGCCGGTATGTCCGAGATGCCGCACGTCGCGGCCGTCATCACCAACCTCGGTGATGACGTCACCCTGATCGACCGCATGCGCGACTCGATCACCGGTGAACTCCAGCGCCGTCAGGAGCTGCTGCGCTCCGCGGGCAACTACAAGAACATCACCGACTACGAGAAGGCGCGTGCCGCGGGTGCCCCGCTGGACCCGCTGCCCTCGCTGGTGATGGTGCTCGACGAATTCTCCGAACTGCTGACCGCCAAGCCCGACTTCATCGACATGTTCATCCAGATCGGCCGGATCGGCCGGTCGATGGGTGTACACATGCTGCTCGCCTCGCAGCGCCTGGAAGAGGGCAAGCTGCGCGGTCTGGACACCTACCTGTCCTACCGGCTGGGTCTGCGGACGTTCTCCGCGGCCGAGTCGCGGACCGCGATCGGTGTGCCGGACGCCTACCACCTGCCGAACGTCCCGGGTTCCGGCATCCTCAAGTACGACACCGAGACGATGGTCCAGTTCAAGGCCGCGTATGTCTCGGGCCCCTACCGCGGTCCCGGGGCCGGCGGCGGTCCCGGCGGGAGCCGGTCCCGGCGGCAGCCGGTGCCGTTCACCGCGGCCCCGGTCGTCGAGCAGATCATCGAGGACCCCACCCCGGTCGAGCCGGTCGCCCCGGAGCAGGACGACGCGCTCGCCGACACCGTCCTCGACGTCATCGTGCAGCGCATGCAGGGCCAGGGCCCGCCGGCACACCAGGTGTGGCTGCCGCCGCTGGACGAGGCGCCGACGGTCAACCAGCTGCTGCCGACGCTCGCGGTCACGCCCGAACGGGGTGTGCACGCACCGGAGTACACCGCGCTCGGCAAGCTCGTGGTGCCGGTCGCGCTGGTGGACAAGCCGTTCGAGCAGCGGCGTGACGTGATGTACCTGGACTTCTCCGCCGGTGCCGGTCACGGCCTGGTCGTGGGTGGTCCGCAGTCCGGTAAGTCCACGCTGCTCCGGGCCGCCATCGCCTCGTTCGCGCTCACCCACACCCCGTCCGAGGTGCAGTTCTACTGCCTCGACTTCGGTGGCGGCGGCATGCTGACCATGGAGGGCCTGCCGCACGTCGGCGGTGTCGCCTCGCGTCTGGACGCCGAGAAGGTGCGCCGTACGGTCTCCGAGGTCGTCGGCATCCTCAACGCGCGCGAGGAGTTCTTCCGCGCCAACAGCATCGACTCGATCGGCACCTACCGCCAGCGGCGGGCCTCGGGCGCCTACCCCGACCAGAAGTGGGGCGACGTCTTCCTGGTCATCGACGGCTGGGCGACGTTCAAGACCGACTACGAGCAGATGGACCCGGTGATCCTGGACATCGCCGCCCGGGGTCTCGGTTTCGGCGTCCACCTGATCATCGCCGGTGCGCGCTACACCGAGGTGCGTCCCGCGCTGCGTGACCAGCTCCTCAACCGCGTCGAGCTGCGGCTGGGTGACCCGATGGAGTCGGAGTTCGACCGCAAGCGCGCGGAGAACGTCCCGATGGGCAAGCCCGGTCGCGGTATGTCCCCCGAGAAGCTCGACTTCCTGGCGGCGCTGCCGCGGCTGGACGGGATGAGCGACCCGGAGACGCTGAGCGAGGGCATCGCGAACCTGGTGTCGACGGTCAGCGAGCACTGGCAGGGCGAACCCGCCCCCGCGGTGCGGATGCTGCCGACGATGCTGCGCGCCAACGAGCTGCCCAAGGGCAGCGACTACCCGGATCACGGCATCGCGATCGGTGTCGACGAGACCACGCTGGCGCCGGCGTTCATCGACTTCGAGACCGACCCGCTGCTGGTCATCTACGGCGAGAGCGAGTCCGGCAAGTCGTCGCTGCTGCGTCTGCTGGCCAAGCAGATCGCCGAGCGGTACCCGTCCGACAAGGCGCTGATGGTGGTCTCCGACTACCGCCGTGCGCTGCTCGGCGAGATCCCCGAGAGCCACATGTACAAGTACTGTGCCGCCGGGCCGCAGTTGCAGGAGGTCATCAGCGGGCTGGCCGGTTCGCTGGGCCGCCGGATGCCGGGGCCGGACGTCACGCCGGAGCAGCTGCGCAACCGCAGCTGGTACGACCTGCCGGACGCGTTCGTGATCGTGGACGACTACGACCTGGTGGCGACCAGCAGCGGCAACCCGCTGCAGCCGCTGCTGGAGTATCTGCCGTTCGCCCGTGACCTGGGTCTGCGCCTGATCATCGCGCGCAGCTCGTCGGGTGCCGGACGGTCGTCCTTCGAGCCGGTGATGCAGCGCACCAAGGAGCTCGGTGCGCAGGGTCTGATCCTGTCCGCCGATCCGGCCGAGGGGCCGCTGATGGGCAACATCAAGGGCCAGAGCCTGACGCCCGGACGGGCCACGTTCATCACGCGGAAGCGCGGTGCGCAGCTGGTCCAGACGGGCTGGCTGCCGGCTAACGGCCGCTGACCGGTACGCACACAACGGCGGTGGGGCGCTCCTTCTGGGAGGGGCGCCCCACCGCCGTTTCTTGTGCCGCGGGCCGGGCGGCTGACCGGCTGACGGCCTCCTGTCAGCCGAAGGCGCCGTGTTGGGTGGCGTCGGGAGCGGGCTGGCCGGGAGCCTCGCCGCCCTTGGTCGGGGTGGCCTTGGCGGGCGCCGGGGTGGCCTTGGCGGGCCCCTCGGCCGTTCCCTTCTTCTCCTGGCCGGCCGCCGGGGCCGGATCCGTGCCGGGGACCGGCTTCGCGACGCCCGGCCCGGTCCGTACGCCCTTGGCGAGGCCCTCGCCACCCCGCGTCCTGGCCTCGCCGTCCTTCGCCGGTCCGAACGGGTCGGGGCCCTGCGGGGCGGTGGCGGTGTCCCATGTGTGCCCGACGACCGGGCCCCGGGACTGGCCCCCGCCCCCGCCGCGCTTGCCGAAGGCGCCGCCGAGGCCGGTGGCGAGCTGGCCGAGCGCCATGAAGCCGTAGGCGACCTCGGGGCCGGACGAGGACGAGGACGAAGAGCCGGCTGAGGTCTTCGCGGGCGCCGCCTCGTGCTGTTCCTCGTCGCCCTTGTCCTCGGGGGGTGCGGCGGCCGCGTTCTCCAGGTCGGCGGCGGCCAGTTCGAAGGCCGGCAGGGAGTCGTCGACGGACCGCTTGAGGCGGTGCCACTCCCCCGCGAACGCCTCACCGGCCGGGCCGTGCCAGTTGGCCGCGGCGGCGGTGCCGACCTGCCGGTCCAGATCGCGGACCAGGCCGTCGAGGTGCTTGCCCATCTCCCGCCAGCCGGCCGCCGCTTCGCGCAGGGCCTCGGGGTTGCGCCGCTCGCTCACTTGACGCTCCGCATCATCTCGACCAGCTCTTCCTCGGCCGCCCGCGTCCGCGTGACGGTCTCCTTGAGGCCCCCGCCGACCTCCGCGAGCCGCTGCTGCAGCTGGACGAGCGCCTGCTCGGCCTGCTCGTACAGCTCACGGAACGGCCGGGCCTCCTCGTCACTGCCGAAACCGTCCCGAAGGGCCTCGGCATCGGCCCGCCGTCTGAATGCGGCCAGTTGCCGGCTCAGTTCTTCCGCGCGTATCTCGAAGACCGCACCGAGCCGGTGCAACTCCTCCGTACTGAGCCGGACTTCGTCGGACATCATTTCTCCCCGAATTTGAATGACAGCTACCTGCCGACATCGCCTCAGGTCTAGCACACCCGCAATAGGCCCGAGGCACTCTCCGGAGCGGGCGGACGGCAAACCACGGAATGCATACGGAGCAATATGCGGCAATACCGACAAGCCCTGCCTTGACGACCTGTTCACCTCCGTCATTAGACTTCAGGACGCCGGTGCAGCACATGCGGTTGCTGTGCCATCACGTTCAAGGGGGCAGGGATGAGCAACGAACGGCAGATCCAGGACGAGGACCTGATGGACGTCGCCCAGGATCCGGAGCAGGCGCACCGGCTGCGCAAGGCACTGAAGGTCCTGGCGGACAACCCGAATGTCGGCGGCAAGCTCCAGGAGATGGCCCAGGAGGTGCTCTCCGGCCGTATCGGCATGAAGGACGCGATCCAGACGCCGGGGTACATGGACGCGCTGGGCGACCGGATGGGCGAGATCCGGCGGGCCGCGGAGAACCAGACCATGGCGGAGCGCGAGGAGTCCCGCGAGAAGTTCGCCGCCTGGCAGAAGGAGCAGGAAGCCAAGGAGGACGCGGAGCGCGCCGAGCGCGACGGCCCCTCGGGCAGCATCGTGACCACTCCGCGGCGCGGCGGCCGGGGCGGCGGTCACCGGGGCTGACCCGGCCCCCGCGAGACCGCACCACCGATGCGGCGAGCGGCCGTTCCTTTCCGCCGCCGAAATCCGTTCAAAGAGTTCATCGAGGCGATACGGAAGAAAGCAGATCGGCCGCCGGATTCAGCGGGAGATCTGCTTCCTTTCCGCACACGGCATTCCCGTTTTCTCCACACCACGCCCAGGGCCAACTCCCGGAACGCACGCCTCTCAGGCCACCTTTGCGCAGTTCCGCGGCAAGCGCCCGTCCTGTGTGTTCCAGTTCCGGCACAGCCGTACCCGCACCGTCCGGCACAGGCGTTCCGGATCATAGGATCGAGCCGGAACAGGCAGGAATCCACAAAGGTGGAGCGGATTGATGGGGACGAGGAAGCCATGAGCGCCTCAGACGAAGGAAACGCCGCAGCGGCCGGATACGCACCTCATCCGTACGTCGGCGGCCGCACCGCGGCGCTCCGCGCGCTCGCGGCCTGGCGGATGCGGTGGCCCGGCGCCCCGCGCGTCATCGTGGTCACCGGGAACCCGGGCAGCGGGCGCTCGCGCCTGGTCACCGGCTTCCTGATGATGTGCGATCGCGGTTTCCGCAAGCGTCTGCCGCTGGGCGACATGGACCCGGCGACCGTGCCCCCGGACCTCCCGCCGCCCGCCGCGCCGAACCCCTCGGGGCGCACCGCGGACCAGCTGTTGTGGCTCATCGCCGACCATTTCGGACTGAGCGCGGACCGCGGTGCGGGGATCTTTCCCGAACTCGCCGCTCGTGAAGAGCCGGTGACGATTGTGGTGCCCGACGTCGACCGGGCCGGACCGGTCCGTGCCGCGGACGAGCCGGCCCGCCTGGTACGGGACGTGCTCAAGCCGCTCGCCGCCACCGAAACGGTGCAGCTGCTCGCCGATGTGCCGCGCGAGCTGGCCGCGGAGCTGGCCGGGGCGCTGCCGACCGGGCAGGCGCAGATCATCGATCTCGACGCGCCGGAGTGGGCCGATCCCCAGAGTCTGGTGCTGCAGGCCGAGACCGCGCTCGACCCCGAGGCCGGGGCGACGGAACTCCCCTTCACCACCGACCCGGCCGTGCGCCGCGAACTCGCCGAGGCCCTCGCCCGGCGCGCGGACGGCAACCGGCTGACCCTCCAGCTCGCCGTGCAGTCGCTGCTCCTGCAGCCCGAGGGCTTCGATCCGGCGGATGCGTCCCTGCTGCCCGGCAGCGTCGGCGAGACCCTCGATCTGCATGCGCGTCGGCTGGGCGCCGATCCGCAGACCCTGCGGCTGCTGCTGGCACCGCTCGCGTTCGCCGAGGGCGACGGGCTGCCCGTCCAGCTGTGGGGGCCGCTGACGCAGGCCGTGGCCGGACGGGACATGAGCCAGGACCTCGCCGACGGCATGCTGCTGACCGCGCCGTTCGTCCAGTCGTTCCTCCAGCCGGTCGAGCAGGCCGGGGACGCGGACGAGGGGGCCGCGAGCGGGGCCGGGACCAGTGCCGGAGCCTCTGGCGGCCGTACGCTGATGCGTCTGCAGCACCCGGGGCTCGCCGAGGAGATCCGCTCCGGTCTGCCGGACGTCCGGGACGCCCAGACCAAGATCGCCATGGCGCTGCTGGAAGCGGTGCCCGAGCAGGACTGGTCCAGGGCCGACCCGTATATCCGCGACCACCTCGCCGCGCACACCCTCGACGCCGGCCTGCTCCCCCAACTCCTCACCGACCCGGGCCTGTTCGCGCACGCCGACCCGGTGGCGATGCGGGCCGCCATCGAGGCCGTACCGCTCGACCAGCTGGGCGCTCCGGCCCGTACGTATCTGCGCACCGCTCCGCTGCTGACCCGCTCCCAGGTTCCCGTCGGTATGCGGGCGGCGTTCCTGGAGACCGCGTTCGTCGAGGACGGGCTGGCGCCGTACGCGGAGGCGCTGCACACCCTCAGCTTCGCCCTGCCGTGGCGCACGCTGTGGAGCGTGCCACTGACCGGCGTCCGCGCCGTGACGACCGGTTCGCTGCCCCAGGAGGGCGGCGACGGCACGGCCCCGGATACGGACGGCACGAGGGCCGGGGCCGACAGGGAAGGACCCGCACCGGCGTCCGGCACGGCCGCGCCCCGCCCCGTGGCCGCCTTCACCGTCCCCGAGGGCACCCCCGGCTCCCGTACGGTGCCCGGCACGGACTGCGACGTCTCCGGGGGCGGCGGCACGGCGCTGCTCGTCCACGATCTGCTGCGGCCCGGCTATGTCGACGCCGACCCGGCACACATGCGGCTGCCCTCCGAGGAAGCGAAGGCGTCAGCCGCCTTCCGTTTCAGCCAGGGCGCCGACTCCCTCCGGGTCTGGACCCGCACCGGCCAGGAGGTAGTGGCCGCGCTGCATTCGGACTCCCCGCTCACCGGCGCCGACCTCTCGCCCGACGGAGTGCTCGTCGTCGCCACCGCACGCGGGGTGACCGCCCGGCAGATCCTCGCCCCGGCTCCCCCGCTCACGCCCACCGTGCCCGCCCAGCGCACCGGCGCCGCCGACTCCGACACTTCCGGCGGCCTCGGAGGAGGCCCCTCGTGACCAACCGGGCGTAGGCACGGGCCGCCGCCGCGCTCTGGCTCACCCCCGAGGGGCGGCCCCGTCGCCGCCCCTCCCCGGCCGTCAGGGGCCGTCAGGGGCCGTCAGGGCAACAGCAGCCAGTCCGAGGCGAGTGCGGCCGCCAGGCCGATGCCCAGCAGCCAGGTGCCGAGCCGGGTCCGCCCGTGACGACTGAGTTCGATCACCACACCGCAGAGCACCAGTGCGGCTCCATACACCCCGACCACCAGCACGGACGTACGCGACGCCAGGCGCACCATCAGCACCCCCGCCATCGCGGCCATCAGCACCGAGGCCAGGACGATGCGTATTCGGCGTGCCTGACGGGGCGTCAGTCCCACGCGGCTCTCGGGGAGGGGCTCTTCACTACCAGCTGCGTCCATGGGCGGGAATGCTACGGGACCGATGATCACCGGGCGGCCCCGATCCCCGGCCCGAGCTTCAACTCACCTTGCACCTGGGCCGGTCGGGCCGCCTCGCCCCCCTGGACCGGATTCCGAACCGAATTCCGAACCGACCGACACCGGGGGGCGCGCAGAGTCAACCCCTCAGCGCACATTCCCCCAAATGATTGATCAGCGACGCACCAATATTTACCCTTCCCTTTCCTTATGCCGCCGCGGGGCGCCACATCCGACGCCGCCCACAAGGTTCATCAGGGCCCCAGATGGGGCAATTCCCCACCACCTCAGCGACATTGACGCATCAGGATTCCCGCCTTCCCTCCACACCCCTCGCTTTGACATACATGCATTCAGATCACCTAATGTTGGGATCACTAAGAACGCGACAAGTATCGCGCGGGACGCACCGCAAAAACGAGGGCAATGGTGGCAGGCAAGGCGTTTGACGTCGACCCGGATGTGCTGCGCACACAGGGCAACGCATTCGTACACATCGGCAGCAATTTCTCCAAGGCGTCGAAGAAACTCCAGGACGATCTTGAGGGCCTTGGCAGCCCCTGGGAGAACTGCGACTTCGGCGATATCTTCGAAACGATCTACACGCCCATCAGGGACGGCATGTTCGAGTCGATGGACTCCCTGAGCGAACGCCTCGAAGGCATCGGCGACAAGCTCCAGAACATAGCCGGCTCCTACACCGCATCCGACGAGCAGGGCATTCACACCATCAGCGCCGTCGGCCGCCCGGCCATCTGAAGCCCGCCCCACTCACACCGGAAGCCGGGCCGGCCCTTTCGCTTGCCGCCCCGCTCCTCGCCCCTGACGCGCCGCCTCCTCCTCTCCTTCTCCACCACCATTTCCACCTCACTCCACAATCGACACCATTGCACGGGGGACGACCGCTGTGTCATTGACGCTGCCAGGCGAAGTAGCCTGGGTCCTGGACTTCCTCGGTTACAACTGGCCGGACGCCGACGAGGACAAGCTCCACGAATGCGCGCAGGTCTGGCGCAACTTCGCCGAGTCGGTCCATCAGGCCTCCACCCAGGGCTCTTCGGCAGCCAATGAAGTCGTCTCCGCCAACTCCGGCAATGCCATCGACGGCTTCTCCCACGAATGGGGTTCCTTCTCCGGCGGCGGGGGCAGTGAGGACAACTACCTCCGCGACGCCGCCGCCGCGGCCGAGGTCATCGCCGTTGCCTTTGATGCGGCCGCCATCGCCGTACTCGCCGGCAAAATCGCGGTCATCGTCCAACTCGCCATCCTGGCCACCGAAATCATCGCCGCACAGGCCGCCGCGCCCTTCACACTCGGCCTGTCCGAAATCGGCGCCGCGGGCGCCACTCAGGCGACCCGCGTGATCGTCCGCCAGATCCTCGACAAGATCAAACGTGAGGTGATGGAGGCGGCCACCAAAGCCATGGAGCACGCCACCATGGACGCCATCAAGAAGATGGCGAAGAAGGCCGTATCCAAGGAAGCCCGCAAGATTGCGGCGGACTATGTGAAGAAGACGGTCAAGGAGACCGTCAAGGACAAGGTCGTCGACCAGGCGAAGGAAATCGCCCGGGACAAGATCGTCGAAGAGGGCAAGGCCAAGGCGCAGGAAGCCGCCACGGAGATGACCCAGAACGTCGCACAGCAGGGCATCGAAGGTCACTTCGGCGCCCGCGACGGAATCAACTGGGGCGAAACCACCGACATCGCCAAGGACAAGGCCGGCGATTACGTCGACGGCATCAAGGAAGGCGCCCAGGACTACAAGGACGGCGTCACCGGCCTCACCGACCCCGGCACCTACATCGACCACGCCAAGGAAGACCTCACCAACCGCGGCCTCGACCATGCACAGCGCCACGTCGACCGCCGCACCGGCGGCGCGGCCACCCGCCACCAGGACGCCACGGACGAGGCCCGCGCGGTCTTCGGCTGAACCGCCCGCCCACACCCACGAAAAGCAATGGGGCCCACAGCCTCCCCGGCTATGGGCCCAACCTCTCTTCCCCTCCCTCAATTCCTCACCCAGGAGCGCGAGAAGACCTCACTGCCCAGGCGGCCGAGTGGGAGGTGCTGACGGGTAAGCACCAGGATTACTCCCCGGCTGCTGAGAGGAACCGAACTGCTGCGGATAGGCCCCGAACTGCTGCTGAGGCGGAACACCGGACCAGCCATACGGGCCGCCGAAACCAGGACCACCAGGCGGCGGCCCCTTGCGCCGCTTCTTCTGCGCAACGACCACACCCACCACAACCCCCAGAACAACCACCACACCAAAAGCGATACCGATCACCACCAGGGGGCTCAAGCTCCCCACCCCCGCGCTCGCGCCGTGCCCTGGAGCGTCCGTATCCGCCCCCGCATCGGTCCCCGCACCGGCAGGAGACCGAGAATCCTCCTTCGGCATGGTGAGCGGCCCGTTCTTCGCCCCGGCAGGGATGTCCTCAGAGAGCGCCCGATACGGGCGAATCACTCCGTAGCCATACTTGGGATCAGGAGACGTAATGCCCGTCTTCCCCTCGGGAGTGATCGCCGTCTTCGTCAGTCGATTGGCGACCTGACCCGCGGTGAGCTTCGGGAACTTCGACCGCACAAGGGCCGCGGCGGCCGATACATACGCCGTTGAGTCGGAAGTGCCCGAGGCCTGCCGATACTTCAGGGACGTTCCGGCGGAATAGATCTTCTCGCCAGGAGCGATCAGACGAATATGAGGGCCGTAGTTCGACAGGCCAAGGACCGTGCCGTCCTTCCCCACCGCCCCTACGCCCAACACACCAGGCGCCGCGGCCGGATAGAGCGGCTTACTCGACCCCTCATTGCCGGAGCCACCAACCAGCAGCACATCCTTCTTGATGGCGTAACTGATCGCCTCCTTCTCCCCCTCATCCAAGCGAGGAGTCACAAAGGACATATTGATGACCTTTGCACCATGATCGACGGCATAGCGAAGCGGGCCATCGATGCTGTTCGCGTTCCCACCGATCTTGTCATTGGTCTTGATGGGAAGAATCTTGGCATCCGGCGCCAGTCCCATGATGCCGTCAGCGTGGTGTGGGCCGTGCCCATGCCCCGCGATCAGGGCCGCCATTGCTGTGCCGTGGTCATCGCCAGATTCATGGTCTGCCGTCCCGCCCTCGTCGGCAAAGCTCTTCCCGGGCAGCACATTGCCCTTGAGGTCGACGTGATCCCCGTTCACACCGGAATCGATGACCGCCACAGTGACGTTCTTCCCGGTCGACTCCTTCCACACCTTCTGCGGATTGAACGCGTCAAGCGCCCACTGCCCATCCCTGATGTAGTCCGCCGAAGCGGCCGGCGCGGCAGTGAAGAGCAGCACGCCTGCCGCCGCCACACCACCCACCGCACGCAGCGTCCGCGTAAAGCCCATGTGGTAACCCTCCCTCCTCAACAGGCTGCGGCCCGCAACTCGAAGCTGCGGGCCGCACCTTGATGAAAACTATTCGAATTATCGCCCAGGCGGCTGCGCGGGCGGCGCCGACGGATACGAACCAGGCGCGCCCGGCTGCTGCTGGTAGGGATTCGGTTGCGACGGATACGGCACAAACCCACCAGGCCCACCCTGCCCCCCGGGCCCACCGTAACCACCGGACCCACCCGGAGGTGGACCATTACGCCGGTTCTTCTTCTTGACCACCAACACCACGATCAGCACGACAACGAGAAGCCCGACCACACCACCGACAATGCCGATGATGACACCCGGACTCATGCCCTTAGCTGCCTGTTCACTGCCCTTGCCGTCACCGGCCCCCTTGCCCGAGCCATCCTTGAGGGCAGGCAGCGGCCCGTTCTCCGACCCAGCGGGAAGCTTCTTGATGAGCGCCTGCCACGGATTGACGATGCCGTACCCGTAGTGCGAGTCGGGAAGCTTCTTCCCCTTCATACTGTCCGGCAGAACAGCGGTCTTCACCATGCGATTGGCAATCTGACCAGCGGTCAGGTCAGGGAACTTGGAGCGGAGGAGGGCTGCTGTGGCCGACACGTAGGCTGCGGAGTCTGACGTGCCGTTGGCCAGCCTGTACGGGTCCTCGACGCCCGCCGAGCGGATATGAACTCCTGGGGCCAGCAGCTTGACATGAGGCCCGTAACTGGAGAACTTCCAGACCTTGAGATCGATGTCCATAGCCCCAACTGCAAGGACACCAGGTACTGCAGAAGGAAGGCGAGGAATGCTAGAGCCAGTATTTCCGGACGACGCAACTACCAGAACGTCATGCTTCCGGGCATGGTCAACAGCTGCCTTTTCAGCAGGTGACGTGTCCTCGTAATCCTCGAAGGACATGTTGACGACCTTCGCGCCGTGGTCCACGGCATACCTCAACGGTTTCGCATAGGACCCCCCTGCGTCGCCAAGGTCAATTCCGACAGGAAGAATCTTGGCGTCAGGCGCCAGCCCCTTCACCCCATCGGCTCCCCCAGGACCATGCCCATGCCCAGCGATGAGCGAAGCCATGGCCGTGCCATGCTCAAACTCCCCGTCCGGGCGATCTGCCGGTCCGCCACCGGAAAGGAAACTCTTACCGGGAAGCACACTTCCCTTCAGATCAGGATGGTTTCCATCCACCGGATCGTCGATAACCGCAACCGTGACACCCTTGCCCGTTGACTCCGTCCAAATGTCGTCAACCCCAAAGACCGTCAAAGGCCACTGGTCTTTCCTGATCTGATCTGCCGAAGCAACCGGCGCGGTGCCGAAGAGCAGCGCCCCCGCCACCACCACGCCACCCACCGCACGCAGCGTCCGCGCGAAGCTCATGTGGTAACCCACCCTCCTCAACAGGCTGCGGCCCGCAACTCGAAGCTGCGGGCCGCACCTTGATGAAAACTTTTCGAATTATCGCCCCGGCGGCTGCGCGGGCGGCGCCGACGGATACGAGCCAGGCGCGCCCGGCTGCTGGTAGGCATTCGGGGGCGACGGATACGGCACAAACCCACCAGGGCCACCTTGCCCCCCGGGACCCCCCGGAGGCGGACCATTACGCCCATTCTTCTTCTTGACCACCAGCACCACGATCAGGACGACGACAAGAAGACCAACCACACCACCGACAATGCCGATGATGACGCCCGGACTCATGCCCTTGCCTGCCTGCTCGCCTTCCTTACCATCACCGGATGCCTTGGACGAGCCATCCTTGAGGGCAGGCAGCGGCCCGTTCTTCGAGCCGGCGGGAATGTTCGCAGTCAGTGCCTTGGACGGCCTGATGAAACCGTAGCCGTAGTGGGGGTCAGGAAGCTTCTTCCCCTTCATGTCATCCGGCAGACCGGCAGTCTTCACCAGACGGTTGGCGATCTGGCCGGCGGTCAGGTCCGGGAACTTGGAGCGGAGGAGGGCAGCGGCGGCGGATACGTACGCTGCGGAGTCCGACGTACCGTTGGCCAAGCGATAAGGGGTCTCAACTCCCGCCGACCGGATATGAAGCCCTGGGGCCAGCAGCTTGATATGAGGCCCGTAACTGGAGAACTTCCAGACCTTGAGGTCAATGTCCACCGCTCCGACAGCGAGAACCCCCGGGACCGCAGAAGGAAGACGAGGAATGCTAGAGCCAGTATTTCCGGATGACGCAACTACCAGAACGTCATGCTTCCGGGCATAGTCAACAGCTGCCTTTTCAGCAGGTGACGTGTCCGCGTAATCCTCGAAAGACATGTTTACGATCTTCGCGCCGTGGTCCACGGCATACCTCAACGGCTTCGCATAGGACATCGTCCCAGCTGCGCCGAGGTCAACTCCGACAGGAAGAATCTTGGCGTCAGGCGCCAGCCCCTTCACCCCATCGGATCCCTCAGGCCCGTGCCCATGCCCAGCGATGAGCGAAGCCATGGCAGTGCCATGCTCATGCTTCCCATCCGGGTGATCTGCTGTTCCCCCACCAGAGAGGAAGCTTTTCCCGGGAAGCACACTCCCCTTGAGGTCAGGGTGACTTCCGTCTACCGGGTCGTCGATGACCGCGACGGTGACACCCTGGCCGGTCGACACCTTCCAGACATCGTCAGCACCGAAGGACCTCAACGGCCACTGGTCTTTCCTGATCTGATCTGCCGAAGCAACCGGCGCGGTGCCGAAGAGCAGCGCCCCCGCCACCACCACGCCACCCACCGCACGCAGCGTCCGCGTGAAGCTCATGCCGTTTAACACCTTCCTCACAGAGTGGGGCCCGCAGCCCGAGGGACTGCGGGCCCCAAGCATGTCCGCCGATTGCTCGACCGGTCATTCCTACTCGATGACCGGGGGAGCCACATTACGCTTGGACGTCCAGGTCTCTTCTTCTTCCACAAGGTAGTCGGGACGGTTCGCGTCCCGACCTCCGCCCTCGCCCCTGGCGCCGGGCGCGCCATGCGCGCCACCCATCATGCCTGCCGGACGACGTCCGCCACCCGAATTGGCCCCGGGCGCAGTTCCCCCTCGACTGCGGTGCAGGCCGGATCCGCCCTGGGCTCCGCCGCTGGCTTTGCCACTGGGCGACCCAATGATCCCGCCCTTCTGCCGCGCTTGGGCACCGCCGGAGCTGACGCCCCCGCCGCCCGCGCCCTTTCCGGCACCACCACCATGTGCCCCAGCCATGCCCGGCATCCCGGCACGGCCCCCCGATTGGCCACCTCCCGGGGTGGTACCGGGTGCGCCACCCTTGAGACCGCCAGGGCCACCACTCTTGAGACCGCCGGGGCCACTGCCCTTCAGGCCGCCAGAGCCGGCGCTCTTGAGACCGCCAGCCCCAGGCATACCGCCCGGCATTCCGGACAAGCCAGGCCCACCGCTTGGGCCACCGCCGCTGGGCGCGTGGAGACCGCCACCACCGGGGCCGCCGCTGGGGGCTTTGAGCCCGCCGTTGGGGCCATCGTGGAGGCCATCAAGGCCAGTCCCCACGCTGGGCCCCTTGGGCTTCAGGTTTCCCAGACCACCGCTGACACCGGGGTGCTTGAGGCTCGGGGAGCTGGGCATCTTAGGAGTGCTACCGGAGTTGCGGGGCCGGCTCGGGAGCTTGAGTCCACCCCCGCCACCCTTCGGTCCGCCACCCGTCGGAATCATGGGGGTGTTAATGGCGCCTGGATCGTTTGACGGGTCCTTTTGGTGGTCGGGGATCTTGTCGTCACGGTTGGCACGCCCTGGCTCCGGCGCCTTCAGCGCCTTCGAGGCCCTCACAAACGACGCGCCCAGCTGCTCCATGGCGATGGTCGACTCGAGCCGAAGCGTCTGCTCATCGTCGAGCCTGTCCTTGTTCGCCTCCAGGAGACCCGTGGCGTCTTCGCCCTTCTTGAGCATTTCGTCGAGGTCATCGTCGGAGATGTCCCATCCCCAGTCATTGAGGTCGCCGAGTTCCCAGGTTTCCTCCTTCATCCTGACCTTGTTGATGGCCGTCTGAAGGGCCTTGCCCGACTCGTCCATGACCCGTGCCGTGTGAGTGCACCACGGTTTCCCGGACTCGAAGTTCGCGATGATCTGCTGAGCCCTCTTCTGGAAGCGATCAGCGGACTCGCCCTGCCAGTGTTCCATCACATCGTCCACAGCCTTGGAGAAACTCTTCTTGTGTGTCTCCAAGGCGTCGGCAAGGTCCTGCCAGTGCTGAGCGACAGAGTAAAGCACGTCGGGATCGGCACCATCGAGCATGTCCTTCAGACCATTGAAGTTGCTCTGGTTGAAGTCCGTCACATGCCGATAGCTCTCGTACCTGTCTTCAGGCACGCCGCTCTTTCCTTCACCCACCTGTGGGCCCCCTTTCCCGTCAGCTGACAATCAACCGATGCACTCGATGTCACATCTTGTTGTCGTGCTCGGCATCGTCGTAGGCTTCCTTCGTCTTCTTGGACTTCTGACCAAAGTCCTCGACCAACTTCTCGATCTTGTCGACGATTTCACTGTCGATGAATTTCTTCATGTCACTGTGAGCCTTGTGCAACATCTCGTGCTCTTCATACTTCTTCCCCAGAACACTTGACGGCAGGAAAGTCCCACTGCCGGCCTTGCCCTTCGTGCCGTCCATGTCCTTCAGGACACCATTCAGCTTCCTGACCACTTCATCCAGAGCGTCAAGATCGACGCGATATTCCTTAGCCATTCCTGGCCTCCCCGTGTGTGCTATGCGTTCTTCCGTCGCCAGTCTCGGATGGCGATCGATGAGCCGACTACCGCGGCGACGGCCAGAAGGCCGGCGCCGACGATGTAGATGGAGATGCGGGCGCGCCGTTCCTCGGTGGATTCGCCGATGGTGACGGCGGCCGGCTGGATGTTGGAGCCGTCAGCCGCGTTGGTGGGCTTGTCCGGCTCGGGTGAGGCGGTGGGCACGGTGTCGTCGTTGAGGGCGGCTACCGGGTCGACGACGCCCCAGCCGATGTTCTGGTCCGCCTTCGGGCGTACGCGCTCCGCGGTCTGTTCCAGGTGCCAGATGACCTGCTTCGGGGTCCACTTCGGCGTCTCGTTCAGGTGCTTCGCTATCAGGAGGGCCGCGGCGCCCGCGGCGTAGGGGGCGGCGAAGCTGGTGCCCTGGTCGACGCAGTTGCCGCCGTGGGGGACGGTGGAGACCATGTTCACGCCCGGCGCGGCGATGTCGACCCAGTCTCCCGGCTGGGAGAAGGGGGCGCGCTCGTTGTTGCGGTCCGAGGCGGCAACGGACAAGACATTGTCGAACTGCTGGAACGCGGCGGGGTACATGTTCTTTTTCTGCCCGCTCGCGCCGTCGTTTCCGGCGGACGCGACAATGAGAATGTTGTTCTGGGCGGCCTTCTGGATCGCGGCCTTCAGGCGGATCAGCTTTCCCGCGCTGGCGTCCGTGCCCTGGGAGATGTTGATGATGTTGACGTTCTTCTGGACCGCGTATTCGATGGCGGCGGCGAGGCTGTCGGCGGTGCCGGCCTTCTCCGCGCTGGTCTGCTGCAGCGGAATGACCTTCGCGTCGGGCGCGAGTCCATAGAAACCGGAAGTCGGCTTCGGGCGGGCGGCGATGATGCCCGCCACCTTGGTGCCGTGGCCGACCTGATCGACGGTGGGCTTGCCGTCACCGCCGACGAACTTCTTGCCGGGGCCTTCGATGTTGGGCTTGATCTGCGAGTTGCCCGCGTCGATGCCGGTGTCGATGACGGCGACCCGGACGCCCTTCCCACGGGTGTCGGCCCACATCTGGTTCGTCAGGAGGCGCTGGAGGGACCAGGGGGTCTCTTTGATGTCGTTGGTGCCGAACTTGCACTCACCACTGTTGAGCGGCACGTTCGGGTCCGCGACCGCCGGGGCGGCGGTGACACTCGACAGGCCGACGATGCACGCCGCCGTGACCAGCGCACCCGCTGCTCGGCGGCGGTGCCCGGCTCGGTGACCAATGGCGCGAGATCCCACGGGCTTTCTGCTCTCCATGTGTGGCGAATTGGGCAGGAACGAAAGGTGAGGGGAAGGAGGAGAAGGGGTGAAGGGGTGGTGGACGGCAGAAGGGCGAGCGCACTGTTGCAGCGCGCTCGCCCTCATGGACCACTGTGCGAGCAGCCGTGCTGCTCAGGTATCGCCGTTTCCGGCTCGACTGACCGGAGGTCAGCCTCCCCAGATACCGGAGTTCTTGTGCTCAGTGGCCTGGTAGTTCTGAGCGGCCTGGTCCAGCGCCTTGGCGATGGCCTCAAGCGTCGAGTGCAGGGAAGCGGCACGCTGGTCCCACTCGCGCTGGCGGGCCTGGTAGCCGTCCTGCGCCGCACCTTCCCAGCTGGCGGCGATCTTCTTGACGCCCGCCTCGAGGTCGTCGAGCTGCTGACGGATGTTGTTGGCCGTACCGCGCACGTCGGAACTGGCCTGCGAGATCGTCGCGAAATTAACGAGGATCTGGCCTGACATGGTGTCTCCTCAGGAGTTGATGCTGCTGGTCGATTCACACACCACAGCGGGCCGGCGGAATGACCGGCGGCCCCGGGCTGCGGCGGCTGGGCCATTGCGCCACGGTCAGCGGCGCGGCCCCATCATCCGAACGGGGAAGCCGAGGCGGAGATGTGCGAGATCGACTGCGCCTGCTCCTCTTCGGAGGCGGAGTAGTTCTTGGTGGTCTCGTCGATCGCTTCCTTGATCTCAGCCAGCAGCTGGTTGAGACGGTTGGCGTCCTCGTTCACCTTTGACTGGAGCTGGTTGTACGAGGAAGCCGCAGCACCCTTCCACCCAGACGTGATGGTGTCGACGACCGTGTTCAGGCGCGAGATCTCGCCCTGGATCGACTGGTTGACCGAGGAGATCTTGCCGCTGAACGCGACCATCTCCTCCTCGGTGGTTGTGTACTGCTGACCAGCCATAGTCAACGTCCCCCATGAGACTCGTACGTCGTACCGCACCGGGCAGCCACAGGCGCTCGCGCGGCAGGCATCTCCTGCTGACGCCTTTGGCTACTTTAACCACTCGATATGGCTCATCCCAACAGGGGGACGACGGTTGTGACGGGATCACAACACTGCCAACTGGCCGTCGGTGAAACGTCGTTCACGGGAAACGGACAGATGTGCCGCTATCGGTCATTCGGTGGCAGGCTCGGACCGGTGAAGATCACAACGAGAAGTCGGTGGCGTTCTCGGCGGAAAAACTGCGATGGAAGAATCCGGGGTGCACCGAGGGCCGTACCGAATGCCCCTTTCCGGGGTTCGGTACGGCCCTCGCTCATATCAGGACGACTGCGGCTTCTTGGCGCTCGGGATGTCCAGCGACGGGCCGGTCGAGAGGAGTTCGGACCAGGCCTTCAGGATCAGCGGCGGATGGGTGCCCTCGTAGCCGAGGTGCACCTTTGCCTTGTCCTGTTCGTCGTCGGCCTTACCGGACTTGCCGTCGCTGTCATTGTTCTTCGGCAGCGGATAGCGCAGCCCGGTGTCGGTGATCAGGAACTGGCTGCCGGTCTTGTCCTCGGGGGTGCGCACCTGGGTGTAGAGCAGACCGCTGCCGGGGGTGACGTACGAGTTGGCTCCGGTGGCGATTTTGACCGGGTAGTCCTTGCCGACCCAGGTCTGCATGTCCGGCACACCGTTCGGGTAGTTGAGCTGCTTCTCCTCGCCACCCGGGAGCTTGATGTTCTTGCCGTTGTAGACGCTGCAGGAGACACCGTTTCGCGTGGGACGGGTCAGTCCGCCGGTCTGGGAACCCTTGTCGAACTCATTGGCCACCGAGAGGCTCTCGCGGGGCCACGGGGAAGGAAAGCCGCCGAAAGTCCCCATGAAGTTCGTCGCATTACCCGAGTCGTCCTGCTTCGGGACGATGGTGTTGACCGCGATCTGTTCGGGCTTGATCCGCGAACCGTCGGGGTGCAGCCGCTGGGCGTTGGCGCCTTCCTCCAGGAGGTTCGCCACGAAGTCCGACACCTGCTCGACGCCGTCCTTCTCCACGACGTACTTCTGACCGCTGCTGTCCTGGAGGATCGAGCCGACGGTCTTGGCCCGCGCCGGCACCTTCGTGTCGGTGGTCTGGCTGCCCGCCTGGGGGACGACGGGCATGGTGATGCCGAGCTCCGGCGGGAGCACCAGGAGGGTGTCCATGAACTCCTGCGACACCGGCTGCGGCTTGGCGGAGCGGAAGATGATGCGGCGCAGGGTGTTGTTGACCGCTTCGCTGCGGCTGCTGAACGCGAATGCCTTGCCCTCGCTGTCGACCAGCCACTTCTTGTGCTGGGGATCCTCGACGAACAGCGCCTGGCTCGGGCCGAGTTTGCCCCTGCCCTCGACGGCCTCCTTGTCCTTGCCGCCCAGGACGAACACGGACTGCTGGGGCTTGCTGTTCAGGCCGCTGCCGGGGCGGTTGCACACCGCCCAGGTCTTGGGCGCATCCGCGTCCTCCTTACCGGGCAGCCGGTCGGGGGCGTAGGGAATGCCGAGGGCCGGTCCGTGCGGGATCTTTCCGTCCAGTTCGGCTTCCTTGACCTTGACCACCGTGAAGTTCGGGTCGATAAGCAGCCGGGCGGAGGCGAGGTTAAGGATCGGGTGCAGCAGTTTCTGCTTGCCCTGCTGCAGGACGATATAACGCGTGGTGGATTTGTCCCCGACGATGACATTCTTTCCGACCTCGTCCCAGCCTTGCGGGGCAACCGGTTTGAGAATGCCACAGGCGCCGAATCCGACGAGGACCACGACCCCCATCACGATGCTCGGCACGACCGCCTTCAGGGGCCTGGGGGCGCTCTCGATCGAACCGTTCGGCAGCGGCTTCAAAAATGCCGCATTCGTACGCTTTCGAGCGAACGAATACGCATTCAGCTCGTCCCGACGTGATGCCATTGTTGCTTTCTCTCCCCGCCTGTCGGATCCACATCGACCGCCCCCGGCACTCACGCCGCAGCGCCCTCTACTATGCCGTGTGTCGATCGACCCGTACGGTACGGGTGCCACCTTCCAACGCACCAGTCTCAGCAGCGGCCGATACGCCTGGTCGATACGCATAGAGGCCCACACCACCAGTAGAGGAGCAGGCCGGGGGATGTCCAGCGCCACCAGGGCTCGACGCCGCAACGGGCGGCAACAGCAGCAACAGCCTTCTGCTGCACCGCAATACGCGGGAAATGCTGGCCAAAACGGCACAGCTCCGGGCAACAGAGAAAATGGCGGCCGGGGTTCCGCGGCCCGCCCGGCAGGTCCGGTGGCACCGCGGCTGCGCCAACAGGCCGGAACCATCGGCGGCGTCCGAGTTCAGCAGCTGGCCATCCTCGAACTCGCCGCGGCCCTCGTACTGGTGGGCTGGTCGATCCACCCGGCCGCACTGACCGTCGCCATCGTGATCGCGGCAATTCTGGTCATTTTCGCGCTCGGCCGGCGGCGGAGGATTCCGCTGCCGGAATGGATCACCACCGTGCGCGCGATGAAGCGCCGCGGCAAGGAGAGCGCCGCCGCCCTCGCGGCCACCCAGGGCGTCGACCCGGCAATCGCCCCGGTGGTGGAGTGCGAACCGGCGCTGCGGACCTACGAGTTCACGACCGAGGCGGACCAGCGCGCCATCGGGTTCGTCGGTGACGGCACGTTCCTGACCGCCCTCGTCCAGGTGGACGCCCGTGACGAGCCGCTGCGCCCGGCGCGCGGCAGCCACATGCTGCCGCTCGACGTGCTGCACACCGCGCTCGACATCGAGGACATCCACCTGGAGTCGGTGCAGTTCGTCCAGTACACCCAGCCCGCGCCGGCCCCGCACCTGCCCGAACAGGCCGTCGCGGCCCGCTCGTACGCGCCGCTGCAGGCCCAGTCACAGACGCCCGCGCTCCAGTTGACGTGGATCGCGCTCAAGCTGGACCCCGAGCTGTGCTCGGAGGCGATCGAGGCCCGCGGCGGCGGGATGGAGGGCGCCAAGCGGTCCCTGCTGCGCGCCGCCGACCAGCTCGTCAGCCGGCTGACCGCGCACGGGGTGCGCGCCAAGGTGCTCGCCGAGCGCGAGGTCGTGGCCGCGATCGGCACCGCGGTGTGCGTCAGCCCGCGGGCCGCCAACGGCGCGATGGGGCGCGAGGGCCGGGCGGCCCGCCGCACCCAGGAGACGACCCGGGCGGTGCGCTGCGACGACCGCTGGCACTCCACGTACTGGATCGGCCGATGGCCCCAACTGGGCGAGGGCGGCGCGCCGTTGGCGGCCGTCACCCAGCTGCTGACCAGCACCAGGGCGATGGCCAGCACCTTCGCGCTGACCGCCACCCACGGCGGCGGCCGCGCCCCGGCCATCTCGGGTTACGTCCGTCTTTCCACCCGCAGTGAGAACGAACTCTCCGCCGCGCAGAGCGAGTTGGAGCGCCGTTCCAGTTCCGTGAAGGTCGGCCTCGTACGGCTCGACCGGGAACAGCTGCCCGGCCTGCTGGCCACGCTTCCCCTCGGAGGTACCCGCTGATGGCCTCTCCCACCTATCAGCCCCGCGTCAACACCAGCGGCAACGGCTGGCGCAACCCTCCTCTGGGCGGCGGCGAGAGCGGCGGCGGGCGGCTCTCGCACCAGCCGCGCCCGGACGAGGACCAGTCGGGCCCGACCGGTCCGAAGCCGAGGCCCGGCTACGGCCTGCGCGGACCGCGCCGCAGCCCGCATGTGCTGACGGCCGAATCGCTTGCCTCGCTGACCCTGCCGGTCGGCGACGACGGCGTGATCATCGGCATCGATCCGCAGAACCAGCCCGCCGTACTGAGCCTGCTGCGGCCCGCGCCGATGGAGATCGCGCTGGTCGGCAGCATGTGGATGGCGCAGCTGCTGGCGCTGCGTACGGTCGCCATCGGCGCCCGGGTCGCGGTCGAGACGGCGCGTCCGCCGGCCTGGGGTCAGATGGCGCAGGCCGCGGGCGGCGGACAGCAGTGTGTGTCCGTCCATGACGTGCGCCAGATCGCGCCCCAGGGACCGTCGGTCTCCAGCCCCGTGCTGGTCGTACGGGACATGGGCGCACGCCCGCCGCGCAATCAGCTCGCCCCGAGCCCCTGGCAGTCGGTACTGACCGTGCTGCCGTTCCTCGGACCGCGGTCGCCGCAGATGCTCGGCCGCGCCGATCTGGTCGGTATGCAGCGGCTTTCGCCCGAGGAGGCGGAGGTTGTGACGCGAATCATGCGGCTGCCGGAGCAGGTCAGTGCGGTGCTGCCGACGCTCAGCGACAACGCCATGCTGTGGTGCTCGCGCGACGGCCACCAGTTCGTCATGACGCAGCCGACGGAGGCGGAGACCAACCTGCTCGGCGGGCCGCGCCGTATGGACTGACCGTCCTCGCAGGCCCGGTCACGTGCGGACGCGCTGTGCGCGGCGCGTCCACGACCGGCCACCGGCCACCGGCCGCCGGCACGACTCACCAGTCGTTGGGCACGACTCACGGGCGCATCCCCACGGGTGCGCCCGTAAGCATGCCGAACGGTATGAAGACGACATGACATCGACTGCCGTTATGAGCCGACTCTTGATTAGGCTGTGTAGGAAGGCCGCAGGAGCACAGCACGACGGCAGTCGATACGGGGATGGAGACAGCTAGTGTTGGCGCAACCCCGGGTGGTGTGTTCCGACTTCCGCTACATCCGATCGATCCGCCTGTATCCGGTCCTGCCGTTCAGGTGCGTTGCAGTACACCAGGAGGCACAGTGAACGAGCAGGAGGCTTTCCGTCCGGACGGAAACGATCCTGACGACGACCAGTCCGAGTTCGACCTGACCGGTGAGTTCAAGATCGATTTCGCCGCACCGGCCTGGTACGCGAGCAACGACACCAGTGGTGGCGCCGGTGCCACCACTTCGTCCGCGGCTCCTCCTGCGTCTTCGCCCGCCACCCCGCCCGCCGCGGCCCCGCCCCCCGTCGGCCAGCCGCTCCCCGGGCCCGCGGAGGCCGCACCGCCGGGATTCCCGACGCTGCGGCCCCAGGAAACGGGCCATGACGGCCCGTCCGCCGCTCCTCCCCCGGCCATGCCGGAGGCTGCCCAGGAGGCCGCGCCGGACGCACAGGCAGGCGTCGCGCCGGAGGCGAACGCGGGTGCTGTGGCGAACGCGGGCAGCGGCACCGGGAATCGGCGTGCGGGCACGGGCGTCGATCCGTCGGCGTCTCTCTGGGACGACGACGATGACGACGAGCCGGAGGCGGCGAACGAGCCCGAGGCCACGGCCACCGACGCGGCACCGCAGCCGGAGGTCTCGGCTGCACCCGCCCCTGTCGAGGACGCTGCACCGGCCCCTGAGGCTGCGATTCCCGCGCAGCCCGCCCCGGCCCGTGCCGATGCGGCCATGCCGGACGTGCAGCCGGCACCGGTCCAGGAGCCGCAACAGCAGCCCCAGCAGGACATTTCGCAGCAGGGTGTTCCCCAGCAGGACGTTCCTCAGCAGGGGATGCCCGCACAGGGTGTTCCGCCGCAGCACGGGTTTCCTCAGCAGCAGGGCTTTGCCCAGCAGGCGGCTGAACAGCAGGGCGTGCCGCAGCAGGCGATGCCGCAGCACGCGGCTCAGCAGCAAGCTCCCCAGCAGGGCTTTCCTCAGCAGGGGATGCCCGCACAGGGAGCCCAGCAGCAGCACGGGGTTCCCCAGCAGGGCGCTCCTTGGGGTGCCGCGGCGGACGGTCAGCAGCAGGGGGTGCCCGGCCAGGGCGCGCTGCCGCCGCTGCCGCCCGAGTACCAGCCCGCGGACCCGCGGACGGCGCAGGCCCAGTCCGCTCAGCAGTCGCAGCAGCCGCAGCAGGGCCAGCAGCAGGCACCGGCCCAGCAGCAGGCACAGCCGCAACAGCAGCCGCATGCCCAGCAGGCGGGCCAGCCCCAGCCGCACGCCCAGCAGCCGCAGGCCGGGTACCCCCAGGGGCAGTCCGCGCAGCAGGCCCCGTACCCGCAGCAGCAGGGCGCGTACGGCTATCCTCAGCCCGCGTACGGCTACCCCCAACAGCCTCAGCAGCAGGCGCAGGCGCAGCCGCATGGCCAGCAACAGCCCCACGCGGCCGCGCAGCAGTCGGGTTACGGCTATCCGCAGACCGGTGCGCAGGCCTACCCGCAGCAGGGTCACGGCCAGGCACAGGCCGCTTACGCCCAGCAGCAAGCCGCCCAGCAGGCGGCGCAGGCGCAGGCCGCCCAGGCACAGGCTCAGGCGGCGCAGGCCCAACAGGCCCAGGCTCAGGCAGCCCAGGCCCAACAAGCACAGCAGGCGCAGCAGGCCCAGCAAGCGCAACAGGCCCAAGCCCAGCAGGGCCAAGCCCAACAGGCGCAGGCCCAGCAGGCCCAGGCGCAGGGCCAACAGGGCCAGTACCAGCCGCTCCCCGGTCAGCAGCCCGCCGACCCGAACGCCGCGGCCAACTACGCGTCGTACTCACAGCCGGGCCAGCGGCAGCCGCAGCAGCGGGCCGCTCCCGGCGCACCGCTCGGCTACAGCGCCGCCGTCGAGCTGACCTCCGACCGGCTGCTGCGCAACCAGCCCAAGAAGCGCAAGCCGGGCGCCAATGCCCAGCCGTCCAAGTTCAAACTGGGCGCGAAGAAGGAAGAGGCGGAGCGGCAGCGCAAGCTGGAGCTGATCCGTACGCCGGTGATGTCCTGTTACCGGATCGCGGTGATCAGCCTCAAGGGCGGTGTCGGCAAGACCACCACGACCACGGCCCTGGGCTCCACGCTCGCTTCCGAGCGGCAGGACAAGATCCTGGCGATCGACGCCAACCCGGACGCCGGCACGCTCGGCCGACGGGTGCGCCGTGAGACCGGTGCGACCATCCGTGACCTGGTGCAGGCAATTCCGCACATCCACAGCTACATGGACATCCGCCAGTTCACCTCGCAGGCCCCCTCGGGCCTGGAGATCATCGCCAACGACGTCGACCCGGCCGTTTCGACGACCTTCAACGACGACGATTACCGGCGGGCGATCGATGTCCTCGGCAAGCAGTACCCGGTCATCCTCACCGACTCGGGAACCGGTCTGCTCTACAGCGCGATGCGCGGAGTGCTCGATCTCGCCGACCAGTTGATCATCATCTCCACCCCGTCCGTGGACGGTGCCAGCAGCGCGAGCACCACCCTGGACTGGCTGTCCGCGCACGGCTACGCCGACCTGGTGCAGCGGGGTATCACGGTCATCTCGGGTGTCCGGGAGACCGGCAAGATGATCAAGATCGATGACATCGTGTCGCACTTCGAGACCCGCTGCCGCGGTGTCGTGGTCGTCCCCTTCGACGAGCATCTCGCCGCCGGTGCCGAGGTCGACCTCGACATGATGCGGCCGAAGACCCGCGAGGCGTACTTCAACCTCTCCGCCCTGGTGGCCGAGGACTTCGCGCGGGCACAACAGGCGCAGGGTATGTACCCCCAGCAGCAGATGGGCGGGGATCTGTACGCCCAGCAGCAGATGGGCGGCGACCCGTACGCGCAGCAGCACCAGTACGGCCAGCAGGGCCAGCCGCAGCAGCAGCAACCGGGGCAGCCGCCGGCCGGCTACCCGCCGCAGCAGGGTGGCTGGACCCAGCAGCCGCAGCAGGGCCAGCCGCCGGCTCACTGGCAGCAGCAACAGCCCGCTCCGGACGCACCGCAGCAGGATGGGCCCGGTCTGGCTCCTGGATGGCAGCAGCAGCCGCCTCCGCAGTGAGGCCGCGGACGTAGCGCAATACGGGGCGGGGCCCGGCACTTGTAAGGTGCCGGGCCCCGCCCCGTATCACGTCATCCCCCGGACGAGTGAACCGATCCTGGCCGAACTCCATGTGAAATCAGCCGAGTTGGGCAAGCGGGCATGCTGGGACCGCGCCTCTCAAGGCAGCTGTGCAACTGCCCCACACTCGGAGCTGGTTGCTGGGCAACTACCCCGAACTGGGAACTGGTTGCCGGGCAACTACCCCGACGCCCGGAACTGTTGGGCCACCCCCCTGTCCGCCCCGGAACAGCTGCACTTCCGCCCGCCCCCGGCCCACCCGGGAGCCGCCACATCTCCGGACCTGCCCCGGAACAACTTCACGTCTACGCCTGCGGAAGCTGCTGCCGCTGCCACACCGACCAGAACAACCGCAGCCTTACACCTGCGGAAGCTGCCGCCCTGCCGCGCCAACCAGAAAAACTGCACCTCTACATCTGCGGCAGCTGCTGCCCCGCCGCGCCCGCCAGAACAACCGCCCCTCTACACCCGCCCACCCCCCGAAGGGGGGGTGGGCGGCGGGGAAAAAACCACCGGGGGCCGGGGGGAGGGAGGGGGAGGCGGAGGCCCAGGAGGGAAGGGAAAAAGCGGCGGGCCTAAGGGGACACGCGGGGGCATGGAGGCAAGGGAAAGAACGGCGGGCCTAAGGAGACGCTGGCGGGCATGGACCGCCCTCACCCAGACCGTTGCCTGCCCCTAGCTGTGGCCCTCCCCCAGCCCCCACGCTCAGCCTTCACTCATCGCCCGCGATCAACCCCCGCGCCAGCTTCACATCGACCGCCATCCGCTCCAGCAACGCGTCGAGCGTGTCGAACTTCTCCTGGCCGCGGATGTAGGCGAGGAAGTCCACGCCGACGTGCAGGCCGTACAGGTCCAGGCCGACGCGGTCGATGGCGTACGCCTCGACGGTGCGTGCCTTGCCGTCGAACTGCGGGTTGGTGCCGACCGAGATGGCCGCCGGCATCGCCTCGCCCTCCACCTGGAGCAGGCCCGCGTAGACACCGTCGGCCGGGATCGCGGTGTGCGGCAGGGTCTCCACATTGGCCGTCGGGAAGCCCAGTTCGCGGCCGCGCTGGGCACCGCGTACGACGACGCCCTCGACGCGGTGCGGCCGTCCCAGGACCTCCATCGCACCGGCCACATCGCCCTCGGCCACCAGCCGGCGGGTGAGCGTGGAGGAGAACGGCTCGCCGCCGCCCGCCGCGCCGCGCTCGTAGAGGTCGATGACCTCCACGGTGTAGTCGTAGGTGGTCCCGAGCTCGGCCAGGGTCTCGACGGTGCCGGTCGCCTTGTGCCCGAAGCGGAAGTTGGGGCCCTCGACGACGACCTGCGCGTGCAGCTTGTCGACCAGCACCTTGACCACGAAGTCGGCCGGGGACAGCTTCGAGAACTCCTTGGTGAACGGGAGGATCAGCACCGCGTCCACCCCCAGCCCGGCCATCAGCTCCGCGCGCCGGTGGTGCGGCGCCAGCAGCGGCGGGTGGGTACCGGGCCGCACGACCTCGCTCGGATGCGGGTCGAAGGTCACGACCACCGCGGGAATCCCCAGCTCACGGGCGCGCGCGACGGCCTTGCCGATGATCAGTTGGTGGCCGCGGTGCACTCCGTCGTACGAGCCGATGGTGACGACGCTGCGCCCCCAGCCCTCGGGGATGTCCTCCAAGCCACGCCAGCGCTGCACTGTGCCCGCTCCTCGCCCGAACCCTTGTCCGTCCATTGCGCCACGTCGGCATGGCGCAGGTCTAAGACTGCCATGCCGCGGGTGGTGCTCCGCGCGAAGGGTGGCTCAGGCGGCCGTCCACCGCCGGGGCCATGGGCACGAGCCGGTGCGGCCACCCGGGCCGGACCGCATGCCCGGCCCCGCTCGTCCGCCGGTCAGCTGTGGCATCCGGCGAGTGTGGCGCGGGCTCCGGGACCCACCACCGCCGCCCACTCCCCCGGCTCTTCCGCCACCCAGTCCTGCACCCGCCGCGCGAAACCGGGCACCCGCCGCCCCAGCTCCACCAGCCGCCGATCGAAGCGGGCCGCGCCCTCGGGCGTACGGACCAGCAGCGTTCCGGTGCGGTGCACCAGCTCCCGGGTGCGTTCGGCCGGCCGCCGCTCCGCGCCCTCCGCGGCCGCCTGCAGCAGCGCCTCCAGCACACGGGTGTCCGGTCCCGCCTCCTCGTACCCGCCGTGCGGCGCCCCGTACGACGCCTCCTGCGCCAGCAGCACCTCCAGCAGCTCACGGCGCAACGGGGCCGAGTCGCCGGAGCCGACCTCGGCCACCACTGCCGCGAGCGCACACCGGACCGGTACCGGGTACCCGGTCAGCAGCTCGGCGGCGAGCGGGCGGAGCGCGGCGCGGGCGGCCGGTCCGCGCTCCAGACGGCGCTCGATGAACTCCGCGACCGGCCGCGCGGCCCGGTCCGGGCAGTGCCGGGCACAGTCGCGGACCAGGCCGTCGATACGGCCGGCGAGCACCGGCTCCTCGGTGCGGGCGAGCATCCGCAGCAGCCCGGCGGCCACCGGCGGACCGGCGCCACCGACCAGCCGGGCCCGGAAGGCGTCCAGCACCGGCTCAGGATGGTCGGCCAGGGCGGCCCGGAACGCCGTGGGCGGCAGCTGCGGATCCCCCGCCACGAAGCGGGCCAGCGCCCGGTCCAGGAAGCGGGCGCGGGTGGCCGAGTCGCCGATGAGCAGGGCGAGCGCGGAGCCGTGGTGGGCGCTGTCGGCGGTCCGGGCGAGCAGGCAGAGGGCGGCGTAGCGCAGCAGGGCGCGGTCCGCGGCGGCGGTGACGTACGGGGCGGCCCGCAGTCCGTACGACGCGGCCGCGGCCCGGCGCTCGGGGCGGGTGTCGTGCGCCCAGCGGTCCACGGCCCGGCACACCGCCGCCGGCTCGTCCTCGGCGAGCGCGTCCATCAGCTCGTCGCCCTTGGGGTGGGCGGCCTCCACCAGCGCCTCCGTGAGCGCGTCGAGCGCCAGTTGGCGGTGGGTGTGCAGCAGGGCCTGCGCGGCGGCGGCGACCGTGATCTCAGGCGGCAGGGCAGGGCGAGCCGGGCCGTCTCCCTCCTCGCCGCCGAGGCGCTGGAGCGGTCGGGCGTCATCGAACCAGGCGCACAGCAGCGGCTGCATCCGCTCCGGGTCCGCGCACAGCAGCTCGGCCGCGGCATCGAGGAACCGCGACGAGCGCGGCGCACCGGCCTCGCCCACGTCGGCGGCCGCTTCGGGCGATCCATCGCCGGTACGCGTCCCGGCGATGGGGCGGGGCGTACCGCTGGGGCGCGTCCGCCCGTCCGACGGCCCGTCCACCGGCCGACGACGGGACGGCTCGTCAGCGGGGTGCACACGTACACGCGGGGGCGGCGCGAAGGCGCGACCGGAGCACGATCCGTCGCCGGGCGCCGCCGGATCCCCCGACGCCGGATCACCCACCGACGAGCCGGACGACGAGGAGCCGAACGGCACCGGACCCGACGACGAGCCGGACGGCACCAGACCCGACGACGGCAAGCCCGACCCACCGCCGGAAACCGACGAGGCCCCCCGCTCATCTCCCGACAACGAACCGGACGACGCAAGCCCCACAGCGCCCCCGCCCCCACCCCGCTCCATCCGACCCACTGACCGTCCCCTCCCACCCGATGACGGCCCCCTCCCACCCACCACCCCATCCGCCGGCAGCAACCGCCGCAGCAGATCCATCCGGTCCTCATCCGCCAGCGCCAGCCGCTCCCAGAACCACGGCCCGAAGAGCTCCAGCCCGGTGCGGGCGAAACCGCCCGCGCGGAGGGACCGTTCGGTGATCCGGTCGGCGAGCAGCCGCAGCACGCCCGTGTACGGCCTCGCGTCGGGAACCCGGAGGAGTACCCCGGAGAGCAGGCGGGCGGCCCACCAGCGGCCGTCCACGGCGTGCGGGGGCGGTGTTCCGGCGGTGGGGGCGGTCGCCATCGGGACCAACTCGGCCAGTCGGAAGGTCAGTTGTACCGAGCCCTCGCGTCCGGCGAGCCGCAGCAGCGCCTGGACGACCGGCCCGACGCGGTGTCCGGGAACGGGCAGCAGATCGAGGTCGACATGGGCGCCCTGCAGCCACTCCGCGAACTCCTCGTGCGCGAAGCGGTATCCGGTGCCGGCCGGGACCAGCAGGCCCTCGGTGAGCACCGCGGAGGCCCAGCCGGCCGCCCGCGGGAAGACCTCCTCGAAGGACGTACGGTCCAGGGCGCCGGAACCGGGGCGGAGGCAGCGGCGGGCCGCCTCGTGCACCTGTCCGGCGACCTGGGCGGCGAGTCGGCGTACGGCGGTGCCGCGCAGCGCGGGCCGGTGCGCGGCCGCGATCCGTACGGCGATGCGCAGGCACACCAGGTCCAGGTAGGCGTCGAAGATCTGGTGGCGGTCCGGCGTGCCGATGTCGGCGCGCGGTCCGGCCGGGTCTCCCTGGGGGAGCGCCGCCTGAACCTCCGCGAGCAGCCGCAGGGCGAGCGGATGGCGGGCGTCCTGGGTGGCCGGTGTGCCGGGTGGCAGACCGTAGTGGGCGCGGGCGCGCTCCGCGGCCTCCTGGGGGAGGTCGCCGAGCTCCACGCAGGCGGGCAACGCGGGTACCGGACGGTGCGGCCGGTGCAGCAGACCGGGCGGGAAGAGCGCACCGGCCCGCTCCCAGTGCTCGGGGCGGCAGGCGATCACCAGCCGCACCCCGGCCGTGGACAGCCAGTCGGCCGTCGCCGCGGTCCACTCGGCCAGCCGCCGCAGCAGGCCCGTCGGCATCTCCTCCGGCCCGTCGAGCAGTACGAGCAGCGGGCACCCGGCCGCGGCCGCCGTACGGGCCACGCCCTGCGCCGTGGCGGCCGCCGGATCGCCCGCCGTACGGCCCGCGTCGGCGACGGTCCGGCCCGCGGCGCGCAGCGCACGCTCGACCGCGCCGCAGATGCCGTCGTCGCCGGGCCGCAGCTCCGCACCGCGCAGCCAGACGGTCGGCGCGGGCGCGGGGCCCTGCGCCCGGCGGGCGGCCAGCCCGGCCAGTTCGGTGCTCCGCCCGGTCCCCGGCTCCCCCACCAGTCCCAGCACCCGTGCGCCCGCCGCCCCGCCGCCCGCCTCGAAGCGCGTGAACTCCGCGGTCACGTCCGGCCGTTCGACCGGCTCGCGCCACAGTCGTGGCCGGGCGGCGGAGTCCAGCGCCACTTCGGCGAGATGCCGGGCACCGGCCGGATTCAGCTCGCTGCCGTAGGCCGGGACGGTCGTTGCGTTGCGCTCCAGCAGCGCGGCGAGCGGGCCCCGTGGCGCGGCTTCGGCGACCGCGCGCAGCGGAATCGCGAAACCGCCCGCGCGGCGCCCGGGGGTCGCCCCCGGGCGGACCAAGCCGGGGGCCTGGGGATGCAGCGCGCTGCCGAGGACGCCGAGCACCACGCCGGTCCGGGCGTCCAGCACCGGCCCGCCGACCGCGGGTCCCCCCAGCCGCAGGGCCTCCCGGCCGCCCGCGCAGAGGCCGAGTTCCAGCGTTTCGTCGAGCAGATGGACGCGTGTGGTGGCCGTGTACATCACTCCGGAGCCCGGCCCGACGACGGTGCCGTCCAGCCAGCCGCCGGCCCAGATCCGGGCGCGGGTGTCCGGGGCCGGCCGCCCGGTGGCGATGGGCAGCGGCGCGAGCCGGTGCGGTCCGAAACTGTCGGTCCGTACGAGGGCGAGCCCGGCCTCCGGAAGGGGCGTGATCGCCTCGGCCGCCACCAGGCAGGTCCATCCGCCGCCACCGGCCGCGCCGCCGCCCGCGCCGTCCGCCATGGGCTGCAGCACCAGCTGTGCCGCGCCGTCCACCGCTTCGTGGCTGGTGACCACGGTGCCGTCGTGGTCCGCGAGGAAGCCCGTACCCCGCGTCCGACCTGCCAGATCGCGGATACGTACCAGTGCCACGTCCGCATCGGCATCCAGCAATGCCATCGTCGGTCCTCTCACCCTGTCCGTCCCCGGCACGGTAAGCAGGCGGTGATCGTCCCGACAGGGAGCGCTGCCAACGCGCCCCCGTCCACTCCTTGGTTCACTCCGAGCGCCTCACCGAATGAGTGAATGGCCGGAGCTTGTCGCTGAGCGGGCGGCGCCCGGCGCCCCGTATACGGCTGCGGCCATGCAGAAGGCCGGGGCCGAGCGCGCTTCCACGCCCGGACCCGGCCCTGCTGCTGTCAGGCCGCCTGCCCGCTGTTAAACGGCGAACACCGCCAGGCTCTTGGCCTTCCCGCCCTGGTTCTCCACCAGCGCCAGGAACCGGCCGTCCGGCCCGAAGGCCGCGACCGGGCCGTCGCCCTCGAAGCGCGGCATCGGGATCCGCGCGCCGTTGAGCAGCAGCCGTACCTGCTGCTCAGGGACATCCCAGCGGGTGAACGCCGCGGCGGCCGCGTCACCGACCGGCATCACCGGCAGGCCCTCGCCCTCGGTGTCGTCCACCGCCGCCTGGAGCTGTTCGAGCGTGCGCGCCCGGTCCAGCTTGTACGGGCCGACGCGGGTGCGGCGCAGCGCGGTCAGATGGCCGCCGACCCCGAGCCCGGCCCCCAGATCGCGGGCCAGCGCGCGGATGTACGTACCCGACGAGCACTCGACGGAGACCAGCAGATCGGTCACCGGGGTGCCGTCCTCGGCCTCGGTCTCGTGCGCGGAGTGCAGCAGGAACGAGGAGACGGTCACCGGGCGGGCCGGGATCTCCACGTCCTCGCCGTCGCGGACCCGCGAGTACGAGCGCTTGCCGTTGATCTTGATGGCGCTGACCTTCGACGGGACCTGCATGATCGCGCCGGACAGCCGGGCGACGCCCGCCTCGATGTCCTCGCGGGCGAGGCCGTGCGCCGGCTTCGACGCGGTGATCTCGCCCTCGGCGTCATCGGTGACGGTCGTCTGACCGAGCCGGATCGTGCCGACGTACTCCTTCTCCGTCAGCGCGAGATGGCCCAGCAGCTTGGTGGCCCGCTCGATGCCCAGGACGAGGACGCCGGTGGCCATCGGGTCGAGCGTGCCGGCGTGCCCGACCCTGCGGGTACGCGCCATCCCGCGCATCTTCGCCACCACGTCGTGCGAAGTGAAGCCGGCGGGCTTGTCGACGATGACGAGCCCGCCCGGCTTGTTGCTCTCACGCTTCATTCTGCCGCGGTGCCCTCGTCGTCCTCGTCCTCGCCCGGCTTGCGGTACGGGTCGGCCTCACCGGCGTACTGGGCGCCCGAGGAGACCTCCCGCACCTTGGCGTCCGAGGCGCGTGCCTTGTCGAGCAGGTCCTCGATGGTCTTGGCGTTCTCCGGCAGGGCGTCCGCCACGAACGCCAGGGTCGGCGTGAACTTCGTACCGGCCGCCGCACCGACCGCGGAGCGCAGGATGCCCTTGGCGCTCTCCAGTCCGGCGGCGGCGCTGGCCCGCTCCTCGTCGTCCCCGTAGACCGTGTAGAAGACCGTAGCCTCCCGCAGGTCGCCGGTGACCCGGGTGTCCGTGATGGTCACATGCGAACCGAGCCGCGGGTCCTTGATACCGCGCTGCAGCTTCTGGGCGACCACCTCCCGGATGAGGTCCGCCAGCTTCTTCGCCCGCGCATTGTCGGCCACTGGTCCGTCTCCTTCTTTCTTCCACAATTGTGCTTCCGCCGGCGACCGGACACCTGATCCCTCAGGTCAGTCCTCGTCGCCGTGCAGCCGTCGGCGTACCGACAGCAGCTCCACTTCGGGCCGTGCGGCGACCAGGCGCTCGCAGCGGTCCATGACATCGGTGAGATGCCCCGTGTCCCCGGAGACCACCGCCAGGCCGATGGTGGCCCTGCGGTGCAGATCCTGGTCCCCGACCTCCGCGACGCTCACCGCGAATTTGCGGTGCAGCTCGGCGACGATCGGGCGGACGACGGAGCGCTTCTCCTTCAGCGACCGTACGTCGCCGAGAAGCAGGTCAAAGGACAGCGTCCCTACGTACATGCAAGGCGGGTCAAGCCACCCGTGGGGCCTTGGGGGCAGCACCTGGCGGCATCAGCCGGGGCAGTGCGTGTCTTTTCGAACCGTACACGGAACGGCCGGGGCCGATCGACGGAAATTTCTTCCGCCGACCGGCCCCGGCCGGCCGCCCGCCCGTCGCGCGGCCACCACCCGGGTGGACCGCGCTAAGCGCGGGCTGCTGCACGGTCAGCCGCGCGGCTTCTCGCGCATCTCGTACGTCGCGATGACGTCGTCGATCTTGATGTCGTTGAAGTTTCCGAGGTTGATACCGCCCTCGAAGCCTTCGCGGATCTCGGTGACGTCGTCCTTGAAGCGGCGCAGGCCCTGGATGTTGAGGTCCTCCGCGACCACCTTGCCGTCGCGGATGAGGCGCGCCTTGGTGTTGCGCTTGACCTCGCCGGAGCGGATGAGGACACCCGCGATGTTGCCGAGCTTGGACGAGCGGAAGATCTCGCGGATCTCCGCGGTACCGAGCTCGACCTCCTCGTACTCCGGCTTGAGCATGCCCTTGAGGGCCGCCTCGATCTCCTCGATCGCCTGGTAGATGACCGAGTAGTACCGGACGTCGACGCCCTCGCGCTCGGCCATCTGCGTCGCACGGCCTTCGGCGCGCACGTTGAAGCCGATGACGATCGCGTCGGAGCCGGACGCCAGGTTGATGTCGGTCTCCGTGACCGCACCGACGCCGCGGTGCAGCACCCGGATGTCGACCTCTTCGCCGACGTCGAGCTGGAGCAGCGAGGACTCCAGGGCCTCGACGGAACCAGAAGCGTCACCCTTGATGATGAGGTTGAGCTGCTGGACCTCGCCGGCCTTGAGCACCTTGTCCAGGTCCTCCAGGGACACCCTGCGGGTGCGCTTGGCGAAGGCGGCGTTGCGCTCGCGCGCCGCGCGCTTCTCGGCGATCTGACGGGCCGTACGGTCCTCGTCGACGACCAGGAAGTTGTCGCCGGCGCCCGGGACGTTGGTCAGACCCAGGACCAGGACGGGGGTCGACGGACCCGCTTCCTCGACGTTGTTGCCCTTGTCGTCGAACATCGCACGGACCCGGCCGTACGCGTCGCCGACCACCATCGTCTCGCCGACGCGCAGCGTGCCGCGCTGGACGAGGACGGTCGCCACGGCGCCGCGGCCACGGTCGAGGTGGGCCTCGATCGCGATGCCCTGCGCGTCCTGCTCCGCGTTGGCGCGCAGGTCGAGCGAGGCGTCCGCGGTCAGCACGACCGCTTCGAGGAGCTCCTCGATGTTCTGGCCCTCACGGGCGGAGATGTCGACGAACATGGTGTCGCCGCCGTACTCCTCGGCCACCAGACCGAACTCGGTGAGCTGACCGCGCACCTTGGTCGGGTCGGCGCCCTCGACGTCGATCTTGTTGACCGCGACCACGATCGGCACCTCGGCCGCCTTGGCGTGGTTCAGCGCCTCGATCGTCTGCGGCATGACACCGTCGTTGGCCGCCACCACGAGGATCGCGATGTCGGTCGACTTGGCACCACGGGCACGCATGGCGGTGAACGCCTCGTGACCGGGGGTGTCGATGAAGGTGATGCGACGCTCTTCGTCGTTGACCTCGGTCGCGACCTGGTAGGCACCGATGTGCTGGGTGATGCCGCCGGCCTCGCCCGCGATGACGTTCGTCTTGCGGATCGCGTCGAGCAGCCGGGTCTTACCGTGGTCGACGTGACCCATGACGGTCACCACCGGCGGACGCGCGACGAGCATGTCCTCGCCGCCCTCGTTCTCACCGAAGTCGATGTCGAAGGACTCCAGGAGCTCGCGGTCCTCCTCCTCCGGGCTGACGATCTCGACGACGTAGTTCATCTCGTCGGCGAGCAGCTGCAGCGTCTCGTCGGAGACCGACTGGGTCGCGGTGACCATCTCGCCCAGGTTCAGCATGACCTGGACCAGCGACGCCGGGTTGGCGTTGATCTTCTCGGCGAAGTCCGTCAGCGAGGCACCACGCGACAGGCGAACCGTCGCGCCGTTGCCGCGCGGCAGCATGATGCCGCCCACCGACGGGGCCTGCATGGCCTCGTACTCCTGACGCCTCTGCCGCTTCGACTTACGGCCACGACGCGCCGGACCGCCGGGACGGCCGAACGCACCCTGCGTGCCACCACGGCCACCGGGACCGCCGGGACGGCCACCGAAGCCGGGACGACCGCCGAAGCCGCCGCCACCACCGGGGCCACCGCCACCGGGACGACCGGCGAAACCGCCGCCGCCACCCGGACGGCCGCCACCGCCGCCACCGGGACGACCGGCGAAGCCGCCGCCGCCACCGGGACGACCGCCGCCACCGGGACGACCGGCACCGCCGGGACCACGGCCACCGCCACCGCCGGGGCCCGGACGCGGGCCGGCAGCGGGACGCTGCGGCATCATGCCCGGGTTCGGGCGGTTACCGCCGCCACCACCGGGACGCGGGGCGCCGCCGGGGGCCGCACCCTGCGGACGGGGCATACCACCGGGGGTGGGACGCGCGCCGCCCTGGCCGCCGCCCTGGGGACGGGGACCGCCCTGGCCGCCGCCCTGCGGACGCGGACCGCCGGGACCACCCTGGCCGCCGGGACGCGGGGCGCCGCCGGGACGGGGGGCCTGCGGACGGGCCATGCCCGTGGAGCCACCGGACGTGAACGGGTTGTTGCCCGGACGGGGGCCGGACGGCCGGCCGCCGGGACGCGGGCCCGGACGCTCGCCGCCGGGACGCGGAGCGTTACCGCGGCCCTGACCGCCCTGGCCGCCCTGACCACCCTGGCCGGGCGCCGGACGGGCCGGACGCGGAGCCGGGGCACCGGGACGGGGAGCCGACTGGCCGGCGGCGGGAGCGGCCGGCGCGGACGGCGGAGCCTGGAACTCGGGCTGCGCGGGGGCGGCCGGAGCGGGCTTGGGTGCCGCGGGGCGCGCCGGGGTGGGGCGCGGGCCCGGGGTGGGGCCGGCGGCGGGAGTGCTCTTGGGAGCCACCGGGGCCTCGGGGGCCTTCGGTGCCTCGGGGGCTGCCGGAGCCGCGGGGCCCGGCTTGGGGGCGCCCGGCTTCGGGGCAGCGGGACGCTCCCCGGCTGCCTTGGCGGCGCGGGGGGTACCCGCGGCCTGCGCCGGGGACGGCGCGGACGGCTTCGCGGGGGCCGACTTACGGGGTGCCGCGGGCTTACCGGCGGCGCGGCCGTTGCCGCTGCCTGCCTGGAAAGCGTCGGTCAGCTTTCGAACAACCGGCGCCTCGATCGTCGAGGACGCCGAACGGACGAATTCACCAAGTTCTTGGAGCTTGGCCATGACGACCTTGCTCTCAACGCCGAACTCCTTGGCGAGTTCGTATACCCGGACCTTAGCCACTTCGCTCCTTCTAGGTCCGGGTTTGTCCACCGGACCGTCGCTACTTCATGGGCGTACTCATCGCGTACTCATCGAGTGCTCATCGCAATCTCGACCTACTTCCGACTCGCGAGGTACCTGACCGCACGGTTTTCCGTGCGCTGTGCATGTCGTGCTGTGCGTTATTGCAGGGGCTGCTCGGAACGTTCGACGGACCGGCGCAAGGCCGTGGTGTCGAACGGTCCCCGGGCCCGGTAGGCCCGGTTGAACGCCCGGCGGCGAACCGCCAGGTCGAGGCAGACCAGTGTCGGGTGCACATAAGCACCCCGGCCGGGCAGCGTACCGCGAGGATCGGGGACGCACTCACCCTCGATCTCCACGATGCGCAGCAAATCGCCCTTGGCCGCTCGCTCCCGGCATCCCAGACAGGTGCGCTCAGGGCATGCGCGGGCATGCGTCCGGCCAGACACTGCTTAAGTCTACCTCCCCGCGCCGCTCCGGCCCCGATGGGGTGAAGGCCGGACGGCTGCTCAGAATTCCCGGTCGGGCGCCGCGGCACCACCGATTTTCGGGGGCCGCGGCGCCACCGGCCGCCTTGGACGGTCTCAGTCCTCCGGCGCGTGCTCGGTGTCCGGGCGGATGTCGATCCGCCAGCCCGTGAGACGGGCGGCGAGCCGGGCGTTCTGCCCTTCCTTGCCGATGGCCAGTGACAGCTGGTAATCGGGCACCGTGACCCGGGCGGAGCGCGCCGCCAGGTCCACGACCTCGACCTTGCTGACCCGGGCCGGCGACAGCGCGTTCGCCACCAGCTCGGCCGGGTCGTCCGACCAGTCCACGATGTCGATCTTCTCGCCGTGCAGCTCGGCCATCACGGCGCGCACCCGGCCGCCCATCGGGCCGATGCAGGCGCCCTTGGCGTTCAGGCCCGAGCGCACCGACCGTACGGCGATCTTGGTGCGGTGGCCGGCCTCGCGGGCGATGGCGGAGATCTCCACCGAGCCGTCCGCGATCTCCGGGACCTCCATGGCGAAGAGCTTCTTCACCAGATTGGGGTGGGTGCGCGAGAGCGTCACGGACGGGCCGCGGACGCCCTTGACCACCCGTACGACGTACGAGCGCAGCCGGGTGCCGTGCGCGTAGTCCTCGCCCGGGACCTGCTCCTGCACCGGCAGGATGGCCTCCAGGCGGCCGATGTCGACCAGGACGTTCTTGGGGTCCTTGCCCTGCTGGACGACGCCGGTGACGACATCGCCCTCCCGTCCGGCGTACTCACCGAACGTGATCTCCTCCTCGGCGTCCCGCAGCCGCTGCAGGATGACCTGCTTGGCGGTGGTCGCCGCGATCCGCCCGAAGCCGGAGGGGGTGTCGTCGAACTCGCGGGGCTCCTCGCCCTCCGGCAGGTCCGACAGGTCCTCGGCGTTCTCCTTGGCCCACACCGTCACATGACCGGTGTTGCGGTCCAGCTCCACCCGCGCCCGGCGGCGGCTGCCCTCGGTGCGGTGGTAGGCAATGAGGAGGGCCGACTCGATCGCCTCGACCAGCAGGTCGAACGAGATCTCCTTCTCCCGCACCAGTCCCCGCAGGGCACTCATGTCGATATCCACGGCTACGCCTCCTCCTTGTTCTCGTCGGTCTTCTCGTCGTGCTTGTCGGCCTTGCGGTTGAACTCCAGCTCGACACGCGCCTTGGCGATCTCGTCGAAGGAGACCCGGCGGGCGGTCGGCTTGCGGCCCTTGACGCCCGGCACCTCAAGGTCCAGTCCGGCGTCGTCGACGGCGATGATCCGGGCCACCAGCTCCCCGCCTTCGTGGAGTTGGGCCTTGATGAGCCGGCCGACGGCGCGGCGGTAGTGCCGCAGCTCGGTCAGCGGGCGGTCGGCGCCGGGCGAGGTCACCTCAAGGGTGTACGGGGCGCCGCCCATCACGTCGGAGTCGTCCAGGGACTCGGAGACCTCGCGGCTCAGCGCGGCGCACTCGTCCAGCTGGACGCCCTCGTCGGAATCGACCACGATCCTCAGCACCCGCCGCTTGCCTGCCGGTGTCACCTCGATCTCTTCCAGATCCAGGTCGCGCGCGGCGATGAGCGGTTCAAGCAGTCCGCGCAGCCTCTCGCTCTGGGTGGTGCTCATCCGGGTGACTCCTCGGCCGCGTGTGCTGTTGTGGGTAGGTCGCGTGTCGGGTCAAAGCCTATCGGTTCCGGCGGGGTACTGACGATTCGGTGGGTGGTCACGGATACTCTCGCCTGCGGTGATCACTACGGAAGACCCCGGGAAGTGCAACGTGCCGAAAGTGGCGTACGCGCGCAGAAGGACCCTGCTGGCCGGTGCCGCCCTCGGGGGCGCGGCCCTGCTCACGGGCTGCTCCGAGGACTCCGGCCCCGGCCGGCCCGAGCACTCCGCCGCCGCCGAACGGCTGCGCAAGCGCTCGGCCCGCGACAGCTCGGCACTGCTGGCGCGCTATGACGCGACGCTCGCCGCGCATCCGGCGCTGGAGTCGCGGCTGCGCCCGCTGCGCGCCGAAGTCGCCCGGCACGCCGAGGCGTTCGGCGACGACCGGCCCGCGGCCTCACCCAGTGGCGGCGCCTCGGACGGCCCGGCGCACGACGCCGGAGCGCCCGCGTCCGGTCCGTCGCCGCAGGACGCCCGGTCCTCGGGCCCGGCAGTTCCCCAAGACGAGCGGGCCGCCCGCTCGGCACTCGCCGACGCCGAGCGCCGGCTCGCCGACGCCCGCACCAAGGCGCTGCTCGCCGCGCCCCCGGAACTGGCCCGGCTGCTGGCCTCGGTCGCGGCGGCCGGTGCGGTGCACGCGTATCTGCTGGCGGAGCGGGCCGGATGACGGGCACGGCGGGGCACAGGGCGGAAACCAGCGAAGGGGCGTGCGGATGACGGCCGGAAGGACGCGCGGCAGCAGCAGGCGCGACAGCGACGGCGGCGGGCACGAGGAGCTGACGGCGGTGCAGGCGGCGCTGGCCGCCGAGCATGCCGCGGTGTACGGCTACGGCGTGGTCGGCGGGCGGATCGCCGGTGACCGGCGCACGGAGGCACAGGCGGCGTACGACGGACATCGCGCACGCCGGGACGCGCTGCGCCACGTGGTGCGCGACCTGGGCGGTACCCCGCAGGCCGCGGCGGCCGCCTACGAGCTGCCCTTCCCGGTGCCGGACGCGGCGGCCGCGGCCCGGCTGGCGGCGGAGCTGGAGGACCGGCTGGCCGCCGTGTACGCGGATCTCGTACGGGCCGGCGGTGCGGTCCGGCGGCGAGAGGCGGCGGCCGCGCTGCGGGAGGCGGCGGTCCGGTCGGTGCGCTGGCGCGGCAGCGGCGTAGCCTTCCCTGGGCTCGCCGAGCGGCCCGCGGACGCCGCGCCGACCGGCTCCGCGAGCGCCGCCGCGGGCGCGCTCTGAACGACCGGCCGCCCCGCGGTCTCCGCCCCAGGAAAGGGACAGCTCACGCATGGCAACCGCACCCATCGAACCGCCACAGCGGCTGGTGAGTTCGCTGAGCGGCGATCCGGAAAGCCCGGTGCGGCGGTGGCTCACGGCCCTGCCGACGCTGGTTCAGCAGCAGCTGGCGGCCTGGGAGCTGACGCTGGAGCGGGTGCACGCACCCGGTGGCCGCAGCAGCCTGGTGGCGCTCGTACGGCAGCAGGACGGGACGCCCGCGGCGCTGAAGTTCCCGGTGCCGGGGCGGGTGTCGGCGCACGAGAGGGCGGCGCTGGAGGTGTGGGACGGCTGGGGCGCGGTGCGGCTGCTGCGGTCCGACGACACCAGCGGTGCGCTGCTGCTGGAGCGGCTCCGGAGCGGGGAGTCGCTGCGTTCGCTGCCGGAGGCCAAGGCGGTGCTGGAGGCGGCCGGTACGGTGCGGCGGCTGTGGGTGGAGCCCCCTCCGGGGCACCCCTTCGAGACCCTGGCCGGGGGTACGGAGGAGGCCGTGGAGGGCCTGCGTACGGCAGGGGCCGTGGCCCGGTCCGCCGGGCAGCTGGTGGAGCAGGCGGTGGAGCTGCGGCGAGGTCTGCCGGCCGGGTCCGAGGAGCGGTTTCTGCTGCACGGCGCGTTCCGGCAGGGCAAGGTGCTGGCCGGCGCGCGGGCGCCCTGGCTGGCGGTCGGCCCGTCGCCGGTGGTCGGCGAGCGGGCGTACGACCTGGCGGCGCTGGTGCTGGACCGCTCCGAGGATCTGCTGGCCGGTTCCGGTGCGGCCGCCGTGGCCCGCCGCCGGGTGGCCAAACTGGCCGACTCCCTGGAGGTGGACCGGGACCGGCTGCGTGACTGGACGCTGTACCGGGCGGTGGACACCGGCGTACGGGAGGTGGCCGTGGGCGACCGGCAGCGCGGGGAACAGCTGCTGGAGTTCGCGGCCTGGCTGTAGGCCGGTCCAGGGCCCGCCCGGTGGAACAGCCCTCGTGGGCAACGGCGAACGGGCCGGCCGGGGCGCCCCCCTGACCGGCCCGTTCGCCTACGGCGGTTACGCGCTGAGGCGGGCGACGGCCTCCTCGACCGTCAGCTCCTCGCGCTCGCCCGTACGGCGGTCCTTGACCTCGACCACGCCCTCGGCGGCGCGGCGGCCCGCGACGACGATCGTCGGCACGCCGAGCAGCTCGGCGTCGGTGAACTTCACGCCCGGCGAGACACCGGCCCGGTCGTCGACAAGAACCCGCAGGCCCGCGGCGCCGAGCTGTTCGCCGACCTCCAGGGCGAGTTCCGTCTGCTTGGCCTTGCCGGCCGCGACGACATGCACATCGGCCGGGGCGATCTCGCGGGGCCAGCACAGCCCCTTCTCGTCGTGGGTCTGCTCGGCGAGGGCGGCGACCGCACGGGAGACGCCGATGCCGTAGGAGCCCATGGTGACCCGGGCGGGCTTGCCGTTCTGGCCCAGCACATCCAGCTCGAAGGCGTCCGCGTACTTGCGGCCGAGCTGGAAGATGTGGCCGATCTCGATGGCGCGGTCGATCTTCAGGCCGGTGCCGCACTTCGGGCAGGGGTCGCCGGGCTCGACGACGACCATGTCGAGGTACTCGTCGACCTCGAAGTCCCGGCCGACGACGACATTGCGGGCGTGCTTGCCCTCCTTGTTGGCGCCGGTGACCCAGGCGGTGCCCTGGGCGACGCGCGGGTCCGCGAGGTAGCGGAACGCCTTGCCGGCCAGACCCTGCGGGCCGACATAGCCGCGGACCAGGTCCGGGCGGTCCACGAAGTCCTCGGCCGTGACCAGCTCGACGGTGGCCGGTGCCAGGTGCTCACCGAGCTTGCCGAGGTCGACCTCGCGGTTGCCCGGTACGCCGACCGCGACGATCTCGCCGTCGACCTTGACCAGGAGGTTCTTCAGGGTCGCGGAGGCCGGGACACCGAGGTACTCGGCGAGGGTCTCGATGGTCGGGGTGTCGGGGGTGTCCAGCTCCTCGACGGGGCCGTGCGCGGAGCCGTCGACGGGCTCGACCTTGACCGAGACGGCCTCGGTGTTGGCGGCGTAGTCGCAGGCCGGGCAGTCGACGAAGGTGTCCTCACCGGCGGCGGCGGGGGCCAGGAACTCCTCGGAGGCGGAGCCGCCCATCGCACCGGAGACGGCGGAGACGATGCGGTAGTCCAGGCCGAGCCGCTCGAAGATCTTGGTGTAGGCCTCGCGGTGCAGCGCGTAGGACTGCTCCAGGCCCTCGTCGGTGGTGTCGAAGCTGTACGAGTCCTTCATCTGGAACTCGCGGCCGCGCAGCACACCGGAGCGGGGGCGGGCCTCGTCGCGGTACTTGGTCTGGATCTGGTAGAGGATCACCGGCAGGTCCTTGTAGGACGTGCACTGGTCCTTGACCGTGAGGGTGAAGATCTCCTCGTGGGTGGGGCCGAGGAGGTAGTCGGCGCCCTTGCGGTCCTTGAGGCGGAAGAGCAGGTCGCCGTACTCCTCCCAGCGGCCGCTGGCCTCGTAGGGCTCCTTGGGCAGCAGGGCCGGCAGCAGGACCTCCTGGCCGCCGATGGCGTCCATCTCCTCGCGCACGACGCGGGAGACGTTCTCCAGGACCTTCTTGCCCAGCGGCAGCCACGTCCAGATGCCGGCGGAGGAGCGGCGGACGTACCCGGCGCGGACGAGCAGCTTGTGGCTGGCGGTCTCGGCGTCGGCCGGGTCGTCGCGCAGTGTCTTGATCATCAAGCGGGACATGCGCTGGACCTGTGCGGCGTGGGCCATGGAAGTTTCTCCTGCGTAAGAAAGGTGACTCCCAGGAGGTTAGCTGGAGGGGGATGGCGCAAGGAAATGCGTATCCGCTGCGCTTTGCTTTCGGCCCCACGTTTTTGGCTGTCCCGCCGTGGATGTTGCTCGCCGTTGCGCCTGCGGCGGGCGGGTCCGCTGCGCGGGGCTGTCGGGTGCGGTGACGGGCCTCCGCGGGTGGGGTGTGCCGGACTGCTTCGCTTTACGTCCGGCACACCCCACCCGCTCCGACCCGTCCCCTCCCGTTGGGGGAGGGAAAAACGGTGGGTGGAAGTGCACGCCGGTGGTCCACTGCACTTCGCGAAGCAGGAGAGAAACGTCCTACGGACGCCCGCCCCCACCCACGTGCACTCGCTCCCTCAACGGGAGGGGACGGGCCGGAGGGGCCGGTGTGTGGGACGTAAAGCGAAGCAGTCCCACACACCGGCCCCGGAGGCCCGTCACCGCACCCGACACCCACCCGCCCGCCGCAGGCGCCACGGCGACAAACCCCCACGGCGGGAAAGCCGACAACGTGGGAAAAACAAGGCGTCAGAGACGCCGCAGAGGCAGCGGGGCGCCCATCACCGCGTACGGGGTGGGGGCGCTGGGGAAGAGGACGCGGCGGGCGAGGTCCTGGTAGCCGAGGGAGCGGTAGAGGCGGCGGGCGGGGCTTTCGGTGTCGATGGCGGAGAGGATGGAGCGTGGTTCGGTGGCCTCGTCGGTGATGCGGGTGATCAGTGCGCGGCCGGCGCCCCGGTGCTGGTAGGCGGGGTGGACGTGCAGCTCGGTGATGGTGAAGGAGTTGTCGAGCCAGTGGTCGAGGCCCTCGCTGCGGAGGTAGGGCTGGACCACGGTGGACCACCAGTGGGCGCGGTCGTTGGGCATGCCGTAGACGAAGCCGACCAGCCGGCCCTCGGGGGTGGTGGCGCCGAGGGCGCGGGCGCCGGGGCAGGCGAGGTGGCGCAGCACGATGTGCCGGCGGACGGCGATCTCCTCGTCGCTGAGGCCGAACGCGGCTGCCTGGACGGCCAGCGCGTCATCCACGCGGGCAGCGAGATCAAGGGGGCCGACCGCGACGTCATCCATGCCCGGAGCGTACAAGGCGGTGCGTCAGAACAGTACGCTCATGAAGGCCCCGACTTCCTCGAAGCCCACCCGGCGATAGGAGGCGCGGGCCGCGGTGTTGAAGTCGTTGACGTAGAGGCTGACGACGGGGGCGACATCGCTGAGGGCGTAGCGCAGCACGGCGGCCATCCCGGTCTCGGAGAGGCCCTTGCCGCGGTAGGCGGGGTCGACCCAGACGCCCTGGATCTGGCAGGCCCGCTGGGTGGCGGCGCCGATCTCGGCCTTGAAGATGACCTTGCCGTTCTCGATCCGGGCGAAGGAGCGGCCGGCGCCGACGAGTTCGGCGACCCGGGCCTGGTAGAGCAGCCCGCCGTCGCCGGCCATCGGGGAGATGCCGACCTCTTCGGTGAACATGGCCACGCACGCGGGCATGATCAGGTCCATCTCGTTCTTGCGGATCCGCCGGACGTACGGGTCGGGGGCGATCTCGGCGGACGGTGCGGTGGTGACCATCAGGGGCTGGTGGGCACGGATTTCGCGGGCCGGTCCCCAGTAGGGCTCCAGGAGCGACCACAGGGCGCCGGTGGATTCCGCGGGGCCGACGATGGACGAGCAGCGGCGGCCCTGGCGGCGGGCGCGCTCGGCGAAGCCGCGGATGGCCTCGGAGGTGGCGCAGACGGGGACGAGGTTGGCCCCGGCGTAGCAGAGCGACTCCAGGCGGCCGTCCACGTACCAGCCCCACATCTCGCCGCCCAGCCGCCAGGGGTCGAGGCCGGCGATCTGTACGCGGGCGGCGACAAAGGCATTGGCGACCGGATCGCGGTCGAGGACCGCGAGGGCGTCGTCGAGCTCCCCGGGCTCAAGGACCTTGATGGCGGTGGTCGTCAGCACGTGTGGGAAAGCCTCACCGTTACGGGCCTGGGAGGCCAGGCGGGAGCAGGTCTTGGCACTTTACCTCGCGCCTGCGGGGAGCACCCGGCCGCTGCGCGGCGGATTGCCGCGGGGCAGCGCGGAGCCCCGCGGACGGGCGGGCGGCGGGGCTCTGCGGCGGTGCGGAGGGGCCGTGGGTCAGCCGGCGATGGCCACGGTCGGCTCGCCGGAGGCGATGCCGTCCTTCTCCATCTGCTCGGCGATCTTCATGGCCTCTTCGATGAGGGTCTCGACGATCTTCGACTCGGGGACGGTCTTGATGACCTCGCCCTTGACGAAGATCTGGCCCTTGCCGTTGCCGGAGGCGACACCGAGGTCGGCTTCGCGGGCTTCGCCGGGGCCGTTGACGACACAGCCCATGACGGCGACGCGCAGCGGCACCTCCATGCCGTCCAGGCCCGCGGTGACCTCGTCGGCGAGCTTGTAGACATCGACCTGGGCGCGGCCGCAGGACGGGCAGGAGACGATCTCCAGCCGGCGCTGGCGCAGGTTGAGCGACTCCAGGATGGAGATGCCGACCTTGACCTCTTCGGCGGGCGGCGCGGACAGCGAGACCCGGATGGTGTCGCCGATGCCCTCGCTGAGCAGTGCGCCGAAGGCGACGGCGGACTTGATGGTGCCCTGGAAGGCCGGACCGGCCTCCGTGACGCCGAGGTGGAGGGGGTAGTCGGACTGGGCGGCGAGCTGCCGGTAGGCGTTGACCATCACGACCGGGTCGTTGTGCTTGACCGAGATCTTGATGTCGCGGAAGCCGTGCTCCTCGAAGAGGGACGCCTCCCACAGCGCGGACTCGACGAGCGCCTCGGGGGTGGCCTTGCCGTACTTCTGGAGCAGGCGGCGGTCCAGGGAGCCGGCGTTGACGCCGATCCGGATCGGGGTGCCGGCGTCGCCGGCGGCCTTGGCGATCTCCTTGACCTTGTCGTCGAACTGCTTGATGTTGCCCGGGTTGACCCGGACCGCGGCGCAGCCGGCGTCGATGGCGGCGAAGACGTACTTCGGCTGGAAATGAATGTCCGCAATAACCGGAATCTGGGACTTCCTGGCGATCACGGGCAGCGCATCGGCGTCGTCCTGCGTCGGGCAGGCGACCCGGACGATCTGGCAGCCGGAGGCCGTCAGCTCGGCGATCTGCTGCAGTGTCGCGCCGATGTCGGACGTGCGCGTGGTCGTCATCGACTGCACCGAGACCGGTGCGTCTCCGCCCACGGCGACCGGCCCGACCTGGATCTTGCGGCTGACCCGTCGGTCGGCAAGCTTGGTCGGTACGTCCGGCATTCCCAGTGAAATGGCAGTCATCTGGCGAGCAACCCCAAGGTGTGGATCAAGGCCCCGCAGCGGCGGGCTCCGGTCTTCGAGATTACGGCACACACGTCGCGGCAAGCACATCGCGGCCCGCGCGGCACCACGAACGGAGACGGCCGGACACCTCCAAACGCCACAGAGGTGCCCGGCCGCCGCAAACGTGCTTTCTAGGTCAGCTTCACCGGGTTCACCACGTCGGCGACGAGGACCAGCAGCGTGAAGCAGATGAAGATCCCGGCGACGACGTACGCGACCGGCATCAGCTTGGCGACGTCGAAGGGGCCGGGATCGGGACGCCGGACGATCTTGGCGAAGGCCCGTCGGATCGACTCCCACACGGCACCGGCGATATGCCCGCCGTCCAGCGGCAGCAGCGGCAGCATGTTGAACAGGAACAGCGAGAGGTTGAAGCCCGCGACCAGGAAGAGCATGGTCGCCACCCGCTGCTCCGGCGGGATGTTCAGCGAGAAGACCTCGCCGCCGACCCGGGCCGCGCCGACCACGCCCATCGGGGAGTCCTGCTTGCGCTCGCCCCCGTTGAAGGCCGCGTCCCACAGGTCCGGGACCTTGGCGGGCAGGTTTATCAGCGAGGAGACGCCCTGCTCGACCATGTTGCCCATGCGGTCGACGGACTGGCCGAAGGACTGCTGGACGACGCCGCTGGCCGGGGTGAAGCCGAGGAATCCGGCGGTGACGAATTCACCGGGGACGTAGCCGCCGTGGCCGTCGGTCTTGGCGACCTTGTTCTCGATCAGGTCGGCCCGCAGGGTCTTGCGCGCGCCGTGCCGTTCGACGACGAGGGTCGCGGGCCCGGTGGTGTCGCGGATCTGCTGCTGGAGGGCGCCCCAGTCCGGCACCGGGTGCCCGTTGAACGAGACGATCTTGTCGCCGGCCCGCAGGCCCGCGGCCTTGGCCGGGGAGTCCTTGGCGCCGGCCGGGCACTTGTCGGTCTTGGCCGAGGCCGAGATGACGCACTCCGAGACCGAGCCGACCTGGGTGGTCTGGGTGTTGATGCCGAAGCCCATCAGCACGCTCATGAAGATCACGACCGCCAGGATCAGATTCATGAACGGCCCGGCGAACATCACGATGACGCGCTTCCAGGGCTTACGGGTGTAGAAGAGCCGCTTCTCGTCGCCGGGCTGCAGCTCCTCGAAGGCGGCCGAGCGGGCGTCCTCGATCATGCCGCGGAACGGCGAGGTGGAGCGGGCCTGGAGCTTTCCGTCGTCGCCGGGCGGGAACATGCCGATCATGCGGATGTAGCCGCCGAGCGGGACGGCCTTGATGCCGTACTCGGTATCGCCCTTCTTACGGGAGAAGAGCGTCGGCCCGAAGCCCACCATGTACTGCGGCACGCGGATGCCGAACATCTTGGCCGTGGAGAGATGGCCGAGCTCGTGCCAGGCAATGGAGAACAGCAGGCCGACGACGAAGACGACTATGCCGAGAATGGTCATCCAGGTCGTCATGCGCGAGCCTCCGAAGGTGTCCGTGCCGCACGGGCGGCCAGTTCGCGGGCGCGGGCGCGCGCCCAGGTTTCCGCCTCCAGGACGTCCGCGACCGTCAGGGAGGTTCCCCGTGCGGGCGTGCCGTGCTCGGCGACCACTGCGGCGACCGTATCCACAATCCCGGTGAATGGCAGCCCGCCCTTGAGGAAGGCGTCCACACATTCCTCGTTCGCGGCGTTGAAGACGGCGGGGGCGGTGCCGCCCAGATCACCGACGTGGCAGGCCAGCGGGACGGAGGGGAAGGCCTCCTCGTCCAGCGGGAAGAACTCCCAGGTCTGCGCCTTCGTCCAGTCCACCCCGGGGGCCGCGTCCGGGACCCGCTCGGGCCAGCCGATGCCCAGGGCGATCGCCATCCGCATGTCCGGCGGGCTGGCCTGGGCGAGCGTGGAGCCGTCGGTGAACTCCACCATCGAGTGGATGTAGGACTGCGGATGGACGACGACCTCGATCCGGTCGAAGGGGACGTCGAAGAGCAGATGCGCCTCGATGACCTCCAGCCCCTTGTTGACCAGGGTCGACGAGTTGATGGTGACGACCGGGCCCATCGACCAGGTGGGGTGGGCCAGCGCCTGCTCGGGCGTGACCTCGGCCAGCTCGCGCCGGGTGCGGCCGCGGAACGGGCCGCCGGAGGCGGTGACGACCAGCTTGCGGACCTCGGCCCTCTCGCCGCCGGCGAGCGCCTGGAAGAGCGCGGAGTGCTCGGAGTCGACCGGGATGATCTGGCCGGGCGCGGCGACCGCCTTGACCAGGGGGCCGCCGACGATCAGCGACTCCTTGTTGGCCAGGGCGAGCACCCGGCCCGCCTTGAGGGCGGCCAGTGTGGGGGCGAGGCCGATGGAGCCGGTGATGCCGTTGAGCACGGTGTGGCAGGGGGAAGCGGCCAGGTCGGTGGCCGCGTCGGGGCCGGCCAGGATCTCGGGCAGCGGCTCGCCCGCGCCGTAGCGGTCCGCCAGCGCCGTACGCAGCGCCGGGACGGCGTCCTCGCGCGCCACGGCGACGGCGGTCACCCGCAGCTGATGCGCCTGCTCGGCGAGCAGCTCGACCCGGCCGCCGGCCGCGGAGAGCGCGGTCACCCGGAAACGGTCGGGGTTGCGCAGCACGATGTCGATCGCCTGGGTACCGATCGATCCGGTCGAGCCGAGGATCACGAGGTGTCGCGGCCCGTCCGGGTGCGGGGCGGCCGGCTCGAAACGCAGGTGCGGGTGGGCGAGGGAGTCCGTCATGGGGTCCATTGTGGCCGGTGGACCTGTGGACCAGGACACCTAGGGCTTCTTTTGGATCTTCGTCGGCCCGCGGGGCCGGGCGGCGCGTGCGGACATGCCCCAGGGCCGGTCCGGCGGATCGCTGGCGGACCGGCCCTGGGCGTGCGGCCGAGGACGTCAGCGGATGGGGCGCCGGACGTTGTCGGTCGTGCTCGGGCCCGGAGTGGCGTCGGCGATCCAGGGGCCTTCGCCACTGGGGTCGATGATGCCCTCCTCCAGCCAGGTGTAGCTGCCGTCGAGGACTCCGGAGACGACCTTGCGGTCGAGTTCGTCGGTGTTGGTCCACAGACGGGCGAACAGCTCCTCGATACGGATCCGCGCCTGCCGGCAGAAGACATCGGCCAGCTGCTGCGCCTCCCGGCCGTGATCACCGGTCTCCCGCAGGTGTTCGGCCCGTACGCAGGCGGCGCTCATCGCGAAGAGTTCGGCGCCGATGTCGACGATCCGGCCGAGGAAGCCCTGTTTGGTCTCCATCCGGCCCTGCCAGCGGGACATCGCGTAGAAGGTGGAGCGGGCGAGCTTGCGGGAGGTCCGCTCGACATACCGCAGATGACCCGAGAGCCGGCCGAACTCCTGGTACGTACGCGGGAGTTGACCTGGTCCAGCGACGAGCTTGGGCAGCCAGCGGGCGTAGAAGCCGCCCGCCTTCGCCGCCGCCCGGCCCTTGTCGGCGAGGGACTTGTCCGGGTCGATGAGATCGCCGGCGACCGACAGATGGGCGTCCACCGCCTCGCGGGCGATCAGCAGATGCATGATCTCCGTGGAGCCCTCGAAGATCCGGTTGATGCGCATATCGCGGAGCATCTGCTCGGTGGGGACGGCGCGTTCGCCGCGGGCGGCGAGCGAGTCGGCGGTCTCGTAGCCGCGGCCGCCGCGGATCTGGACCAGCTCGTCGGCCATCAGCCAGCCCATCTCGGAGCCGTAGAGCTTGGCGAGGGCGGCTTCGATCCGGATGTCGTTGCGGTTCTCGTCGGCCATCTGGGAGGAGAGGTCGACGACCGCTTCGAGGGCGAAGGTGGTGGCGGCGATGAAGGAGATCTTGGCGCCGACGGCCTCGTGCTTGGCGACCGGCCGCCCCCACTGCTCCCGGACCGCGGACCACTCGCGGGCGATCTTCAGGCACCACTTGCCGGAGCCGACACACATCGCGGGCAGCGACAGCCGGCCGGTGTTGAGGGTGGTCAGGGCGATCTTGAGACCGGCGCCCTCGGGGCCGATGCGGTTCGCGGCCGGGACCCGTACCCCGTGGAAGCGGGTGACGCCGTTCTCCAGACCGCGCAGGCCCATGAAAGCGTTGCGGTGCTCAACGGTGATGCCGGGCGAGTCCGCCTCGACGACGAAGGCGGTGATGCCGCCCTTGTGGCCCTCGGACGCGGGCACCCGCGCCATCACCACCAGCAGATCGGCGACCACCCCGTTGGTGGTCCACAGCTTCACCCCGTCGAGCACATAGTCCGTACCGTCCGGCACCGCCATGGTCGCCAGCCGGGCCGGGTCCGAGCCGACATCGGGCTCGGTCAGCAGGAAGGCCGAGATGTCCGTACGGGCGCAGCGCGGCAGGAAGGTTTCCTTCTGCTCCTTGGTGCCGAACAGCTTCAGCGGCTGCGGTACGCCGATCGACTGATGCGCGGACAGCAGTGCGCCGATGGCGGGGCTGGCGGTGCCGGCCAGGGACAGTGCGCGGTTGTAGTAGACCTGGGTGAGGCCGAGGCCGCCGTACTTGGGGTCGATCTTCATGCCCAGCGCGCCGAGCGCCTTGAGCCCGTCCACGGTTTCGTCCGGGATCTGCCCCTCGCGCTCGATCCGGGCGCTGTCGACCTCGTTCTCGCAGAACTCGCGCAGCGTGGCGAGGAACTTCTCACCGCGGCGTACGTCGTCGACCGCGGGGGTGGGGTGCGGATGGATGAGGTCGAGCCGGAAGCGCCCCAGGAACAGTTCCTTGGCGAAGCTGGGCTTGCGCCAGTCCTGCTCGCGGGCCGCCTCGGCGACCTGGCGTGCTTCGCGCTCGGAAACGTTGCGGATGGATGGAGCGGTCATCAGGAGCTCACCTCGCCGCTGGGTCGGGAGTTCAGCGCCGGCGGGCCGGTCGGCCGCTGGACAGCGCTACTTGTGAGAGTTACCCGATCCGGGCGGGTTGCACCACTGGAGCTACCGGACGCGGGCGAGTGTTCGGGCCACCGGGCACCAAGGGGGCTCTGCGCCCCGGCACCGGACCGGGTCGTCCGGCCGCCCTCCGCCCTTCGGGGGGTGCGGCATACCGCGATCGTGGTACGCCTGGCGGTCTCTCCCCTCCGGGGTACCGCCGCGGCTCCCCCTCAGACAGGAGGAGACGGACGGGGCGCGTCCCGTACGGTCAAGATCCGGCACGGCGGGGAGACCGGTGCCGGAAACGGGGGACGCGGCGCGCTCCGGAAACAGGGTGCCGGAGCGCGCCGCGTCGAGGCCGGCGCCGGGGGCGGGCCGGCCGGGGCCCGGACGGCGATACGGCCCGGGGAGGGCCGCCGCTGTCCACCGGTCCGGGCCGGGTGTTACAGGGCCAGTCCGGTGAGGACCATGACCCGCTCGTAGGTGTAGTCGTCCATCGCGAAGCGCACGCCCTCGCGGCCTACACCGGACTGCTTGACGCCGCCGTACGGCATCTGGTCGGCGCGGTAGGACGGCACATCGCCGACGATCACGCCACCGACCTCCAGCGCGCGGTGGGCGCGGAACGCGGTCTGCACGTCATGGGTGAACACGCCCGCCTGGAGGCCGAACTTGGAGTCATTGACGGCCGCGAAGGCCGCCGCCTCCCCGTCGACCTTCTTGAGCGTGAGCACCGGGCCGAAGACCTCTTCGCAGGCCAGGGTGGCGCCGTCGGGCACGTCCTCCAGCACGGTCGGCGCGTAGGAGGCGCCGTCGCGCTTGCCGCCCGCGAGCAGCTTCGCGCCGCGCTCCACGGCCTCGTCGACCCAGGACTCGACGCGCTTGGCGGCGTCCTCGTTGACCAGCGGGCCGACCTCAGTCGCGTCGTCCGACGGGTCGCCGGTGACCTGCGCCCCGACGGCCGCGACGATCTTCGGCACCAGCCGGTCGTACACGGACGCGTCCGCGATGACCCGCTGCACCGAGATGCAGGACTGGCCGCCCTGGTAGTTGGAGAAGGTGGCGATGCGCTGCGCCGCCCAGTCCAGGTCCGCCTCGGAGGAGTAGTCCGGCAGGACGACCGCCGCGCCGTTGCCGCCGAGCTCCAGGGTGCAGTGCTTGCGCGGCACCGAGTCCAGGATCGCGTAGCCGACCGTCTCGGAACCCGTGAAGGAGACGACGGGCAGCCGCTCGTCCTGCACCAGGGCCGGCATCCGGTCGTTGGGCACCGGGAGGATCGACCAGGAACCGGCCGGCAGCTCGGTCTCGGCCAGCAGCTCGCCGATGAGCAGACCGGAGAGCGGGGTGGCCGGGGCGGGCTTGAGGATGATCGGGGCGCCGGCCGCGATGGCCGGGGCGACCTTGTGGGCGCAGAGGTTCAGCGGGAAGTTGAACGGGGCGATGCCCAGGACCGTGCCGCGCGGGAAGCGGCGGGTCAGCGCGAGGCGGCCGGCGCCACCGGCGTCGGTGTCCAGGCGCTGCGCCTCGCCCCCGTTGAAGCGGCGGGCCTCCTCGGCGGCGAAACGGAACACGGAGACGGCGCGGCCGACCTCGCCGCGCGCCCACTTCATGGGCTTGCCGTTCTCGGCGGAGATCAGCTGCGCGATCTCCTCCGTCCGCTCCACCAGGCGGCGGTGCACATGGTCCAGCGCGGCCGCCCGTACGTGCGCGGGGGTCGCGGCGAGCTCGTCCTGGACGGCGACGGAGGCGGCGACGGCCTCTTCGACCTGCGCCTCGGTGGGGACGCTCACCGTGCCGACGAGACGTCCGTCCCAGGGGGAGGTGACATCGAAGGTGGCCTCACCGGTGGCCTCACGGCCGGCGAGCCAAAAGGCGGTGGGGGCTGCATCAGTGGGGATCGGCACAGTGGAACCCGGCCCTTCAGAAGTGGTGGGTGGTGCGCATGGCGCGGGGAGCGTCGCTGCGGTGGTGACTCTGCCCCCACGGTAGGGGTGCGGCGCCGTCGTGGCGTTTGTCCGAAGCGGAGTAATCCGTGCGGGCGTCTCTCCGTGGTGGAGGGGGTGTGGGGGCGGGTCGGGGGCCTGCCCCCGCGCGGCAGGAGGAGGGCGCCCCGCCCTCACTCCCCCTGGGGCGCCGAGGTCGCCTTGAGGGCGAGCCAGAGCTCCATCCGTACGTCCGCGTCGTCCAGGGAGCGCCCCAGGATCTCCTCGACCCGCCGCATCCGATAGCGCAGGGTGTGGCGGTGCACCCCCAGGTCGGCGGCGGCTGCGTCCCACTGGCCGTGCCGGGCGAGCCAGGCGCGCAGCGAGGCCACCAGATCGCCGCGGCCGGTCGCGTCGTGCTCGCGCAGCGCCCGCAGCAGCCCGTCCGCGAAGGCCCGGACCGCGTCGTCGGCGAGCAGCGGGAGCACGGACCCGGCCGCCACGTCCTCGTGCTCGACCAGTGCGCGGCCGCGCCGCCGCGCCACCGACAGCGCCTGTTCGGCCTGGCGGTAGGCGTTGGCGGCGGCGATCGGCCCGGTCGGCGCCGACAGCCCGACGGCCACCCACGCGCCGTCGGCCGGCTCCGCCCCGCCGGACCGGCCCGCCCGGCCCCGCGCCCGCGGCTGTGTTCCGGAGCGGGCCCCGGCCTCGGCGGCGTACGCGGCACAGGCGTCCGCGGCCGCCCCGCCGTCCGCGACCAGCACGATCAGCCGGGTGCCGTCCGGGACGGCGAGCACCGCCTCACCGGTCCGCGCGGCCGCGGAGTCCATCGCGTCGGCGAGCGCATCGAGCACCCCCGCGCCCCCGGCCCCGGCCCCCGTGGCCCCGCCCGATGACGGCTCCTCACCGGCCACCGGCTCGGCGACCACCACCCGGAACGGCGCGTCCAGCAGCCCGCCGTAGAGCCGCCCGGCCACCGCCCGCGCATGGTCCGGCTCCCCCGCGAGCAGCATCTTCAGCACCGCGTCGCCCAGCCGCTGCTCGGCGTCCTGCAGCGCCCGGGACCGCTCGGTGGTCAGGGTGAGCAGCGCGACCGCCGAGTGCACGGCATAGCGCGCGGCCGTGCCGAGCGGCGCGGCGGTGCCCACCGCGAGCACCCCGCGGGCCCGGCGCCCGGTGCCCAGCGACTGGAGCTCGACGCGGTCGTCGCCGTCGGTGTCGCTGACGACCGAGCTGGCCGGGGCGGGCCGCTCCCGCAGCCGCGCGACGTCCTCGGTCAGCCGGGCGGCGCGGCGGGCGGCCCAGTCGGGGGCGGCGGCCACCACCGCGCCCGACGCGTCGTAGAGCGCGGCCCAGCCGTCCAGATGCGCCGCCAGCCGGGCCAGCAGCTCGGCCGGCCCCTCGGCACCGAGCGCCGCCCGGGTCAGCTCCCGCTGCGCCTCGAACCCGGCCGTCACCGCGCGGTACTGGTCGGCGGCGACGGCCGCCGACACCGCCTTGCTGATCGCGATGAACGGCGTCCTGCGCGGCACCCCGAGCAGCGGCAGCCCCTGCTCCCTGGCCGCGTCGACCAGCGCCCGCGGCACCCCCTCGTAGTTGACCCCGGCCGCGAACCCCAGCCCGACGACACCGGCCTCCGCGATCCGCCGCACATACCTCCGGGTCGCCTCCGGATCCTCCGCGTCCAGCTTGAGCGCGGTGATCAGCAGCAGCTCCCCGCCCTCCATATAGGGCACCGGATCGATCAGCTCACTCGCATGCGCCCAGCGCACCGGCGCGTCCAGCCGCTCCTCGCCCGCGAGCACGGTCAGCTTGAGCGCGGTGTGACTGACCAGGGAAGCCAGGGTGTGCGGCATGGAACCTTCGCAACATCGACGACGAGGGACGCCCGCCGGACAACCGGCCACGAACCGGCCGATGCCCACCCGACACCCGATGATTTACGCCGCCTCGTATGAACGGCCACCCCCGATTCTGCCTCAGCGGAGGAATCGGGGGGACCCCACCACTTCCCGCACAAGCACCACCGCCCCGTCGCCCCGCCGGTCAGGACCGCAGGTCGACCAGCACCGGCGGAGCGTGCTCCCCGCCCACCGAGGTCACCGACAGCACCGCATGCCCGGCCGGCACCGAGTTGGCCAGATCGGAAGCGGACCAGCGCTCCCGCTCGACGGTGCGGACGGTGACGGCTTTGGCGGTGGCCGCCTTGCCGGTGACCAGTTGGCGCACCATATGGAACGCCTTTCCCGCGGCACTCTCCGCAATGATCTGACGGTCCGTCACATCCCGGGTCTCCACCCACTCCTTGCCCCACACCTCGGCGAACCGAGCGCCGTCCCAGGTCGTGACGCCCGCGAAGGCCATCCGGCAGCCGACCGCACCGAGCAGCGCACCGCGCAGCGCGTCGGGGACCTCATCCAGGGAACGCAGGGTCAGTACCGCGCCGGCATTCGCCGAGCGCAGCCGTTGCAGCCCGCGCAGCGCCTCCGCGGTGATGGTGTGCGCGGCCTCGTCGATGACCAGACAGGCGAACAGCGAGCGGTCACCACGGGCCACCGCGGACTCGGTGAACTGCGCGAGGACCAGCCGGGCGAGGATCCGCGAAGCCTCCGTGTGTCCGCGCTCCGGCAGTTCGATGCGGACCCTCAGAGGGTGGTCGAGGGACCGCAGGGAGACCTGGCGGGTGGTTCCCGTGGGGTCGAAGAAGGCGGCGAACGCGGGCCGGTCGAGCAGCGCGATGCGGTCGGCGAGCAGTACGGCGACATCACCGGGACGGTCCGACTGGCGTACGCGGGCGTCCAGTTCGCGCAGCAGGGTGGCGGCGCCGGTGTCCTCCAGCGCGGTGCGCAGTGCGGCCAGCGCCCGGGGCGCGCCGTCCAGCAGTTCGCGCAGTTCGGGCACCGTGGGGAAGCGGTCGTGGGCGGCCCGGAAGGGGCCGAGCAGCTGGGACAGCGCCGTCGCGGCGCGTCGGCTGTCACCGCCGGGCAGCTGCTCGGCAAGGTCTCCGACCAGCGCCTCGGCGAGGATTCCGGACGCCTCGTCAGGGTCGGTGGTGCCGCCGTAGAGGTCGAGGTCGCACTCCGGGTCCGGGCGGCCGACCCGGACCACCACATCGAACGCGTCATCCGGCCCGAGATCCGATCCCGCCGGGCCGACGGCGATCACCGCGCACTGCCCGGCCAGCGCCTGCAGACACATCGACTCGACGACCGGCTTGACGAGGCGGGTGGTCTTGCCGCTTCCGGCGGGGCCCACGGCCAGCAGCGACGTGCCCAGCACCTCGGGCGACAGCGCGCTGCCCGCTCCGCGGTGCCGGTACGGGTTCCGCGGGTGTTCGGCGGCGGTACCGATCCGGACCTGGTGGGCGAGCAGATCGTGGTGGGCGGCCCTGCGGGGCAGATCGCGCCGCCCCGAAGGGTGCGCACAGGCGGCCGCGCCGTGCCGGAGCACGGTGTCGGTGAAGGAGGCGAGGGAGTTCTTGCCGGACCGCACCGACTGCCAGGCACGTTCGATCCTGGCCACGTCGACATCGTTCATCCGGCCGGTGCGCGCCTCGGCCGCGAGCTGGTCGGCGGCATCGGCGGCGCCATGGGAACGCAGCTCGGGCCACAGCGCCCGGTCGGCGGCGGGCTCGGGCCTGGGGGCCGGGGCGCTCCTGCGGCGGAAAACGGGGAGCAGGTACCGGCGTACCAGCTCCGCCCACCGGCCCAGGCGCCCGAAGACGATCACCAGGCCGGCGATCCACAGGCCGTAATAGACGCGGGAGGCGATGGCATAGGCGAGCTGGTCGCCGGAGGTGGCGCCGAGCGCCCAGGAGTCGGGGAGCAGGACGGCCAGGGGCCAGCCCCAGTACGGCCCGAGATAGCCGTTCCACAACAACGACCACAGCAGCCACCCGCACAGGAACGAGATCACCGCCCCGCTGATCAGCTGCCGTCCGGGAACCCGGTCGGGCTCCTCCGCCGCCCGGGGCCGGTGGCCGTACGTCCAGATCCCGGGTGCGGCGGAAGGGCGCGGGGTGCGCAGCCAGCCCAGCAGCGGCGCTTCGGCGGCGGGGCCGGTGGGCGCGGTGGCGGGCATGGCCGGCACGGCGGGCGGGGCGGCGGGTGGTGGCGGGGTGTGCGGCGCCGCGGCCGGTGGGGCGGGGGGTGCCGCGGGGCGCGGCACCGTGGGTTCGGACCGGTGCGCTCCGCCGGACTGTTGGGGAGCGGTGTGCTGTGCGTCGTGCGTGCCCTCGGTGTCCATCCGGTGCCCCTTGTCCCCCTTGAGCCGTGGCCTGGTGTGTGGTGCGGCGCGGCCGGGGCAGGCCGGCCGCGATGGTGTGGGTGTGTCCGCCCGGTTGCCGGGCGGGCCGCCGTTCAATCTACTGGCCGTGGGCCGTCGCTATGTCCGGTGCGGACAACGCAACACGCGCACTTCTCCCGAACGGAACATGCCAGACCCGCCCGGCCGCCCCTAGCCTGCGAGAACAACACCTGTGTACGTCCCGTTCCACCCACCAGGAGACTGTCATGACCGAACTGTCCGGAGGCCCCGCCCTCGCCCAGGAGCGTCGCGTCGTCACCGCGATCCCCGGCCCGAAGTCGCAGGAGCTGTGGGCCCGTAAGCAGGCCACGGTGGCCGGTGGTGTCGGCGCCGTGCTGCCCGTGTTCGTCAAGCGCGCGGGCGGTGGCGTCCTGGAGGACGTGGACGGCAACTCCCTGATCGACTTCGGCTCCGGGATCGCGGTGACCTCGGTCGGCAACAGCGCGGAGGCGGTCGTCCGCCGGGCCACCGCGCAGCTCGCGGCCTTCACCCACACCTGTGCCATGGTGGCGCCGTACGAGCCGTACATCGAGGTCTGTGAGCAGCTGGCCGAGCTGACGCCGGGCGACCACGCGAAGAAGTCGGCGCTGTTCAACTCGGGCGCGGAGGCCGTGGAGAACGCCGTCAAGATCGCGCGGGTGTACACCAAGCGGCAGGCCGTGGTGGTGTTCGACCACGGCTACCACGGCCGGACGAACCTGACGATGGCGCTCACCTCCAAGAACATGCCCTACAAGCAGGGCTTCGGACCGTTCGCGCCGGAGATCTACCGCGTCCCGGTGGCCTACCCCTTCCGCTGGCTGACCGGCCCGGAGAACTGCGCGCAGGAGGCCGCCGACCAGGCCATCTCGCAGATCACCAAGCAGATCGGCGCGGAGAACGTCGCGGCGATCATCATCGAGCCGGTGCTCGGCGAGGGCGGCTTCATCGAGCCCGCCAAGGGCTTCCTCCCGGCGATCGCGAACTTCGCGAAGGAGAACGGGATCGTCTTCGTCGCGGACGAGATCCAGTCCGGCTTCTGCCGCACCGGCCAGTGGTTCGCGTGCGAGGACGAGGGCATCGTCCCGGACCTGATCACCACGGCCAAGGGCATCGCCGGCGGTCTGCCGCTGGCGGCCGTCACCGGGCGCGCGGAGATCATGGACGCGGCGCACGCGGGCGGCCTGGGCGGCACCTACGGCGGTAACCCGGTGGCCTGCGCGGCGGCGCTGGGCTCGATCGAGACCATGCGCGAGCAGGACCTGAACGCCAAGGCCCGCCGGATCGGCGAGGTCATGACGGCCCGTCTGCACGCGATCGCGGAGAAGTACGACATCATCGGCGAGGTCCGCGGCCGCGGCGCGATGATCGCGATCGAGCTGGTCAAGTCCGGTTCCAAGGAGCCGAACCCGGAGGCCACCGGCGCCCTCGCCAAGGCCTGCCACCAGGAGGGCCTGCTGGTGCTGACGACCGGTACGTACGGCAATGTGCTGCGCTTCCTGCCGCCGCTGGTCATCGGTGAGGACCTGCTCAACGAGGGGCTGGACATCCTCGAAGGCGCCTTCGCCACGCTCTGAGCGACAGCGGCGGCGGCTTCGCGGGAGGAACCCGGGCGCGGCCCGGGGCACGGCTGAGGTCGTGTCCCGGGCCGCGCCCCGTTCCGGGCCGGTGTGCGCGCCCCCGTCCGCCCCCCAACTGTCCCTATTTCTGTACTCATTTCCGTATGGACGCGCGTAGCTGGAGACATGGCGTGAAGAAGATGTGCGGGGCCGATGGCGGCCGGGTGATGCGGCTGTCGGGTGCGCTCGCCGTGCCGTACGGTTTCTGCAGATGAGAGAAACACCCCGCTCGCAGGGGACTGCGGGCGACGCCCGGTCGGCGCTTCCCCGGCTCCGATCAGGCCGTGCCCTCGCGCACGACACCGGAACCCCCGGTTCCGGGAATCCTCACCGATCGGATGTCCGCCCGCCCCATACCCCCCGGGGCGCGCGGGACACCGGTCAACGCGGCCGCCTCGGAACCACCCCCCCTGTTCCGAGGCGGCCGACCCCTTTTCCGGGCTCCCCGGGCCCGTCCGGCGACGGCTCCCGGCGCCTCTCCCCGTGGTGGATCTGTGCCCTCGGCGCGCTGCTGTTCGCCGCGCTCACCTGGCAGGTGGCGGACCACGGCCCGCTGCGCACCCTCGACGAACGCCTCGGCCGCGCCCTGGCCAGTGGCGAACTCCCCGCCGGGCCCGCCGAGTTCGCTGCCGATCTCGGCAATACGGCCGTGGCGCTGCCGGTGTTGTGCGTGGTCATGGTGTGGGCGGGGTGGCAGGAGTGGCGCGGCAGGAGCGTGGCGGCGCCCGGCGAGGGTGCCCCGGTGCGGTGGTGGCTGCCGCCGCTCGCCGCGGGCCTCACCCTGGCCGCGGTGCCCGCGCTGGTCGTCCCGCTCAAGCTCTGGCTCGCCCGGCCGGGCCCGCCGCAGATGGCGGGAGGTGCGCACGACGGCTTCTACCCGTCGGGCCATGGCGCCACGGCGGCGGCGGCGTACGGGGTGGCCGGGCTGCTGGTGATGCGCGGTGTGCGGAGGACGCGGAGGATGCGGGGGACGCGGGCGGGCCGCCCGGGTGGCCGGCCCGTCGCGCCGGTGGTCCGCCTGGTCACGCCAGCGGTCGTGGCCGCGGTGGCGCTGCTCAACGGAGCCGTCGGCCTCGGTCTGGTGCGTCGCGGCTATCACTGGCCGTTGGACGTCCTCGGCAGCTGGTGCCTGGCCGGGGTACTGCTCGGGCTGTGGTGTGTGGTCTGCGACCGGTGGTCGGAGGCGGGGGCGGGCGGAGCCGGGCGGGCGCCGACCCCTGACCACCGCGCGGGGCCCTGACCGGCGCACGAGGCCCTGACCGGCGCCGTCGCCCCCGACCACCGCACGGGGGCGGACGGCTGCCGACCGCCCGCCCCCGCCGCGTCCGGTGTCAGCTGTCGAAGCCCAGCCCCACCTTGTCCATGGCCTTCAGCCACAGATTGCGGCGGCCGCCGCGGGTGTCGGCCTGTGTCATCGACCACTGGGTGATCCCGATGCCGGCCCAGCGCAGCGGCTCGGGCGGGAACGGCAGCGGCTTGCTGCGGACCATCTCCAGCTGCGTCCGCTCGGTGCGCTCGCCGGACAGCAGGTCCAGCATCACCTCGGCGCCGAAGCGGGTGGACCCCACGCCGAGGCCGGTGTAGCCGGCCGCGTAGGCGACCCGGCCGGCGTGTGCGGTGCCGAAGAACGCGGAGAAGCGGGAGCAGGTGTCGATCGCGCCGCCCCAGGTGTGGGTGAAGCGCAGCCCTTCCAGCTGCGGGAAGCAGCGGAAGAAGTGCCGGGCGAGCTTCTCGTACGTGGCGGGGTGGTGGTCGTACTCGGCCCGGACGCCGCCGCCGTAGCGGTAGACGATGTCGTAGCCGCCCCACAGGATGCGGTTGTCCTCGGTGATCCGGAAGTAGTGGAAGTGGTTGTTGGAGTCCGACAGGCCCTGGCGGTTCTTCCAGCCGATGGCGGCGAGCTGTTCGTCCGAGAGCGGCTCGGTCATCAGGGCGTGGTCGTAGACCGGGACGATGTACGGGCGGATCCGCTTGACCAGGGACGGGAAGGCGTTGGTGCCGAGCGCGACATGGCGGGCGAAGACCCGGCCGTAGGGCGTACGGACGGCCATGCCGACGCCGTCGGAGGCCAGGTCGGTGGCGGGGGTGCGCTCGTAGATGCGGACCCCGAGGCCGAGGCAGGCCCGCTTCAGGCCCCAGGCGAGCCGGGCCGGGTTGATCATGGCGACGCCGTCGCGGTCCCACAGTCCGGCGCGGAAGGTCGGCGAGTCGACCTGGGCGCGCAGCTCGTCCTCGTCGAGGAAGGTGTGCCGGTCCAGGCCGATTCCGGCGGCGTCCTCGGCGAACTCCTTGAGTTCGGCGATCTGGTGCGGCTCGGTGGCGATATCGATCTCGCCGGTGCGCTCGAAGGCGCAGTCGATGTCGTAGCGGGCGACGGCCTCCTCGATGGCGTCGAGGTTGCGGATGCCGAGCTCTTCGAGGGTGGCGAGTTCACCGGGCCAGCGGGCCAGGCCGTTGCCGAGGCCATGGGTGAGGGAGGCGGCGCAGAAGCCGCCGTTGCGCCCGGAGGCCGCCCAGCCGATCTCGGCGCCCTCGACGAGGACGACATCGCGCTGCGGGTCGCGCTCCTTGGCGATCAGCGCGGTCCACAGGCCCGAGTATCCGCCGCCGACGACGAGCAGATCGCAGGTCTCGTCGCCGACGAGGGCGGGCCGGGCGGCCGGCCGGCCCGGGTCGGCCAGCCAGAACGGCGTGGGTTCGGCGTCCGCGAGCGCGTGCGCGGCGGACGGGGTCATGGCAGCTCGTGCCATGGTTCTCAGCTCCTCTTGCTCCTCTTGCGGCGGGCCCCGGCCAGCTGGCCGACGATGACACACACCACGGCGACCAGGAACATCGCCGTGCCGATGACGTTGATCTGAACGGGCGTGCCACGCTGCGCCGATCCCCAGACGAACATGGGGAAGGTCACCGTGGAGCCGGCGTTGAAGTTGGTGATGATGAAGTCGTCGAAGGACAGGGCGAAGGAGAGCAGCGCGCCGGCCGCGATGCCGGGGGCGGCGATCGGCAGCGTGACCCGGAGGAAGGTCTGGAGGGGGGACGCGTAGAGGTCCTGGGCGGCCTGTTCCAGACGCGGGTCCATGCTCATCACCCGGGCCTTGACGGCGGTGACGACGAAGCTCAGACAGAACATGATGTGGGCGATGAGGATCGTCCAGAAGCCGAACTGGATGCCCATGTTGAGGAAGAGGGTCGCCAGCGAGGCGGCCATCACGACCTCGGGCATCGCCATCGGCAGGAAGAGCAGGGTGTTGACGCCGGCGCGGGCGCGGAAGCGGTAGCGGGCCAGCGCGAACGCGATCATGGTGCCGAGGACGGTCGCGCCGACGGTGGCCCACAGCGCGAGCTGCAGACTCAGGCCCAGCGAGCCGCACAGGTCGGCGACGCCGCACGGATCGCGCCAGGCGTCCGTGGAGAAGCGCTGCCACTGGTAGTTGAAGCGGCCGTTGGGCTTGTTGAAGGAGAAGACCAGCACGACGAGGTTGGGCAGGATCAGATAGCCCAGCGTGCACAGGCCCGCTATCGCGACGAGGTTGCGGCGCAGCCAGCGCAGGCCCCGGTTCGGGGTGCGGACCGCAGTGGCTTCGGTGGTGCCGTGGACGGCCATCAGACCAGATCCTCCGTCCCCGACTTGCGGATGTAGATGGTGACCATGGCGAGGATGGCCGCCATGAGGAGGAAGGAGAGCGCGGCGGCGGTCGGGTAGTCCAGGACCCGCAGGAACTGCGACTGGATGACGTTGCCGATCATCTTCTGGTCGGTGGAGCCCAGCAGTTCGGCGTTGATGTAGTCACCGGCGGCCGGGATGAAGGTGAGCAGGGTGCCCGCGACGACACCGGGCATCGACAGCGGGAAGGTCACCCGGCGGAAGGTGGTGACCGGGCGGGCGTAGAGGTCCCCGGCGGCCTCGTGGAGGCGCGGGTCGATGCGCTCCAGCGAGGTGTAGAGCGGCAGCACCATGAACGGCAGGAAGTTGTAGGTCAGTCCGCAGACCACGGCGAGCGGGGTGGCCAGCACCCGCTGTCCTTCGGTGAGCCCCAGCCAGCTGGTGACGTCCAGGACGTGCAGCGCGTTCAGCAGCCCGACGACCGGTCCGCCGTCGGCCAGGATCGTCTTCCAGGCGAGCGTACGGATCAGGAAGCTGGTGAAGAACGGCGCGATGACCAGGATCATCACGACATTGCGCCAGCGGCCGGCCTTGAAGGCGATGAGATAGGCCAGCGGGTAGCCCAGCAGCAGACAGAGCACGGTGGCGGTGGCGGCGTAGCCCACCGAGCGGACGAACTGCGGCCAGTATTCGCCGAGCGCGTCCCAGTACGTCGCGAAGTGCCAGGTGACCTTGAAGCCCTCTTCGAGGGAGCCGGTCTGGATCGAGGTCGACGCCTGGTAGACGAGCGGGGCGGCGAAGAAGACGAGCAGCCACAGGATGCCGGGCAGCAGCAGCCAGTAGGGGACGAGCCGCTTGCGGGCGGGGGTCCTGCGCACCTCCAGGGGTGCCGTCCCGGCCGGTCCGTCCGGTGGCGCGGGCGTTTCGGTGGCGGTCATGCGGCCTCCTCGTCGAGGTCCGCACCGGCCTGGATGTCCTGGGCGGCGTCCAGGCCGAAGGTGTGCGCCGGGTTCCAGTGCAGGACGATGGCGGCGCCGGGGACGAGGCGCCCGTCGCGCTCGACGTTCTGCTCGTAGACGGCCAGTTCGCCCAGGCCCGGTACCTCGACGACGTACTGGGTGGAGACGCCGATGAAGCTGGCGTCCTTGATGCGGCCGGGCAGCCGGTTGCGGCCGTCGGGCAGCGCGTCGGCGTCGTCGGCGTGCGTCAGGGAGACCTTCTCGGGGCGTACTCCGGCCAGCACCTTCTCGCCCTTGCGGGCCGGGGTGCCGCACCGGGCGGCGGGCAGCCGCAGCGTGGCGTCCGCGGCCTTGAGGAGCAGCTGTTCGCCGCCGGCCTCGGTGACCTCGGCCGCGATGAGGTTGGAGGTGCCCAGGAAGTTGGCGACGAAGGTGGTGGCGGGGTTCTCGTAGAGGTCGGCGGGGGCGCCGAGCTGTTCGACCCGGCCGCCGTTCATCACGGCCACGGTGTCGGCCATCGTCATGGCCTCCTCCTGGTCGTGGGTGACATGCACGAAGGTGATGCCGACCTCGGTCTGGATGCGCTTGAGCTCAAGCTGCATCTGGCGGCGCAGCTTGAGGTCGAGGGCGCCGAGCGGCTCGTCGAGCAGCAGCACCTGGGGGTGGTTGATCAGCGCGCGGGCGACCGCGACGCGCTGCTGCTGGCCGCCGGAGAGCTGCTGCGGCTTGCGGCGCGCCATCGGGCCGAGCTGGACCAGCTCCAGCATCTCCTCGACCTGCTTCTTGACGGACTTGATGCCGCGGCGGCGCAGACCGAAGGCGACGTTCTCGTAGATGTCCAGGTGCGGGAAGAGCGCGTAGTTCTGGAAGACGGTGTTGACCTGGCGCTTGTACGGCGGCAGCACGGTGACGTCCTGGCCGGACAGCTCGACGGTGCCGGTGGTGGGCTCCTCCAGCCCGGCGATCATGCGCAGGGTGGTCGTCTTGCCGCAGCCCGAGGCGCCCAGGAGCGCGAAGAAGGAGCCCGCGGGGACGGTGAGATCGAGCGGTTGGACGGCGGTGAAGGAGCCGTAGGTCTTGCTTATCCCGTGGAGGCGGACGTCGCCGCCGCTGCTCTGGGGGGTCGCGGAGTGGGTCATGTCGGTCGTCCCGTGGGTCGGAGGGCGAAGCGGCTCGGGCGGGCCTGGGGGCCGGTGGATCAGGCGCCGGTGAGGTCGGAGAACTTCTGCGTGAACGCCTTGTTCTCCTTGGCGGACAGGGCCCGGAAGGAGTGGGACCTCTCGGCCATGTCCTTGTCCGGAATGATCAGCGGGTTCTCGGCCGCCTTCTTGTCGATCTTGGCGAGTTCCTCGCGTACGCCGTCCACGGGGCAGACGTAGTTGATGTACGCCGCGATCTTCGCCGCCACCTTCGGCTCGTAGAAGTAGTCGATGAGCCGTTCGGCGTTCTGTTTGTGGCGGGCCTTGTTCGGCACCATGAGGTTGTCGGTGGAGGTCATGTAGCCGGCCTTGGGGACGGCGAAGCCGATGTCCGGGTTGTCGTTCCGGAGCTGGACGACATCGCCCGCCCAGGCCACACAGGCGGCCAGGTCGCCCTTGTCCAGGTCGGTGGTGTAGTCGTTGCCGGTGAAGCGGCGGATCTGCTTGGAGTCCACGCCCTTCTGGAGCCGGGCGAGGGCCGCGTCGAAGTCGTCCGCGGTGCAGTCCTCGGGCCGTTTGCCCATGTCCAGGAGGGTCAGTCCGACGCTGTCGCGCATCTCGGAGAGGAAGCCGACCCGGCCCTTGAGCTTGGGGTCCTCCAGCAGCTGGCTGACCGAGTCGACCGTGCGGCCCCCGGTGGCCTTCTTGTTGTACGCGATGATCGCCGGGATGCCCTGCCAGGGGTAGGAGTGCGCGCGGCCCGGGTCCCAGGCGGGGTTGCGGAACTGCGGCGTGAGGTTGGCGTAGGCGTGCGGCAGCTGGGCCGGGTCCAGCGACTCGATCCAGCCGAGGGAGATCATCCGCGCGCACATCCAGTCGGTGAGCACGATCAGATCGCGGCCGGTGTCCTGGCCCGCCGCGAGCTGCGCCTGGATCTTGCCGAAGAACTCGTCGTTGTCGTTGATGTCCTCGGTGTATTTGACCGCGATGCCGGTGCGCTTCGTGAAGTGCTCCAGGGTGGGCCGGTGCTTGCCGTCGTCGGTGACGTCCATGTACTCGGTCCAGTTGGAGAAGCTGATCCGCTTCTCCGCCCCGGAGTGGTCCGCGGAATGCCCGGCGTCCGTACGGCCCGCGGGCGGGATGCCGCAGGCCGACAGGGCACCGAGGCCACCGACCGCGGCCGCCATGGCGCCGCTCGCGCGCAGCAGGGAGCGGCGGGTCATGGCGAGGCGGCCATCGGTCAGGCTACGGCGCACGGCGGCGAGTTCGGCCGGTGACAGGGGTTCGGGCTGCTCGTGGTGCTCCATGCGCAGTGCCCTTTCAGGGGAGGAGCCCGGCGCTCGGCCGGTGGTGACGATGCCGCGCGGCGCCGGCCGCGGGGTGGGGCCCCTGGGGGCCGGTGGGTGCTCGATGGTGCTCGGTGGGGCTCGGCCGGGGGACGGTCCTTACGGACAGCCCTTACGGACAGCCCTTACGGGCGGTCCCCGAAGATCGTGCGGTGCCAGTCCTTGCGCGCGGCCGCGGTGTTGTCGTACATGACGTGCTTGACCTGGGTGTACTCCTCGAAGGAGTAGGCCGACATGTCCTTGCCGAAGCCGGATGCCTTGGCGCCGCCGTGCGGCATCTCGCTGATGATCGGGATGTGGTCGTTGACCCAGACACAGCCCGCGTTGATCTCGCGGCTCGCGCGACCGGTGCGGTAGACGTCCCGGCTCCAGGCGGAGGCGGCCAGCCCGTAGGGGGTGTCATTGGCCAGCGCGATGCCCTCGTCGTCGCTGTCGAAGGGCAGCACGACCAGCACCGGGCCGAAGATCTCGGACTGCACGATCTCGCTGTCCTGCGCGGCCCCGGCGACCAGCGTCGGCCGGTAGTAGGCGCCCTTGGCCAGCTCACCGCCGGGTGCCTCGCCGCCCGTGACGACGGTGGCGTAGCCGCGCGCCCGGTCGACGAAACCGGCCACCCGGTCGCGCTGGGTGTGCGAGATCAGCGGGCCCAGGTCGGTGGACGGGTCGAAGGGGTCGCCGAGCCGTACGGTCGCCATCAGGTCGGCCACGCCGCTGACGAAGGCGTCGTAGAGCGGGCGCTGGACGTAGGCGCGGGTGGCGGCGGTGCAGTCCTGGCCGGTGTTGATGAGCGCTCCGGCGACCGCTCCATGGACAGCGGCCTCCAGATCCGCGTCGTCGAAGACGACGAAGGGGGCCTTGCCGCCGAGTTCCAGATGCAGCCGCTTGACCGTACCGGTGGCGATCTCGGCGACGCGCTTGCCGACCGCGGTCGAGCCGGTGAAGGAGGTCATCGCGACGGAGGGGTGACCGACGAGGCGCTCACCGGCGTCCCGGCCCGCCCCGGAGACGATGTTGAGCACCCCGTCGGGCAGACCGGCGCGCTGCGCGGCCTGGGCGAACAGCAGCGAGGTGAACGGGGTGATCTCGGCCGGCTTGAGGACGATGGTGTTGCCCGCGGCGATGGCCGGCAGCACCTTCCAGGCGGCCATCTGCAGCGGATAGTTCCACGGTGCGATGGAGCCGACGACGCCGATCGGCTCGCGGCGGATGACCGAGGTGTGGTCGGCGCTGTATTCGCCGGCCGCCTTGCCCTCCAGGTGACGGGCGGCGCCCGCGAAGAAGGCGGCGTTGTCGATCGAGCCCGGTACGTCGAACTCCTTGCTGAGCTTGATCGGCTTTCCGCAGTTCAGCGATTCCGCGGCGGCGAGATCGTCGGCGTCCTCGGCGAGCGCCGCCGCGAACCGGTGCAGGGTGTCGGACCGCTCACCTGGCGTGGCGCCGCCCCACTCCGGGAACGCCTGCCGGGCGGCCTCCACGGCCGCGTCGACATCCGCCGTTCCCGCGAGTGCGTAGGAGTACACCGTCCCGCCGGTCGCCGGGTCCACGACCTCCTGGGTGCGGCCGGAGCTGCCGCCGCGGAGACTTCCTGCGATGAATTGCGCGCCCTCGGCGAACCGCTCGGTGGCATCGAATCGGTGATCCATGGTGCTCTCCTCCGCCGGGCACCAGGGCCGCTCAGCGGCATTGCCTGGCGTAGCTATTTCCGGAATCGATGGCCGATCTTGACAGAGGAGAGGAGCCTCAACAAGGGATTCCGTTGTTGCCTTTTGGTTACGCGACGGATTCTGCGATTTTCCCCGCAGGGACCCCGACACGTTGTCAGTGCCCGCTGGCAGAATCCCGGCATGATGCACGACAGCAGGGGGATCATGGCCGGGCGCCCCGCGGACGGGCCCCGATCGGTCGAGGAGCTGCGCGCGGAGACCGCCACCGGCAAGCGCCTCAAATACGTCCATTTCTGGGGCCACGCCCCGCGGCGCGACGGCAGCCTGGGCGTGAGCTGCTTCAGCCAGTGGTGGCCCGCCGCCTTCACGGTCGACGGCGTCCGCTACGCCACCGCGGAGCACTGGATGATGGCCGGCAAGGCCCGGCTGTTCGGGGACGCGGAGGCGGAGCGGCAGGCGGTCATGGCCCGCCACCCCCAGCAGGCCAAGAACGCCGGACGCCGGGTCCGCGGCTTCGACGAGGAAACCTGGCAGCGGCACCGCTTCGACCTGGTCGTCGAGGGCAGCATCCACAAGTTCGGGCAGGACACCGCGCTGCGCGCGTATCTGCTCGGCACGAACTCCCGGGTGCTGGTCGAGGCCAGCCCGGTGGACCGGATATGGGGCATCGGCCTCACCGCCGACGACGAGCGGGCCGGGAACCCGGCCCGCTGGCGGGGTCTGAACCTGCTGGGCTTCGCGCTGATGGCGGCCCGCCAGCGGCTGCGGGAAGCGGACGGGGCGGCGGGGGCGGCCGGAGCGGTGACATAGGGCAGACCGGGGCGGCCGGAGCGGGGGCGTAGGACAGGCCGGCCCCACCCAGCCTGCGGGCCCACTCGGTGCCCGGCCCCGCTCCCCCGCCATACCCCCGCCGTCCCCACCCCGCATAGCATGACCGGGGCCGTTCCGCGCACCCAGCGCACCCTTTGACCAGGAGGAACCGTTGTCCGATCTCGATGCCTTCATCGCGGGCCTGCCCAAGGCGGAGCTGCACGTCCACCACGTCGGATCGGCCTCACCGCGCATCGTCTCCGAACTGGCGGCGCGGCACCCCGACTCCGCCGTCCCCACCGACCCCGAAGCGCTGGCCGACTACTTCACCTTCCGCGACTTCGCGCACTTCATCCAGGTCTATCTCTCCGTCGTGGACCTGATCCGCGATGCCGAGGACGTCCGGCTGCTGACCTACGAGGTCGCCCGGGACATGGCTCGCCAGCAGATCCGCTACGCCGAGCTGACCCTCACCCCGTTCAGCTCGGTCCGACGGGGCATTCCCGACGCCGCGTTCGTCGAGGCCATCGAGGACGCCCGCAAGGCGGCGGAGTCGGAGCTGGGCGTGGTGCTGCGCTGGTGCTTCGACATCCCCGGCGAGGCGGGTCTGGAGGCCGCGGAGGAGACCGCCAGGATCGCTTGCGATCTGCAGCCCGAGGGCCTGGTCTCGTTCGGCCTCGGCGGCCCGGAAATCGGCGTGCCGCGCCCGCAGTTCAAGCCGTACTTCGACCGCGCCCGCGCGGCCGGCCTGCACTCCGTGCCGCACGCCGGGGAGACCACCGGCCCCGGCACGATCTGGGACGCCCTCAACGATCTGGGTGCCGAGCGCATCGGCCACGGCACCAGCGCCACCCAGGACCCCCGGCTGCTGGCCCATCTCGCCGAGCACCGCATCCCGCTGGAGGTCTGCCCCACCTCCAACATCGCCACCCGCGCGGTGCGCACCCTGGCGGAGCACCCCGTCAAGGAAATGGCCGACGCGGGCGTCCTGGTCACCATCAACAGCGACGACCCGCCCATGTTCGGCACCGACCTCAACACCGAATACGCCGTCGCCGCCCGGCTACTGGGGCTGAATGCCCATGGGCTGGCGGGTCTCGCCAAGAATGCCGTCACCGCGTCCTTCATGGACACCGCCGCCAAGGCCCGGCTGACGGCCGAGATCGACAGCTACACGGCGTCCTGGCGCGGCTAGAGAGACGGGCCGTGCCGCCCTGACACCGGCTGCCCCGCCGCCCCGCACCGCGGCCGGCGGGGCAACCCGCGGCACCCGTACGTCGTGCCGCACACGCACTGGACGCGCGCTCGCGTCCGGGCTCACGACAGCCTTGCATCGGCGTCAACGAACGGACCGTCAAGCCGAGTTCACAAGTGCCGCGAACAGGGCGCGGACGACTCTGGCCAGGCGCGGCGAACCCGGAGCCAGCCCTTTCGGCTCAATCGACCGCTGATGAATCCCGGCTGACGCCGTTTTCCGGAAGCGTCCTCAGAATCAATCGGGGAAGGTTTCCGGCTGCCGCCTTGCAGTTGCACCGACTTATCCGGCGCGGAATACCGGCCGGCCGGAATGGATTCTCTCCGATGCAACGCGGCAGGGAACTCCTTCCCTGGTTCGGTACGCGAGAAGTACGCACACGGGCCCAATACGGCGCCAGTTGGACACGCGTGTCCGGAAGATGACGAGGCATGTCGCTTACCTGCATCGTCCCGGGGTGCCGTGTTCGGGAAGTCTTACCTCCGTGGTTGGCCAGGCCGACCCTTCTCAACGGCAGGCACGTCTCAACGGCGGGCACGTGAACCGACTCAGGGCTCCCGGAGGAATCCATGGCGAAGGCTGAGCGCATCGATGCTGTAGTGGTCGGCGGCGGCATCGCCGGATCGGCCCTGGCGGCAGCGCTGGCGGGGGACGGATATGAGGTTCTGCTTCTTGAGCGCCAGACCGTCTACCGCGACAAGGTCCGCGGGGAGGTGGTCAATTGCTGGGGTGTGGTCGAACTGCGGCGGCTCGGTCTGGAGCAGGCCCTGCTGGACGCCGGCGGCACCTTCGTGAACCGCTTCGTCGGCTTCGACGAGACGATCGACCCGGAAACCGCCCAAGAGAATGCGCTGCACCTGGACGAGATGCTCCCGGAAATCCCGGGAGTTCTGGATGTGGGGCACCCGGAAGCCTGCGAAGCGCTGGCCACCGCCGCCGAGAACGCCGGCGCGACCGTCGTTCGCGGCGTAGGTGAAGTGAACGTGACCGGCGGGCCGAACCCGAGCGTCCGTTACGAACTCGACGACATGGAATACGAAGTCCCGTGCCGCATTGTTGTCGGCGCCGACGGCAGGATGTCGACCGTACGCCGCCAGCTGGACATCGCACTCGCTCAGACCTCGCCGAATTCATTGGGCGGCGGCATGCTTGTCGAAGACCTGCATGACTGGCCGGTCAATGTCACCTCTATCGGCACCGAAGGCGAGCTGCTCTACTTCGTTTTCCCGCGTGACGGCGCCCGGGCACGGCTCTATATTCTGCACGGCGTCGATCAGAAGGGGCGCTTTTCCGGTCCCACCCGGCAGGCGGACTTCCTGAAGGCATTTCAGTTCCGATGCATACCCGGCAGTGAGATGTTTGCCTCGGCCACGCCCTCCCAGTCCTGCGCGTTCTACCCGATGAACGACGCCTCGGCGGCCACCCCCATCGCCCCGGGCGCGGTGCTGGTCGGAGACGCCGCCGGGTGGAGCGACCCGGTCGTCGGGCAGGGGCTGTCCATTGCGCTGCGGGATGCCCGCTCGGTCCGGGAGGCGCTGCGGTCCCACAGCTCCTGGACGCCGGAGGCGTTCGAGGCGTACGCCGCGGAGCGCGCGGTACGCATGCGCCGCATCCGTATCTCCGGGTCGGTGCGCACCACGATGCAGATGACGTTCACCCCCGACGGCAGGGCCCGCCGCAAGGCCTACGCCAAGGCGATACAGGCCGATCCGATTCTGGCCGGCTCGCGGATGGCGACTTTCCAGGGACCGGACCAGGTCCCCGCCGAGTCCTTCGACCCGGGCGTCATCAAGCGCCTTTTCGCCCTCCAGTAGACGACGGCGCCCCACGGGTGCCGCTCGATCGAGCAGACCAGGTACGCCGCCGGCGCAGGCGCGTCGGCGACGACATGTCAACGAGGAGATTCCATGTACGTGAAAACCGCTGCGGACGACGAGCAGATCCGCAAGAACGGCTGCGACCTGCGTCAGCTGTACCCGTGGGAGAACGTCGTCGTACCGCCGTGGAACAGCACGCTGTGTTCCATCCGGCCGTCCGAGTCGAGCGCCCCGCACGGCCACGCCACGGACGAGACGTTCATCTTCACCGGCGGAAAGGGGCATGTGCGGATCGGCGAGGAGGAGCGCGCGGTCATCCCCGGGGACGTCATCTACATCCCGCACGGGACCCATCACATCGTCACCAACACCAGTGACTCCGACCCGCTGACGTTCGTCAGCATCTACTGGCTCCAGCCTTCGGAGCAGGGCGAGGAGCAGCGATGACCGCCCCGCACCGGAAGCAGCGCATCAACGTCACCTTCTCCCCGCCCACCCCCAACGGGGACCTGCACCTGGGCCACTTGGCCGGACCGGTGCTGGGCAGCGACGTCTGTGCTCGCTCGCAGAAGGTCCTCGGCCACGACGTGGCGTTCTCGACCAGCACGGACGACAACCAGACCTACGTGGTCACCACCGCCGAACGCATGGGCACCGGGCCCGAGGCACTGATCCAGCACGCGTTCAAGAGCGTCACCACCACCCTGGAGCGGGCCGGAGTCCAGGTCGATCTCTTCGAGCGGCCCGACGCGGCGTACACGGAGTTCGTCGAGGGCTTCTTCACCCACCTGTGGCGGCACGGCGCCTTCGACCAGCGGGAGGTGGAGCTTCCCTACGACGCCGAGGCCGGGGAGTACCGGGCCGAGGCCTTCGTCACGGGCCGCTGCCCCGCCTGCCTGGCTCACGCCCGTGCCGGGGTGTGCGAGGCCTGCGGCGGCTACAACCTTCCCGCCGCCCTGCTGCCGAGCGGCACCGCCGCCGCCCTGCCGCGGCGCACGGCATCGATCTGGGTCCTGGACCTGGAGCGCTACCGCGCGCAGATCACCGACTGGTACCGGGCCTCCGACGTGCGGCTCCGCCCCGACCTGGCCCGGGTCGTCTCCGACTCCCTCGCCACGCGCCTGCCCTACATCCCCATCACCTACCCCAGTACGTGGGGGATCGCGGTGGGCTGGGACGGCCCCGACGCCCCCGCCCAGGCCATCAACGCCTGGCCCGAGATCTACGTCGGGCATCTGTACTGGCTGGCTCAGGCCCGCAAGGCGGACCTGGGCGACTGCGACGAGCTGGTGCAGTTCATCGGTATCGACAACGGGTTCTACAACGCCTTCGTCTATGTGACGCTCTCGTTGCTGGCGGCCGAGCACGGCCTGCCGGTCGCCCTGCCCAAGACGCGCACCCTCACCAACCAGTACTACCTCCTGGAGGGCCGCAAGTTCTCCACCAGCAAGGGGGATGTCCGCTGGGCCGGGGAGTATCTGGACAGCGTCGGCCGGGACCGGGCGCGCTTCGTGCTCGCCTTGACCAGCCCCGAGCTCCAGCAGTCGGAGTTCAGCGAGGAGATCGCCCTCTCGACGATCAACCGGCGCTTCGACGAGCCGATTTCCGCCCTCACCCGGGCACTGAACACCACCTTGGCCGGCCGCAGCGCCGATACCCCGCCGTCCTCCTGGTGGGCGGCCGCCCTGGCGGCCTCCCGGCAGCGGTTCGAGGAGGCCTACCGGCTGGAGACCTTCAGCATCCGCAAGGCCGCCGAGGCGCTGGCGCTGCACCTGGAGGTGCTCGCGCTGCGCAGCGAGCAGATCGACCTCGATGACCCGGCCGATGTCTCCGGCGCGCTGCTGTTCCTCTGGTCGCTGCGCACCCTCGCCTGGCCGGTCACCCCGGACCTCTCCGAGCAGGTGACCCAGTCCTTCAGCGCCCCCTCCGTCGTCGAGCAGGCCCCTTTGCTGGCCGAGCTCACCGAGCCACCGGCCGGCGCCTTCCGCGGCCTGAATACCCGACGTCCTGACCACGGCGCCCTGACCACGCCGTCCTGACGTCACCGCCGGTACGACGCCCGCATCGCGTACCGGCCGGCACCCCGCACCGAAACCGACACCACGAAGGAAGATCCTCATGCTCCGCACGTTCATGAACTCGAAGATCCACCGCGCCTCCATCACCGACTGCAACCTCAACTACGTCGGCTCGATCACCGTCTCCCCCGAGCTGCTGGAGGCCGCGGGGATCGGCGTCCACGAGCTGGTGCACGTGGTCAACGTCAACAACGGCGCGCGGTTCGAGACCTACACCATCCTGGGCGCCCCGCACGCCAACGAGGTGATCGTCAACGGTGCCGCCGCACGCCTGGTGGAGCCCAAAGACAAGGTCATCATCATCAGCTATGCGCAGCTGACGGAGACCGAGCTCGCCGAGCACAAGTCCCGCGTGGTCCACGTGGACGAAGAGAACCGGATCACCAGCACCGAGCTCCAGAGCCACTGAACCGGCGTGGACACCCGTCAACGACCTGCATCTTCGCGTCCCTGTATGCCCGAAGAGGACCATGACCAGTGACGAATCAACAGATTCATCCCGTACTCGGGGTGGGGTTCGGACCCGCGAACCTCTCCCTCGCGGTAACACTTGAAGAACTCGGCCATGGCGGCACCGCACACTTCATCGAGCGGGCCGACGGCTTCCAATGGCAGGAGCAGCAGCTGTTGCCCGGCGCGGACATCCAGAACAACCCGTTCCGCGACCTGGTGATGCAGCGTAATCAGTACAGCCGCTACACCTTCGTCAACTACCTTGCCGAGCAGGGTCAGTTGACCGACTACCTGCACCTGAACGCAAAGTTCCCGCTGCGGCGGGAGTACGCCGGTTACCTCGGCTGGGCGGCCGAAGCTTTCCGCGGCTCGGTGGACTACGGACAGTCCGCCACCGGGCTGTCCCTGATCACGGGGGATGACGGCGGCGAGCTGTTCGCGGTCCACACCGCGAGCGGCCGCCGCTACCTGGCAGAGACCGTCGTCATGGGCACCGGCCGCTCCCCGCGCATCCCCTACCCCTTCCAGGGCTTCCTGGGGCCGGACGTCTTCCACTCGACGCAGTATCTGTCCGCCATCGAGGGCCTGCGCGACCGGCGGATCAGGGTTGCCGTGGTGGGCGCCAGCCAGAGTTCCATCGAGATCATCCTCGATCTGCTGCGCCGCCCCAACGTCGAGCAGGTCACCTCCCTCCACCGCGGTATCGGATTCCGGCTCAAGGACACCAGTCCCTACAGCCGGCAGGTGTTCCTCCCGCAATTCGTCGACTACTTCCACCCGTTGCCCAGCGAGACCAAGCAACGTATGCGGGAAGAACTCCGGTCGATCAACTACGCGGCATGCGACCAGGACGTCATCGACCAGCTCGTCACTGTGCAGCGCGAGTACGAGCTGGCCGGGTCCGACCGCCTGCGGATGGTGCCGTTCTCCGAGACGGCCGAGATCACCCGGGCGCCCGGCGGCGAGCACCGGCTGCGGGTACGCGATGTCAACCACGCCACGGAACAGACCCTCGACGCCGACGTGATCATTCTGGGCACGGGGTTCCGCGACTTCGGCACCGGGCCGAACGACGAGCCCTACCACCCCCTGCTGGAGGGCATCGCCCACCGGTTCCCCCTCGACCGGGTCGGCGTTCCGGTCGTCGCACGGGACTACTCGATCGAGCTCACCGCCCAGGAGCACACGCCCACCCCGCGGCGGGTGTACCTCAACGGGCTGTGCGAGGCGAGTCACGGCATGGGAGACGCCGGAGCGCTGGCCATGCTCTCGGCCCGTTCCTCCGACATCGCCGAATCCCTGGTGGGCAAGGGCGAACGGACGGACGAACGGCCCCTGGTCGCCGGGGCGCTGCGGTGACGCAGTCCGTCGCCCGCGCGGATGTCGCCGTCGTCGGCGGCGGCATCATCGGCCTGGCCACTGCCGAACGGCTCACCGCGCAGCGACTGTCGGTGGTCCTGGTGGACGACTCGGGCATCGCCGGAGGAGCCACCGGGTCCTCCGGCGGGCTCATCCGCGCCTTCGACCCCGACCAGGACCACGCGTCCTGGGCGGCACAGGGCCTGGAGCTCTACCTCCGGCGTGGCTGGCGGGGCACCTGGCCGCAGGTGCACGAGCACGGCAGCCTGACCCTCCTGCGCACCGCGGACCTGACCCGGCGCAGCGCGCAGACCAGCGCGCTGCGCGCGGCCGGCCATGACCTCGCGCTGCTGTCCGCGGACGAAATACGCACCCGCTTTCCCGGGCTCGACGTACCCGACGACCTGGCGGGGGTGTACGAACCACGGGGCGGCTGGGTCCCGGCCCGGCAAGTGGCCCATGCGCTGCTGTGCGACGCGGGCCCCGGCCTGCGGGTACTGCGTGCACGGGCCACCGCCGTACGCACCGCCGACTCCCGCGTGACCGGCCTGGCCACCGATGCCGGCTCCGTACAGGCCCGCGCCGTCCTGCTCGCCGCCGGCGCCGGCAGCAGCCCGCTGGCCGCCTCTGTAGGAGTGCCCCTGCCCCTGCGCACCCGGTCGGTGGCCTATGGCCTCTTCGACCCGGGCATCAGCGCACCGAACGCCGCACTGCCGACCATCGTCGACGTCACCACCGGGGCGTGGGTGCGCAGATGGGATACGCACCCGACGCTGCTCGCCGGTGTGCGCTCCAGTGCCACCGACGTACCGGAGACCGTGCGCACGGGCATCTCGGCGCCGGAGGAAGAGCGTATCCGCGGGGTCCTGCGCCGGCGTCTCCCGTGCCTGGCAGACGCCCCCGCGGTGGGCGGACGCACCGCCTACGACGCGCAGGCCCTTGCCGGAGGCGGCGCGGTCACCGCCTGGCCCGAACCGCGCGGTCTGGTCACCGCCACCGGCTGGAACGGCGGCGGGTTCAAGCTCGCCCCCGCCGTCGGCGCCCACACGGCCGCCCGGCTCCAAGAGGTGCTGACATGACGACCTGGCATCTGAACCCTACCGACGAGATGCTGCACGCCGCGGAAGAGACCCTGGGTTCGTCCCGCGTGGTGCAGGTGCTGTGGAAGTTCCCGCAGCCCGTCTCCCACAGCGCGCTGGAGGCCGAGTGGCACCGGCTGAACCAGAGCCGGCTCAGCCGCCACGCCGTCCCTGGCCGCCTGCCGGTGGCGCGGCGCAGATGGGTCCGCGCCACCAACGAGGAACCCCTGCACACCGACCATCAGATGCTGACCGGAGCCACCGCACCGCGGTGGATCGACGAGCAGGTACGCGCCCCGATGTCCGTCGGCTCCACCGCCCTGTGGCGACTGGCGTCCGCTCCCTACGGGGACGGCAGTCTCGTCTCCCTCACCGTGCCGCACTTCCGCTGTGACGGCATGGGCATCTTCCATGCCCTCGCCACCCGCGGCATCGCTCCGTACGCACACCCCACCCCGGCGCACGAGGACGCCGCCGGTGACCTCGGTGAGGCCCTCGGTCAGGTGATCCGGGCCTGCACCGGCACCGCACGCTGGGGACTGAACCTGCTCGCCGGCCCGGGTAAGCGCGCCCAACTCGGCGCCGCCCTCGGCAACACCGCCGCCAGGCCCGCTGCGGCGGCCTCCGCGCCCCGCTTCTTCTCCTCGGCCCTCTTCGACGTACCGGCCGCGGACTGGGAACGGCAGGCCCGTGCCCACGGCGGCACGGCCAACAGCCTCTTCATCGAGATCGCCGCCAATCTGATCCGCCGCAACGTGCCGCGTGACCAGCAGGCCACGGTCGATGTCGGCATCCCCTTGAGCATGCGCGCACCGGAGGGCGACGGGCGCGCCAACGCCCTGGTCGTGCTGCCGCTGACCGTCCCCGGCGGCAGCCGGCCGCACCTCGACCTGCGCCACACCCGGACGGCGACCAGGGAACTGCTCCGGACCGCGGGCGAACACAGCGGCACGCTCGTCCCCGAACCGCTGTGGCATCTGCTGCCGGCCCGCTGGGCCAACCGGCTCAAGGCCCCGGGGGCTCAGCAGACCGACGTGGTCGCCTCGAATTTCGGAATGGCCCCGGAGCCGGTGGCGTGCTTCGGCGGCGGCCTCGCCGAGAGCGTCGGCCTGCGGACCATGAACGTCCCCGGGCTCGTCCCGGAAAAGGCCCGCTTGCGCGCCTCCCTGTGCCTGCTGCGGGTCGGCGAGCGCATGACCGTGACCGTCACCGGCATCCCCGATCACTTCGGAGACGCCGCCGACCTCGGCAGCCGCGTCACCGAGGAACTCGCCGCCTGGGGACTGGCCGGGCGGCAGTGGTGGACCCCGATCAGCCAACCGGCATGAGGAGAACCGAACGATGACCGCGCCACACCCCACCGCCGCAGTCCTGCCCGACCGGTGGTTCCGCACCCGTCCCGACTCGTCCGTGCACGACCGGCCCCGGCTGCTCGCCCGGTCCTTGATCGACGCGGCCGATCTGGACGATCGCATCGCCTTCTACGAGCGGCTGCTCGCCGTACCCGCCGATCTCCGTATGCCCATCCCCGACTTCGGCGGCCTGGAGCTGGCCGCCGTCGGAAACCTGCTGCTGATCGCCAGCGTCCGTCCGTTCACCCCGATCCAGCGGCGGACCGCTTACTCCCTCATCGTGCCGTCACTGACCGCACAGCTGGAGACCGTGCGCGCCGCAGGGGGCACCGTCCTCGAACCGCCCGAGGACATCCTGCCCGGCGCCCGGGCGCGCGTGCGCTACCCCGACGACGCCGTGGCGGAGCTGGTAGAACACCGCCCGCAGCCCGGCGAGACGCCCGCACCGTCGCGCACCGCGCCGCCCGACGGCGGCTCGCGGCCCGCACCGCGGCTTCTGGTGCGGCGTCAAGTGCCCCGGGCCGACTTCCACGACGCCGTCGCCCTCTACGAGAAGGTCCTGGAGACCTCCGCCCGGCCCCACGCCGGCCCGAGCGGCCATGACCTGGACGTCGCGGTCATCGGGAACCTGCTCCTCGTCGGCAAGGACGCCCGCGACCCGGCTGCCGACGCGGCCACCGCCATCGCGCTGCCGGCCCCCCACCCGCGGCAGCTCGTGGAGGCGTCCGCGCCCACCGGCTCAAGGGCCCTCATACCGCTGCCCGACGGGGGCCTGGCGGAGGTGTGGGACAGCACGGCCCTGGGTCTCTGACGGCGACCGGTTCACGTCCGAGACGGCATCATTCGGCAACGACCTGTCGACGCTGCCCAACTTCCCCGCCGAGATCCGGGCCCCCGCCGGGACCCTGCCGGGTGACGCACCGAATGTGCTGCTGGGCGCGGCCCGTATCGCACTGACCTACCGCACCCCCGTCTTCCTGCTCTCCGACGGCTATCTGGCCAACGGCTCGGAGCCGTGGCGGATCCCCGACGTCGAGGAACGGCCCGATCGTGCTGGCCGGCAACGACACCTGGACGGTCGTCGGCTGACCGAACGGATTCGCCCGTTCCGCGGGTGCCTCCGGTCAGCGGTCGGCGACCAGCAGAGTCTGCAGGATGCGGCCGCAGTCTCCGTCCGTGTCGTCGAGCTGCCCGAGCGCCAGGCCGGATCCCTGGGGGCTGGCCGCAGTCGCGGACCGCATGCAGAACCATTCACCGACCGGCTCTCGGTGCAACGCCAGCGTGACGTCGGTATTGATGACGAGCCCCTGCTGATGGTCGAGTTCGAAGGCCACGGCCCAGCTGCTGTCCGCCAGGGTGAGGGCGCGCGTCAGAGGAGTGTCTTCCTCGCCGGCTACCAGCGGGATCCGCTGCCGAGCCCAGGCCGTGCCCGGGCCGCGCGTGTCAAATCCTTTTCCTGGCTCGAACCGCCACTCCATTGCCGAGATGTAGCCGTCCATGTGGGCACCCGCCATCGTGTGCGCGGGCTGCGGGTGAGGCAGCTGCGGCGGGTCGGAAACCGGCCGCAGACGGGGGGTGGCGGCAGGGCTGCCGGCCACTCTCCAGGCCCGTGCCATCAGCACAGTCCTGCCGTCCGAGGTCAGCTCGCCCTCCAACAGCTCGGTGCGTCCGCCCGAGCGGAGGGTGCGGACCTCGGCCTGAAGGTCGCCTACGGGAACCGGGCGCGGCAGCTCCAGCGTGATGCGGGCGATGCGGAACCCCTCTCGGGCCGCGTGCCGCTCGAACGCCCGTCCCATCAGCGCAGAAGGAGGGCCGCCATGCTGCGCCTTCGGGCTCCACGGCCCCGCAGTGGAGGGGCTGCTCGCGTATCGGCCACCCCCCAGGGGCCGATAGAAGGATTCATGCGGTGAAGCAATTTCCGCCATTTCGAAAGCCTACCTTTCACAAACCATGACGAAGATCACCATACTTACCGGTAGGTACGTTCTTCAAGGAATTCGCGCCAGTGTGCAACCTCGCTTGAGAGCTCATTGACCAGCAATTGATGTAGTAGGCAAGCTGTCGGCATGGGGAATACCGTAGCTTTAGCACTCGCCGAGCATGTGTCACTCATCGAATTAGCGGCTCCGTGTGAGATTTTTGGTGTCGACAGATCTCCACTCACGAATTCTTGGTATGACTTCATCATCTGTGGTTCCGAAAATGCAAGAGTCGGCGGGTGGTTCCGGCCGGACGGTTATCGGAGCCTGGATGAATTGGTGACGGCCCACACCGTTATCGTCCCGGGTTCACCCAATACCCCCGGGAAACAGCCCGCCGACCTGGTCGAAGCGGTACGCGCAGCACACGACGCCGGCGCCCGGATCGTCTCCGTCTGCGCCGGGGCGTTCGTACTGGCCGCCGCCGGGCTTCTGGATGGCCGGCGCGCCACCACTCATTGGCTCTATGCCGACCTGCTGGCCGCGCGATACCCGCACGTCAACGTGGACCCGGACGTGCTTTACGTCGATGACGGCGACATTCTCACTTCTGCCGGGAAACTGGCGGGTATCGATATGTGTCTCCACTTGGTCCGACTCGACTACGGCGCAGCGGTCGCCAATGATTTGGCGCGACGACTCATCATGCCGCCGCTCCGCGACGGCGATCAGGCTCAATTCATCACCCCCCTTGCTACGCAAGGGATAGATCACGCCCTGGCGGAACTGCTGCCTTGGGTGAAAGCGCACCTGGACGAGCCGCTGACCGTGGTTGATTTGGCGCGGCGGGTCAATATGAGTACGCGCACCCTCAGCCGGCACTTCAATGCGGTTACCGGGAAAACGCCGCTGCAGTGGTTGCTCACGCAGCGGATTCAGCAAGCACACGAGCTCCTTGAGACCTCCACCTACAGCATCGAGCAGATCGCTGCGCAGACGGGAATGGGAACGGCGGCCACGCTGCGCCGCCATTTCAGCCGGGCGGTGGGGATGCCGCCGGACGCCTACCGGCGCGCCTTCCGGGCCGGGCAGGTTCCGGTGAAGTTCAGGCCGGTGGCACAGCAGGAGAGCCGCGGGGAAGCCTTGCCGCAAGCGTCCTGAGCGAGGTCGCACACTCTCCAGTTGTGTGGGCCGCTGACGGCCGGCCGGGGGGTACCAGCCATCAGCGGCGGTCGTGGGGCTCCAGGCCGCGCAGCCGGAGCCGGCCAGTGGTCACGGGCGGCAGGGTGCCCAAGAGGCGCCGGTGCCGCCCGGATTCCGAAGCGCATGCGGCGAGCCAGACCGGCCATGCGGCCTCGCAGGTGCGACGGGCCCACTCGCGTCCGAGGGAGCCAGGGCGAACCACCGCGTCATCGGCCAGGCAGTAGCTATCGAGAATCTCGGCGAGCGCCGGGGCCGGCTCAAGGAAGCTCACCAGGCTGCCCCAGGACAGTCCGTAGGCGGTGTGCTCTGTCCGGCCCCTGGCAGCCAGCGACTGGAGGGCCGAGCGCAGCACGGTACCGGCCCGCCGGGTCTGGTAAGGCTCGATGTCCCGCAGGAATGCGTCGAACTGAGGGTCGCCGATGCCGTCACCCAGGAGGGCGTAGTGGGCGTCGAGCTGGTCGAGAGCGTCGGCCACCTCATTGCTGATGAGCCACTTCTCATCCCACGGCATGGACGGGAACCTTCCTGGTCGTCGAGGCACGCGAGCATGCACATCGGAGTACGCCGACGCTGGTGCTGCGTGGTGTGCGCGGTGCGCCCCGGGTGCGGAGGCCCAGGAGCAAAGGGGTAGCTGCGGGGTGTCTTCCGAGCCCCCCGCCGTGGCCGGTTCCGGCCGCGGCGGGTCCGGGTCAGTGCGCGTGCGCCTGGCGGGTGCCGCGGTACGCGATGACTACGAGCGTGATCACGGCCAGCACGGCGGCGCCGACGAGGATGATGGGCGGCGAAAGGAACCCGGTGCACAGGGTGATCACGTAGGGGGCGAGGAAACCCAGGTATGCCAGGGTCCAGAAGTACGAGGTCAACCGAGCCAGCCGGTGCGCCGGCGCAAGAGCGGCGACCTCGGTGAGGCCGTAAGCGACGCACAGGCCGTAGCCCGCACCGAGCACCATCGACGCGATCAGAGCGACCACGGGCTGGGCCTGCGCCGCGGCGAGCGCGGCGATCAGCATGCCGAGGGCGACGGCGGCCAGTCCGATGGCACCGGTGGCGATGCGGTGCCGGGCAGCCAGCGAACGTGCGAAGGGCGCCACAATGATGCCGGCGCCGGGGGTGACAGCGGTGATCACACCGGCGTAAACGGTCTGCCAGCCCTCCAGGTCGGCGTCGACCAGGCCGGGCAGCGTAGCGAAGGCCACTGCCGGAGCGACGAATACCCACGGGGCCACGGGGGCGACCAGCCGGCGGAACTCGGCCGCCGAGGCGCGCTGCTCCCGCCGTGCACCGGGCGCGGGAGCCGCCGAGGCCTTGCCGGGGTGAGCCGGAGAGGATTCAGGGGCGCGGGCGGCGCTGAGCGCCGCGATGGCGGAGAGAATCAGGTGCGGGATGTAGGCGGTGACCATGGGGTGCGGCGCCCACTGGGCGATGAGGGAGGCGGCCAGGCCGCCGGTCGCGAAGCCGGCGGACAGAAACAGACCGGAACGACGGGCCGCCACCCCCGGGTTGGGGGCGGTGCCGTGCGGGGGCGAGGACAGCTCCTTGATCCACGCGCTGCCCGCCGACAGCAGGGCCCCCGCGCCGATCCCGGTCAGGAAACGCCCGGGCCACAAGAAGGCGGAGGCTGCGGGGCCGATCATCAGCAGACAGGTGGCCAGGGCCGAACTGCCCAACGCGAGAAAGACGATGGGCCGACGGCCCCGCCGGTCGGCGAGCGGCCCGCCCAGCAACAGCCCGGGGATGAGTCCCAGCACATAGATGCCGAACAGAGCGGTCGTGGTGGCCGTGGTCAGGCCCAGCTCGCTGCGGTAGGAACCCAACAGGGCGGAGAACTGGTTGGCGCTCCAGCCGGAGGCGGCCATCACCCAGCCCGCGCTCAGCCAGTACCGGGGTGCGGGCACGGGTGTGCCCGAGCCCATCGGTGGGGTGGGAGGGAACGCTGCGGGTGTAGTGGTCGGGGCGGCGTGCTTGCTCATGCCGACCGTTGTAACGGCCGGGCGGTGCCCGGCGCTGCCCCCGTTCAGGAATCCTGAATGCCCTCGTGACCAGGCGCAGAGCCGGCCGTATCGTGGCCCGTATGGATCTGCGGAAGCTGTCCTCCTTTCTGGCGGTGATCGAGGAGGAACACTACGGGCGGGCGGCCGCCCGGCTCTTCCTGTCGCCGGCCGCCGTCACCCTGCATGTACAGCAGCTGGAGCGGGAGTTCGGTACCCGGCTGCTGGACCGCGGCAACGGCCCTGTCGCGCCGACCGTCGCCGGACGCAGACTGGCCTCCCATGCCCGCACCCTGCTCGCTGCGGCAAATGCGGCCGTCGAGGACGTGACCGAGGCCGCCCTCGCTCCGCCGGCCGCAGCCCGCGCCTTGCGGGTGGGCATCATGGGTCACGGCTCGGCCGAGGTCACCCCGGCCGCCGTCAACGCCTTCCGCCGGGCTCGCCCCGAAGTGCCGCTGGAACTCGTCCAGTTGAACTTCACCGAACACATCAGTGCGCTGCGCGAAGACCGCGTGGACGTGGCCTTCGTCCGGCCCGCCTTCGAAGCCGAGGGCCTGGAGGTGGACATCCTCACCGCGGAACAGCGGATCGTGGCGGTCCCGACACGTTCTCACCTCGCGGACGCCGCCGAAACCGGTGTCCACCTGGCCGACGTCATCGACCTGCCCTACCTTCAGCTGCCCCAGCACACGCCTCGCAACTTCACCGACTACCTGTACTTCGAATCCGGCGAGCACCGTGCACCCGATTACGCCCTCACGCCTCAGGACATCCTCACGAGCGTCGCGGCGGGCCGTGGTGCCGGCTCCGGCCTGAAATCCTTCGCGCGCTACTACCCCTGGCCCGGCACACGCTATGTACCGGTGCTGGACGCGCCTCGTGCGCACAGCGTCCTTGCCACCCGCACCACCGACAACAATCCCGAAGTACGCATCTTCCGTGCCCTGACGGTGGCCCTGGCACGCGAGATGAGCACCGCTGAACAGGGGCAGGGGCGCCCGCACGGCAGGCGCCCCTGATTCCACTACGCCGAGGGCGCCATGTCGTAGGTGACCCACTTCGTCTGCTGCGCCACGCGGTCGTACTTGCTGCGCGCGCGGTAGTTGTCATCCATCGTGATCCAACGCAAGACGCTCCAGCCGCGCTCAGCCGTGATCTCCCGCAACCGCGTGAACAGCGCATCCACAGCACCGCTGCCCCGCAGCTCGGGAGTGACGAACAAGTCGTCGAGGAAGCCCCCCGTCGTCGCGGTCAGCGGGCGGGCGAACGGACGGTAGTGAGCAAGACCCACCGGAGCACCGGCCTCGTCACGCACCAGGATGCAATGGACCTCGTGCTCCGGGTTCATGATCCACGACCAGACGCGCTCGGCACGCGACTCCGGCATCTCCTTTCCGTAGAAGTCGGCATAGCCTTGATACAGCTTGCGCCAGTGCGCATAGTCGCCCTCGGTCGCCGGGCTGACGCTCCACGCCTGCTGGTTTCCGGTCTGCTGCATTGTCTTCCTTTCATTCGGCAGGGTTTCCTTCGGCACACAAGACCGCGATCAGCGGTGTCCGGAGCCCTGAATCCGGGCCGGGGCTCGTGAACAGCTTCTTGTGCAGGTCATCAAAGGCGCTGTGCGCGGGTCCGTTCGCGGGCAAGAGGGGCGAAGTCAGCCGACTTCTTCCAAGACTTTCTCGCTGCCGGCCGCCTTTTCCTCCTCACATTCCTCCAGTTGTTTGGCGAACTGATACCAGTCACGCGAACACGAGTAGGCGAGTTCCGCGACGGCACATCTCCAGCGTCTGGGAATCCACTTGACGAGCCGCTGCCTCTGCCGTTCGTCGACGTGTACGGCGAACAGGCGCAACAGGAGCCTGCCCTCCGTGGACATGCGCAACTGAGGATCCCGCATGAGGGTTTGCATCGCCCTCTTCCGGTCCAGGCCCTGAACGGCGGCGCCGGTGCCACCGCCCGTCGCGGTGCGGAAATTCGGTGCGGCATTCAGCTCGGCCTCGCGCTGGCGGGGAGGAACCGGATCTTCCTTACGCTGAAGGCGCTGACGCACATCACGCACGGTGCCGGGCGAGACGCCGGCCGCCATGGCGACCTCCCGCAGTGAGGCGTTGGGGTTCTCCATGAGGAGGGTGCTCGCCAGCCTGCGCCCCTCCGCGCTGTTGATCGGGCGCGCCTTGCCGTCCCGCCCGATCCGACTGTGCAACTGGGGAAGGTGCTCAGTTGCTGACCGCCGCCGAATCGCAGCGACGGTCTTGGCTGCCAGCCCGGTCGCCGCGGCAACCGCCCCATCGGACCACTCCGGATGCGACTTGACGATCCGTTCCGCCGCCGCGGTGCGGTCGGAGAGGGGCAGCGGCAAGCCATGGTGCACATTGCACTCAACAGCGAGCACAAAGGCGTCCTTCTCGTTTCCGTCAAAGAACCTGACGTCGATTTCATCCCGGCCCCGCAGGATCGCAGCGCGCAATCGATGCATTCCGTCAATGATTCTCATGGACGAACGATGCACGATGATCGGGGGAAGTGAAGCCCCAGACCGGGCAAGTGTATGAGCGTGCTCCGTATTTTCCCCAGCGAGGCGGGCCGAGTCTGCCATAGCCAGCGAATCGACGGATACGCTTTCAACATTCGGATCCAATAAACCGCTCTTGCATGAAGTGCTCATGGATGTTGCTTCCACAGTGACGCACCCTTCCCGCCGGAGCACTCGACGTGAACGGGGAGTTCGTTGCCCCGTCGGAAACCCCGAAAAACGCAGTTGATGTCTCCCGTTCCGCTCGCGAAGGGCTGCGGCTCAGGCAGCCGGCGAGCGCCGTTACATCGGATGGCCACCACAGTGGCTGTGAGATCGTCGTTCGCACTGCCCCTCGCTCAGTACGGCTTCGCTGTCTCTTGGCCGGCCTTGATCGAGTACGGGATCGACCAATGGGGTTCCGGTTCGGTACATACGAGTTGTCGTGCTCCGCCACCCGCTTTGGCTAGCGTTACTTCGCTACGCGACGCTGACCCTGAAGACCGTGCGTGTAGTGGGACCCGCTTCGAACACCCGCTGTGGCCATGCCAGTTGTCACCGACGCTAACGCCACCTCGACACGATCGTCAACTGGCGTTACCCTCTTCGCTCTCGGACTCGCCTGGTCCGCACACGCCCGTTGACAGCCGACACAGAAAGGCCGAGGTATCAAGTGGGAGAGGTTCCGCCCAGCCGGCTCGCCGACCGCTTGAACCGCCTCTTTGAGACGATTCACCCGCGTGGACGCGGTCCGTACAGCAACGAAGAGGTCGCCAAGGCCATCCGCGCTCAAGGCGGCGACATCTCCAAGCAGTACGTCGCCTACCTGCGCAAGGGACAACGAGACAACCCGCGTATGCATCACTTGGAGGCACTCGCGCGGTTTTTCGGGGTGAAGGCCGCCTACTTCTTCGATGACGAGGCCGCCACCGAGGTCGACGCGAAACTCAGCCAGCTCACCGCCCTGCGTGATGCGGGCGTCCATGCCGATGACCTGCTGGCACTCAAGGACGCAGGGGTCACCGAGGTGGCGGCACGAGCGGCCGGACTATCGCCGAAGGGGCTGAATTTCGCCTCGCTGCTGCTGGACCAGCTCCGCGAGATGGAAGGGCTCCCGCCCAAGCCCCCCGGCCATCAATGACGCGTGTACCGCCGCTTTCGGGGCGTACGGACGCAGAAGGAGACATGTGCGCGCAGTTGTGGTCAGGGGCTTCGGGGGACCTGAGGTCTTGCAGATCGCGGAGCTGCCCGCTCCAGAGGCCAGGCCTGGACATGTGCTGATCGATGTCGACCGGGCCGGGGTGAACTTTGCCGACATTCTCATGCGGGAGGGCACCTACATCACCGAGATCACGCTGCCCTGCGTATTGGGCAGTGAAGTGGTGGGCAAGCGGCGAAGCGACGGCCGGCGTGTCCTTGCCTTCACCATGCGGGGCGGCGGCTATGCGGAGTGCGCTGTCGCGCCGCGCGGGACGACCTTCACCGTCCCTGATGCCATCGACGACGGCGCTGCCCTGGCTCTGGCGGTACAGGGCAACACCGCCTGGCATCTGCTGCACACCTGCGCGCGGATCAGGCGCAAGGAGTCGGTGGTGATCTTCGCCGCGGCCGGCGGCGTGGGCACCTTGGCTGTGCAGCTCGCCCGGCAGGCCGGCGCCGGCCGCATCATCGCCGCCGCCTCCACACCCGCCAAGCGCAGGCTCGCCCTGGAACTGGGCGCTGACGTGACCGTTGACTCCGCCAGTGCGGACCACCTGGCCGAGCGGCTGATCGACGCCAACGGGGGTCACAGAGTTGACATCGTGCTGGAGATGACCGGCAGCCCGTCGCTCACGGCGTCGCTGGAGGCACTGGCACCCTTCGGCCGGCTACTGGTCTTCGGCTATGCAAGCGGCCGGGCAGCCACCCTTGACACCCGGGACGTGCTCGCGGGCAGCAAGAGCGTGATGGGGTTTGCCCTGCCGCAGATCTACCCCCGGCGCGGCATGCTCGCTCACTCGATGAACGAGCTGTGGAACGCGGCGCTCTCCGGCGCGCTGACCCCACACGTCGGCGGTCAGTACCCGTTGAGCGAGATTCAGCGCGCACACATGGATCTGCAGGCCCGCCGGACCACTGGCAAGCTCCTCCTGGATCCTGCGCGATAGCCCTGACGGACTGCCGCGATGCGCGCCGCACCGCGTCACTCACGCTGCCGCACCGCAACGGCCCCTTGGGGCCCGTGCCTCTCGTACGGAGATGAGTGGGCAAAGGCGTGCGCGACACGTTCCAGCCAGGCCAGTTCAGTGACCAGGTCGGTGGTGGAAGGGCTACTGCTCCCCTCGGTCCCCGGTTGTGCGCTCGGCGCTCCGTGCGCCTTCTCCCGCACTCCCAGCCTGATCGCGACGGCCTCCAGAGTCACCTGGAGGTCCTCCTTGTCGAGACCTGCCGCCCGTGCCTCCCGCGCCATGGCCGCCAGCTCGGCCGCATCCACGTAGGGCCGCAAGGCGCGCTGTCCGTCCCTGATCTCGATGATCAAACGGTAGAGGCGCATCTGAAGGTCGGGGACGAACCAGGGCGGGCGAGACGAGCGCCTCGGAAACAGCGCGATACCAGGAGTGGCCTGATAGAGCGCGAACCACAGGGGGTAGAGCCGACGCACGGACTGGTACTGCCGGCCCCGGGCCAGCAGGCGCTGCCCCCATCCCGGGAAGGTGCCACCGATGACCAGGACCAGGGAGCCGCCGATGGCGCAGACCGGCGCGCCGAGGACGGCTGCGGTGTCGAGGCGGCTCGTGCCGAACCAGCGGCCGGCCACGCCCAGCAGCTTGCCGAGGGGGTAGCCGGCCACGACGATGGACCCCAGCGCGGTCAGTCGCAGAGACCGGCGCAGCCACGGGCGGCTGAGGGCGTGGGACGGCGGCCATGTCAGCCGGGCGATGTTGGCCAGATTGATGATGTAGGTGGCCAAGTAGACCGCTATGTAGGCGTCAGCGTGGCGGACCCGGGCGAAGTGCACCTCGAAGTCGACGGGGTGTTCCCCTCGCAAGGGGCAGCCCAGGAACAGCACGATCATGGCCATGAGGGCCGTACAGAAAATGGCCCATACCCAGGGCGCCCTGCGGCGGGCCTCGGCAGGATCGTGGAACCAGCCCAGCAGCATCAGCTGGGTGCTCAGTGCACTGAGCACGATGCATCCGTTGCTCAGTAACGCACTCAGGTTGGCGATGCCCGTGAGGTGGTCGATTCGGACGTACAGCCATGGGGTGAGCCAGACCCACGCCAGTGCGGTGCACAGCCGGGCCGCGCACAGCGCCTTGAGCGCGGCATTACCGGGGTCCTGTCGAAGGTCTCGGAGCTTGTAGCCGAGGGCCAGGAAACTGGCCGCCGCGCAGACCGGATGCGCGAAGTTGAAGGCGGCAATGACCCCGGGGATCACGCAGGACCTTCCCGGCGGTGATGCAAGGAACGCTCCAGCCGGCCCACGAGTTCCATCATGTCCGGGGGAACCGTTGGTGGCCGGGGCGACCACTGGCTGACCCGGCGCAGAACTTGCGTGGCAAAGTACTCGGCTGCCCATTCCTCGGCGTCGGCGTACTGGCTGCGGCCGAACATGTGCTGGATCAGCAGAGGATCGAGGTCGTCAGGCAGTGTGTGACGCGCTTGCGGGACCGGCAACCGGGTGGAGATTGCCTCGTGATCCCATAACAGGTGCCCTAACTCGTGGGCGATGACATGCGATTGGTGCATCGCCGTCGTGTCCGCCTCGTAGAAGATGTAGTCGGCCTCAAGTGTGGAGACGAGCAGTCCGACCGGGCTCTCGGCCGGCAGGGCCATCGGCGCCAGTCGGATCGGGCGCCCGCGGCTCGTCCCCAGCCGTTGGCACAACACGCCGATATCGAAGGGATCCGGAAGATCGATGCTCCGTATGAGCGCCTCGCATTGACGACGCAGCCTCCTACGCCTGATCAGGCCCACCCCCTCCATGGTCCGTCACCGCGCGACCGCGCCAGTGAACGACGTACATACCTGGGTGCCCGTCTTCATCTGGACGCCCGGACTCGACTTCGCATGGGCTTCCTGTGCGGAAGCGCGCGTGCCCCCGCGCCTGCCCACCCGCAGACACCTACGGAGGCGGTGCCGTGGTGGCCCTCACCACCCCGCGCGGCGCCGGCTGACATCACGGGGAACACCCCCCTCCCCTCTCGCACTTGAGTCAATGACTGTAGTACCTCCGCGCGGAGGTACTAGATCACTTCGGCCACGGCTTACCAGGACCGCCCGTGGACGAACTTGGTCAGTGAATCGGGCCGGCCACTACAGTGGTTGTCCCCTGCATCGACCGTGAGAGGAATGTGATGCGATGGAGGCCGAGGGCCGCGAGCCGGTCAGCCTGGCCGAGAAGCTGGATCGCCTGTTCAGCGTGCGCAGTCGTGAGCGGGGCAGGTCGCTCTCCGTCAACGAGGTCGCCACAGCGCTCAACATCAAGGCCGGGAAGGCGGTGATCTCGGGCAACTACATCTGGCACTTACGCAAAGGGAAGCGGGACAATCCCACCAAGCGTCATTTAGAGGCGCTGGCCGAGTACTTCGACGTTCCAGCTGCCTACTTTCATGATCGCCAGGAAGCTCCCTCCAGTACAGACGCCACCGCCCAGCAGGCTCAGCAGCGGGAGACCGCCGGCGAGAAGGACGGTCCCGCCGAGCACCGGCTGGCGCTGGCGGAGAAACTCGATCACCTGCTCAGGCTGCGCACCCGGCCGAGCGAGGGCGGCACGCCACCCCACGAAGAGTTGGCCGGCAAGATCACCGCACAGTCCGGAGAGCCGTTCTCCGGCGCGTACCTCTCCCAGCTGCACTCCGGGGAGTGCGCCAACCCGACGCTGCGTCATCTCTCCGCTCTGGCAGCGTACTTCGAGGTGCCCGTGGCGTATTTCACTGACGACGAGGTGGCCCGGAGAGTGATGGACGACGACCTCTTGGCCAGCCAGGACCTGGACAGATCCATGGCCGAGGCAGGGGTGAGCGCCGTGTATCTGCGGGGCGATCTCGCGGCCTTGTCCCCGGAAGGGAAACGGATGGCCGCGGACATGATCCGGCAGATCCGTGAACTGGAGCGGGGCGCGCAGCAGCCACCGTCACCGCCGCAGACCTGAGCCGAGGTGGTGATGCGATGCAACGCAGCTACCGGATCACATGTCCTACCGTCCCGACGAGCCCAGGAGAACCGCAGCCGATGCGCTGGAGGCGTCTGCGCCGCCGATGCCGGCGAGTGATCGACAGCCTGTCCCTGCCCGAGCCCTTTTCCGTCCAGGAGCTGTGTGCCCGCCTCGCAGAGGAGCGGGGCCGTCCGCTGCATCTCCTCCCACTGCCGACGCCGACAGTTCCCGGCACGCCGTCGGGCATGTGGCTGACCGCCGAGCACGGCGACTACATCTTCTTCGACGAGCAGACCAGCCCCCTGCACCAAGAACACATCATCGTGCACGAGATCGGGCACGTGGTGTGCGACCACCGATCAGCGGGCGATGACCAGCGGATGTATCGGCACATCGACCTCGCGGATCCGCACTCCATCCGGCAGGCCCTGCCCCGCCTGCGGTACTCCGATGAGCAGGAACGGGAAGCCGAGATGATCGCCAGCCTCATCCTGGAAGCCATCGGCCGGGTCCCCGCCCCGACGCCGATGTCCGGGTTCCTGGGCGGGCTGGAGTCCGCCATGGGATTACGGGGACCCCGACCTGCGGGAACGTCATGCCCACGTGGATAGAGACGGTTGGTGTCACCACCCTGTGGGTGGTGGCGATCGTCCGGGTCCCCCAGGGCATCCGCAGCCGAGAGCAGCGGCCCCTGTGGTTCGCGCTCGTCACGATCGCGCTCGCGATGTCGATGCACCTGGACCCGGTCACCGCTGTGTTGGCGCACCTGGTTCCCAGCGCGCACTGGGTCGACTTGACCACGCACCTGTTCAGCATCGTCGACGCCGCCGCCGTGCTGTGGTTCATCCTTCAGGCGGCGGGACGGCCCCGCCCCGCCACCGTGGTGTTCGGCACGGCCTTCGCGGTCATGACCGCACTGGTGCTCCTGGATATGGGTGCACCCCCGCACGCCCGGAACCAGATCGCTCCCTCAACAGCGACACCGAGTGTCCCGGACTCCTACTGGTGGATCTTCTTCGCCTTCCATCTGGCCGCGGACACCACCTGCGGCCTGGTGTGCTGGAGCCAGGGCCGACGCGGCGCACCCCGGCTGCTGCGCTACGGGCTGCGTCTGTTCGGCACCGGCCTCCTCCTGGCCTCGCTGCTGTGGATCCTCAAGCTCGCCTATCTGCATACTCGTTCGGCGGCCTGCGCCTCGTTGTTCTCGCCCGTTACCGGCGTCGAGGCGTTGTTCCTGGCGACCGGAGCCGCACTCCCCGTCCTGAGCCGGATCAGGACACATCGGCAGCACCAGAAGGCATTCCGAGACCTCGCGCCGTTGTGGCGGGACCTCACCGCCGCCGCCCCAGACGTGATCTTCGGGCCGGGCAACCGGCTGCTCTCCGCGGCTACCCCCCTCCAACTGCGCTTGTACCGGCGTGTCATTGAGATTCGGGACGCGATGATCGCGCTGCGGAGCTACGTCACCCCCGCCGCCCTCGACCTGGCCCACCAGCACCCCGCTTCCGGGCACTCAGCCGAGGCCCATCTCACCGCCTGCTGGCTCACCGCCGCCCTGCATGCCCGACAAGGAGGCCGCACACCGCAACCCCAGGCAGCCAACCTGGCCGGCCCCGGCGCCCAGGACCTCACGGAGGAGATCCACCATCTTCTCCGGGTCGCAGCCGCCTACCGGTCACCCTCCGTCCAGGTCTACAAGACATCGCTCCTCGAAACGGCCTGGCGCGAGAACAACCAGCACAGAGAATGACGAGAGGAGGCTCACCGCGCGAATCCGGCCTGCCCCCATGGGTGTGGTGAGCTCTCGCGGCCGGCGCCCGCCTGGCTCATCCCTCCAGCACCACACTCACAACCCCACGATCCCGTTCCACTCCTTGGCGAACTCGGTCCGCTCCTTCGACGTGATATCGCGCGCGATGACCAGCCGCTTGCGCATCGCGTCATCGGGGAAGATCAGCGGGTCCTCGGCGAGGGCGGCGCGCTCCTTGTCCTTGGAGGAGGCGAGAACGTCCCGCGCGGCCGGTACGGGGCAGACGTAGTTGACCCAGGCGGCCAGGTCCGCGGCCACCTCCGGGCGGTAGTAGTAGTCGATCAGCCGCTCGGCGTTGCGCTTGTGCTCGGCGAGGTCGGGGATGAGCAGGCTCTCCGCCCAGAGCTCCGCGCCCTCCTCGGGCACCACGAACTCGATGTCCGGGTTGTCGGCCTGGAGCTGGATCACATCGCCCGAGTAAGCCTGCGCGGCGAGCACATCGCCGGAGTCCAGGTCCTTGATGTAGTCGTTGCCGGTGAACCGCCTGATGTGGCCCTTGCTCACCAGGCGGCGGATCCGGTCGGTCATCCGGTGGAAGTCATCGGCCGTCCAGCGGGTGATGTCCACCCCGTTGCCCTGCATGAGCATGGCGAATGATTCATCGAGCCCGGAGAGCAGGGTGACCCGGCCGCGCAGATCGTCCTGCCACAGGTCGGCGGTGTGCTTGATCTCCCGGCCGAGCTTCTTCCGGTTGTAGGCGATGCCGGTGATGCCGGACTGCCAGGGCACCGAGTGCTTGCGGCCGGGGTCGAAGTGCGGGTTGCGCAGCAGCGGATCGAGGTGCCGGGCGACCTGCGGCTGGGCGGCGCGGTCCATTTCCTGCACCCAGCCCAGCCGGACGAACCGGGCGCACATCCAGTCGCTCATGACGATCAGATCGCGGCCGGTGCTCTGGTGGTTCATCAGCGCCGGGCTGACCTTGCCGAAGAACTCGTCGTTGTCGTTGATCTCCTCGGTGTACGTGACGGAGATGCCGGTGTGCCGCTCGAAGGCGTCCAGGGTGGGACGGCGCTGCTTGTTGCGGTCGTCGACGTCGATGTAGAGCGGCCAGTTGGCGAAGGTGAGCGTGCGGTCCCGTGCCGACCGGTCCGGGCTGCCGCGGTCCGCCGCCTCGACGTAGGCCGGCGGCACCCCGCATCCGGTCATGGCGGCCAGCGCCCCCGTCACACCCAGTCCGCCCATGCCCCGGAGCAGCGCCCGCCGCGAAAGATCAGCCATGGCGAGCACTCTCACGTGCCGCGGGCGGAGGCGGCAAGAGACAGAGCGTCCATTGCCGGGCCTCCGCCCGCGACGGTGTGTCGAGCGTTCCGTGCTGCCCGACGGTGCAGATCCCCGGATCGGCCGGTGGGCCGGCCCGGTCGGCCGGCTCAGCCGTCCAGCGAGGTCATCACATGCTTGATCCGGGTGTAGTCGTCGAAGCCGTAGGCCGAAAGGTCCTTGCCGTAACCGGACTTCTTGAATCCGCCGTGCGGCATCTCGGCGACCAGCGGGATGTGGGTGTTGATCCACACACAGCCGAAGTCGAGGCTGCGGGACATCCGCATGGCGCGGGCGTGGTCCTTGGTCCACACCGAGGACGCCAGCGCGTACTCGACGCCGTTGGCCCACTCCACGGCCTGCTTCTCGTCGCTGAAGGACTGGACGGTGATGACCGGGCCGAAGACCTCGTGCTGGACGATCTCGTCGTCCTGCTTGAGGCCGGAGACGACGGTCGGAGCGAAGAAGTAGCCCTTGTCGCCGACCTGTTCGCCGCCCGCCTCGATCTTGGCGTGTGCGGGCAGCCGCTCGATGAAGCCCTTGACCTGCTTGAGCTGGTTGGCGTTGTTGAGCGGGCCGTAGAGCACGTCCTCGTCGTCGACCGCGCCGGTCTTGGTCTCCGAGGCGGCCTTGGCCAGCGCGGCGACGAACTCGTCGTGGATGGACTCGTGTACGAGGACGCGGGTGGCGGCCGTGCAGTCCTGGCCGGCGTTGAAGTAGCCGGCGACCGAGATGTCCTCGACGGCCTTGGGGATGTCGGTGTCCTCGAAGACGACGACCGGGGCCTTGCCGCCCAGCTCCAGGTGGACCCGCTTGAGGTCCTTGGACGCGGACTCGGCGACCTGCATACCGGCACGCACCGAGCCGGTGATCGAGGCCATCGCCGGGATCTTGTGCTCGACCATCAGCCGGCCGGTCTCGCGGTCACCGCAGATGACGTTGAACACGCCGCGGGAGTGGCCCAGTTCGTCCAGCACGCTGCCGATGATGTCGGCGATCAGCACCGTGGAGGCGGGAGTGGTGTCGGACGGCTTGATGACGACGGTGTTGCCCGCGGCCAGCGCCGGGGCGAACTTCCACACGGCCATCATCATCGGGTAGTTCCACGGCGCGACCTGGGCGCAGACGCCGACCGGCTCACGGCGGATGATCGAGGTGAAGCCCTCCATGTACTCGCCGGCCGAGCGGCCCTCCAGCATCCGGGCCGCGCCCGCGAAGAAGCGAATCTGGTCCACCATCGGCGGGATTTCCTCGGACCGTACGAGCGCGACCGGCTTGCCGCAGTTCTCCGACTCGGCGGCGATCAGCTCCTCCGCCCGCTCCTCGAAGCGGTCGGCGATCTTCAGCAGGACCTTCTGGCGCTCGGCCGGGATCAGGTCACGCCAGACGGGGAAGGCGGCCTCGGCGGCAGCCATCGCGGCGTCCACATCGGCGGCGCCCGAGAGCGGGGCGGTGGCGTACGCCTCACCCGTGGCGGGGTTGACCACCTCCGTGGTCCGCCCGTCGGCGGCGTCCCGGAACTCCCCGTCGATGTAGTTGCGCAGACGACGCAGTGCGGTGGTCACTGTGCGCCCCCTTCAGTCAGAAGTCTGGTGGTTTGGACATCCACCCTAGCCATGCAACCCACGTTTTCAACACACCCGCCACTCAGAGACAACGGAATCAGTGAAATTTCGATCGCGACACGACTAATTTCATCGCTTTAGGGTTGCGATACAGACGATGCTCGTGCACAGTGAACGCCGTGGCTCCCCGTAACAGTCATGACCGAACCGTCACCCCGTCGATCGACTCCGTCTCCCTGGCGATCATCGAGCAGCTCCAGGAGGACGGGCGCCGTCCGTACGCCGCGATCGGCAAGGCCGTGGGCCTGTCCGAGGCGGCGGTACGCCAGCGCGTACAGAAACTGCTCGACCAAGGCGTGATGCAGATCGTCGCGGTCACCGACCCCCTCACGGTCGGCTTCCGTCGGCAGGCAATGGTCGGCATCAACGTCGAAGGTGACCTCGACCCCGTGGCCGATGCCCTGACGACCATGGAAGAGGTCGAGTACGTCGTCATGACGGCAGGCTCCTTCGATCTCCTCATCGAGATCGTCTGCGAGGACGACGACCACCTTCTGGAAATGATCAACAAGCGGATCCGCACGCTTCCCGGCGTCCGATCCACCGAGAGCTTCGTGTACCTCAAGCTCCGGAAGCAGACCTACACCTGGGGAACGAGATAGCAATGAGCGGCGACCTCTCCAAGACGGCATACGACCACCTGTGGATGCACTTCACCCGCATGTCGTCGTACGAGAATGCCCCCGTGCCCACGATCGTGCGCGGTGAGGGCACCAACATCTACGACGACAAGGGCAAGCGCTACATCGACGGGCTCGCCGGCCTCTTCGTGGTCAACGCCGGCCACGGCCGGGTGGAGCTCGCCGAGACCGCCTACAAGCAGGCGCAGGAGCTGGCCTTCTTCCCCGTGTGGTCCTACGCCCACCCCAAGGCGGTGGAGCTCGCCGAGCGGCTGGCGAACGAGGCCCCCGGTGACCTCAACAAGGTCTTCTTCACCACCGGTGGCGGCGAGGCCGTCGAGACCGCCTGGAAGCTGGCCAAGCAGTACTTCAAGCTCACCGGCAAGCCGATGAAGCACAAGGTGATATCCCGCGCGGTGGCCTACCACGGCACCCCGCAGGGCGCCCTGTCCATCACCGGCCTGCCCGGTCTGAAGGCCCCGTTCGAGCCGCTGGTCCCGGGTGCTCACAAGGTCCCGAACACCAACATCTACCGCGCGCCGATCCACGGTGACGACCCCGAGGCCTTCGGCCGCTGGGCCGCCGACCAGATCGAGCAGCAGATCCTCTTCGAGGGCCCGGAGACCGTCGCCGCGGTCTTCCTGGAGCCGGTGCAGAACGCCGGCGGCTGCTTCCCGCCGCCCCCCGGCTACTTCCAGCGGGTCCGCGAGATCTGCGACCAGTACGACGTGCTGCTCGTCTCCGACGAGGTCATCTGCGCCTTCGGCCGTCTCGGCACGACGTTCGCCTGCGACAAGTTCGGCTACGTCCCGGACATGATCACCTGCGCCAAGGGCATGACCTCGGGCTACTCCCCGATCGGCGCCTGCATCATCTCCGACCGCCTGGCCGAGCCGTTCTACAAGGGCGACAACACCTTCCTGCACGGCTACACCTTCGGCGGCCACCCGGTCTCCGCGGCGGTCGGCGTCGCCAACCTCGACATCTTCGCGCGCGAGGGTCTCAACCAGCACGTCCTCGACAACGAAGGTGCCTTCAAGAGCACCCTGGAGAAGCTGCACGACCTGCCGATCGTCGGCGACGTCCGCGGCAACGGCTTCTTCTACGGCATCGAGCTCGTCAAGGACAAGACCACCAAGGAGTCGTTCAACGAGGAGGAGACCGAGCGCGTCCTGTACGGCTTCCTCTCCAAGGCGCTGTACGACAACGGTCTCTACTGCCGTGCCGACGACCGTGGCGACCCGGTCATCCAGCTCGCCCCGCCGCTGATCGCCGACCAGTCCGTCTTCGACGAGATCGAGCAGATTCTGCGCACGGTCCTCACCGAGGCATGGACCAAGCTCTGACCCTCGCGGCACCTTCCGTTCCCCTCGCACACAAGTGAATATCCAGCGGCTCAGATTCACTCACTTCAAGCCATACGAGTGAATCTGGGCCGTTGTGCTGCCAAGCGGCGAATACCGGGGGTCACCACTCCTTACCGTGCTTGTGACCGATACCCTCCATGGTCGTTCACCCGGTCGGGGGAACGATCCGACGCCTACAACAAGAGGTGCGCAGATGGTGGCCCCGCCTGACAACGACGTTCTCTGGGCCCGCGGCCTGCACCACGCCTACGGCGGCACCTCCGCCCTCGCCGGAGTCTCCGTCGGCGTCCGCGAAGGCGAGATCCTCGCCGTCACCGGCCCGCGCGGCAGTGGCAAATCCACCCTCCTGAAATGTCTCTCCGGTCAACTCGTCCCGGCCGAGGGCGAGGTGTGGTTCAACAGCGCCCCCGTGCACACCCTCTCCTCCCCCAGCCGCGAACGGCTGCGTCTGGACCGGTTCGGCTGGATCGACACCGAACCGCACCTCGTCGGCGAACTCACCGCCTGGGAGAACGCCGCTCTCCCCCTCCTGCTCCGCGGCACCGGCACCCGCTCCGCCAAGCACACCGCCCTCGAATGGCTGGACCGTCTCGACGTCGGTATGTGCGCGAGCCGCCGCCCCGCGCGGCTCGACCAGTCCCAGCGCCAGCGCATCGCCATCGCCCGCGCGCTCGCCACCACCCCCCAGGTGTTGTTCGCCGACGAGCCGACCGCCCCGCTGCACCGCAACGACGGCACACAGGTGCTGCGCACCCTGACCACCGCGGCCCGCTCGCACCAGATCACGGTGGTCCTGGCCACCCATGACCCCGAGGTCGCCACCCTCGCCGACCGGTCCCTCGCGCTTCTCGACGGCCACCAGTCGAACGGCGCGTCCGCCACCACCGGCTCCGACGATGAGGAAAGCAGGGCAGAGTGCTCGCTCTCCGTCTAGCCCGCGGCTCGCGCCCCCTCGTCCTGCTGCGCCGCCTCTCCGTCACCGCCGCCGCGGCCGGCACCGGCTTCCTCCTCCTCTCCACCGTCGGCCATGCCGCCGGCCACCCGTCCGCGGCCGACGAGTCGTTGGTGCGGCTGTTGTGGTGCGCGGCCCCGCTCGCCGCCACCGCCCAGTTCGCGGTGTCCACGGCCCGTACGGACCCCGCCGCCCGCCTCCAGCGCGGTATGACCGCCGCCGGCCTCGGCCCGCTCCGTCTCACCCTGCTCGCCACCGTCTCCACCGCCCTGACCTGCTTCCTCGGCGTTCTGCTCGCGCTGCTCGCCTTCCTCCGGCTCCGCGGCGACCTCGGCGGCCCGACCTCCCTCGGCGTCAACTCCGACCTGCTCGGCGCCGGCCACCCGGTGCCGCTCGTCGGCGCCCTCCTGCTGCTGACGATCGTGCCGCTGACCGCCGCGGCCGCGACCGCCGTCTCCCTGCGCCCCCGTGACGAGGCCGGCTCTCCGGAGGCGGGCAGCCGCCCCAGGACCGCCCCGCCCTCCGGTCTCCCGTGGGGTATCGCCCTGGCCGCGGCCGGCCTGGCGATCGAGGCGTACACCAGCCGCGGCGCCCACACCCCCGGCGGACTGCTGCCACTCCCCGGCAGGCTGGTCGGCAGCCCCCCTGGCGTACTGGCCGGCTGGGCGCTGTCGACCTTCGGCCTCGTGCTGGCCGGCCCCGGTCTGGTGCATCTGTGCGGCAGGCTGCTCTGTGCAGGCCGCCCCGGTGCCCTGCGGCTGCTGTCCGGGCGCGTACTCCAGGAGGAGTCGCACCGCCTCGGCCGCCCGCTCGGGGTGCTGTGTGCGGTCGCCTCCGCCGCGTATGCCGCCGTGAAGGTGTACGAAGCCTCTGCCTCCAGCCCGTTCGGACCGCTCACCGGCATCGGCGCGGCGGTCGTGCTCGCCTGTGTCACCGCCAGCGCGCTCACCGCCGCGGTGGAGTCCCGCTCGGCCCGCGCCCACACCACGGCAGCCCTCCGCCGTCTGGGAGCGTCCGCCTCCGTTCTCCATCGCGCCGCGGCCCTGCGCTTCCTGGCTCTGGCCCTCGTCCTGGCCCCCCTGACCTGGACCGTCGCGGAGATGGCCACGCTTCCGCTGGTGCATTGAGGGATGTGAGGCGCGGGGCCCGCGGGGTGTAAGGCGCGTGGGGGCGTGGCCGGTTCGCCCCCCGCCGCCGGCGACGGCGTCCCTGGCCGCGCCACCCGTGCGCTCCGGTGCGCGGTGGGGCGGCCCCCCTCATCGTGCGAGCGCGGTGGCCTCCACCTCTATGCGCCAGTCCGGCTGGGCCAGCGATGACACCTCCACCAGCGTGTCCGCGGGGTAGGGCTCGGACAGGAACTCCTCGCGCAGTGTGTGGAGCGGGCCGAGTCCGGCAGCCATGTCCGTGACGAAGATGCCCACCTTCACCACGTCGGTGAGCGAGGCACCCGCTGCGGCGAGCACCCGCTCGACGTTCGCGAACGCCAGGCGCCCCTGCGTCAGGAAGTCGTCGGAGACCGTCCGCCCCCGCTCGTCGATTCCCGCTTGGCCCGAGACATGGATCAGTCCGCCCGCCCTGATGGCCTGCGAGATCTTGTATGGCTCGTACCAGTCGGGGGTCGTGGCGATCCGCTCGATCTCCGGTCGGCCCTGTGCCCCGGCGGCGACGTCCACCGGCATCGTCATCACACTCACACTCCTTCTCAGATCCATGCACGCACATCATTTGCATGCACATACATAAGTTTCTGCTGCATGTACCCTGCTGTCAAGACCCCAGCGACACACGGCACACCGGCGGACGAAGGCAGAGGGCGATGGACGCGGAGCACTGGGACCGGCTCGGAACGCTGCACACCCGCGTCGAGCAGGAGCTGGCGAAGGCTCTGCAGCAGCATCACAGCATCGGACTGTCGGAGTACCGTGCGCTGGCCCGGCTCGCCGAGGCGGACGACGGCGAGCTGCGGATGCAGGAACTCGCCGACCTCATCGGCCTCAACCAGAGTTCCGTGAGCCGGCTGGCCGCCCGCCTGGAGTCGTCCGGCCTGACCCGGCGCGATCTGTGCCCCGATGACCGGCGCGGGGTGTACAGCGTGATCACGGACGAGGGCCGGGACGTGCAGAAGCAGGCGCGCCCGACCTATGACGGTGCGCTGCGCGCCGCACTCGACGCGGCGGCGGCCGACGGGCACCTCGGACCCCTGGTGGCCACACTGCGGTCCTAACATGACGGACGTGCAGTCGAATTCACAGCCCTCAGCGTCCCGCCCCACCCACGCCCACGACGACCGTGAGATCGAGTCCCTGGAGGAGTTCGACCGGGTCGTCGCCTCGGGCGGCCTCGCCGGATATCGCGTCCAGTCGGTCGATCTGACGGACCGTACGTTCGCGCTGCTCAGTGCGGACACCGCGGAGTCCGTGTTCCTCGGCTGCGCCATGGAGCCGGACGCCGCCGCCAAGATACGCGCCGGTGGCGCCCTGGTCTTCCCTCCCGTACCGGGTCTGCCGTTCGATCCGTACCGGGGCGGCCTGTACGGCCCGGACGAGCTCTTCGAGGGACTGGCCGACGGCGGCTTCGACGCCACCCCGGACGCCCGTACCTACCGCTGGTACCAGGAGACCAAGTCGGACGGCGACATCTTCGCCTCCATGCTGCGCAGCATCCACGACGACGCGGTCTCCGACGCCCTGGACGAACATCTCGCCGGTGCCCAGGTGGTGGGCATCATGGGCGGCCACGCCCTGGAGCGCGGCTCCGCGGCCTACGCGGGCGCGGCCCGGCTCGGCCGCCGGCTCTCCCGCGACGGGCTGACCGTCGCGACCGGTGGCGGCCCCGGCGCCATGGAGGCGGCGAACCTCGGAGCGTACGCCGCGCCCTTCGAGGACGAGATGCTCGACTCGGCGCTGGAACTCCTCGCCAAGACACCGCACTTCACCCCGTCCGTCACGGACTGGGCCCACGCCGCCTTCGAGATACGCCGCAGCCGGCCGGGCGGCGGCGTCTCGGCCGGCATCCCGACCTGGTTCTACGGCCATGAGCCGCCGAACGCCTTCGCCTCCCACATAGCGAAGTACTTCGTCAACGCGGTACGGGAGGACGGCCTGCTGGCGCGCTCGAACGCCGGCGTCGTGTTCCTGCCGGGCGCGGCCGGGACCCTCCAGGAGATCTTCGACAACGCGACGCCGAACTACTACGAGTCACGGGGCGAGCCGACCCCGATGGTGCTGGTGAACCGCGCGCACTGGACCGAAAAGCTGCCCGCCTGGCCGCTGCTCCAGGCTCTCGCCGCGGACCGGCCCATGGCGTCCCGGATCGCCCTGGTCGACTCGGTGGACGAAGCCCCGGACGCGCTGGCCCGGCTCCGTGACCAGGCGCCTTCCTGAGCATCCGCCGACCGCCGCCTTCCCGGCGCCGCAGGCCCTGCGCCCCTCCCGTCGGCGGTGCGCCCGGTGTGTTTGCCGCCGGAGGCAACTCCCGTCCCGGAATGCACGTCTGCCAGGAAGGTAAGGAACACGTAAGGCGCACAGCGGGCGAACGGAGCTCTTGGTGATCATCGGTCTTCTGACGGCCGTGGCGGCATCGGCCTGCTACGGCACGGGATCGGTCCTGCAGGCGGTGGGCTCCCGCAAATCCGCCCGCCGGGAAGCGGCCGAATCCGCCACCACCGGTGTCACCCAGCATGGCGGGCCCAGCCTGTCCTCGACCGCGAAGGCGGCCGTGACCTGGGAGTTCATGGTGGGGACGGTGCTGGACTTCATCGGGTTCGGGCTGGGCGCGCTGGCGGCCCGGCTGCTGCCGCTGTTCCTGTCGCAGACCGTGATCAGCGCCAATCTCGTGATCACGGCCGTACTGAGCATCAAGCTGCTCGGCATCCGGCTCAGCCGGGCCGAGTGGTCCTCCATCGGCGTGGTGTGCGGGGCGCTGGTGCTGCTGGCCACGGCGGCGGGGCCGGAGGGCAGCGGCCACACCCCGATCGCCACCCACTGGTGGCTGCTGGTCGCCTCCCTCGTGCTCATCGGCGGGGGCACGCTGATCGTGCGTCTGCTCGGCGGGCGGGCCGCGATCCTGGCGGGTCTGCTCTCCGGTCTGGGGTTCGGTGCGCTCGGTGTCGGCGTACGGGTGCTGAACGGCGTGGACCCGTTCCATCTGCCGTCGCTGCTCGCCGACCCCGCCCTGTACGCGATCCTCGTCGCCGGGATCGGGGGCATGTATCTGCACACCGTCGCCCTGCAGATCGGCTCGGTGAACGGCGCCACGGCGGCGCTCGTAGTGGGCGAGACGGTGGTGCCCGGCATCCTCGGGGTGCTGTGGCTGGGTGACGCCTCCCGTCCGGGCTTCGCCTGGGTCGCCGTTCTCGGCTTCGTGGTGGCGGTGGCCGGAGCCGTCGCGGTCGCCTGGTACGGCGAGCCGGAGCCGGACGCGCCCCGGGCCGGGTCACCCGAGGGCGACGAGCTGCCCCAGGAGGTCGCGGCCCGCTGACGGCTCCTCCGGGCGCGGAGCACCGACGGACGCGGGGCGCCTGGTAGGGGTCATACGCCCGGCGCCCCACCTGGCCAGCGTCCCCCGGCGTGGTCAGTCCGCCGACGCGGACCCGTCCAGCACCACCACGTCCCGCGCATCGAAGCCGATCCCCACCCGCGCGCCCACGTCGGGCGCGTCCCGCAGGGCGCAGGCCGCCTCCACCTGCGGTCCGGCGGCCGGCTGGAGCAGCAGCGCGACATGGGTGCCGCGGAAGGTACGGGCCGCGACCGTAGTCGGCAGGCCCTCCGCGGCGCCGGTCAGCCGCACTCCGGCCGGGCGTACGAGCAGCCGGCACGGCCCGTCCGGGGTGGCCGCCGGGACGGGCACCTTCCCCCAGGGGGTGGCGGCCGCCTCGCCCCGCACCGTCGCCTCGACCACGTTGTCGAAGCCGAGGAAGCGGGCGACGAATGCGGTGGCGGGCCGCTGCCAGACCTCCAGCGGGGTGCCGGTCTGCGCGATCCGGCCGTCCTGCATCACCACGACCCGGTCGGCCAGCGCGAAGGCCTCGCCCTGGTCGTGGGTGACGGCCAGCACCGTGGTGCCCAACTCATGGAAGAGCCGCCGGAGTTCGACGACCAGCCGTTCGCGCAGCCCCCGGTCGAGCTGACCGAGGGGCTCGTCCAGCATCAGCAGCCGGGGGCGGGGCGCCAGGGCGCGGGCCAGGGCGACCCGCTGCTGTTCGCCGCCGGACAGGGACGCCACGGCGCGCCGCTGAGCGCCCGGCAGTCCGACGAGATCCAGCAGTTCGGCGACCGTACGCTCCTGGTCAGCGCGCGGGGAGCGCCGCATCCGCAGCCCGAAGGCGACGTTTCCCGCGACATCGCGCTGCGGGAAGAGCTGGTGGTCCTGGAACATCAGGCCGACCCCGCGCCGGTGTGTGGGCACACCCGACTGATCCCGCCCCTCCAGCAACACCTGTCCCGCGTCGGCCTGTTGGAGCCCGGCGACCACCCGCAGCAGCGTGGACTTGCCGCTGCCGCTCGGCCCCAGGACGCACACGATTTCCCGGTCGGCGACCGTCAGATCGACCGCGTCCAGCGCGGGGCGCCCGCCCGTGCCGAAGCGGACGGTGACCCCGCCCAGCCGCAGCAGCTCCTGCGCCGTGCTCCCGTCCCGTGCCGTCATCTAGAACTCCCCGGATCGGTCGATGGGGCGGAGGCGCTCCAGTACCAGCAGGGCGGCCGCGCACACCACCATCAGGATGGTCGACAGGGCCATCGCCTGCCCGTAGTTGAGCTCGCCCGCACGCCCCAGCAGCCGGGCCACGGCGACCGGCAGCGTCGGCTGGTCCGGGCGTGCGAGGAAGACCGTCGCGCCGAACTCACCGAGCGAGACGGCGAAGGCGAAGCCCGCGGCGATCAGCAGCGCCCGTCGCACCATCGGCAGATCGACCTCGCGCCACACCTGCCAGGGCGAGGCGCCGAGCACGGCGGCCGCCTCCCGCAGCCGGCCGTCGACCGCCCGCAGCACCGGCAGCATCGTCCGGACCACGAACGGCACCCCCACCAGGGCCTGGGCGAGCGGGACCAGCCACCACGAGGCACGCAGATCGAGCGGCGGCGCGTCGAGGGTGATCAGAAAGCCGAAACCGACGGTCACCGCGGAGACTCCCAGCGGCAGCATCAGCAGCGCGTCGAAGCCGCGGACGAACGGGCTGACCAGGGGCGTCCGTCCGGACCGGCCGCGGCGCGGGGCGGGCAGGGCCAGGGCGGCGGCCGCCAGTCCGCCCACCACCAGCGCGATCGCGGTGGCCGCTGCCCCGTAGGCCAGGGAGTTCCCCAGGGCGTCAAGAGGGGCGACAGCGAAGGTGCTGTCGGCGTTCGCGGCGGAGCCCAGCGCGGCGTAGAAGACCGTTCCGTAGCCGTCCGGCCCGGCGAACGACCGCTCCACCAGTACCCCGAGCGGCGTGAGGAGCAGGACGGCGATCAGGGCGCACGTCCCCCACAGCAGCGCCCACTGGCCGGGACCGCGCGGCCGTCGGGCGGTCTGTGACGCGTCCACGAGCCGGAGTGCGGATTCCCGGCGGCGCACGGTCCAGGCGTGCAGCGCCAGTACGCCCAGCACCGCCGCGAACTGGATCAGGGTGAGCACGGCCGCCGTCGGCAGATCCAGGTAGTCCGCGGTCTGCCGGTAGATCTCCACCTCCAGCGTCGAGAAGGTGGGGCCGCCCAGAATCTGCACCACCCCGAAGGAGGTGAAGGTGAACAGAAAGACCATCAGGGCGGCGGCCGCGACGGCCGGCCCCAGCGCGGGCAGCGTCACCCGCCGCCAGGCCGCGAACCGCCCGGCTCCCAGCACCCGCGCCGCCTCTTCCTGACGCGGATCGAGCTGCCCCCAGAGCCCGCCGACGGTCCGTACGACCACGGCGTAGTTGAAGAACACATGCGCCAGCAGAATCGCCCACACCGAGGTGTCCAGGCGCACGCCCCACAGGTCGTCCAGCAGTCCGCCCCGCCCCACCAGCGCCAGGAAGGCCGAGCCGACCACTACGGTCGGCAGCACGAACGGCACCGCCACAACGGCCCGCAGCAGCTGTTTGCCGGGGAAGTCGAAGCGCGCGAAGACATAGGCGCCGGGCAGCGCGATCAGCAGGGTCAGCCCGGTCGAGGCCGCGGCCTGCCAGACGGTGAACCACAGCACCCGCACGACATCCGGGTCGCTCAGCACGGCACCGAACCGGCTGAGCTGCCACTGCCCGCCGTCCTTGAGCCCCCGTCCGACGATCGCCACAACGGGATAGGCGAAGAACAGCGCGAAGAAGGCGAGCGGCACCGCCATCAGGCCGAGCCGCACCGCCGTCCCCCGCGCGGGCCTGCCGCGCCGGGCGCCCATGGTGTCCGTGGCATCCGTGCCGTCCGGAGCCGTTACTTCAGAACGAGCGAGGACCACTGCTTGATCCACTGTTCGCGGTTCTTGGTGATCGTCCCGGGCGCCAGGGTCGCCGGCTGGCCGATCGTGGTGCCGTACTTGGTGAACAGCTCCGGCACCTTGGCGTCCTCACGGGCCGGGTTGACGAACATCTTCAGCGGCACGTCCTCCTGGAACTCCTTGCTCAGCAGGAAGTCCAGCAGCGCCTTGCCGCCCTTCTCGTTCTTCGCGCCCTTGAGCAGCCCGCCGAATTCGATCTGCCGGAAGCAGGTGCCGGCCGCGACACCGGTCGGTGCCTCCTTGGGCGCGGGCTTCTTGCCGAGCACCTCGGCGGGCGGGCTGGAGGCGTAGGAGACCACCAGCGGCTTGTCGCCCTTGGCCTTGCCCGCCGCGGAGCCGGAGAACCGGTCGTTGTAGGCCTGGTCCCAGCCGTCGACGACCTCGACACCGTTGGCCTTGAGCTTCTTCCAGTAGTCCTGCCAGCCCTTCTCGCCGTACTTCGCGAGAGTGCCGAGCTGGAAGGCGAGCCCCGGGGAGGAGGTGGCGGAGTTCTCCGTGACGAGCAGGCCCTTGTACCGCGGCTTGATCAGATCGTCGAAGGTCTTCGGCGGCGCGATCTTGTGCCGGTCGAAGTAACCGCGGTCGTAGTTGACGCAGATGTCGCCGTAGTCGAGCGGGGTGACCCGGTGCTCACCCTTGTCGAGCTGCAGCGCCGCCGGGACCTTCTCCAGCCCCTTGGCCCGGTAGGGGGTGAACAGCCCCTCGTCCAGACCGCGCGAGAGCAGGGTGTTGTCGATACCGAAGAACACATCGCCCTGGGGGTTGCCCTTGGTCAGGACCGCCTGGTTGACGGCCTTGCCTGCGTCCCCGCCCTTGAGCATCTTGACCTTGTAGCCGCTCTCCTTCTCGAAGGCGGCCAGGACGGACTTTGATACCTGGAACGAGTCATGGCTGACGAGCGTGACCGTCTTGGCGTCGCTCCCGCCGCCCGGCGTACCGCAGGCGGCGAGGGCGGAAATCCCGACCGCGGCGGCCACCACCGTCGCGGTGATCCTGCTGGTGGTGCTCACTGATTTCCTCCTGGCTGGCCAGGAAGAGACGCGGCCCTGCCCGATGTCCACACCTCGCGACGTCCGGGGACGTACGGAGGGGACTTCGGGCAGGGCGCAACAGCATGAGTGACGACCGAACTTCCTACCCGGAATGACCCGGGCGAGGTTCAAGGGTCTGCGGGCACCGTAGGACTACGACGCTTCCGCACTCTCAGCGCTGTGGCGCTCCCCTGTCGGAATGTGCATTTGTTCGACCACACCGTACCAGCGGGGCGGTCAGCGCTCCGAGGCCGCGAGCTGCCCGCAGGCGCCGTCGATCTCCTGGCCGCGGGTGTCGCGGACGGTCACCGGCACGCCGTGCGCCTCGATGGCCTGGACGAACGCCCGCTCGTCCTCGGGGCGCGACGCGGTCCACTTGGAGCCGGGCGTCGGGTTCAGCGGAATCAGGTTCACATGGACCCGCTTGCCCTTCAGCAGCCGGCCCAGCAGATCGCCGCGCCACGCCTGGTCGTTGATGTCCCGGATCAGCGCGTACTCGATGGAGATCCGGCGGCCGGACTTCTCCGCGTACTCCCACGCCGCGTCCAGCACCTCCCGCACCTTCCAGCGCGTGTTGACGGGCACCAGGGTGTCGCGCAGCTCGTCGTCCGGGGCGTGCAGCGACACCGCGAGCCGGCACTTGAAGCCCTCGTCGGCGAACCGCAGCATCGCCGGGACCAACCCGACGGTGGACACGGTGATCCCTCGCTGGGACAGGCCCAGCCCATCGGGCTCGGGGTCCGTCAGCCGCCGGATCGCCCCGACCACCCGCTTGTAGTTGGCGAGCGGCTCCCCCATCCCCATGAAGACGATGTTGGACAGCCGCGCCGGCCCGCCGGGCACCTCACCGTCGCGCAGCGCACGCATCCCGTCGACGATCTGGTGCACGATCTCGGCGGTCGAGAGGTTACGGTCCAGCCCCGCCTGGCCGGTGGCGCAGAACGGGCAGTTCATCCCGCAGCCGGCCTGCGAGGAGATGCACATGGTGACCCGGTCCGGGTAGCGCATCAGCACGGACTCGACGAGCGTCCCGTCGTGCAGCTTCCACAGCGTCTTGCGCGTGGTGTCCTCATCACACGAGATGTGCCGCATGACGGTCATCAGCTCCGGCAGCAGCTCGCTCGCCAGCTTCTCGCGCGCCGCCGCCGGGATGTCGGTCCACTGCGCCGGGTCGTGCGCATAGCGGGCGAAGTAGTGCTGCGACAACTGCTTGGCGCGAAACGGCTTCTCACCGATCGCGGCCACCGCTTCGCGACGCTCGACGGGGCTGAGATCGGCAAGGTGCCGCGGAGGCTTCTTGGCCCCGCGCGGCGCTACGAAAGTGAGTTCTCCGGGTGCAGGCATGGTGGCTCCAGTGTGGCAGATCCTCCGGGGCGCCCCGGGGCCGCGACGGTGAGAGGACGGTCACCGCCACGGCCCGCCACCGAAGGGACGCAGCCGGCGTGTCCGCAGCCCGGTGCCTTCGTTGGCCACCGCGCCATGGTGGCTGGTGTGGGGTACGTCAGGAGCGTGGAGCAGTGGCCGTGACCCGTTGGATCGTGATCAACCTCCCTCCCTGGTTGCTGCTGGCAGGGCTCGTCGTCGTGATCGCGGGCGGGACCGCGATCGTCCAGGCAGTCGTCCGGCACCGCATCCCTCGCGTCAAGCAGGGCGAGCAGAACGAGATCGCGCAGTTCCTCTTCCCCGTGATCGCGGTCGTCTACGGGTTCCTCATCGGCTTCATCGTCCTCGCGCTCTGGGGTCAGGTGAACACGGCAGACCAGACGACACGGACCGAGGGCGCCATGGCGGCGCAGCTGGCCAGGGGCCACGAGGTGTTCGGCACGGCCGAGAGCGCGCGGATCAGGCAGAGCCTGTTGGCGTACGGACACGCGGCGGTGGCCGAGTGGCCCAGCGCCGCGGTCGGCGAGAGCACGCCCGAGGCCGAGAACGCGCTGAGCCGCCTGCACCACACGTACGAGAGCATCCGGCCCCGCGACGACACCCAGCGATCCTTCCTCACCAGCTCGGTCGCGTCCCTGAAGGAATTGAGCATCGCCCGCACGGAACGGCTGCTTGAGGCACGCACCAACATCGGCCCACCCCTGTCCCTGTGGATGGCGATCCTTCTGACCAGTGGGCTGGTCCTCGGGTTCTCCGCCACCTTCGGCTCCGAGCAGGCCCTGATCCACTACGGGATGGTCGCGGCGGTGAGCGTCCTCGTTGCCACCAACCTGTTCCTCGTCACGGAACTGTCGTATGCCTTCCTCGGCGAGTTCGCGACGTCGCCGGAGCCACTGCGCGCGGTGGTCGAGGCCCTGTCGCCGCCTCGGTAGACGGGAGGCGGCGCACGGAAGAGGGCAGGGAGAGGAATCCCTCTTCCTGCCCTCACCTGCGAAAACCCTGTGCTCAGCCGGATCCCACAAAGATCACGAAAAGCAGCCAGACCACCGGCGCGGTCGGCAGCAGGGAGTCGAGCCGGTCCATGATCCCGCCGTGGCCGGGGAGCAGGGTGCCCATGTCCTTGATGCCGAGATCCCGCTTGATCATGGATTCGCCGAGGTCGCCGAGGGTGGCGCTGGCCGCGACGGCGAGGCCGAGCAGCAGGCCCTGCCACCAGGCGCCGTCCGTGATCAGGAACTCCATGCACAGCGCACCCGCCGCCATCGCGAACAGCACCGCGCCGACCAGGCCCTCGCGGGTCTTGCCGGGGCTGATGCGCGGGGCGAGCTTGTGCTTGCCGAAGCGCCAGCCGACCGCGTACGCACCGGTGTCGCTGACGACCGTCAGCAGCAGGAACGTCAGCACCCGCTGCGGCCCGTCGGCCTCGGCGGCGAGCATCAGCGCCACGAACGTCGCCAGGAACGGCACATAGAACGCCGCGAAGACACCGGCGGTGACGTCCCGCAGATAGTTCTCGGGCGCCTCGGTCATCCGCCAGACGAGCACGGCGAGGGCGGTGAGCGCCATCGCCACCCAGGCGCCCTCGGCGCCGCGGACATATCCGGCGACCACCATGGCGGTGCCGCCGACCGCGAGCGGCACCAGCGGCACCTTGATGTCCTTGCGCTCCGCCAGCCGCGAGGTCAGCTCCCACAGGCCCACGACAACGGCGATCGCTATCACGCCGATGAAGACGGGCTTGTAGACGAAGAGCGACGCAACGATGATCGCGCCGAGGCCGATGCCGACCCCTATGGCGGCGGGCAGGTTGCGGCCCGCGCTCTTCTTCTTCGGCTTCTCTGAGTCCGGCGAGCTGTCGGACCCGGAAAGAGAGGTGGGCATGGGCTCCTGCGGCTTTTCGTCGCGGAACAGGGGGCCGCTCCGTCGAGCAGCCCCCCGGTCGTCCAGGTGATCCCGGTTATCCCGGATGTCCCGATGTTCCCGGTTGTCATCCTGGTATCCGCCTTGCCCGGGGACAAAGGGCATGGGCCGAGTCTGCGCCGCATCGCCCCAGTCGTACACCGGACCCGCCGGAGCGGGGGGCGCCGCCCCGCGCAGCGAGGGGGCCGGTCCGTGGTCGGGCGGTCCCCATTGACCGGCGCCGGGCGGGGCCCCCCAGGAAGACTCGTTCATCAGACCTCGAGGAGCTCGGATTCCTTGTGCTTGAGCAGCTCGTCCACCTGCGCGACGTACTTCGCGGTGGTGTCGTCGAGCTCCTTCTCGGCGCGGCGTACCTCGTCCTCGCCGGTCTCCTTGTCCTTGACCAGCTTGTCGAGGGTCTCCTTGGCCTTGCGCCGGACGCTGCGGATCGAGATCTTCGCGTCCTCGCCCTTGTTCTTGGCGACCTTGATGAACTCCTTGCGGCGCTCCTCGGTCAGCTCCGGGAACGTCACTCGGATGATGTTGCCGTCGTTGCTCGGGTTGACGCCGAGGTCGGAGTCGCGGATCGCCTGCTCGATGTTGCGCAGCGCGCTCTTGTCGAACGGGGTCACCACGGCCATCCGCGGCTCGGGAACCGAGAACGACGCCAGCTGGTTGATCGGCGTCATGGCGCCGTAGTAGTCCGCCACGATCTTGTTGAACATCGCCGGGTGCGCACGCCCGGTGCGAATCGCGGCGAAGTCCTCCTTGGCGACCACGACGGCCTTCTCCATCTTCTCCTCGGCCTCGAGGAGGATCTCTTCGATCACCACTTGCTCCTGGTCTTTTCGGTAAGAAGCAGAGCCTCGCCCCTGCCGCGCGTCTTCTCCTGCACGGTGTCCGACCGGCAGGCCGTTGTCCATCCCCGTACCGAGGGCGTGCCCCGGTCGGGAGTTGCCGCCCGTAGGGACCGATGCCCCTGCGGAATCACGGCAGTTGAGGCCGTCAGGCCCGGGTGTCCTGATCGCTGACGAGCGTGCCGATCTTCTCACCCTTCACCGCACGCGCGATGTTTCCCTCGGCGAGCAGCTCGAACACGAGGATCGGGAGCTTGTTGTCCCGGCACAGCGTGATCGCGGTGGCATCGGCGACCTTCAGGTCGCGGGTGATCACCTCGCCGTATTCGAGGGCGTCGAACTTCACCGCGTCCGGGTTCTTCTTGGGGTCGGAGTCGTAGACCCCGTCCACCCCGTTCTTACCCATCAGCATGGCCTCGGCATCGATCTCCAGGGCGCGCTGGGCGGCGGTGGTGTCCGTGGAGAAGTACGGCATGCCCATACCGGCGCCGAAGATGACGACCCGGCCCTTCTCCAGGTGGCGCACCGCGCGCAGCGGAATGTACGGCTCCGCGACCTGGCCCATGGTGATGGCCGTCTGGACGCGGGAGTCGATGCCCTCCTTCTCCAGGAAGTCCTGGAGGGCCAGACAGTTCATGACCGTACCGAGCATGCCCATGTAGTCGGAGCGGGCCCGGTCCATGCCGCGCTGCTGGAGTTCGGCGCCACGGAAGAAGTTGCCGCCGCCGATCACGATGGCGATCTCGTAGCCGTCGCGCACCACGGCGGCGATCTCGCGGGCCATCGCGTGCACGACGTCGGGGTCGACGCCCAGTCCGCCGCCGCCGGCGAATGCTTCGCCCGACAGCTTCAGCAGGAAGCGTCGCCTGCCGCCGTGGCCGGAATGGTCTGCGTGCGCGCCGTCGGCACCGTGATTCATTGAGCTCTCCTCGTGCACATACGAAGAAGGCCATTGCCGTGGGTCTGGTTCAGATCCCTCTGCGGCAATGGCCTCCTCGTCACATCTGCGGCCGGCCGTTGAGCGGCCGACTGCGTACGACCCTAGCGGGGTCGTAGGTCATTCGCTGCCTTCGCGACAGGCTCAGATGCCGACCTTGATGCGCGAGAAGCGCTTCAGGGTGACACCGGCCTCCTGGAGGACCTTCTCGACGGACTTCTTGTTGTCGAGCGCGTACGGCTGACCGAGCAGCGTCGCGTCCTTGAAGAAGCCGTTGAGGCGACCCTCGACGATCTTCGGGAGAGCAGCCTCGGGCTTGCCCTCCGCGCGGGTGGTCTCCTCGGCGACACGCCGCTCGGCCTCGACGACATCGGCCGGCACGTCGTCCTTGGCGAGGTACTTCGGGGCGAACGCGGCGATGTGCTGCGCGATGCCCTTGGCGACCTCGGCGTTCTCCTTGTCGAGCTCGACGAGGACACCGATCTGCGGGGGCAGGTCGGGCATGGTGCGGTGCATGTACACCGACACGTAGCCGTCGGAGAACTGCGCGAAGCGGTCCAGGACGATCTTCTCGCCCAGGGTGGCGTTGGCCTCGTCGACGTACGCCTGGACGGTCTTGCCGGCCTGGATCTCGGAGGCGAGCAGGGCCTCGATGTCGGCCGGGGAGGTCTTCGCGACGTGCGCGGCGATCTCGTTGGCGACGGCCTGGAACTTGTCGCCCTTGGCGACGAAGTCCGTCTCGCACTTCAGCTCGACGATGACACCGGAGGTGTTGTCGTCGGCGATCAGGGAGACCACCGCGCCGTTCTCGGCGGAACGGCCCTCGCGCTTGGCGACGCCCTTCTGGCCCTTGATGCGCAGCGCCTCGACGGCCTTGTCGACGCTGCCCTCGGCCTCGTCCAGGGCCTTCTTGCAGTCCATCATGCCGGCGCCGGTGAGCTCGCGGAGCTTCTTGACGTCAGCGGCGGTGTAGTTCGCCATGGTCTGTGAATCTCTTCTCGAAATCTCGAAGTCGAAAGATCTACGGGTGGACGGCGGGGGCGGCGCCGGTGGCGCCCTCCCCCGCCGTCATCAGCCGGATGCTGCGGGTCAGGCCTGCTCGGCGTCCGCGGCCGGCTTCTCGGCCTCGGCGGCGGGGGCCTCGGCGGCCGGGGCGGCCTCCTCAGCGGGCTTCTCCTCGGCCTTGGGGGCCTCGTCGTCAGCCTTCTTCTCGCCCTCGAGCAGGTCGCGCTCCCACTCGGCCAGCGGCTCGGCGGCAGCGGCCTTCTCGCCGGGCTTCTGGTCGCCGGTGGCGGCGCCGGAGCGGGCGATGAGGCCCTCGGCGACGGCGTCGGCGATCACGCGGGTGAGCAGGGTGACGGAGCGGATCGCGTCGTCGTTGCCCGGGATCTTGTAGTCGACCTCGTCCGGGTCGCAGTTGGTGTCGAGGATCGCGACGACCGGGATGTTGAGCTTGCGCGCCTCACCGACGGCAATGTGCTCCTTCTTGGTGTCCACGATCCAGACGGCGCTGGGCACCTTCTGCATCTCGCGGATACCGCCGAGGGTCTTCTCCAGCTTGGCCTTCTCGCGGGAGAGGACCAGGAGCTCCTTCTTGGTGAGGCCGGAGGCGGCCACATCCTCGAAGTCGATCTGCTCGAGCTCCTTCAGGCGCTGCAGGCGCTTGTAGACGGTCGAGAAGTTGGTCAGCATGCCGCCGAGCCAGCGCTGGTTCACGTAGGGCATGCCCACGCGGGTCGCCTGCTCGGCAATGGCCTCCTGGGCCTGCTTCTTCGTGCCGACGAACATGACCGAGCCGCCGTGGGCGACGGTCTCCTTGACGAACTCGTAGGCGCGGTCGATGTACGACAGCGACTGGAGCAGGTCGATGATGTAGATGCCGTTGCGCTCGGTGAAGATGAAGCGCTTCATCTTCGGGTTCCAGCGGCGGGTCTGGTGCCCGAAGTGGACGCCGCTCTCCAGCAGCTCCCGCATCGTGACGACGGCCATGGCCGTACTCCTTGTTGTTCTCGGTTCCACTGCGGCCGGTCGGCCGCGGTGCCTGACGCCCCGACGCGCCTGCCGGGGATGACACCTTGCGGAGCCGTCCGAGGACCGAGGGGCGCGGCCGTCGTGCTGCCCGAAGGGGACTGGTGCACTGACGGCGGGGCGTGCGAAGTCGACCCGGTGACCCGGATCGCCACCAGAAGTGTACGGGACGCCCGATGCACCGGGCGACACGCTCCTTTTCAACCCTCGGGCGAGTGACACCGTTGTCCACAACCGGCCCGTCATCCACAGCTTTCGACCAAGATCCACAAGCCCCGGGCGAACTGCGTCACCGTCACCCCATGCGACGAAACACACGACGAATCTCCTCCCTCCCGCCCAGGTACTTCCCCACCTTCACCGGCCTCGGCGAACGCCTTCCACGCCCCGGGGGCGGCGCACACCCACAGCCCGCCGAACCGGGCAGGCGCCCGCGCCGCGTCCCGAGGCACCACCCCTCTCCTGGGCCCCGGCCATCGCCCCGGCCCTCAACCCCGCCCCGGCCCCGGCTCCGGCCCTCGCCGCGGCCCCGCTCCCGCTTCCGGTCACCCGCACCCCTGCCACCGACACCGCGCCGTAAGCCGAACGGCTACGGACCGAGCTGCTTCTTCCCCGCCCACCCGACCCGCGCCCTACTGGCCCCGACCGCAGCCGCAGTCCTCACCCTGTTCACCCCGACCCTCGCGAGCGCCGCGGCTTTGCCTGCGGGTGGGGTGATGGGGACAGGAGTGGAGCAGGGGGTGGAGCGTGGTGAGAGTCGTGGGCTGGGGGTTGAGGTGAGTCCGTCGGCGGAGCGTGGGGTGGGACTCGGGGCGGGTCGGACAGCGGAGCGCGGGGTGGAACGACGCGTGGAACGCAGGTCAGAGCCCGTGCCGGGGCTCGCGGCGGATCGGACGGGGGAGCACGGGGCGCAACGACATGTGGAACGCGAAGCGAAGCGCGTGCCGGGGCTTGCGGCGCCACCGGCCGAAGACAGGTCCTGGCCGGTGGAGGGACCGGCGGGTGCACCGCCCACCGTGGTCAGAGGCTGGAAGCCGCCTCCCACCCCCTGGGCGGCCGGACACCGCGGCGTGGACCTGGCCGCCTCCGCCGGTGCTGTCGTGCGAGCGGCCGCCCCCGGCCAGGTGTCGTTTACCGGGACGGTCGCCGGCCGCGGCGTCCTGACCATTGAGGTCTCCCGCTCGGGCCGTCCTCCGTTACGCACCAGCTACGAACCCGTGCGCCCCACAGTCCGGAAAGGCCAGCGCGTGACGGCAGGCCAGCCGGTCGCCGTCCTCCAACACGACGGCCCGTTCCACTGCCGGGAGCCCTGCCTCCACTGGGGCCTGCGCCGCGGCAAGACCTACCTGGACCCGTTGTCCCTGCTGCCGCAGAGCATTCTCCACGGCGCCCCCTCCCGACTCCTACCGATCTTCGGAATCCCCCTGCCAGGGGGCGATCCGGCCCCTCCCCGGCATCCGGAACGACCAGAGCCAACAGCCCACCAGAGAAGCTCGCCGCCTACCGCAACTGCCCTCATAGAGGCGGCCGCACTCGCAGCCGTGGCGACCTGGGCCCTCGGCCGAATCCCCGCAGCTCGGCACACGGGAAGCAAGGAGAGTCCGCGAAGACGGCGGGGACGGGGGTGGGCGTGGCGCATCCTCGGACGAGGTGACGACTGAGCGCGGTATCGCAGTAATCGCGAGGCAGCGATGATCGCGCGTGAGCGGTCATCGCGACACGGCGAAAGAAGCCAGGTCAGCGAGTTGACAGTGACGTCGCACGGGTACGCCACCCGCCCGGCACAGGCGCAGGCCAGGCGGCGAAAGCGGCACAGCACGTCGTCACCACGCCGCAGGCGCGACCGGGCTGCGGGCTGCGGGCTGCGGGCTGCGGGCTGCGGGCTGCGGGCTGCGGGCTGCGGGCTGCGGGCTGCGGGCTGCGGGCTGCGGGCTCCGGGCCAACGAGCGTGGAGGTGGTGGAGGTGGGTGGGTGGGCCGGGGGCCCGGGGGGGAAGGCCCCCGAAGTCAGCCGCGAACGCCGCGAAGAGCCATCCCCACCGCCGCCTCCGTGATCTCCCCCGGATCCTCCGCCGCGCCCAGTTCGATGCGGCGGACCGCGGCGTCGACGACGCCCTGGAGGAGCATGGCCGCGAGCCGGGGCTGTTCGTGGCCGAGGGCGGCGAGCGCCTCGACGATCATGGCGATGAGCCCGCCGTGTGCCGCGCGGATCTTCTCCCGTGCCCCCGCGTCCAGCTCGCCGGCCGAAATGGCCACGACGGCACGGTGACGCCGATCGCCGACCAGCGCGAGCTGCCGGCGCACATACGCCTCGACCTTGCCCTCGGGCGTGTCGACGTGCTGCATCGCCGCTTCGACCTCGGCGGCCCAGACCGGGAAGTCGACGGCACACAGCTCCTCGACGACGGCGGCGCGCGAGCGGAAGTACTCATATACGGAGGAGCGCGCGAGGCCCGTGCGCTCGGCGAGGGCGGGGAAGGTCAGCGCTTCCGTTCCGCCTTCGGACAGCAGGGAGCGGGCGGCGTCCAACAGGGCGCCACGCTGCATCGTCCGGTGCTCGGCCACAGAGGCCGCTCGAATCCTGGGCACGTCACCACTCTACGGATGGCGCGCCCGCCGTGGCACTCCGCATGGCGACATAGCGCGGGAAGACCTGGCGCCCGCGAGGAGCCAATCAGCGTCCGACGTCGGCGAGCTTCGCCCTGAGCTGGAGTACGGATTTGGTGTGGATCTGGCTGACCCGGCTTTCCGTGACGCCGAGGACATTGCCGATCTCGGCGAGCGTGAGGCCTTCGTAGTAGTAGAGCGTGACCACGGTCTTCTCACGTTCGGGGAGGGTGTTGATGGCACGCGCGAGCAGCCGCCGCAGCTCGCGGTCCTCGGCGATCTCGACCGGGTTCTCGGCGGCCGTGTCCTCAAGGGTGTCCATCAGGCTGAGCCGTTCGCCCCCCTCGCCGCCGACGTGCAGCAGCTCCTCCAGCGCCACGACGTTCGCGAGTGACAGCTGGCTGAACACCCCGTGGAGTTCCTCCAGCGCGATGCCCATCTCCTCGGCGACCTCCGCCTCGGAGGGCGTACGGCGGAGTTGCGCTTCGAGGGTGGCGTAGGCGCGTTCGACGGCGCGGGCCTTCTGCCGTACGGAGCGCGGGATCCAGTCGAGCGCCCGCAGCTCGTCGATCATTGCGCCGCGGATACGGGTGATGGCGTAGGTCTCGAACTTGATGGAGCGTTCGGGCTCGAACTTCTCGATGGCGTCGATCAGTCCGAAGACCCCGGAGGAGACGAAGTCGGCCTGTTCGACGTTGGGGGGCAGGCCGACGCTGACGCGGCCTGCGACGTACTTGACCAGCGGCGAGTAGTGCAGGATCAACTGCTCCCGCAGTCGGCCGTCGCCTGACGCCTTGTAGGCGCGCCACAGCTCGTCGAGTGAGGTGGGCGGAGCGGGGCGCACGCTGCCGCGCGCGGCAGGTGGTACAGCCGCACGATCAGACCCGGAGGTGTGCTGGGGCATTCGTCGCCTTGAGCCGTTCTGCCGAGACGCGGATGGATGGATGCATGAGGGTTGAATTTGCCTGTGAGCGTAGCGTGACCGAAGCGTCGCGGTGCGCGAGGAAGTCAGGTTCGGGGGTGCGCAGATACGTTCCGCTGCCCGCACCCCGGGGTTACCTCGTACGGCGTGGCGACATCCGGACACGGTGCCGGGCGGGGGTTCCCGGAGGACCGTGCGGGCGGACGCGATGACATGACGGGCGGGGCCTCGTGCGTCCCGTGCGCCACATCGCCGTCTCCTCACGGGTCGGGCCCGCGCCACGAAGCACGGCAAACCTGGATTCTGCGGTCATTCCCCTCACCCTTTCACCCGTTCGCCCCAGGTCAAGCACCGCCTCGCCGGGAACCCCGGCTCGTCTCGGCGCGTCGCGCCAACTCCCAGCGATCACCGCACCTTTGAACGAATCCGAGGGACAGCAGCTCGAAAAGTTTGGCGCGGGTGACATCGCGGGGCGTGCCGGATTCCTGGGCCAGATGGCCGGTGTCCGCGCTGCCGCGCGCGGGCAGCGCCTCCAGCACGAGGGCCGCGACAGGGTCCAGAAGGTCGCGGATGCGGGTCTGTCCTTGTCGTTCGGGGGCGAGGTCACCGATGCTGCCGACGAGTTCGATGACCTCGTCGGCGTCGGTGACCACCGCGGCCTCGCCGCGCAGGAGTTGATGCACACCGGCGGACAGGCCGCTGGTGACCGGGCCCGGCATGCCCATCGTGAAGCGCCCGAGGGCCTGCGCCCGCCGGGCGGTCACGAGTGAGCCGCTGCGGAGTTCGGCCTCTACGACGACCGTGCCTCTGGTGAGTGCGGCGATCACGCGGTTGCGCTGGATGAAGCGGCTGCGGGTGGGATGGTCGCCGGGAGGTAACTCGGCCACCACCAGGCCCTGTTCGGCGATCCTGCCGATCAACTCAGTGTGGCCGCGCGGGTAGGGGTGGTCGACTCCGGAGGCCATGACGGCGGCGGTCGCACCGTCGGCGGCGAGCGCGCCGCGGTGGGCCGCGCCGTCCACCCCGTAGGCGGCTCCGGAGACGACGGTCCAGCCGCGGTCGGCGAGTCCGGCGCCGAGGGTGGTGGCGAGGTGGGCGCCGTATTCGGTGCAGGCACGGGCGCCGACGACGGCGACCGAGCGCAGCGCCCACAGCCGGAGGTTGGCCGTCCCGCGCACCCACAGGCCGATGGGCCGGGCGTCGCCCAGGTCGTCGAGCTGGCCGGGCCATTCGTCGTCCCCGGGGCAGAGGAACCGGCCGCCCAGCGCGGTGACGGCGTCGAGGTCCGCGATGGGGCGTGCGCGGGCGGCGCGCAGCCGCAGGCCCGCGACCTTGGCCCGGCTTGCGCCCTTGAGCGGGGGCGCATGGTCGTCGGACAGGGCCTGCCACAGGGCCTCCGGGCCCATGTCGCGCAGCCAGCGGCCGGCGGATTCATCGCCCGGTTCAAGGATGCGGGTCAAGGCCGCTCGGGCCGTACGCTGCGGGTCGGGCGCTTCACCGGGAGCGCGCCAGGGGCTGACGCTCGCGGGGCGCGGCTCGGTGGCCATGGGCACGGCTTGTTCCGGTCCGGCCGTCGGGTCGGGCGCGCGGCCCGGGTGCTTGCCGGCTGGCTCCGGCCCGTCGGTGGCGAAGCCCCATGCGTCGATCCCGTTCATGGTTGTGCCTGCTCGTGCGCCTGCCGGGCGGGCGCGGTCTCGTGGTGTTTCCCGCCGCCGGCCGTGGTCAGTGCGCCGCGGCGTACGCCGGTGCGGAGTTCCAGGGCCCAGTTGACGTCCTCCTTGGTGGGGCGGTCGTGGCCGGTCAGGTCAGCGGCCGTCCAGGCGACGCGGAGGACGCGGTCGAGGCCGCGGGCGGTGAGGAGGCCGCATTCGAGGTCGCGTTCCGCTTGGGCCAGCGCACCGGGGTGGACCTGCCAGCGGGTGCGCAGCTCGTGCCCGGGTACCTCGCTGTTGGTGTGCCACGGTGTGCCGGCGAAGCGTGCTGCGGCGCGCTCACGGGCGGTCCGTACGCGTTCGGCCACAGCAGCGGTGGTTTCCGCGCCGCGGCCGAGTGCGATCAGTTCGGCGCGGGCAACCGGCTCCACGGCGATCCGCAGGTCCACCCGGTCCATCAGGGGGCCGGAGAGCCGGGCCCGGTAGCGGCGGATGGTTGACGGCCGACATTCGCAGCCGCCGGTGGTGGTGCCGTGCCGTCCGCAGGGGCAGGGGTTGGCCGCGAGGGCGAGGAGGATGCGGGCGGGCATGCGCATCATGCCCGCGGCGCGGGCGACGACGACATGACCGGACTCCAGTGGCTGGCGCAGTGCGTCCAGGACGCGTGGGCTGCACTCCGCGGCCTCGTCCACGAACAGCACACCGTGGTGGGCGAGGGATACGGCGCCGGGTCGGGGCAGTCCGGTGCCGCCGCCGACGAGGGACGCCATGGTCGCGGAGTGGTGCGGGGCGCAGTAGGGGGGCCGGTGGACGAGCGGCTGGCCCGGCGGGAGGGTGCCGGCCACCGAATGGACGGCGGTGACCTCCAGGGATTCCTTGGGTGACAGGGGTGGCAGCAGCCCGGGGAGGCGTTCCGCGAGCATGGTTTTGCCGGCGCCGGGCGGGCCTTTGAAGAAGATGTGGTGGCGTCCGGCGGCGGCTACTTCGAGGGCGCGGCGGGCGCTGTGTTGGCCGGCTACGTCCGCGAGGTCGGGGGTGTGGTCCCCGGGTGGCAGGCCCGCGCCGATGCTGGTCCCGGGCACGACCAGCCCGGCGAGCGAGGGGTCCGGGCGGCCTTCTTCGCGGGGATCTTCCTCTTCGGGCACCGGTTCGTCGGCGAGAACGGCGATGAGCTGACGCAGGCTGCGTACGCCCAGGACGGAGATGCCGGGGACCAGCGAGGCTTCGGCCACGGTCTGTTCGGGGACGACGACCTGGCGGTATCCGGCGTCGGCGGCGGCGAGTACGGCGGGGAGCACTCCTCGTACGGGGCGGACGCGGCCGTCCAGGCCCAGTTCGCCGATCATCATCAGGTCGGTGAGTTCGCGGGGGTCCAGGCGCTCGGCGGCACCGAGGACGGCGCAGGCCACGGCCAGATCGAAGCCGCTGCCGCCTTTGGGTACGGAGGCCGGGCTGAGGCCGACGGTGAGCTTCTTCTGCGGCCACTCGGCACCGGAATTCACGACAGCGGCGCGCACCCGCTCTCTGGATTCGACGAGGCTCTTGTCGGGGAGCCCGACGAGGGTGAAGGCGGCGACACCCGGTTCCAGGTCGGCCTGTACTTCGACGACGACGCCTTCGACGCCTACCAGGGCGACGGAGCAGGTGCGGGCGAATCCCATCAGGCCACTCCTCGTGCGTGGTGGACGACGGGAGCGCCGCGGGCCGGCAGCAGGACGCCGATGACGTCGATCCGTACGCCTCCGGGCGGCGGGCCGCCGTGCCGCTCCAGCCAGCGTTCCGCCAGCAGCCGCAGCCGGGCGGTCTTCTCGGGGCGCACGGCCGCCATGGGGTGTTCGTACCAGCCGGCGCGGCGGGTTTTGACTTCGCAGACCACCAGGGCGTCTCCGTCGGCGGCGACGATGTCGATCTCGCCGTCGCGGCAGCGCCAGTTTCGGTCCAGGATGCGCATCCCTGCTTCGATGAGCCGCCGGGCTGCCAGGTCTTCGCCGTAGCGGCCGAGGGCGCGGCGCCGGGTGTCGGCCGGTTTGGCCGCCGTGGGCCCGCTGTCTCCCGGGCTCGGGTCGGTGCCTGGTGGCTCGGTCGCGATCCGCTCTGCTGCGGGGGGCTTACGACCCGGGGGTGGTGCTCCGCCCTTGCGGGAGCCGGACGGCGATACCTTCGCGGGCTGCCCCGAACCCGTGCCGCGCATCGGTTTGCCGACCGGTCCCGAGCCGCTTCGCGCCGCGTCCGAGCCACTCGTCGAGGACGCCCCGAGCACCTCACCCCGGCCATTCGCCGAAGGCGTATTGCCCCGGCCACTCGAAGGGAGCGTCCCGCGCCCTTTCCCCTCACCGCTCTTCGAGCCCGATCCGAGCGCCGCGTCCCGCTCGCTCGTCGAGCTCGCCATCCGGGCCGCGTTCCGGTCCCTCGCGGAGCGCGTGCTCGACGGCGTCTCCGTGCTCGGTGCGTTGTTCCCGGCCTGTCGGCCGGCCTGCATGGCGTTCATGCGGTACCACCTCCGGCACCGACTGTGACGCCCCCGATCCGATCTATTGGATCTTGGTGGACAGTGAGCCGATTGTGGAGACCTCGCCCACTCGTCCGGGGCACGGTCGGCCGACCACGGGGCCGGCCGCTCCGCAGCCCCCGGCCTGCTCAGCTCCCCGGAAGATCCAGATCGCTCTTGTTGAGCTCCTCGATATTCACGTCCTTGAACGTGAGCACCCTCACCTGTTTGACGAAACGGGCCGGGCGGTACATGTCCCAGACCCAGGCGTCAGCCATCGACACCTCGAAAAAGACCTCGCCCTGGACCGAGTGCACCTGCATCTCGTAATCGTTGGTGAGGTAGAAGCGACGCTCGGTCTCGATCACGTATTTGAACAGCCCGACGACGTCGCGGTACTCCCGGTAGAGCTTCAGCTCCATCTCGGTCTCGTACTTCTCGAGGTCCTCGGCGCTCATGGCAGATCCCCTTCAGCCGTGCGTCCCCCCATTGTGCGTCAGGCCCGCTCGGTCTCCAGGAGTACCGGCGCATCGGGGGGCCCTTCGTCGAGCAGTGTGCGCAGCAGCTCGACGAGTCTGGTCGGATACACCGTCTCATGGGAGGCGGACAGTTCCTCCCAAGTCCACCACCTCAGTCCCGAGACGCTGCGTCGCTCCAGGTCAGTCTGCCCGCCGGTGTGGGTGGCAGTCCGGTCCGTTCTTCCCAGGTAGTACCACTCATCCTGCTCCCAGCGGCGCCCGTCGAAGGGGAAAGCGCAGCGGCGCTTCCACAGGACGGGGCCGAGGACGGCGCCGGTGATGCCGGTCTCCTCGGCGAGCTCGCGGTGGGCCGCCGCTTCGTGGCTCTCCGTGCCTTCGAGGCCACCGCCGGGGGTGAACCACCAGGTTTCGGCGGGGCGGTCCGGCTCGAAGCCGTGGAGCAGCAGGATCCGGTCGTCGGGGTCGAGCAGCACGATGCGGGAGACCTGACGCACCGCGGTCGCCTCCGGCGCGTCGGGTGCCTCCGGTCCGTCGGGGCCCGCCGCACCGCGCCCCATGGGCTCCCCGGCGCCCCGGCTCCGTCCCTCAGCCACGCTTACGCGCCGCCCGTCGGGCGAGGGGCCCGTACGCCGCACCGGCGAGGATGAGGACCGCGCCGGCCACGACCGCGAGGGTGATGGGCCGCACCGGGCCGGGCTGCGAGATGCCGCCGGGAAGGGCGGAGAAGCTGGTCGGGCGCTGCAGCACGCCGACGCTGCCGAGCGGCCAGGCGCGCGCGTCGACCCGGGCGCTGACGGCGCCGCGCGGCACCGAGCCGTGGTCGCCGTCGGTGAGGTGGACGCGGGAGTCGAGGGAGTCATTGCGGTGGTCGCCGAGCAGGAAGAAGTGTCCGGCGGGGACCTTGGCCTTGAAGCCGACCGGGGAGGCGGGCCCGCTGCCCTGCAGATACGGTTCTTCGACGGGAGTCCCGTTGACGGTCAGCCGCCCCTGCTTCGTACAGCAGGAGACCTTGTCGCCTCCGGTGCCGACGACGCGCTTGACCATGGGAAGGTCACCCCAGACGTCGTCCTTGAAGACGACGACGTCGCCGCGCCGTATCTCGGAGCCGTCCACCCGCTCGGCCAGGACCCGGGCACCGGGCGCGATCGTGGGCGCCATCGAATCGGTCGGCACCGTATAGGGGCGGTATATCAGCGCCCCCCAGACGAAGCCGCCCAGGAACAGCACACAGCCGACGGCCACGGCCAGACCGGACAGCACGCTGCCCGTCGTCCGGCCGCGGCCGTCGGTCCTGTGTTCGGTACTGCTGCTCATCCCAGCGCTCCCACCCCGCGGACCCGGCCCGCGTCGAAGATCCGGGACGGCACCCTACCCGGGGTTACGCGCTCCGGTCAGCCTCCGGCGGCGCCACAGCACGATCGGCACCGCGCCGGCCAGGCCCAGGGCGGCCGGAGCCGCCGCCATTGCCTTGTTGATCCCGGGCTGGTCGAAGGTGTCCGGTACCGGCAGGGTCGACCAGCGGTTGATCGGCCACGCGATGGTGAACGCCCGGCCCACGACCTCGTCCTCCGAGACCGTGCCATTGCCCTTGAGGTTCTGGTGGTAGCGGGAGTCGAGGGAGTCGTCGCGGTGGTCGCCCATCACCCAGATCCGGCCCTTGGGGACCTTGATCGGGCCGAACGCACGGTCACCGCAGGGGGTGACGCCGGGGAAGATGTACGAGTCTTCCTTGAGGGCCTTGCCGTTGACCTTGACCGGGCCGGTGCCGTGGCACTCGACGGTGTCGCCGCCGACCGCGATGACCCGCTTGATCAGGTCCTTCTCCTCGGCCGAAGGCATCAGCCCGATGAAGCTGAGGACCTTCTGGACGGGGTTGGGCTCGGGCGTCGGCGTCTCGTTCAGCCAGCCGCCCGGATCGTGGAAGACGACGACCTCGCCGCGCTGCGGCTTGGAGCCGAACCACGGGGTCAGTTTGTCGACCAGGACCCGGTCCCCGCGTTGCAGGGTGTCCTGCATCGAGTCGGACGGGATCGAGAACGCCTGCACCAGGAACGTCTTGATCAGCAGCGCCAGGACCAGAGCGATACCGATGAGGATCGGCAGCTCCTTCCAGAAGGCACGCGGCTTCTTGGCCTTCTTCATGCCGCCGCTCACCTCCTCGCCCGCGGACCTGTCCAACGTATCGGATGTGTCCGATACGTCGGCCGGGGCCGAACGCTGCGACTGCGCCCCTGACTGTGCTGGTGACGGATGCACGGAACTCGTCGCCGGTCCCGCGGTCTCACCACGCCCTGCCGGCTCTTCGGGCTCTTCGGTTCCGGACCGCGCGCCGACCGCCAAGTCCCCCACATCTGCTCCTCACTCCACGCACTCGCCCACCCGTCAACCGGTGCAGGCCCACCACTCCCATAACGAGCGGGAGTTCCGCAGGGGTCGGGAGTACGGTCAAACTCTCGGATGACACCTTATGCGGCGCACCTGCCGAGGACGCCTTGGCGCCCGGCGCGTCGCGCACGGTCGTAAAGGTGTCGGGTTCTTCGAGGCGCCGCCAGTGACTGAACGGCCAGGCGATCACCACGGCCCGGCCCACGACATTGTCCTCCGAGACCGTGCCACGGTACGGCTCGTCCAGGTGGAAGCGCGAATCCGCGGAGTTCGAGCGGTGGTCGCCCATCACGAAGATCCGTCCGGTGGGGACGGTCACCGTGAACTTCAGTGTGGAGGGCGGATTGCCCGGATGGACATACGGTTCGGTCAGCGGTGTGCCGTTGACGGTGACCTTGCCCTGCGCGTCGCAGCACTTGACGGTGTCGCCGCCGACCGCCACGACCCGCTTGATCAGGTCCTGTTCATCGGCCGACGGCAGCAGCCCGATGAAGGTCATGGCGTCCTTGACCGGCTGGAAGGCTCCCCCGTCGGCGGTGGGCTTGGTCTGCTCGCCCTTGAGCCAGCCGCCCGGGTCCTTGAAGACGACGACATCGCCGCGCTCCGGTTTGGAGCCGAACCACGGCGTCAGCTTGTCCACCAGCACCCGGTCGCCGATTCGGATCGTCTGCTCCATGGAGCCGGACGGGATGACGAAGGCCTGGACGAGGAAGGTCTTCAGGACGAGGGCGATGGCCAGCGCCACGCCGACGAGGATCGGGATTTCCTTCAGGTAGGAGCGTTGTCTGCGGCGCTTGATGCGCTTGGCCTGGCGCCGCCGCTCGGCACGTCCGCCGGTCGCGGTGCGGGCCGACCGCCGGCCTCCGTGCCCGGCCACCGGCTCCTGTGGGCCGCCGCGGGCGCCGGGGTCGCCGGAGCCGTCGCGGCCCCGGCCCGCCCGGCCGGTGGCCCGCGTCCCCCGGCTCCGCTTCGGCGGGCCGGCGTCCTTGCTCCCGTGGCGGGGGCGTCCTCGGTTACCCATGGGGGCCTGCCGCGGCGGGTATCCGGTCGAAGGCTCCTGGGGTCTCGAAGGTGCGCCAGCGGCTCACCGGCCAGGTGATCAGGTCCGCACGGCCGATGACCTTGTCGACCGGGACCGTGCCGCCACCCGCCTGACCGAGGTGGTCGCGGGAGTCACTGGATCTGGCGCGGTGGTCCCCCATGACCCACAGCCGCCCCTCCGGCACCACGATGTCGAAATCCACCGAGGACGGCGCGTCCCCGGGGTGGAGATACGCCTCGCTCACGGGCTCACCGTTCACTTCGATCCGCCCCCGTTTGTCGCAACAGGTCACATGGTCACCGCCGATGCCGATCACACGCTTGACGTAATCGGTCTCGGCGGGCCGGGCCAGGCCCAGCGCCGCGCCGGCTCCGCGCAGCAGTCCCGTGACGGGATTCTCCCCCTGTTCCCTGTGAACGAAGGATCCGGTGCCGTCGAACACCACCACCTCGCCCCGTGCCGGTGTGCTGCCGAAACGGTACGCCAGCTTGTTGACCAGCACTCGGTCCCCGATCCGCAGGGTGTTCTCCATGGAGGAGCTGGGGATCAGAAAGGGCTGCACGATGAACGCGCTGAGCAGCAGCAGAAAGGCCAGGCAGAGCGCGAACAGGGTGACCGGCCGGTGGCGCAGACCGGCCACACGGGCCGGCAAACGCGCGGAGCGCGACCCCTGCTCCGGCCCCTGGTCGGGGGTGGGAGAGTGGTCGCGCTCCGTGAGCTGTGCGTCGGTGTCCATCGGGCCCTGAGCCTATCCGGCCGGGTCCGGACGCCGTACGTGAGCGTCGGTTTGCGTTGCCCCGGCGCAAAAAATCGTGCTCCGGGGCGGCCCGGCTCAGTTGTCGCGCTTCTCCTTGATCTTCGCGGCCTTGCCGCGGAGCTCGCGCAGGAAGTACAGCTTGGCGCGACGGACGTCACCGCGGGTCACGACCTCGATCTTCTCGACGATCGGGGTGTGCACCGGGAAGGTGCGCTCGACGCCGACGGAGAAGCTGACCTTGCGGACCGTGAAGGTCTCGCGGACGCCGGCGCCCTGACGGCGGATGACAACGCCCTTGAACTGCTGCACACGGGAGCGGTTGCCCTCGATGACGCGGACGTGGACGTTGACGGTGTCACCCGGGCGGAAGGCCGGGATGTCGCTGCGCTTGGACGCGGCGTCGACGGAGTCGAGAAGGTGCATGACCTACTGCTTTCTTCGCTGATGCCACAGGTCATCAACGGGATATCGGAAGGATGTTTCGGATGCCGTTCCGTCGGGCGGGCGTCGTTCCCCCTGTGGCAGGGGCGCGCGCCGGACGCACACAGCAGCGGCCTATTCTTCCACGGCGCCGCTCGTCCGCCCAAATCGGCCGTCGTCGCCCTCCGACCAGCCGAGGGCGGCGAGGATCGCGCGGTCCTTCTTGTCGAACGCGGCGGGGTCGGCGCGCTCGATCAGGTCGGGGCGGTTGCGGTCCGTGCGGCGGAAGGCTTCGTCCCGGCGCCAGCGGGCGATCTTGCCGTGGTGGCCGCTGAGCAGGACGTCGGGGATACCGCGGCCGCGCCACTCAGGAGGCTTGGTGTAGACGGGGCCTTCCAGGAGGTCGGCCATCGCGCCGGGCGCGAAGGAGTCGTCCTGGTGGGAGGCGGCGTTGCCGAGCACGCCGGGCAGCAGCCGGGCCACTGCCTCGACCATGACCAGGACCGGCGCCTCGCCGCCGGCCAGGACGTAGTCGCCGATGGAGACCTCGCGGACGTCGACGCGGTCGCCGTACTCCTCGATGACGCGGCGGTCGATGCCTTCGTAGCGGGCCGGGGTGAACACCAGCCAGGGCTTGGCGGAGAGTTCGACGGCGAGCTGCTGGGTGAACGGGGCGCCGCTGGGGGTGGGAACGACGATCACCGGTTCCCCGTCGCCGGACGCGAGGATCTCGTCGAGCGCCTCGCCCCACGGCTCGGGCTTCATGACCATGCCGGGGCCGCCGCCGTAGGGGGTGTCGTCGACGGTGTTGTGCTTGTCGTGGGCCCATTCACGCAGGTCGTGGATGCGCACATCGAGCTGTCCGCGGGTGCGGGCCTTGCCGACGAGGGAGACGTTCAGCGGTTCCAGGTACTCGGGGAAGATCGTGACGACATCGAGCCGCATCAGCTGTCCTCGCGGCTGCTGGCGATCTCGGCCTGGCTGTCGTCGAGGAGGCCGGGCGGCGGGTCGATGACCGCGCGCTGCTCCTCCAGGTCGATCTCCGGGACGATTTCGGCGACGAACGGGATCAGGACCTCGCTGCCGTCGGGCCGCCGGACGATCAGCAGGTCCTGATAGGGCAGGTGAGAGACCTCGGAGATCCGGCCGACCTCGGTACCGTCACGGGTGACGACATCGAGGTCGATCAGCTGGTGGTCGTAGAACTCCTCGGGGTCCTCGGGGACTTCCTCGGGGTCGACCTCCGCGATCAGCAGGGTGTTGCGCAGCGCCTCGGCGGCCGTGCGGTCCGCGACGCCCTCGAAGCGCAGCAGCAGCCGGCCACTGTGCACCCGGCCGGTCGCGATGGTCAGCGGTCCGACGGAGGACGGTTCGGTGGCGAGGACGGCGCCCGGTCCGAGCCGCAGTTCGGGCTCGTCGGTGCGTACCTCTACCGTGACCTCGCCCTTGATGCCGTGGGCGCGACCGATCCGCGCCACTACCAACTGCACGCTGTTTCTCCCTTGCCCATACCTGCGGCACTGCTCCGTAGACGACTGCGGGCCGGGGCGGGCCAGAAGCCCTCCCCGGCCCGAGCCGGTGTTCAACTTGTCAGCGGACCTGGTCCACGTCGACGAGGTCGACGCGGATGCCACGGCCGCCGATGGCGCCCACGACGGTCCGCAGCGCGCGGGCGGTACGGCCGTTACGGCCGATCACCTTGCCGAGGTCGTCGGGGTGGACCCGGACCTCCAGCACGCGACCGCGGCGCAGGGTGCGCGAGGCTACCTGCACATCGTCGGGGTTGTCGACGATGCCCTTGACGAGGTGCTCGAGGGCTTCCTCGAGCATGCTCAGGCCTCGGTCGACTCGGAGGTGGACTCGGCCGCAGCCTCGTCCGCCTTCTTGTCAGCCTTCTTCGCCTTCGGGGTGATGGCCTCACCCTTCGGCTCGTCGCCGGAAGCCTTGGCGGCGGCCTCGAAGAGAGCGCGCTTGTCGGCCTTCGGCTCGGCAACCTTCATCGGCGCCGGGGCGGGCAGGCCCTTGAACTTCTGCCAGTCGCCGGTGACCTTGAGGATGGCCGCGACGGGCTCGGTCGGCTGCGCGCCGACACCCAGCCAGTACTGGACACGCTCGGAGTCGACCTCGATGCGCGAGGGGTTCTGCACCGGGTGGTACAGGCCGATCTCCTCGATGGCCCGGCCGTCACGGCGGGTACGGGAGTCGGCAACGACGATGCGGTAGTGAGGCGAACGGATCTTGCCCAGACGCTTCAGCTTGATCTTGACTGCCACGGGAGTGGTGTCTCCTGGTCTTGACGTGGTGGGGCACAACGGGATGCCACGTGGGGTTGCGGTACTCGGGGTGCCCGATGGACGCGTCAGCCGGAGGAGAGAGGGGTCCTATGCGACTGTCGAGTACAGCTAGCCATTGTGCCACATGCCCTCGGGTCAGCCGACCGCGGCCACCTCGGGGATCCGGAAGGGCTTGCCGCAGCCGCCGCAGACGATCGGCGCCTGGGCGAGCACGGACGGCACGACACGGACATTGCGCCCGCAGTCGCAGACGGCCTTGACGCGGACGCCGCCTCCGGAGGAGCCGTGCCGGGCGGCCGGGCCCCGGAAGCTGCGGGTGGTGTCGGTGGCGGTGGCGGCGGTGTGCGCCTTGAGGGCTCTGCCGAGGCGTTCGATGGTGGAGCGGTAGCGCCTTCGGGCTTCGGGGTTGAGCGTGACCAGGGAGAAACCGCTGCTGGGGTGCGGCTCCTCGATATGGTCCAGGCCCAACTCCTCGGCGATCGCCAGGAATCGGCGGTTGTGGTAGCGGCCTGCGCGGGAGGTGTCGCGGACGCCGCGGGCGGCGGCGATGCCATGGACTGCCTCATGGAGCAGCCGTTCGAAGGAGAGCTCCGCGCCGCAGGCGGACGAGGACTCTCCGATCAGGGACTCGGGCGCGGCCAGATCCGGCAGCTCGGGGTGGTGCCGTTGAATATCGGCCCAGGCGAGCGCCAGTTCGGCGGCGAGGACAGGCGGTGTCGTGCTCACGTCGTGACAACGAGCCGGGGTTGCCGAGTGTTCCGATTCCGGGGCATCTCAAATAATTTGCACGTACCAGTCAGTTTTAGGTCATGAGTCGTGCCGAGGGCGGGTGCGCAGATCTGCGCAGAAGGCACCCAGCGGGCCGCAAGCCGGTACGTACCCCCGCGTACGCCGCATGGCGTAGCCGGTCGTATCCCGGGGCAACGATCATGGCCGCGATCGTACGGGGCGTACCTGTGCCTGTCCGCACCGGCTCGAACCCACCGTAGGCCCGGCGGACGCGGACGGGGGACGTCCGGGCGGCGGGCGCTGCCGTGGCGGAACGGCGCCGGCCGGGGCACCCTGGAACGGCGCTCCAGGGAGCGGGCCCGGCGCACACGGGGGCGCGCGGGAGACAACCCCGGCGCATCCCCTGGACGCTTGGGCGAATGCGCAGTTGTCTGGATTCCGGGGGCGCACCACGCGCGAACACGGGGGCGATCGGTACGGAACAGCTTCGGGTTCTCGGCGAATAGGGGCGCTATCGATGTCACCGACGCTCGTGCGGCACCAGCTTCCGCACTCCGGATCCACGCGCTGCGACGACCCGCCCGCGCCGGCCCGGTCACGGGCGCGCACCCGCGACTGGGCCGAGATCCAGGAGCGGATGCTGGTCCCGCTGTACGAAGCCGCGTACGACCGTCTGGGGATCGGTCCCGGTACCCGTCTGCTGGGGCTGGGCTGCGGGTCCGGGCTGGCGCTGCTGCTCGCGGCGGCGCGCGGGGCGCAGGTCAGCGGGGTGGACGCGGACGAGTCCCGGCTGGAGCTGGCGCGTGAGCGGCTCACACCGGACGGCATGCCGGAGCACACCCGGGTGGTCAGCGGCGGGCTGGAGGCCGCGGCCCCCGGGGACGCCGCGTTCAATGTGGTGACGGCGTTCCACCCGGTGGGCTGTGTGAGCACCGTCGAGGGGCTGACGGCGTCGCTCACCGCGGCGGCCGAGCTGGCGGAGCGCGGCAGCGCGGTGGTGCTGGGCGGCTGGGGCCCGGTGGAGCGGTGCGCCACGGCCGGGGTACTACGGGTGGCCGAGCGGCTGTCCGATCCCCCGGGCGACCGCGTCGTCGGCTCGCGCGGGTGGCGGCCCAGCGGCCGGGACGATCTGGAGGACCTGGCGGAGCGGGCCGGGCTGCGGCCGGACGGTTCCGGGCGGGTGGCCTGCCCGTTCGGGTACGCGGATCTGGCGAGCGCGGTACGGGGGCTGCTGTCGACGGGGCTGTTCGACGCGGCGCTGGAGGCGGCCGAGCAGCGCCAGGTGGAGAAGGAGCTCGCGGAGGCCCTGCATCCGTATCAGCGGGCGGACGGGACGGTGTGGATGCCTAATGTGTTCCGGTATTTGATCGCGAGGACCAGGTAGGGGCGGCGGGCCTGGTGGCGTAGGGGGCGGTTGCCGGTCGGGGCGGCGTATGAGGTGGCCGCTGCCGGGCCGGGGCGCCGTACGGGAGGGGCGGCTGATGCGGGGGCCCCAGGGTCCTGGATTTTCCCCGCCGCCCGGAGTCCTGGATTTTCCCCGCCGCCCACCCCCCTTCGGGGGGTGGGCGGGTGTAGAGGCTCGGTTTCGGTAGGCGCGAGCCCCCAGGCCGGCCGACGAAGCGCCCTCCCTCCCACATGCACGAGCCCCTGGCCCCTCCCATGAGGGTGGGCCAGAGGCTCGTAAAGCGATGCGGCGGGGGGTCAGCCCATGAACTTCTTGAATTCCTCGGGGAGTTCGAAGTTCTGCGGGTCCTGGCCGGCCTGCGGGAGGCCCAGCGGGTTGCCGGCCTGGGCGGCCTCGCGGCGGGCGGCCGCGGCCTCTTCCTCGGCCTTGCGCTTCATCGGGTTGCCGCTCTTGCGCTTGCCCTTGGCCTGCTTGACCTGCTTCTTCTTGCGGGCGCCACCGCCGCCCATTCCGGGCATCCCCGGCATGCCAGGCATGCCGCCGCCCTGGGCCATCTTCGACATCATCTTGCGGGCTTCGAAGAACCGCTCGACGAGGCCCTTGACCGCGCTGACGTCGACACCGGAACCCTTGGCGATACGGGCCCGGCGCGAGCCGTTGATGATCGTCGGCTCCTGGCGCTCGGCCGGGGTCATGGACTTGATGATGGCGGCGGTGCGGTCGACCTCGCGCTCGTCCAGGTTGTTGATCTGGTCCTTCATCTGCCCCATACCGGGCAGCATGCCGAGCAGCTTGGAGATGGAGCCCATCTTGCGGACCTGCTCCATCTGGGCCAGGAAGTCGTCAAGGGTGAACTCCTTGGGCCCCTTCGCCAGCTTGGCGGCCATCTTCTCGGCCTCGGCCTGGCTGAAGGTCTGCTCGGCCTTCTCGATCAGGCTGAGCATGTCGCCCATGCCGAGGATGCGGGACGCCATGCGGTCCGGGTGGAACGCGTCGAAGTCGTCCAGCTTCTCGCCGTTGGAGGCGAACATGATCTGCTTGCCGGTGACATGCGCGATGGACAGCGCGGCACCACCACGGGCGTCACCGTCGAGCTTGGAGAGCACCACACCGTCGAAGCCGACGCCGTCGCGGAACGCCTCGGCGGTGTTGACCGCGTCCTGACCGATCATCGCGTCGACGACGAAGAGGACCTCGTCGGGGCTGACCGCGTCGCGGATGTCCGCGGCCTGCTGCATCAGCTCCTGGTCGATGCCCAGACGGCCGGCGGTGTCGACGATGACGATGTCGTGCTGCTTGCCGCGGGCGTACTCGATCGAGTCCTTCGCGACCTGGACCGGGTCGCCGACGCCGTTGCCCGGCTCCGGCGCGAAGATCGCCACGCCGGCGCGCTCGGCGACGACGGAGAGCTGGTTGACGGCGTTGGGGCGCTGAAGGTCACAGGCGACCAGCATCGGGGCATGCCCCTGGCCCTTGAGCCAGCGGCCGAGCTTTCCGGCGAGGGTGGTCTTACCGGCACCCTGCAGACCGGCCAGCATGATCACCGTCGGTGCGGTCTTGGCGAGCCGCAGCCGGCGGGTCTCGCCGCCGAGGATGCCGATGAGCTCCTCGTTGACGATCTTGATGACCTGCTGGGCGGGGTTCAGCGCCTGGGAGACCTCGGAGCCGGTGGCCCGCTCCTTGACCTGCTTGATGAAGGCGCGGACGACGGGCAGGGCCACATCCGCTTCGAGCAGCGCGATCCGGATCTCGCGCGCCGTGGCGTCGATGTCCGCCTCGCTCAGGCGGCCCTTGCCCCGGAGGTTTTTGAAAGTACTCGCCAAGCGGTCGGAAAGCGTATCGAACACGGCGGTCGTCGATCCTCGGGGTCGGGGGCGGGGTTCAGTCGGCTTCTAGGGTATCGGCCTCCGCAAGCAAACCGTTCCTGCCCTGTATTCCCGCCGCTACCCAAGGGCGCGTTCCACGGCGGCCGCCACCTCGTGGGCCGCGGCGTCCGTCAGGGGCGCCCCGTCCTGCCCGGTGACGTAGAACGCATCGACCGCATTGGCGCCCAGGGTGCTGATGTGGGCACTGCGGACGGCGACTCCGGCCGCCTCCAGGGCGCGGCCGATGCGGTGCAGCAGACCGTGTGCGTCCTGGGCGCGGACCTCGATGACGGTCGCGGTGTCGGAGCTGCCGGTGGCGACGGTGACCCGGGGCGGCGGGGCGAGCACGGCCCGGGAGCGGCGGGCGTAGGCGCGTTCGCGCTCGGCGAGCCGGGCGGGGATGTCCAGGGTGCCGTCCAGGGCGCGGAGCAGGTCGGCGCGCAGCCGGTCGCCCTGCGGCAGCGAGCCGTATTCGGCGGCCACCCGCCAGCTCAGCACCAGGACCGGGCCCTCGTCGAGGGGGTCGAGGAGGAGCAGGTCGGCGGCGCGGACGGTGAGCCGGTGCAGGGCCAGTACACCGGCCGCGGCGGGCAGCACGCCCCTTGGAGGGGCGCCCGCGGGGCTGTCTGAGGGGCGGCGGCCGGGCGCCCGGTGGGCGGGGACGGCGATGAGGAGTTCCACCCCGACGGGTTCCTGGGCGGGTTCCGGGGTCTGTGGCCCGGTGTCGGCCTCGGTGGGGGCCTCGGCGCGGGCGTGCAGGGCCAGGACCGGGCCGCCGGTGCGCCGGGCCTCGATCGCCAGCCGCTCCTGTTCCGCGGTCGGCTCACCGGCGCCGCGCGCCTCGGTGTCGGGCTCCCCCGCGAGCCGCGCGGCGACCCGTTTGACCAGGTCGGCGACGAGTCCGCCGCGCCAGGCGCTCCAGGCGGCCGGCCCAGTGGCCAGCGCGTCGGCCTCGGTCAGGGCGTGCAGCAGCTCCAGGGTGCGGGTGCTGCCGACCGCCTCCGCGACGGCGCCGACGGTCGCCGGGTCGTCCAGGTCGCGCCGGGTGGCGGTCTCGACGAGCAGCAGATGGTGCCGTACGAGGGTGGCGATCACCGTGGTGTCCCGGGCGCCGAAGCCGAGGCGGGCCGCCACATCGCGGGCGATGGTCTCGCCGGCCACCGAGTGGTCGCCGGGCCAGCCCTTGCCGATGTCGTGCAGCAGGGCGGCGATCAGCAGCAGGTCGGGGCGGTGCACCCGGCGGGTCAGGGCGGCGGCCCGTACGGCGGTCTCGACCAGGTGGCGGTCGACGGTCCAGGTATGGACGGGGTTGCGCTGGGGGCGGCAGCGGACGCGCTCCCAGTCGGGCAGCAGCTTCGTGATGATGCCTTCGGCTTCCAGGGCCTCCCATACGGGCACGGTGTGCGGGCCCGCGCCCAGGAGCGTCACCAGCTGCTCGCGGGCCTCGGCGGGCCAGGGCACGGGCAGCGGACGGCCGGCCGTGGCGCAGCGGCGGATCGAGTGGGTGGCCAGCGGCAGCCCGGCCTGGGCTGCGGCGGCCGCGGCGCGCAGCACCAGTACCGGGTCCCGCTCGGGGCGCGCGGTGCGGGCCAGCACCGCCTCGCCGTCGAGTTCGACGACGCCCTCGGCGAGCGGGGAGCGCTCCCCCTTGCCCGCCGTGCGGCCGTGCAGCAGCCCGCGCAGGGTGGGCTTGACGGAGCGGGCGCGCAGCACCCGGCCGACCTCGCGCCAGGTGACATCGGCCGCGTAGGAGACGGTGCGGGCGGATTCGTAGGTCTGTCGTAGGAGGGCGTCCGCGTCGAGCATGCCGAGGGCGGTGGCGACCTGGTCCTGTTCCTGGAGGGAGAGCCGGTCGGTGGCGCGGCCGGTGGTCAGGTGGAGCGCGTCGCGGGCGTCGAGCAGACGGGCGCGGGCGGCTTCCAGGCCGCCGCGCGGGGCGTCGGCGAGCCAGGAGGCGGCGACGGCCCGGAGCGCGGTGGCGTCCCGCAGTCCGCCCCTGGCCTCCTTGAGGTCGGGTTCGAGGAGGTATTGGAGTTCGCCCTGCCGTGCGGCGCGTTCCTGGCACAGGTCGTGGAGTTCGGGGAGCCGTTTGGGGGCGCTCTCGCGCCAGTCGGCGTAGGCGGCGGTGCGCACGGCGGCGGTCAGGTCGGGGTCGCCGGCCAGGTGGCGGGCGTCGAGCAGGCCCAGCTGCACTTTCAGGTCCTCGCGGGCCGCTTTACGGGCCTGGGCGGGGGTGCGTACGGAGTGGTCAAGGGCGAGGCCGAGGTCCCAGACGGGGTACCAGAGGTGGTCGGCGAGGGTGGCGAGGGCGCCGGCGTCGGCGCGGCCGTCGTGCAGCAGGAGCAGGTCGAGGTCGCTGCGCGGGGAGAGCTCGCCGCGGCCGTAGCCGCCGACGGCGACCAGGGCGGTGCCGGTCAGGCCGGCGGCGGTGGCGTGCCGGGCCAGCAGGCCGGCCAGCCAGTCGTCGGTGAGCCGGGCGAGGGCGGCGCGGCGGTCGGGTCCGGTGGGGGTCTCGTCGTGGAGGAGCCGCAGCCGGGCCGCGGGGTAGCCCCCGTCCGGGTCGGGTGCGGGCTCGTTCCCCGGGCTGGGGGCCCCGGCCGGTCCTGTCGGGTCCTCGACGCTTTCCGTCACCTCGCGCGCTCCTTGGTCGTTGTCGTCCCCCGTCGTCTCCCCGTCGCCCCGTGCGGCCGTCTCCGTGCCGTCCCGGCCCGCACGCTCAGTCTGTGCGGCGGCGGGGCGGGCGGCCATTCGCCGCTCGGGCGGGCCGGGCCCCGTCCTCCGTCTCCGGTGGCGGACAGCCGCCCCGGGGCCGGAACCGGGGCCCGGCGTGGCGCCTCACAGTGCGTCCGGCCCCCGCTCCCCGGTCCGCACCCGTACGGCGTCGTCGACGGGGATGCTCCATACCTTGCCGTCGCCGATCTTTCCGGTGCGGGCGGCCTTGACGATGACGTCGGTCAGTTCCTCGGCGTCGGCGTCCTCGACCAGCACCTCGATACGGATCTTCGGGACCAGGTCGACGGTGTACTCGGCGCCGCGGTACACCTCCGTGTGCCCGTGCTGCCTGCCGTATCCGCTGGCCTCGGTGATCGTCAGGCCGTGCACACCGAATGCCTGCAGGGCGTCCTTCACCTCGTCCAGCCGGTGCGGCTTGATCACTGCCGTGATGAGCTTCACGCTTCCACCTTCTTTGTCAGGGCCTCGCCGAGTGCGGGGCCCCTGCGGCCGAGATGGCCGCCGCCCGCGCCGGTGAAGTCGTACGCGGTCTCCGCGTGCGCGGCCTGGTCGATACCGGCGACCTCCTCGTCCTCACCGATCCGGAAGCCCATCACCAGGTCGATCGCCTTGGCAAGGACATACGAGACGACCAGGGAGTACAGCAGTACACAGACCACACCGACGGCCTGCCGCCCGAGCTGGTCGAAGCCGCCGCCGTAGAACAGCCCCTTGGCCTTGCTCTGCACCCCGCCGGTGGCGAACAGGCCGACCAGCAGCGAGCCGGCGACACCGCCGACGAGGTGGACGCCGATGACATCGAGGGAGTCGTCGTAGCCGAACTTGTACTTCAGGTTGACCGCCATCGCGCACAGCACACCGGCGATCGCACCGACCGCGATGGCGCCCAGCGGGCTGACGGCGCCGCAGGCCGGGGTGATCGCGACGAGTCCGGCGACCGCGCCGGAGGCGGCGCCGAGCGTGGTGAACGAGCCGTGCCGGAGCTTTTCGTACACCAGCCAGCCGAGCATCGCGGCGGCGGTAGCAACTTGGGTGTTGATGAAGGCGACGGCGCCGATGCCGTCGTCGTTGCCGAGCCAGGAGCCGGCGTTGAAGCCGAACCAGCCGAACCACAGCAGTCCGGCGCCGAGCATCACCAGGGGCAGGCTGTGCGGCCGCATCGGGTCCTTCTTGAAGCCGATGCGCTTGCCGACGACGAGGATCGCGGCGAGCGCCGCGGCACCGGCGTTGATGTGCACGGCCGTACCGCCCGCGAAGTCGATGACCTTCAGCTCGAAGAGCCAGCCGCCCTCGCCCCACACCCAGTGGGCGACGGGGAAGTAGACGACGGTGACCCACAGCGCGATGAACAGCGCCCAGGCGGTGAATTTCACCCGGTCGGCGAGCGCACCGCTGATCAGCGCGGGCGTGATGATCGCGAACATCAGCTGGAAGACCGCGAAGACATAGACCGGGATGGTGCTGGTGCCCCACAGCTCCGTCAGGCCGATTCCGCTGAGCCCGGCGAAGTGTCCGTCCCAGCCGATGAAGCCGCCCTTGTCGGTGCCGAAGGCGAGCCCGAAGCCGTACAGGATCCACAGGATCGTCACGATGCCGAGGCTGATGAAGCTCATCATCAGCATGTTGAGCACGCTCTTGACCCGGACCATGCCGCCGTAGAAGAAGGCGAGACCGGGTGTCATGACCATCACCAGTGCGGAGCAGATCAGCATGAACCCGGTGTTGGCAGGGCTGAGTGTCGCTTTGTCTGCTGCGAGCGTCAGGATGCCTGGGGGCATCGGCGTCTCCTCGTCGTCGATGCGGCCCGTGCGGGCGTGCTTCTGGTGGGCCGACTTCGCGTTGAGGTTGTCGCAGCGTGGTTTCGGCCAAACCTTGCGGGTGTTTCACCACCGTGACGAAGGAGGCCCCCGTGTTACGCCCCCATGAACTACCGGGTCAGCACCGCACCACCCGTTCAACCCACAGCAACCCATAAACAACAACCCGGCCGCGGCGCCGCCCGCGTGACCTGGCATGGGGGAGCCGAGTCGGGCTGTACGGGGCGGTGGCCGCGGCCGGTGCTCTGGGGGATGCCGTCAGCCGGCCTCCGCGGTTTCGGGCAGCTGCTGGGTGAGCTCGTCGCTGAGCCGGATCACCTCGGCGACGCCGCCGAATTCCCGCGCCGCGGTGTCGACGGTCTTGCGCAGCCGGGTGTTGACCCGCTCCGAGCGGACCTGCCGGGCGAACGGGATCGCCTGCTGCGCCATCTCCGCGCAGGCCTCGGGCTCCTTCTGCAGCAGATGCACGGTGGCCATCCCGATCAGGTTGAGGGCGTACGACCGCTGGTGCTCGGGGTCCTTGCCGAAGAGCTCCACGGCGCGCTGCATGACCGGCTCGGCGAGCGAGGCGTAGGTGGGGCTGCGGCCCGCGACGTAGGCGAGATCGCGGTAGGAGTGGGCGTTCTCGGCGTTCAGCTCGGCCTCGGAGAAGAAGCGGATCCAGTCCGGTTCGGGCTCGCCGGGCAGCACGTCGGAGAAGGTGTCCTCGGCCATCCGGACGGCCCGTTTGACCTTGCTGGGCTGTCCCATACCGGCGTAGGCGCGGGCCTCCATCGCATACAACATGGCCTGGGTGCGGGGGGTGGCGGTTTCCCGGCTGCCGTACTGGGCGAGGTGGATCAGCTCCAGTGCGTCGTCGGGCCGGCCGAGGTGGATCATCTGCCGGCTCATGCTGGAGAGGATGTACGAGCCCAGCGGCCGGTCGCCGGCCTCCTTGGAGGCGTGCAGCGCGAGCACGAAGTACTTCTGCGCGGTGGGCTGCAGGCCGATGTCGTAGCTCATCCAGCCCGCCAGTTCGGCGAGTTCGGCGGCGACCTTGAACAGCCGCTTGGACACCGCCCCCGGCTGCGGCTCCTGGAGGAGGTCGGTGACCTCGTGCAGCTGGCCGACCACCGCCTTGCGCCGCAGCCCGCCGCCGCACTGCGCGTCCCACTGGCGGAACATCGCGGTCGTCGACTCCAGCAGCTCCAGCTCCGGCCCGGACAGCCGCGCGGGCCGGCGGCCACGGTCCGTTTCCTCCGTGCCGGCCTGGCTCGCGGGCACCGGGACCAGCCAGCGCTGCATCGGCTCGATGAGGCTGGGACCGGCGGCGAGCGCGAGGGAGGTGCCGAGGAAGCCGCGGCGCGCCAGCATCAGGTCACTGCGCGAGAACTCGCTGATGAGCCCGACCGTCTGCGCCCCGGCCCAGGGCAGGTCGACGCCGGAGACGGACGGGGACTGGTGCGCGGAGCGCAGGCCCAGTTCCTCGATGCCGACCACGCAGCCGAAGCGTTCGGAGAACAGCTCGGACAGGATCCGCGGGATGGGCTCGCGCGGCTGCTCACCGTCGAGCCAGCGGCGCACCCGCGAGGTGTCGGTGCTGATGTGATGGGCGCCCATCAGGCGTGCCCGGCGGTTGACCTGCCGGGCCAGTTCGCCCTTGGACCAGCCGCTGCGCATGAACCACGAACCCAACTGTGCGTTGGGTTGTTTCACGGCGTCGGTGCCGCCCGTGCCGCCGTTGCCGCCCACTGGAAGCCCCCATCCCGATAGCTGCGTTGGTGCCTGGTGCTGGTGTCTGGTGCTGGTGTCTGCCGCGAACCACCCACAGGCCACCGTCCGTTACGACGCCTGTCCGGGGTACATCTACCCGATCACGGTTTCCGGCCACACCTTTTGGCCTGTGCTCGACCTGTGCGTTGCCACCGGCATACCCGTGCGATCGGTGCCTCTCCGGGGTCCGCGCACCGAAAGTAATCCTACGATCACGCCCGCCGCGAGGGCGATCGCGGAAACGCCACCATTCGCCACCCCTTCGAATGAACTCCCCGCTCAGCTCTCGCGATTGACTTGACACAGGCCGAAGAACGCCGGGCGGAACGAAGCACACGAGGGCTCACGCGGCACACCACACCACCCGGCACACCACCGCACCACGGGCGTAGCCGGAGCCCCGTCGGCGCCGGACCGTCAACCCGCCGACTCGTAACCACTGGCACGCACCACCCGTTGGAGGGGGCATGGGCTTCACGATCGGCGGCATCCGAGAGATGCGTGCCAGCTCCCGGCGCCGCGCCCGCTCGGCCGAGATCGCGGCGGTGGCGGAGTACACCGGGCTGTGGGGCTGGGACGTCGTCCCCGGCGCCCGCGCGGTCCGTGCGGGCAGCGGCCGTACGGACTGCTCGTGCGGGGATGCCGACTGCCCCTCCCCCGGCGCCCATCCGCTGGCCTTCGGTCAGGAGCTGACGGCCGGTGCCGGCTGGGAGAAGGCCGCCGCGGCATGGGCGGAGACACCGGGCGCCGCCATCCTCCTGCCGGTGGGCCGGTCGTTCGACCTCCTCGATGTGCCGGAGGCCGCCGGCCGCAACGCGCTGGCGCGGCTGGAGCGGATGGGCCTGCCGCTGGGCCCGGTCGCGCTGGCCCCGACCGGCCGGGCGCTGTTCTTCGTCGCCCCCGGAGCGGCCGGCCGGCTCCCCGATCTGCTCTACCGGATGGGCTGGGACGACGCCTCGCTCGATCTGCGCTCCCTGGGCCCCGGCGACCACCTCACCGCGCCGCCCTCCGACCTCGGCGGCCACGGCCCGGTGCGCTGGCTGCGCCCCCCGTCCCTGGACACGGCCGGCCGGCCGCCGCAGGCGCGGCTGATGCTGGGCACCCTGGCGTACGCCTGCAACCGCTCGGTGGCCTGAAGCGCTCGGGCCTGCTTCACCGCCCGGCGGACATGGCTCGGCCCCGGTACCCGTCGTGTACGGGTACCGGGGGCCGGTGACGTTCCGGGCGTGCTGCCCCGGCGGCGTCAGTCGATCAGGGCGTCGACGAAAGCCTCCGGCTCGAAGGGAGCCAGGTCGTCCGCTCCCTCGCCGAGGCCGACGAGCTTGACGGGGACGCCGAGTTCGCGCTGGACGGCGACGATGATGCCGCCCTTGGCGGTGCCGTCGAGCTTGGTGAGGACCACACCGGTGATGTCCACGACCTCGGCGAACACCCGGGCCTGGACCAGGCCGTTCTGGCCGGTGGTGGCGTCCAGGACCAGCAGCACCTCGCCGACCGGGCCGTGCTTCTCGACGACCCGCTTGACCTTGCCGAGTTCGTCCATCAGACCGGTCTTGGTGTGCAGCCGGCCCGCGGTGTCGATCAGGACGACATCGGCGGTCTCGGCGATGCCTTCCTTCACCGCGTCGAAGGCGATGGAGGCCGGGTCGCCGCCCTCGGGTCCGCGGACCGTACGGGCACCGACCCGCTCGCCCCAGGTCTGGAGCTGATCGGCGGCCGCGGCGCGGAAGGTGTCGGCGGCGCCGAGGACGACGGACTTGCCGTCGGCGACCAGGACCCGGGCGAGCTTGCCGGTGGTGGTGGTCTTTCCGGTGCCGTTGACGCCGACGACCATGACGACGCCGGGGATCTCGTCGCCGCCGTTGCCGATGCCGTTGGCGGTGTGCACGGTGCGGTCGGCGTCCGTGCCGATGAGGGTGAGCAGTTCCTCGCGCAGCAGTGCGCGCAGGCCCTCGGGGGTGCGGGTGCCGAGCACCTTGACCCGCTCCCGCAGCCGTTCGACCAGCTCCTGGGTGGGGGCGACGCCGACGTCGGCGGTCAGCAGGGTGTCCTCGATCTCCTCCCAGGTCTCCTCGTCGAGGTGTTCACGGGACAGCAGGGTCAGCAGGCCCTTGCCCAGGGTGTTCTGGGAGCGGGAGAGCCGGGCGCGCAGCCGGACCAGCCGGCCCGCGGTGGGCTCGGGGACCTCGATCTCGGGGGCGGCGGGCGCCTCCGGCTCGGCGGCCGGTGCCTCGGCCGCAGGCGCCTCGGCGGTGGGCAGCGTGACTTCTTCGATGGTGCGACGCTCTTCGTCGCGGGGGGTCTCGGCCTCCTCGCCGACCTGCGGTTCGGCGGGAGGCGCGCTGACGGAGGGCTTCGGGGCAGCCGGCGGGGACGGCGGCAGCCGCTTCTTCTTGCGGCCGCTGACGACGAGCCCGCTGATCGCGCCGAGCACGACCACGGCGATGACTACAGCAAGGATGACGATGTCCATAACCCCTCCAGTATCAGCCACGCCCCGCCCGTGGGGACCGCACGCGCCGAACCCGGACGGCGGCGGCGTCCGGAAAGCGGCGCCCCGGACTCCCGCCCCCGGGACGGTCCCCGGAGGGGTCCCGACTGGACCGTTCGACGAGGTTGGGTGACACTCGTCGTCGTTGTTGGGTCCAACGGAACGAACCGGAAGAAGTTGGATCAAAGTACGATGGTGGACGGCCGCGCAACGCGCGTAGAGTCCTGGCAACCAAATTCTGGCCAGGCACCACAGCCGCTGCCTGCACCTCCTCCCCGGGGGTGTCCCAGATCCCCGCACGGAGATACCTGCACCAATGGGCACCACGTCCGCTTCCGCTCCCGCAACCGAAGGCGCTGTCGAGACCCGCGGCATCGAGCCGGTCCCCGACAACGAACGCCAGGGCCGCGTCCGCGAGCTCTTCCCGACCTGGGTCGCCGCCAACATCAGCGTGTTGTTGCTCACCATGGGCGCCTCGCTCGTGGTCAACAACGGGCTGAATTTCTGGCAGGTCCTGCTGGTGGCCGTGATCGCCGCGGCCGTCGCCTTCGGCATGGTGGGCGTGCTGTCGGTCTCCGGCAAGTGGGGCGGCGCGCCCGGCGCGATGCTCTCCCGGGCCGCCTTCGGCGTCCGCGGCAACTACTTCCCCGGCGCGATCCTGTGGGTCGCCCGCTTCGGCTGGGAGACGATCAACGCGGTCACCGGCGCCTACGCGGTGCTGACGGTGCTGCATCTGCTGTTCGGCATCGCGAGCAACGACGTCCTCGTCGTCGTGACCCTGCTCGCCTTCGTGGCCGTGACGTTCCTGGTGAGCGGCATGGGCCGGAAGGCGCTGAACGTCTGCAACAAGTACTCGACGTATCTGTTCGGCCTGTTCAGCATCATGGTGCTGGTCTACCTGGTCGCCACGATGGACTGGGACGCCGTCTTCGCCAAGAAGGCCGGCACCACTGCCATGGTGATCGCGGGCGTCGGTACCATCGCGGCCGGCGGGATCAGCTGGGTGCCCACGGGTCCCGACTTCGCGCGGTACCTCCCGCACTCCGCGTCCGGCAAGAAGATCGTCGGCGCCACGGTCTCCGGCGCGGCCCTGGTGCTGCTGCCGATGGTGCTGATGGGCGGCGTGATGGCGGTCTCCAGCCCGAAGCTGGCCGGGCAGAACACCGACCCGATGTCGTTCCTCGGCAGCATCCTGCCGTCCTGGCTCGCGGTGCCGTACCTGGTCACCGCGCTGGTCGGAATGGTGCTGATCAACAGCCTGTCGATGTACTCCGCGGGCTTCACCGCCCAGACCATGGGCGTCAAGCTGCCGCGCGCTCTCGCGGTCAGCATCAACGCTGTCATCAGCCTGGTCGGCGGCCTGTTCATGATGCTGGTGGCCAAGGACTTCATCGGCCAGTTCATCGCCTTCCTGACGCTGCTCGCGGTCTCCTTCTCCGCCTGGATCGGCGTCTACGGCGTCGACATGGCCCGGCGGCGGAAGCTGGCCGTCCGCTATGACGCCGACAGCCTGATGAACACCGGCCGCACCAGCCGCTACTGGTACGTCGGCGGCTTCTGCTGGCAGGCCATGACAGCTTGGGGCGTGGCGCTCGTCGCGGGTCTGTGCTTCACCAAGGTCCAGTGGTTCACCGGCCCGTTGGCCACCACCTGGATCGGTGAGAACGGCCTGGGCTGGGCGGCCACGATCGCGATCGCCGCGCTGGTCTTCGCCGTACTGCCGGCGCCGAAGGAGACCGTCCCGGCGGCCGGTGCGGATGAGGCGGCCGAAGCCCGGCAGCCAGTCGAGGCGGGCTGACCCGGGCCCCGTGGACCGGATTCCGCCTCTAGTGATCTGACGCATCGTCAGCTAGCGTCCCCTTCGCCAACCACCCTGGCGAAGGGGACGTTTGCGATGCCCGCTCTGCCTGTCACGGTCCTGCGGATCAACCTCGTCGACCCCGCACCCACACCCGCCACGCTGTCCGCGCGCTACCGGGCCGCCGTCGAGATGGCGGCGTTCGCCGACGACCGCGGTTTCACCATGGTCCAGACCGAGGAGCACCACGCCACCAGCAACGGCTGGATGCCCTCCCCGCTCACCTTCGCGGGCGCCGTCTTCGGCGCCACCCGCCGGATCGGCGTCACCGTCTCCGCGCTGATCACCCCGCTGCACGATCCGCTGCGGCTGGCCGAGGACCTCGCCTCGCTCGATCTGCTCAGCGGCGGCCGGCTGGTCACCGTCGCCGGCCTCGGTTACCGGCCCGAGGAGTACGCGGCACACGGCAAGGACTGGCCGGGCCGCGGCCCGCTCCAGGACGAGGCGCTGGAGACCCTGCTGTCCGCCTGGACCGGTGAACCGTTCACATATCGGGGGCGTACGGTCCGGGTCACCCCGCGCCCGTACACCCAGCCGCATCCGCTGCTGCTGATCGGCGGCAGCTCACGGGCCGCGGCCCGGCGCGCGGCCCGTCTGGGGCTCCCCTTCTTCCCCAGCGCCCACCTCCCCGGACTGGCCGCCTACTACGACGAGCAGCGCGCCGCCCACGGCACCGACGGGTGGGTGATGCAGCCGCCCGAGCGGACCGCGCTCCTCCACCTCTCCGAGGACCCGGACCGCACCTGGGCCGAGTACGGCAGCCATCTGCTGCATGAGGCCCGGATGTACGCCTCCTGGCAGTCCTCCGGTATCCGCTCCGCGGTGCGCTCGTCCGCCCGGGACGCCGCGGCGCTGCGCGAGGAGGGCGTCTACCGCGTCCTCACCCCCGACGACTGCCTCCGGCTCGCCCGGCGGCCGGGCGGCGGGGGCTCGTTGATCCTCCATCCGCTGTGCGGCGGGATGCCCGTCGACGAGGGCTGGCGCTCGCTCCATCTGTTCGCCGAGCGGGTGCTGCCGCGTCTCCAGGACTGACGGGCGTCAGCAGCCCCGGAAACCCTGACACCGGCCCGGCCCGACCGGGCTCGCCCCGGCCCACCCCGGCCACAAAAAGGGGTACTGCCCGGGGTCCCTGATGACCCGGGGCAGTACCCAGTGCTGAGGAGACGGACTGGCGGGGGGTTAGCCCATCTCCTCCAACGCCTTGCCCTTCGTCTCCTTCACGAACTTGAGCACGAAGGGGATCGAGAGCAGGGCGAAGACCGCGTAGATGACGTACGTACCCGAGAGGTTCCAGTCGGACAGGCTCGGGAAGCTGGCCGTGATGGCCCAGTTGGCGATCCACTGCGCGGAGGCGGCGACGCCCAGCGCGGCGGCGCGGATCTTGTTCGGGAACATCTCGCCGAGGAAGACCCAGACCACGACGCCCCAGGAGAGGGCGAAGAAGAGCACGAAGACATGGGCGGCGATCAGCGCCACGGTGCCTTCGGTGGGCGGCAGGGTGCCGGCCGCGGTCTTGGCGGCGAAGGCCCATGCCTCCAGGGCGAGCGCGATGGCCATACCGGCCGAGCCGATCAGCGCCAGCGGACGGCGGCCGATCCGGTCGACGAAGACCATCGCGATCACGGTACCGATGATGTTGATGATCGACGTCGTGAAGCTGTAGAAGAACGAGGCGCTCGGGTCGATGCCGACGGACTGCCACAGCGCCGAGGAGTAGTAGAACGCGACGTTGATGCCGACCAGCTGCTGGAAGACCGAGAGACCGATACCGACCCAGACGATCGGCAGGAAGCCCATCTTGCCGCCCAGCAGGTCCTTGAACGAGGACTTGTGCTCGCGGCGCATCGCGTCCTGGATCTCGGCGACCCGGGTGTCGAGGTTCACGCTCTTGCCCTCGACCTCGGCCAGCACCTCCTTGGCGCGGGTGACCTTGCCGGCCGAGATCAGGTAGCGCGGCGACTCGGGGATCGCGAAGGAGAGCAGACCGTAGAGGACGGCCGGGACGACCATCACGCCGAGCATCCACTGCCAGGCCTCCAGGCCGGCGAGGGTGCCGCGCTGGTTGCCGTCGGCGAGGTTGAGGATGCCCCAGTTGACGAGCTGTGAGACGGCGATACCGACGACGATCGCGGCCTGCTGGAACGAGCCGAGGCGGCCGCGGTAGGCGGACGGCGAGACCTCGGCGATGTAGGCCGGGCCGATGACCGAGGCCATACCGATGGCGAAGCCGCCGATGATCCGCCAGAAGGCGAGGTCCCAGAGGGAGAACGGCAGAGCGGAGCCGACGGCGCTGATGGTGAACAGCACCGAGGCGATCTGCATCACGCGGATACGGCCGATGCGGTCCGCGATCCGGCCCGCGGTGGCGGCGCCGATGGCGCAGCCGATCAGCGCGACGGCGATCACCTGGGCCAGTACGGCGGATCCGACGTCGTAACGGCTGCGGATCGCCTCGACGGCACCATTGATGACGGAACTGTCATAGCCGAAGAGAAAGCCGCCCATCGCGGCAGCCGCGGTGATGAAGATGACATGGCCGAGATGGTCGGGATGGGCCTTGCGGCCTTCCGGAACCGTCGGCTGCGCGGTGCTGGTCAACGTGAACTCCAGTGGCCCGGCTGCGCTGCCGGGCGTAGGGGGCTGGCCCTTCTAGTGGTGCATAGGTTGGGGGTACCCACCACTTGAAGGTAAAAGCAACGTTGCAGAGACTATGCCTTCAAGTTTCGAAGTCAATAGGGCGTGATGAATTTGTTTCTCGGAGGGCCTGCGGGACATTCGTTCAAGTTTTGAACTGATGGAGTGTCGGATACTCCGGGCGATCGGCAAAGGGGCCGAGTGCCGCCGTCCCAGCGGCCGACGCCGGGCCGCGGCCGCCGCGCGCACCGCCCGCGCGAGCGCGCTCAGTGCAGCCGCTGACTGATCACCTTCGATACGCCGTCGCCTTGCATGGATACCCCGTAGAGCGCGTCCGCGACCTCCATCGTCCGCTTCTGATGCGTGATCACAATCAGCTGGGAACTCTCCTGGAGTTCCTCCATGATCCGGATCAGCCGCTGCAGATTGGTGTCGTCCAGCGCGGCCTCCACCTCGTCCATCACATAGAACGGACTGGGCCGCGCCTTGAAGATCGACACCAGCAGCGCCACCGCGGTCAGCGACCGCTCACCGCCCGACAGCAGCGACAGCCGCTTGACCTTCTTCCCGGGCGGCCGGGCCTCCACATCCACCCCCGTCGACAGCATGTCGTCCGGATCGGTGAGCACCAGCCGCCCCTCCCCGCCCGGGAAGAGCCGCGCGAAGACGCCCTCGAACTCCCGCGCGGTGTCGCGGTACGCCTCGGTGAAGACCTGCTCCACCCGCTCGTCGACCTCCTTGACCACCTGCATCAGATCGGCCCGGGTCTTCTTCAAGTCTTCAAGCTGTTCGCTCAGGAACTTGTGCCGCTCCTCCAGCGCCGCGAACTCCTCCAGCGCCAGCGGGTTCACCTTCCCGAGCTGCTGATACGCCCGCTCGGCGGCCTTGAGGCGCTTCTCCTGCTCGGCCCGCGCATAGGGCACCGGCTGGTTGCGGGGATGCTCCGGATCGTCCGGGAGCACCTCGCCCTCGGCGGGCGGCGACGGCGGTACCGGCTGCTCGGGACCGTACTCGGACATCAGCCCGGCCGGCTCCACCCCCAGCTCCTCCAGCGCCTTGGTCTCCAGCTGCTCGATCCGCAGCCGCTTCTCCGCGCCCAGCACCTCACCGCGGTGCATCGAGTCGGTCAGCTTGTCCAGCTCGGACTTCAGCTCCCGGCCCTGGTTGCGCTCGGCCACCAGCGCCTGCTCCCGCCCGGCCTTGGCCCGTTCCGCTGCGCCCCGCTCCTCCTCGGCCCGTACGGCCGACACCTCGACATGTGCCAGCAGCTGCCGGGCACCCGCGGCGACCGCCCCGGCCACCGCCGCCTCGTGCCGCAGCCGGGCGCGCCGCCGCTCGGCCCGCGCCCGCGCCTCGCGCTCGGCCCGCGCGCCCCGGTCCAGGGCGTCCGCCCGCCCGGCGAGCGCCTTCACCCGCTCCTCGTGCGTACGCGCCTGGAGCCGCGCCTCCATCTCGGTCTGCCGCGCATTGGCACCGTCGGCCGCCAGCCGGTCCCGTACGGAGGTGTCCGGCTCCTCTTCGCCGACGCCCGGGTCCTCCTCGGCCACCGCGAGCCGCTCGGCCAGCTCCTCGGCCTCCTCGGTGGCCCGCAGCAACGCCTCCTCGGCCTTGGCCGCCGCCGCGTCACAGCGCTCGGCCTCGCCCGCGGCCGCCCGCGCCTGCCCGCCGAGCCGGCCCAGGTCCCCGGCGACCTTCGACTTCTCCCGGTCCGCCGTCCGCCGCCGCTCGGCCAACTCCTCGACCAGCGCGGCTCCCGCGGTACGGCGTTCCGACGCGGCCCGCTGCGCCTCGGCCAGCTCCGCACAGCGCGCGCCCAGTTCCTCCAGCTCGGCCGCCGCCTCGTCGACGGACGCCTGCACCTCCAGCAGGCTCGGCGCACCGGCGGAACCCCCCTGGGCGAAATGCGCCCCGAGCAGATCGCCCTCACCGGTCACGGCCATCAGCTCCGGCCGCGCGGCCACCAGCTCCTCGGCCTCCTCCAGCGTCCCGACCACCACGACATCCCGCAGCAACCGGGCCACGGCGGCGGTCAGTTCCCCGGGCCCCCGGACCAGTTCCGCGGCCGGTACGGGAGCGGAGCGGGGCCCGGGGACACGGTGCACGGCCGGCTCGGGCGCACCCGGCGCCCCGGCCACCTCCGCCGCCTCCGTACGGACGCCCACCACGGCGCCCTCGGCCGCTCCGGTGACACCGCTTCCCCGATCGGCGTTTCCCGGATCGGCCTCACGCATCGCATCGGGCCCACGCATCGCGTCAACGCCACGAGTCACCTCGGGCCCACGGACCACATCAGCCGCATGCATCGCATGAGCCGCATCGCCACCATGAGCCCCGGCAGTCGTGGCAGTCCCCCCAGCCCCGCCTCCCCCACCCTCCGTCGCCTCCACCGCCCGTGCGGGCGCCGGCACCGTCCCCGTCCTGCTCCGGCCCCCGGCTCCCCCCAGCACCATCGCCGCCCGCCCCGCGTCCTGTGCGCGCAGCAGCCGGATGGCCTCGGCGGCGGTGGCCGGGCCGGTGACGGCGACGGCGTCCGCGGCCGCGCCGAGCGCCGCCGCCACCGGGATCTCGAATCCGGGGGTGACGGTCAGCAGTTCCGCGGCCGGCCCGAGCAGTCCGGTGAGCCGGTCCGCGGCGGCCAGCAGCGCTCCGGTGCCGTCCTTGCGGCGCAGTCCGAGCGCCAGTGCGTCATGCCGGGCGGCGGTGGCGGCCCGCTCGCGCTCGGCCGCGGTCAGCGCCTCGCGCGCGGCGGTCAGCGCGGTCTCGGTGTCGGCCAGCTCCCGGCGGGCCGCCTCGTGCCGCTCGGCGATCTCCTCGTCGCCCGCGTCCAGCCCGTCGACCTCGGCCCGGAGCTGCTCGTACTCCTGCTGGGCGGTGTCCGCCCGGCGCCGGGCGGCGTCCCGGGCCTCGGCGAGCCGGCCGATCTCCGCCTGCGCCGAGGCGGCCCGGCCCCGGGCGGCGGTGACCTGCCCGCTCAGCCGGGCCAGGCCCTCCCGGCGGTCGGCGATGGCGCGGGCCACGTCCCGCAGCCGCCGCTCCTCGTCCGCCAACTGCCGCTCCAGCCCGGCACGGTGTTCGACGGTGTCCTCCAGCGCCCGGCTCGCCGCCTCCAGCGCGGCCGTCAACTCCGCCTCCTGCTCGCGGATCCGGGCGGCCTCCCGCTCCATGTCCTCGGGGTCGCGACCGTGCCGCTCCTCCGGCGGGGCCGCCGTGGCGCTCTTGACCCGCGCCTCGGCCAGCGAGATCGTGCCGCGCACCCGCTCCGCGAGCTGCGACAGCTCGTACCAGGTCTGCTGCGCGCGCTGCAGCCGCGGCGTGAGCGTACGGACCTCCTCCTCCAGCGCCGCCTCCCGCTGCTGCGCGGTGCGCAGCCGGTCCTCGGCGGCCTGCTTGCGTTCCTTGAGCGCCGCCTCGTCCGCGATCTCGGCGCGCAGCGCCCGGCGCAGGGTGACGAGGTCGTCGGCGAGCAGCCGCAGCCGGGCGTCGCGCAGATCCGCCTGGATGACGGCGGCGCGCCGGGCGACCGCGGCCTGCCGCCCCAGCGGCTTGAGCTGGCGCCGCAGCTCATCGGTCAGATCCTGGACCCGGGCGAGATTGGCCTTCATCGCCTCCAGCTTCCGCAGCGCCTTCTCTTTGCGCTTGCGGTGCTTGAGGACGCCGGCCGCTTCCTCGATGAAGGCCCGGCGCCCCATCGGGTCGGCATGCAGTACGGAGTCCAGCTGGCCCTGCCCGACGATGACATGCATCTCCCGGCCGATACCGGAATCGGAGAGCAATTCCTGGATATCCAGCAGCCGGCAGGTGTCCCCGTTGATCTGGTACTCGCTGCCGCCATTGCGGAACATGATCCGGGTGAGGGTGACTTCGGCGTACTCGATCGGCAGTGCACCGTCGGAATTGTCAATGGTGAGCGAGACCTCGGCACGGCCGAGCGGCAGCCGCCCGGTCGTCCCGGCGAAGATGACGTCCTCCATCTTCCCGCCGCGCAGCGACTTCGCTCCTTGTTCGCCCATGACCCAGGACAGCGCGTCCACGACATTGGACTTGCCGGAGCCGTTGGGGCCCACGACGCAGGTGATGCCCGGCTCGAAGCGCAGTGTCGTGGCGGAGGCGAAGGACTTGAAACCTCGCAGGGTCAGACTCTTGAGATGCACGCCGTGGGACTCTACCGGCCGCTCCCCGGCGGGTGACTTCCAACATTCCGGGGCGCTCCCCGGCCCGCTACGGCCCCCGGGTATACCGCGCCGTTCATTTTCGGTTTCACTGCCGAAAGCGCAGGGCACATCATGCGGTAAGGGAGGGGCGGCCACGGCTGAAGTGACCAGGTGGTCCGCGGGAAAAGCCGCAGGAAGAAAAGCCGGAAACGACGAAGGGACGCCGAAGCGTCCCTTGCAGATCTTGAAGAGAGCGGTGCCTCAAGCGGCTGGCGAGCAGCCCTACCGGCCCTGAGGTCGGGGTCAGGTGAGCGCGGGCTCCGCCTGGGGTACGTCGATGTCGAGCATCGAGTCGTCGCGACGTGCGGCAGCGGACAGCATGTCGTTTTCGGCCTGCATCCGAATAAGTTCGGATTCAAGGTCTTGGACGCGCTGCTGAAGCCGTCGCATCTCGGAGAGGACTCGGGGGTCGGAGCCGCCGACGTAACCGAGAAGCGCCTTTGCCATGATGGATGGTCCTCCACAATGAGTGACCGACCGAAGCGGTGTGGGTCGTGAGGGATTCGCACCCGCGGTGCTTGTCATTCTCTGGTGTACTCAATGCCAAACAGCTAAGGTGCGCGGGGATTCCAGAGTCTCACCAAACGGTTTGACGGTCAACACGATCACACCCCGTATCCTCGGGCACCTGAGAGTGCGCGGCCGCGAGGGCGCTGCGCCGACTCCCCAGAAAGGTCCCGCGGGGGCGTAGAGATCATCCGTACAGCGGCAGCCTTGCACGGGTCGGCCGAGTTGGCAACCACCAGGGCTTATCTCCCGTCAGCGGCTGACAAAGAGGTCTGGGCAAGATCGCCCATGACGGCCGTATGGACGGTTCCGGCGGGCCGGATCAGCGGATCTCGAAGCCGTCATAACCGCCGCGGGGTGTGCCCCATATCTCAGTGACTCCGTCGACGCGTCCGGGCGTGTCTCCGGTGCGGAGCCAGTCCAGCAACTGATCGCAGTGCTCCTTCGGGCCCTCGGCGACCACCTGGACGCGGCCGTCACCCAGATTGACGGCAAATCCCGCGAGTTCGCCGATGCGAAGGGCGTTGGCCCGGGTGAACCAGCGGAACCCGACGCCCTGGACCCGACCCCGCACCCACGCGGTCACTCGAACAGCTTCCTTCATGTCTGCACGCTAACTGGTCATTTGCTCAGTGGTCACTTCCGCCTCGTGCGCCATGGCGTACAGTCCCCGGACAGCGAGGCTCACTCTTATGGGTGATTCATCTTGCGCTGAGGACGGAAGGAAGACCGCGGATGGGCCGCCATCGACGCTCTGCTCCCCCTGCCCCCGACGCCCCCGCTGCGGGGCGTGTTGACGCACCGACGGCAGAACGGCCGGGTGCGCCGGCCACGGCGCGGGACCGCGGACATCGCGCGGCGCGCGGCCGCGGGATGACGCCCGTCCGCACCGGACTGCTCGGCGCCTCCGCGGTGGTGGCGATGGGAGCCGTGGCGGTCGCCTCCGGACTCATCCCCGGCCACGGGCAGTTCGACGGGGGTGCGGACGGCGAGCAGGGCGACCGGGTCCGGGCCGGTGCGCTGCCGCAGGTCACCGAGCCGATGGGCGGCGTCTCGGCGTCGCCGAGCGACCGCGCCACGCAGGAAGCGAGCCGTGGCGGCGCCCGCGCCAAGACCCCCGGCAGCGGGCGGCCTTCCCGCACCGCCACCCGCCCGGTGTCCCCCGCCCCGCACCAGCCGTCCAAGACTCCCACCGGGACGACCGGTTCGAAGCGGCCCGCCGCCCCCGCCGAACGGCCCGGCTCCGCGGCGCCCGAGCGCAGCGTGGCGGCGCCGAAGGCCCCCGACGGCCAGTCGTCCGAGGAGGCCAAGGTGCTGTCCCTGGTGAATCAGGAGCGCGCCCAGGCCGGCTGCTCCCCCGCGACGGCGGACCGGGAACTGGCCGGTCTCGCCCAGGACTTCAGCGATGACATGGCCCGGCGCGGCTTCTTCGATCACACCGACCCGGACGGGGACACCCCCTGGGACCGCGCCCGTGAGGCGGGCGTCGACGGCCTCGGCGGCGAGAACATAGCCCGCGGCCAGGCCGACGCCGAGGCCGTCATGGACTCCTGGATGCACAGCCCCGGGCACCGCGCCAACATCCTCAACTGCGAGTACAAGACCCTCGGTGTCGGCGCCCACGTCGGGGCGGGCGGCCCGTGGTGGACGCAGGACTTCGGCTTCTGAGACAGCCCGCCCGGCGGCGCGCCGGTCAGGCGGCGAGGGCGGCGCGGCCCGCGAGGACGATGCGGGCCTGCTCGGTGATCCGGCGTCCGAGGTGCTCGGCGGTGGCGATATCGGCCTTGTGGACGCCCTCGGCGCCCTGGTCGTTGGGGGACTGGGCGGCGGCACCCAGGAAGAAGCCCAGGCGGTTGAGGTCGTTCTCGGACGCGGTGGAGGAGTTCCAGCCGGGGAGCAGGTTGAGGCTGACCCAGTTCATGCCGTGCTGGGCGGCGAGCACCGTGAAGAACTGCAGGGTGTGCAGCTTGTCGCCGCTCTTGGAGGCGGAGTTGGTGAATCCGGCGGCGAGCTTGTCCTGCCAGGCGCGGGTGGCCCAGCGCTTGGCGGTCGCCTCGGCGAAGGTGTGGAAGGCGCCGGAGGCCGTACCCATGTAGGTCGGCGAGCCGAAGACGATCGCGTCGGAGGCGTCGAGCTGCTCCCACTGGGCTTCGGTGATCTCGTCGACCTTGATCAGGTGAACGGTGGCGCCGGCCTCGGTGGCGGCGGCCCGGACGGCCTCGGCCAGTACGGCGGTGTGGCCGAAGCCGGAGTGGTAGGCGAGCGAGACGACGGGGGCGGGCAGGGCAGGCGTGGTCACGGTGGATTCTCCTCGGGGTTCACGGCATCCCGGGACGGTCGGTACCCGGGAGCGTCAGGGCTGCGATGAGGAAAAGAGAAGCACTAACTTTTAGAAAGCGCAACCTGGTAGTTAGCGCTGCGCGAGGGTATGGTGTGCCCATGGCGACCGAAACCACCGGCGAGACGGCCGAGGAGCCCACCCCCGGCTGTCCGGACGACCTGGCCTACGACGTATTCGCGCGCGACTGCCCGTCCCGCGACGCACTCCGGCACATCACCGACCGATGGGGCAGCCTGACGCTCGGCGCCCTGCTCGACGGCACCTTCCGCTTCAACGAACTGCGCCGCAGGGTGGCCGGGGTGAGCGAGAAGATGCTGGCCCAGACCCTGCACGCACTGGAGCGGGACGGACTCGTACACCGCACCGCACAGCAGACCAACCCGCCCCGGGTGGATTACGCGCTGACGCCGCTGGGCGACCAGATCGCCCGTCAACTACGGACGCTGATCGCCCTGGTGGAGGACCGGATGCCGCAGGTCATGCAGGCCCGCGAGGAGTACGACGCCGAGCGCACCGCCGGCTGAGCCGACGCACGGTTCCCGGCCCGCGCTCAGGCGCGCGGCGGCCGCTGGCAGCGGGGGCAGAAGTAGCTGGAACGGTTCATCCAGGGGCGGCGGCGGATCGGGGTGCCGCAGCGGCGGCAGGGCTCGTCCTCCCGGCCGTAGGCGTCCAGCGAGCGCTCGAAGTAGCCGGACTCACCGTTGACGTTGACATAGAGGCTGTCGAAGGTGGTGCCGCCGACGGCGAGCGCGGCGTTCATCACGTCCCGTACGTGGCCGAGCAGCTCGGCCGTGCGCGGGCGGGTGAAGGTGGCGGTCGGCCGCTCGTAGTGAAGCTTGCTGCGCCACAGCGCCTCGTCCGCGTAGATGTTGCCGACGCCGCTGATCAGCGTCTGGTCGAGCAGCGCGCGCTTGACGGTGGTCCGGCGGCGGCGCAGCGCGTCATGGAAGGCGGCGTCGTCGAAGGCGGGATCGAGCGGATCCCGGGCGATATGGGCGATGACGTCCGGCAGCTGGTCGGCGTCGCCGGGCACGGTGTCGTGCAGCGAGAGGCCGCCGAAGGTGCGCTGGTCGACGAAGCGGAGTTCGGTGTTCAGCTCGTCGGCGAAGCGGATACGGATCCGCAGATGCTTCTCGTCGGGGGCGTCCTGCGGCTGGACCAGCAGCTGGCCGCTCATGCCGAGGTGCGCGAGGATCGCCAGCCCGTGGGTGACGGACGGCGTGACCACCGGAGCGATGCCCTCCGCGGCGGTCTGGGCCGCCGGGCCGCCACCGCTCACCGGGAGCCAGAGGTACTTGCCGCGCCGGTGGGCCGTGCCGAGGCGCAGCCCCATGAGCCGGGCCGCGAAATCGGCCGCCCCGGCCGTGTGCCGGCGGATCGCCCGCGGATGCCGCACCTCGACGGCGTCGATCGTGCGGCCGCTGACCCAGCGCTCCAGTCCGCGGCGTACGACCTCGACCTCGGGCAGCTCGGGCACGAAGGGCTCCTTGGGAACGACGGTGGGGCGAAAGACTTCTGACCCCGTCCGGGGCGACGCGCGGCCGCCCCGGACGGGGTCAGAATCGGTACTTCAGTGTGCCGACGACGAACCGTCGCCGGCGGCCGGAGCCGAGTCCTCGGCCGGCGGCGACGCATCGCCGGAAGCCGCCGCCTTGGCCGCCTCGTCCGCCGCGGCGCGAATCGCACGCCACGCGGACTCGGCCGCCTGCTGCTCGGCTTCCTTCTTGCTGCGGCCGGTGCCGGTGCCGTACGAGACACCACCGACGCGGGCGGCAGCAGTAAAGGTCTTCTCGTGATCGGGGCCGGTCTCGGTGACCAGGTACTCCGGCACGCCGAGACCTTCGGTCGCGGTGAGTTCCTGGAGGCTGGTCTTCCAGTCCAGGCCGGCGCCCAGGCTGGAGGACTTCTCGATGAGCGGGTCGAAGAGCCGGTGCACCAGCTCGCCGGCCGCGTCGAGGCCCTGGTCGAGATAGACCGCGCCGATCACCGCTTCCAGGGTGTCGGCGAGGATCGAAGCCTTGTTCCGGCCGCCCGTGCCCTCTTCGCCCCGTCCGAGGCGGATGAAGGCGCCGAGGTCGAGGCCGCGGCCCACCTCGGCAAGCGCACGCGAGTTGACCACCGCGGCCCGCAGCTTGGCCAGCTGGCCTTCCGGGAGATCGGGGTGGATGCGGTACAGCGTGTCCGTGACCACCAGGCCGAGCACCGAATCCCCGAGGAATTCAAGCCGCTCGTTGGTGGGCAGACCGCCGTTCTCGTATGCGTACGAGCGGTGCGTCAGCGCACGCACCAGAAGGGCGGACTCGAGCTGATACCCGAGCCGCCCTTCCAGAAGCGTGTGCGACGAGGCTGTGTCCGCCGGAGTCGGTTCATCCCCGCGTTTGCGGGAAGTCGAGTTGGCGTCTGACATGAAGCCTGTCACCAGCCGCTCAGACCTCGAGGACCTGGCGCTTGTTGTAGGTGCCGCAGCTCGGGCACGCGATGTGCTGCTGCTTCGGCTCGTGGCAGCGCTCGCACGCCACCAGGGTGGGGACCGCAGCCTTCCACTGCGACCGGCGGTGGCGCGTGTTGCTGCGCGACATCTTCCGCTTCGGAACAGCCACGGCTACTTCTCCTGCTTCTCGTCGACGCCCGCTTCGGCGCCGCCCATGTTGTCCTTCTCGCCGTCCTTGACGGTCCCGGCGAGTCCCTGCAGTGCCGCCCAACGGATGTCGACGGCGTCGTGGTGGTGGTCCGGGTCGTCCGCGAGCCGCACTCCGCAATCGGAGCACAGACCCGGGCAGTCGTCCTGGCACACCGGCTGCATCGGCAGTGCAAGCACCACCGCGTCACGCAGCACGGGTTCGAGGTCGAACAGGTCGTCCTCGACGAAGAGGGTGTCCTCCTCGTCCTCGGCGTCGTCGCCGGCGTCCGCCTCGCGGACCCGGGCATCGGCGTCGGGGTAGGTGAACATCTCCTGGAAGTCCGCGTCGAGCTCTCGCTCCAGCGGCTCCAGACACCTTACGCACTCCCCCTTGACGGTTGCACGGCCGGTGCCTGTGACAAGCACCCCGTCCATGACCGACTCCAGGCGGAGGTCGAGCTCGACCGGCGTGCCGTCGGGCACACCGATGACCTCGTTGCCGAGGTCCCGGGGGGCCTCAACAGAGCGGGAGACCCTCTTGAGCGCACCGGGACGCCGGCCCAGCTCGCGTGTGTCGAACACGAGAGGGGAACGGTGGTCGAGGCGGGCGTTGATGGCTTCCTGCTTTCTACGGGGTTCACGCGCCGCCCGTATTCCGGCTGTGCAGAATTCGGGCAGCAGAAATCGCGGATATACGCGCGACCGAAGAGCCAGGATACTGGACGGGCCCCGATAGGCCCAATCCGCTCCCGGTCCCATTCCCCGGACCGCGGGCGGGACCGCCTACTGGCGCCCCTCCTCGTAGGCCCGGAGCTGGTCCAGGTCGATCATGCTGGTGTCGAAGAGGCTGGTCTCGTCGAGCGCACCGGGCTGGGGGGCATGGCCGTGCGGGGCGTGCTGGGGCTGCTGGGGCACCTGCGGCTGGAGGTACGCGTGGGGGTCGTAGCCCTGCTGCTGGGCCTGCTGGGCCTGCTGGGCCTGCTGGGCCTGCTGCCAGTCGTAGCCGTAGGGATCCTGGTGCCGGCCGTCCTGGGCGTACACCGCCTGCTGCGGCTGCTGATAGCCGTAGGCGTCCTGCTGCGGGTAGGCAGTGGGGTCGTAGTAGCCCTGCTGCTGAAGCTGCGGCTGGAGGGGCTGCTGGTGCTCCTGGGGCAGCTGCTCCTGGGGCTGGGGTTGCTGCTGGGGCATCGGGGGCACCTGGGGCGGCTGCGGGACCGGAGCCGGGACCGGAGCCGGGGCCTGGTCGGCGCCGATGCCCGCCAGGCCGGCGAGGTACTCCGCGTCGGCCTGCGGATGCCCGGACTGCGGATCGCCCTGCGTCGCCAGATGGACGGCCAGCTCATCGATCGCAAGGGCACCCTGGAGCTTGTCGCGGCCCCGGCCGACCGCTTCCAGCGTCTTGGTCAGCACGGCCTGGAACGCCCCGAACTTGGCGTCCACATAGGCGTCGGCGCGCTGCCGGAGGGTCTCCGGGTCGCCGCTGCGCTCGGGGGCCTCGGCGTCCTCGTAGCCCTGCTCGTCGAGCCCGGGGCCACGGCCCAGCAGCTTCTCGCGACCGCGGTCCACGGACCCGATGGTCTTGGTGAGCACGACCTCGAAGTTGGCGAGCTTGCTGTCGACGTAGTCATCGGCCTCGGCGCGGATCTCCTCCGCCTCCCGGCGGGCCTCCGTCAGGATCCGGTCCGCCTCTTCCTGGGACTGCCGGGCGACCTCGGTGTCGGAGATCAGCGAGCCGCGCTGGGCGTGCGCGGTCTCGATGATCCGCTCCGCCTCGGCCCGCGCCTGCTCGACCATCTGCTCCCGGCCGCCGAGCAGCTCCTGCGCCTGGGCGAGGGAGCCCGGCAGTGCCGCGCGCACCTCCTCCAGCATGGCGAGCAGCTCGGCGCGGTTGACCACGCACGAGGCCGACATGGGCATGGACCGGGCGCCGCCGACGGTCGCGACGATGTCGTCGAGCTTCTTCTGCACGTCCACCTTGGACTCGCCACTCTCTGAAGGGTTGTGAACGACGGGAACGGGACGACTGTACGTCCACCGGCGCTCCGCCCGACACCGGCCGACGCCCCCTCAGTCCGTCCTCGGGTGCGGGGCGCCGGAGGCGGTGGTCAGTCCTTCTTGCGCAGGCGCTCGGTGAGCGCTTCGAGAACGAACGGCGGTACCAGGTGGGAGACATCGCCGCCCCAGGCGGCGACCTCCTTGACGAGGCTGGAGGAGAGGAAGCTGTAGGTCGGGTTGGTGGGGACGAAGAGCGTCTCCACACCGGACAGGCCGTTGTTCATCTGGGCCATCTGCAGCTCGTAGTCGAAGTCGCTGACCGCCCGCAGTCCCTTGACGATCGCGGGGATGTCGCGCTGCTTGCAGAAGTCGACGAGCAGTCCGTGGAAGGCCTCGACCTCCACGTTGCCGTACTCGGCGGTGGCCCGGCGGATGAGGTCGATCCGCTCGTCGACGGTGAACAGCCCCTGCTTGGACTGGTTGATCATCACGGCGACATGGACGACGTCGTACAGCTTGGAGGCACGGCCAATGATGTCCAGATGCCCGTTGGTGATGGGGTCGAACGACCCCGGACAGACGGCGCGGCGCAACTCGGTCTCCTTGCTCTCCGGTCCGGTCATGACACGGCTGCTGACGTCGATTCGGCCGACGTCGAAGCGGCGCGACCGTACCAAAGCGTCCCCTCGCCGTAGCGACGGGCCTTGATCGCTTCGAAGCCGTCCGGCCATGGGAACGTGCCGCCTCTGGTGCTGCGTTCCACGGTGACGAGTGCCTGCTCCGCTAGCCACCCCTGACCACGGAGTGTGAGCAGGATCTCGCAGAGATCGGCGTCGGTAACCACATAGGGCGGGTCCAGGAAGACGAGGTCGTACGGCTCGCCCGGGGGCGGTGCGGCGGCGGTCTGTTCGGCCTTGCCGGCCCGGACCTCGACGCCGGGGAGGCCGACCGTACGGACGTTGTCCCGGATGGTGCGCACGGCGCGGGCATCGGCCTCGACCAGCAGCACGTGCGCGGCGCCGCGGGAGAGGGCCTCCAGGCCGACCGCGCCGGAACCGCCGTACAGATCGAGCACCCGGGCACCGGCCAGCGGTCCGTCGAGCGCCTCCCAGGTGGAGAACATGCCCTCGCGCGCCCGGTCGGAGGTGGGGCGGGTGCCGTTTCCCGGTGGTACGGCCAGGCGGCGGCCGCCGGCCGTACCAGCGATCACGCGGGTCATGGGCCCGTCCTTACGTTGTGCGCGGTCGGTGTACTGAGTCGGTGTACTGAGGGGAGCCGGCAGGCTCCGCAGCCTCCACGATATTCCGTCAGCCGACGGCCGGTGTCCGGCCGGAGCGGGCGGGGAGCGCGGTGCGCGGTGATCGATCTCACCCGGCGGCGGGCCGCCGGGCCCGTCCGCCGCGCCCCGTCGTCTCCGCGGCCCGCCGCTCAGCCCTTGTCCAGATACTGCTCCCGTTCGTCGTCCAGCAGGGCGGAGAGCGCGATCCGCAGCTCCGGATATCCGGACAGCTCGGGGTCGGCGGCGACGAGTTCGGTGGCCTCGTCGCGGGCGGCCGCGATCACCTCCTCGTCGTCGATGACCGCGAGCATCCGCAGCGAGGAGCGGACGCCGGACTGCGCCTGGCCGAGGACATCGCCCTCGCGCCGCTGTTCCAGGTCGATACGGGAGAGTTCGAAGCCGTCGAGGGTGCCGGCCACGGCGGCGAGCCGGGCGCGGGCCGGGCTGGCCTCGGGCATCTCGCTGACCAGCAGGCACAGGCCGGGCGCGGAGCCACGGCCGACCCGGCCGCGCAGCTGGTGCAGCTGGGAGACGCCGAAGCGGTCCGCGTCCATGATCACCATGGCGGTGGCGTTGGGGACGTTCACCCCGACCTCGATGACGGTCGTCGCGACCAGGACGTCCAGCTCGCCGGCCGCGAACCGGCGCATCACGTCGTCCTTGTCATCCGGTGCCATCCGGCCGTGCAGCACCGCCACCCGCAGGCCGTCCAGCGGGCCGGTGGTGAGCTGCTCGGCGATGTCGAGCACCGCGAGCGGCGGCCGCTTCTCCGCCACGTCCTCCGGTGAACTCTCTTTCGCCGCCGCGCCCTTGGAGCCCGAAGCGCCCTTCTTCGCCCCCTTGGGCGGCTCCTCCTCGTCGCCGATCCGCGGGCACACCACATAGCCCTGGTGCCCGGCCGCCACCTCTTCGCGGACCCGTTCCCAGGCGCGCGCCAGGAAGTGCGGTTTGTCCTTGGCGGGCACCACATGGCTGGCGATCGGGGAGCGTCCGGCGGGGAGCTGGTCCAGGACGGAGGTCTCCAGATCGCCGAAGACGGTCATGGCGACCGTGCGCGGAATGGGGGTCGCCGTCATGACCAGGAGATGCGGTGGCTGTTTGCCCTTGCCGCGCAGGGCGTCCCGCTGCTCGACACCGAAGCGGTGCTGTTCGTCGACGACGACCAGACCCAGGTCGTGGAACTGCACCTTGTCCTCGATCAGGGCATGGGTGCCGACGACGATGCCGGCCTCGCCGGTGACCAGGTCGAGCAGCGCCTGGCGGCGGGCCGCGGCGCCCATGGAGCCGGTCAGCAGCACCACCTTGGTGCCCCGCTCCGCGCCGCCGAGCATTCCGCCCTCGGCCAGCTCCCCCATCATCTCGGTGATCGAGCGGTGATGCTGCTGGGCCAGGACCTCGGTCGGCGCCAGCATCGCGGCCTGGCCGCCGCTGTCGACCACGCCGAGCATGGCGCGCAGCGCGACCATGGTGTTGTGCGTGACGGTGAAGTGGTCGGTCACATAGGCGTGGTCGGGGTGCGCGACGCTGATGCACTGGACCGGTTTGCGGCCGACGTGCTCGATCGCCTGGATGGTGCGGTGGAAGCCGGGGCCGCCCTCCGGGTGGGCGTCGGACCCGGGCGTCACGGCATGCGCGCGGGCCGGGTCCCGGAACGGCGGACAGCCGTCCGGCAGCGCCACGGAGACGTCGTACGCGCCCCCGTACACCGGCTCCAGCCGGGCAGCGCCCCCCAGGGAGCGCACCAGCCAGGCCAGGTCGTCGGCCAGCGGACCGGCCGCCTCACGGAAGACCGCGGCGCCGCCCGCGGGCCCGCCCCCGGCGTCCATCAGGCCCTGCAGCACGGCCAGCCGGTCCTTGAGGGGGGCGTTGCGGTACGCGGCCGGTACCCGGTCCGCCGGGCGGGCGCCGCTGCCGTCGCCGAGCGCCTGCCCCACCTCGTAGGGGTCGAGCGGGCGGGCCTCGCCACCGTCGAGGTCCACCGGCGTCGCGGGCGCGATGGACCATTTCGGCCGGCCGTCGGCGCCCAGCAGATCGGCGCGTAGTTCCCGGGTGGTCAGCACCCGCTCGCCCGTGCCGCGGGCCGCGACGATCCACAGATGCTCGTCGTCGCACTCGACGGCGCTCCCGTCGGAGAGCACCAGCCGCCACACCTCCCGCTCGCCCTGCGGGAAGACGCCGTCCACCACGGCGAGCTCGCCGCTGGGCACCACCACTTCGGTGCCGACGGCCATCTCCCCCATGGGACGGAAGCCGCGCGGCGTCAGCACCAGGGCGTCCAGCGGCTGGGCCTTGCCGGAGCCCACCTCGCCCTGGAGGAGGCGGTGCATGGGGTGTTCGGTCGCCAGGTCGTCGAAGATCTCCCGGCTGACCTTCTGCTGGCCGTCGGTGAGGGTGAAGGGCAGCTTGGCGTCGAACGCGTCGAGGATGCCGTCCTTGGCCAGGGTCCGTGCCACGGCGGGGAGTTGGGTCTCGGCGCGGCGGCGCCGGGCCAGCGCGACCTGGAGGACGAACGCCTCGTCCCACTTCAGCCGGGATCGCGCATCGGCGATATCGGCCTTACTGGCCGGGCGGTGGATCTTCAGCAGTGCCTCGGTGAGCGGGACCAGCGTCCGGCCCTCGCGCAGCGCCTCCGGCAGCGGGTCGACGGCGTCCTGTGCGCTGGGCAGCACCGCGTCGACCGCCTTGGCGATCTTCCAGGACGCCATCTGCTGGCAGGCCGGGTAGATCGGCATGAGCTGGTTGGCGAAGGCGCTGACCGCGTCGTCACCGTCGTCGTCGGCCGCGCGGTCGAGGAGCTCGTATTCGGGGTGGGCGAGCTGCAGTTTGTGGTTGAAGACCGACACCTTGCCGGCGAACATCGCGCGGCGCCCGGGGAGCAGGTCCTTGTGGGGCTTGTGAATGCCCTTGCCGAAGAAGACCAGCCGGAGGCGGCCGCTGCCGTCGGTGAGCGTCACTTCGAGGCGCTGTCCCCGGCCGCCGTTGAACTTCAGCACCCGGGCGTCCGCGACCTGCGCGACGACCGTGACATGTTCGTCCAGCGGGAGGTCGGCGAGGCGGGTCAGTTCGCCGCGCTCGGCATAGCGGCGCGGATAGTGATGCAACAAGTCGCCGACCGTATGCAGGTCGAGATGCTCGGCCAGCACCTTCGCGGTGGTGCCACCGAGGATTTTCTTCAGGGGTTCGTCGAGCGCTGCCACGACTCCATTGCACACCACACCTGTGACAATCGCGGCTCACTCACCGGTCCGGTGCGCTCACTCCACGCCGATCAGCAGCGGCACCGCATGCTGACCGCCCTCGTACACCACGGTGTCCACGGCGAGATGACGCTCGCGGACATGCCGCTCCAGCCGCTCGGCGAGGGCGTCGGGCGCCTCCGCGCCGAGGACCAGGGTGACCATCTCCCCGCCCGCGGACAGCATCCGGTCGAGCACGGTCATCGCGGTGCGGGTGAGGTCGGCGCCGATCACCGCGACATCGCCGTCGATCAGGCCGAGCACGTCCCCGGCCTGGCAGACCCCGGCCATCGTCCACGACTGCCGCTCGGCGACCGCCAGCTCGGCGTAGCGGGTGGCGCCCGCGGCCGCGGTCATCGCGACCACGTCCTCGTCGAAGCTGCGGTCCGGTTCGTGCACGGCCAGCGCCGCGATGCCCTGGACGGCGGAGCGGGTGGGGATGAGCGCGACCCGTACGCCTTCGGTGCGGGCCTGTTCGGCGGCGGCCGCCGCGGTGTGCCGCAGGTCGGCGTCGTTGGGCAGCAGCATCACCTCACGGGCGTGCGCCTGCCGGATCGCCTGCACCAGTTCGCCGCTGGCGGGCGGCTCCCCGGGGCGTACGGCCACCGGCAGCGCACCGGCCTCCGCACACAGTCCGGCGAGCCCGGCGCCCGGTACCACCGCGACCACGGCCCGCGCCGTCATGGCCGGCTCGTTGGCGCGGGTGACGCCGCCGAAGTGTGTGATGCGGACCCGGTAGGGGCGGCCCGCCTCGATACCGGCCTCCACCGCGGCGCCCGCGTCGTCGACATGGACATGGACATTCCACAGACCGTCCCCGCCGACCACCACCAGGGAGTCGCCGAGCCCGTCGAGCCGGGTCCGCAGCCGCGCCACCGCCGCGTCCGCGGCCTCCAGCAGATAGATCACCTCGAAGGCGGGCCCGTCCGGGTCCCCGCGGCGGTCCGCGGCCGCCCCGTCCACGACCTCGCAGCCGGCCGCCTCGGGGAGCGGGGCGTCGGCCCGTACGGCGACCGGTGTCGCCGAGACCTCCCCGGACAGCGCGTCGGCGAGCGCCCCCAGCAGCGCGACCAGACCGCAGCCACCGGCGTCCACCACACCGGCCCGGCCGAGGACCGCGAGCTGGCCGGGGGTCGCCTGCAGCGCGGTACGGGCCCCCTCGTGGGCGGCGCGGGCGACCTCGGCGGCCCCGGGGGCCCCGGCGGCGGCCCGCTCGGCGGCGTCGGCGGCGGCGGTCGCGACCGTCAGCACGGTGCCCTCCACAGGGTGCGCGACGGCCTCGTACGTCGATGCGGCGGCCCGGCGCAGCGCCTGCCGCAGTGCGTCGGCCGAACCGTCGGTGGCCGCCAGCACCTCGGTCATCCCGCGCAGCAGCTGCGCCACGATCGTGCCGGAGTTGCCGCGCGCCCCGATGAGCGCCCCGTGGGCCATGGCGCCGATCGCGTCGGCGAGGCGGGGCGCGGTGCCGGCGGAGGTGTGCCCGTCGAAGGCGGCCTCGACCGCGCGGGCGGCCGATTCGAGCGTCAGATAGAGGTTGGTGCCGGTGTCGCCGTCGGCCACCGGATAGACGTTGATGGCGTCGATCCGCTCGCGTTCCCGGCCGAGCGCCTCCAGAGCCAGCCCGCACCAGGAGCGGACCGCGGCGGCGTCGAGCGGGTGGGGCACGTCGTCCTCCTGGGTCGCGGGATGCACCGCACAGTAGCCGCGCTCCGTGAGGGCGGCCGGGGCGGGGGGACCGGGGGTGCGTGGTAGTTTCGTTCTACGGGAGCGGTCGTTGTATGCTGCTCCGGTTGCCCGATGAGAATCGGGCCATTCCTCTCCTGACGGTGCCGGTCGGGCAATGCACTCGGCTCGTCGGGATTTCACCGTAAGTGCATCTGAAGTCTTTGGAGTGACCCGTGGCTGCCAACTGCGACGTCTGCGGCAAGGGGCCGGGCTTCGGCAAGAGTGTCTCGCACTCGCATCGCCGCACCAACCGTCGTTGGAACCCCAACATCCAGACGGTGCGTGCAGTGATCGGGCGCACGCCTAAGAAGCTGAACGCCTGCACCTCGTGCATCAAGGCCGGCAAGGTCTCGCGCTGACGTCTTAGCCGTAGCGCAGCCCAGCCGGTTGCTTGTGAAGCCGGTCCACCCACGCGGTGGGCCGGCTTCTGCCGTTCCCGGGGCCGTGCGCCGCACTGTTCCCCCGTCGTGGTGCGGTCCCGGCGGCGCCCGCCCCTGGCGCCGCCGTGCGCCCCGTCAGAGCGTGCCGCGCGAGCGCCAGCCGTGGTCCACCGGGCCGATCCCCGCACCGAGCCGGAAGCCGGCCGCGAGAGCGCCGGTGACGTAGTCCTTCGCCGCCGCGGCGGCCTGCGGGACGGTGTCCCCCTTGGCGAGCTGCGCGGCCAGTGCGCTGGCGAGGGTGCAGCCGGTGCCGTGGGTGTGCCGGTTGTCGTGGCGGGGCGCGCGCAGCCAGTGCTCCTCGGTCCCGTCGGTGAGCAGATCCACGGAACTGTCACCGGACCGGTGGCCGGCCGCCAGATGGCCGCCCTTGATGAGCGCCCAGCGCGGCCCGAAGTCCAGGATCGCGGCGGCCGCCCGCCGCATATCGGCCTCTTCCCCGACGCGGATTCCGGTCAGCTGGGCGACCTCGTCCAGGTTGGGGGTGGCGACGGTGGCCGTCGGCAGCAGTGCGCCGCGGACCGCGTCCAGCGCGGTGGCGGCGAGCAGCGCGTCGCCGTGCTTGGAGACCCCTACGGGATCGATGACCACCGGGACCCGCAGTTCGGCGAGCAGTTCCGCGACGGTTTCGACGAGTTCGGCCGAGGAGAGCATCCCGGTCTTCACCGCCTGTACGCCGATGTCGTCGACGACGCTGCGGAACTGGGCCCGTACGGCCTCGGCGGGCAGCTCCCACGCGCCCTGCACACCCAGGGAGTTCTGGGCGGTGACGGCGGTGACCACGCTCATGCCGTGGGTGCCGAGCGCCAGCATCGTCTTCAGGTCGGCCTGGATGCCCGCGCCGCCGCCGGAGTCGGATCCGGCGACGGTCAGGACGCGTGGAGGTGTGTGCATACCGCCGAATCTACTCGGCGGCGCACCGCGGTTCCGCGGGCGCCCGTGGCCCCTATCCCTGACGGGATCAGCCGTCATCCCCGTCGTCGCCGAAGTGGTCCCAGCCGGCCTTCACCCACGGGGCGCCGTCCACCGTCACCTGGGGCAGCGCGGAGGGGTGGAGCACCTCGCCGATGACCTTCCACCGGGCGGGCAGCTTCACATCGGGCGGGAAAGTGGCCACGATCGCGTGATCTTCACCGCCGTTGAGCACCCACTGCATCGGGTCGACGCCGACGGCGGTGCCGATGTCGGACATCTGCGTGGGGATGTCGATACCGGCGGACCGCAGATCGATCCGGACCTTGCTGGCGTCGGCGATGTGCCCGAGGTCGGCGACCAGTCCGTCGCTGACGTCCGTCATGGCGGTGGCGCCGAGTCCGGCGGCGGCCGGGCCCGCGTGGTATGGCGGCTCGGGGCGGCGGTGGGCCTCCACGAAGGCGCGCGGCGAGCGGAAACCGCGGGAGAGGACGGCGTGCCCGGCGGCGGACCAGCCGAGCCAGCCGGTCACCGCGACCACGTCGCCGGGCTGGGCACCGGCCCGGGTGACCGGCTCCTGGTTGCGCAGATCGCCGAGCGCGGTGATGGCGACGGTGATGGTGTCGCCGCGTACGACGTCCCCGCCGACCACCGCGGCGCCCGCCACCTGGCACTCGTCGCGCAGCCCGTCCATCAGCTCGGTCGGCCAGGTCGCGGGGAGATCCGCGGGGACCACCAGGCCGAGCAGGATCGCGGTGGGCACCGCGCCCATCGCCGCGATGTCGGCGAGGTTCTGTGCGGCGGCCTTGCGGCCGACGTCGTAGGCGGTGGACCAGTCGCGCCTGAAGTGCCGGCCCTCCAGGAGGATGTCGGTGCTGGCGACCACCCTGCGGTCCGGCGCGGTGACCACCGCGGCATCGTCACCCGGCCCGATCCGTACGGCCGGAGTGGTGGTGAGCCGGGAGGTGAGCTCCCTGATCAGCCCGAACTCCCCCAGCTCGCCCACGGTGCCCTTCATGCTGTTGCCCTTCCCATGTGTACGGACGGTCCGTACGTGGCTGACGACTGTGCCGTACTTGCCGAGTTCACCGCGCGGGTCTCCCCGCTCCGCTCGGTGACGCGGTACCGTGGCGTCCCTTCTTCCCACATGATCCTCGTAGCCGCCCTGGAGGTTCCGTGGTACAGGCCTACATCCTGATCCAGACCGAGGTCGGCAAGGCCTCGGCGGTAGCTGAGGTGATCTCCAAGATCCACGGCGTGCTGCAGGCCGAGGACGTGACCGGGCCCTATGACGTCATCGTGCGCGCCCAGGCCGGCACCGTCGACGAGCTGGGCCGCATGGTGGTCGCGAAGGTCCAGCAAGTGGACGGCATCACCCGCACCCTCACCTGCCCGGTGGTGCATATCTAGCTCCCCGTATCCTCGGCCGGGTGATCTCTGCGCGCCGCCGGCACCTGGCCCTGCCCGTGCTCACCGTGCTGTTCGCCGCGGTGGGCTGCTCCCCTTCCGAGGACGTGGCCGCCCCCTCCCCCGAGGGGGCGGCGGCGCGGTACTGCAAGGCGCTCCACAGGGAACTGCCGGACACCGCGGACGGGCTGGAGCGGGGCAACGCCGAGCCGGCCTCCGACTTCACTGCCATGTGGGGCGATCCTGCCGTGAAACTGCGCTGCGGGGTACCGAAGCCCGACGTCCTGACGTACGGGAGTGAACATTACAACCCCTACGCGGACGCGGCGGAAGTCAACGGGGTCCGATGGCTCTTCGAGAAGCAGGACGACGGCTATCGCTTCACGACCGTGCTGCGCAAGGCCTATGTCGAGGTGACCGTGCCCGGGAAGTACGCCCCCGAGGTCAATGTGCTCACCGACCTCGCGGGCGCCGTGAAGAAGACCGTTCCCGTAGGGGTCTAGGGGGCGGCATCCCGGGACCGGTCCACCGGGTCGGAACGGGACCGGCCCGGGGAACCGGAGTGGCTCAGCGCAGCCCCGTCGAGCGGTCCAGCGCGGCCTGGAGCAGCCGGTCGATCAGCTCCGGGTAGCTCACCCCGCTCTCCTGCCACATCCGCGGGTACATCGAGATGGGCGTGAAGCCGGGCAGGGTGTTGATCTCGTTGATCACGAACTCGCCGTTGTCCTGCAGGAAGAAGTCCGCGCGCACCAGGCCCTCGCAGGACGCCGCCTCGAAGGCCGCGACCGCCAGTTCCTGAACCTGCGCGGTCTGCCCGTCAGTCAGCGGCGCCGGGACGATCCCGTCGGCCGAGTCGATGTACTTGGCCTCGAAGTCGTAGAAGTCATGCGCGGTGACCGGCGGGATCTCGGCCGGGACGCTGGCCCGCGGGCCGTCCTCGAACTCCAGCACCCCGCACTCGATCTCGCGGCCGCGCAGCAGCGACTCCACGAGGATCTTGGGGTCGTGCCGACGGGCCTCCTCGATCGCCTCGTCCAGGCCGCCGAGGTCGTCGACCTTGGTGATGCCCATGGACGAGCCGGCCCGTGCGGGCTTCACGAAGAGCGGCCAGCCGTGCTCCGCGGCGAAGTCCACGATCTTCCGGCGGGCTGCCGCCGGATCCCTGTCCCACTCCCGCGGGCGGATGACCTCGTACGGGCCGACCGGCAGCCCGAAGGAGGTGAACACCCGCTTCATGTAGTCCTTGTCCTGGCCGACGGCGGAGGCGAGCACGCCGGAGCCGACGTAGGGCACCCCGGAGAGCTCCAGCAGGCCCTGGAGGGTGCCGTCCTCCCCGTAGGGGCCGTGCAGGACGGGGAAGACGACGTCGACCTCGCCGAGCGCCTTGGGCACCGAGCCCGGCTCGTTGTAGACGACCTCGCGGTTGGTCGGGTCGACGGGGAGCACCACGCCGCCCTCGGTGGACTCGGCGAGCGCGGCCACGGTGGGCAGCTGCCGGTCCGCGATGGCCATCCGCTCCGGGTCGTCGGCGGTCAGCGCCCAGCGGCCGTCGGTGGTGATGCCGATGGGCAGCACGTCGTACTTCTCGCGGTCGATGGCGCGCAGCACGGCGCCGGCCGTGAGCACGGAGATGGCGTGCTCGGAGCTGCGGCCGCCGAACACGACGGCGACGCGGGGCTTGTGGGAGGTGGTCTCGCTGCTCATATCGGGTTGAGGGTACCTGCTGACCGGGACGGAGTCAGTGCTGCGGCGGCCGTTGGTGGCGTCGCGCCCGGATGCCGTGGGTGACGGACCCGGGCGAACGGCGCCGGACCGCCGCATTCGGTGCCGCGTCGCCGTGGTCAGTGCCGCTCGGACTTGGCGCTGCGCGACATCAGGTCCTTCAGCGCGACCATCGGCGGCTTGCCCTCGTGGACGATCTCCACGACCGTCTCGGTGAGCGGCATGTCGACACCGTGCCGGCGGGCCAGATCCAGCACGGATTCGCAGGACTTGACGCCTTCGGCGGTCTGCTTGGTGACCGCGATGGTCTCCTGGAGAGTCATCCCCCGGCCGAGGTTGGTGCCGAAGGTGTTGTTACGCGACAGCGGCGAGGAGCAGGTGGCGACCAGGTCGCCCATGCCCGCCAGACCGGCGAAGGTGTGCGCGTCGGCCCCCATGGCCAGGCCGAGCCGGGTGGTCTCGGCGAGACCGCGGGTGATCAGGGACGCCTTGGCGTTGTCGCCCAGGCCCATGCCGGTGGCGATGCCGACGGCGAGCGCGATGACGTTCTTGACCGCGCCGCCCAGTTCACAGCCCACCACGTCGGTGTTGGTGTACGGGCGGAAGTACGCGGTGTGGCAGGCGGCCTGGAAGCGCCGGGCGACCGCCTCGTCGGCGCAGGCCACGACGGCGGTGGCGGGCTGCCGGGCGGCGACCTCCTTGGCGAGGTTGGGTCCGGTGAGCACCGCGACCCGCTCCGCGGGCACCTTGGCGACCTCCTCGATGACCTCGCTCATGCGCTTGGCCGTGCCCAGTTCGACGCCCTTCATCAGGGAGACCAGGACCGTGTCGGCGGGCAGCAGGGGCGCCCATTCGGCGAGATTGGCGCGCAGCGTCTGGGCGGGGACGGCCAGTACGGCGAACTCCGCACCGTGGGCCGCTTCCGCCGGGTCGGTGGTGGCCCGTACGGACGCGGGGAGCTCGACCCCCGGCAGGTAGTCGGGGTTGGTACGCCCGGTGTTGATGGCGTCGACCAGGGCCGCGCGGCGCCCCCACAGGGTCACCTCGCATCCCGCGTCGCCGAGCACCATCGCGAAGGCGGTACCCCAGGACCCCGTGCCGTAGACGGCGCAGCGCGTCACTTGCTTTCATCCTCCTGTGCCTGCTGGGTGCTTCGGGCCTGCTGCGGGCCGACGGCCGGTTCGGGGGCGGCGGCCGGCTGGGCGGGGGGCGCGGCCGCTCCGGCGCCCTGGATGGCCTTGGCGGCTTCCCGTGCGGCGCGGCGGTCCCGGGCGATCGCCTTGCGCCAGTCGTACGGTTCGGCCGGCGCGGGCTCACCGCGGACGACGGCCAGCTGCTCGGTGATCGCGGACATGATGACGTCGGTGGCGGCCCGCAGCACCTCGGCGGTCGGTTCCCGGTCGTAGAAGGCGCTCAGGTCGACCGGCGGTCCGGCCTGCACCCGCAGCGTCTTGCGCGGCAGGAGACGGAGCTTCTTCTCCTTGGCATACGGCGGCATCGCGTCGTTGGCGCCCCACTGCGCGACGGGAATGACCGGCGCCTTCGTCAGCAGGGCGACCCGCGCGGCGCCCGTCTTGCCCTGCATGGGCCACAGCTCGGGGTCGCGGGTGAGGGTGCCCTCGGGGTAGAAGGCGACGCATTCGCCCTTGTCGATGGCGGTGACGGCGGCGCGGAACGCGTTGGCGGCGTCGGTGGTTTCCCGGTAGACGGGGATCTGTCCGGTGCCGCGCATCATCAGACCGACAAAGCCGCTCTTGAAGAGTCCGGCCTTGGCGAGGAATCGGGGGACCCGCCCGGTGTTGTACTGATAGTGCGCATAGGAGAGTGGATCAAGATACGAGTTGTGGTTGACCGCGGTGATAAATCCGCCGTCGGCCGGAATGTGCTCCATTCCCTGCCAGTCCCGCTTGAACAGAACCAAGAGCGGCGGTTTGCAGATGACCGCTGCCAAGCGGTACCAGAAGCCGATTCTGCGGCGGGACACTGGAACACCCTCCTTGTGGGACCTGCGAAGCTGCTGCGGGCCGGCAGCCGCACAAGTGTCGCCCCAGGTACCCGCTATGTCGAGAACACCGTAACCCCGGCGCTCCCGGAGAGCGGCGGCGGCAGGTGAGAATGGCCCCGATGCGACGAGACGGAGCGGATGTGGGCTGGAGCCTGGTGGTGCCGCTGAAGCCGCTGGTGCGGGCCAAGAGCAGGCTCTCCCGGGCCACGGGTGAGGAGTTCCGGCCCCGGCTGGCCCTCGCCTTCGCCCTGGACACCGTGACAGCGGCGCTGGCCTGCGAGGACGTCCGCGATGTGGCCGTTGTCACGGATGACCAGCTGGCCGCCGAGCGGCTGGCGGCAGTGGGCGCGCGGATCGTTCCCGACACACCGGGCCGCGGGCTCAACGCGGCGCTGGCCCATGGCGCGCGTGCGGTCCGGGCGCGTCGTCCGGGCGCGCCGGTCGCCGCACTGAACGCCGACCTTCCGGCACTGCGCCCGGCCGAGCTGGAACTGGTGCTCCATTCCGCTTCGCTATTTCCCCGTGCATTTCTCGCGGATGCGGCGGATATCGGGACAACACTTCTGACCGCGACTTCCGGACGGGAATTGGAACCGGCATTCGGAGGCGCGTCGCGGGCCCGCCACCTGGCCTCCGGGGCACGGGAGATCACCGGGCCGCAGGCACCCTCGGTGCGCCGGGACGTGGACACCGGCGAGGATCTGCTGGCCGCGCTGGCGCTGGGCGTGGGCCCTCATACGGCGCTCCAGGCGCCGCGGCTCGGGCCGGTGGCGGCCGTCCAGGAGGGATCCAAGCGGCTGCCGCCGCCGCAGGTCAGAGCGTCTGGAGCGTGATCAGGACGATCCGGCGGGCGTCCCCTTCACCGGTGACGTCGATGCGGACCCGCTGACCGGGCCGCAGCAGCAGCAGGCCGCCGGCGTCAAAGGCCGCCGCGTCGAAGGGCAGCGGGGTGCCGTCGTCCAGCAGCACACTGCCGGAGCGGGTCTCGGAGTCGTACGTATACGCGGTGGCCTGCATGGGAGAGAGCCTAGACGAGGAGGTCCCGGGCCCCTTCGCCCGCCCGTACGGCGGCGGGAAGGAACCCGGGGCCCACTCGTCGAGACGGACTCCGCACGCGCCACGGCGGAACGCACCAGGGCCGAACGCACCGCGGGCCGGGCTCCCCGAAGGGAGACCGGCCCCACGCGTGGCGTCGCCGCTGCCGAATTACCGCTTGCGCGCGGTGGTCTTCTTGGCGGTGGTCTTGCGTGCCGTGGCCTTCTTCGCGGGGGCCTTCTTCGCCGTCGTCTTCTTCGCGGGCGCGGTCTTCTTCGCCGTCGCCTTCTTCGCGGTGGTCTTCTTCGCCGCCGCCTTCTTGGCGGTGGTCTTGGCGGGAGCCTTCTTCGCCGTGGTCTTCTTGGCGGTGGCCTTCTTCGCCGCGGTGGTCTTCTTCGCCGCAGCCTTCTTCGCCGTCGTCTTCTTGGCGGTGACCTTCTTGGCCGTGGCCTTCTTCGCGGCGGCCTTCTTGATGGCGCCACCGCCGGAGAGGCTGCCCTTGGGGGCCTTCTTCACGGAGACCTCGCCCCCCTTGGGGAGCTTCTTCGAGCCGCTCACCAGGTCCTTGAAGCCCTGGCCGGCGCGGAATCGCGGCACCGAGGTCTTCTTGACCCGCACGCGCTCACCCGTCTGCGGGTTGCGGGCGTAGCGGGCCGGGCGGTCGACCTTCTCGAACGAACCGAATCCGGTGACCGAAACACGGTCGCCGGAGACAACTGAACGGACGATTGCGTCCAGTACGGCGTCCACCGCGTCCGCGGCGTTCTGGCGGCCGCCGAGCTTGTCGGCAATGGCTTCTACGAGCTGCGCCTTGTTCACGTCTTCCCCTTCGGAGACATTGCTGGAACGAAAGTTTCCAAGCTTTTTCGCACGTTAGGCAGATATATACCGCAAATCAAACACGAAACGGGCTAATCACCCTTGTGCCGCAACGAACTCGACCTTCACGGACTTCTGTCGGTGTGCACATCTTCGGGATAACGACCTTCGTCGAGGTCAGCCATGAACCACTCCAGACGCCTTGCTGCGTCCGCAAGATCGTGTTTAGCCGCGGCCGTGATGACGAGCAGCTTCCGGGTCAGCGCCATCCGTACGCCCTCCGGGACTTGCAGTGTCCGCACTCGGGTGTGTGCGTCCTTGAGTCGGTCGGCGACGAGACCGTAGAGCTCGAGTTGGTCGTCGCGTTCCATGCGCTAATTGTGCCATCTGCGGCGAGTTGTCGCTTCACGGGGCCTCAACAGCGGCCTCGACAAGCAGAAGCGCCCCCTGTCAACTGCACAGGGGGCGCATCGTACGCAATATAGCTTTGAGCCATAAAACCCGAGGTCAGACCTCGATGGTACGCGGCTTGAACGGCGGCCGGTTCGCCTCGTACTCCACGATGGATGACTCCTCCCGAAGGGTGAGGCTGATGTCGTCCAGCCCCTCCAGCAGGCGCCAACGGGCGTTCTCGTCCAGCTCGAAGTCGGCGCTGACACCCTCGGCGGTGACCTGCCGGCCGACCAGGTCGACCGTCACCTCGGCGGCCGGATCGTTCTCCAGCAGCGTCTGCAGCCGGTCGACGGTCTCCTGCGGCAGGACCACCGTCAGCAGACCGTTCTTGAGGGAGTTGCCACGGAAGATGTCCGCGAACCGCGAGGAGATGACGGCCTTGAACCCGTAGTTCTGCAGCGCCCAGACGGCGTGCTCACGCGAGGACCCGGTACCGAAGTCGGGGCCGGCGACCAGCACCGTGGCGCCCTTGTACCGCTCCTGGTTGAGGACGAACTGCGGGTCCTTGCGCCAGGCCTCGAACAGCCCGTCCTCGAAGCCGTCGCGGGTGACCTTCTTCAGCCAGTGGGCCGGGATGATCTGGTCGGTGTCGACGTTGCTGCGGCGCAGCGGGACGGCCCGGCCGGTGTGGGTGGTGAAAGCTTCCATGGTTCAGACTCCCGCGGGCGTGGCGACGGCGACGTCGGACAGATCGGCCGGTGAGGCCAGATGGCCGAGAACCGCCGTTGCGGCGGCGACCTGCGGTGAGACCAGGTGCGTACGGCCGCCCTTGCCCTGCCGGCCCTCGAAGTTGCGGTTGGAGGTGGACGCGGAGCGCTCACCGGGCGCCAGCTGGTCGGGGTTCATACCCAGACACATCGAGCAACCCGCGTGCCGCCATTCGGCGCCGGCCGCGGTGAAGACCTTGTCCAGCCCCTCGGCGACGGCCTCCAGGGACACCCGGACCGAGCCGGGGACGATCAGCATCCGTACGCCGTCGGCGACCTTGCGGCCTTCCAGGATCCCGGCCGCGGAGCGCAGGTCCTCGATACGGCCGTTGGTGCACGAACCTACGAAGACGGTGTCCACCGCGATGTCCCGCAGCGGCTGACCCGCCGTCAATCCCATGTATTCCAGGGCCTTTTCGGCGGCGTAGCGCTCCGAGGCGTCCTCGTACGAAGACGGGTCGGGGACGCTCGCCGAAAGCGGCGCGCCCTGGCCGGGGTTGGTGCCCCAGGTGACGAACGGCGCGAGCGCGGAGGCGTCGATGTGCACCTCGGCGTCGAAGACCGCGTCGTCGTCGGTGCGCAGCGTCTTCCAGTACGCGACCGCGGCGTCCCAGTCCTCGCCCTGGGGGGCGTGGTCACGGCCCCGCAGGTAGTCGAAGGTGGTCGCGTCGGGGGCGATCATGCCGGCCCGCGCGCCCGCCTCGATCGACATGTTGCAGATGGTCATCCGGGCTTCCATCGACAGCTTCTCGATGGCCGAACCGCGGTATTCCAGGACATAGCCCTGGCCGCCGCCGGTGCCGATCCGGGCGATGATCGCCAGGATCAGGTCCTTGGCGGTGACACCTTCGGGCAGCTCACCGTCGACGGTGATCGCCATGGTCTTGAAGGGCGCCAGCGGCAGCGTCTGGGTGGCCAGCACATGCTCGACCTGGCTGGTGCCGATGCCGAACGCCAGCGCGCCGAAGGCTCCGTGGGTGGAGGTGTGACTGTCACCGCAGACCACGGTGGTGCCGGGCTGGGTCAGTCCCAACTGCGGTCCCACGACGTGGACAACGCCCTGTTCCACATCGCCCAGCGGGTGCAGCCGGACCCCGAACTCCGCGCAGTTCTTGCGCAGCGTCTCCAGCTGGGTACGGGAGACCGGGTCGGCGATCGGCTTGTCGATGTCGAGGGTCGGGGTGTTGTGATCCTCGGTGGCGATGGTCAGGTCCGTACGGCGCACCTGGCGGCCGGCCTTGCGGAGGCCGTCGAACGCCTGCGGGCTGGTGACCTCGTGCAGCAGGTGGAGATCGATGAAGAGGAGGTCGGGCTCGCCTTCCGCGCGCCGGACGACATGGTCGTCCCAGACCTTCTCCGCGAGTGTCCGTCCCATCGCTTTCCCTCCGGCCGGCCGCATTGCCGGCCTTTCTCGTCCGTGCGCGATGCCCGCAGAATTCCCCTTGCCGGGCCTTACGCCGGGCCCCGGTAGAGGGCCACACCTACAGATTGACGACTTCCCCGGAAAATTGAACTTGCGTTTCACAGTGTGAGACGCGAGTATCGTTGCATGGACAACTCTAGCGGCGTCGGCGTTCTCGACAAGGCAGCTCTGGTTTTGAGTGCCCTGGAGTCCGGTCCGGCCACCCTCGCCGGGCTGGTCGCGGCGACAGGGCTCGCACGACCCACGGCCCACCGGCTGGCCGTGGCACTGGAACACCACCGGATGGTGGCGAGGGACATGCAGGGCCGGTTCATCCTGGGCCCGCGGCTGTCCGAGCTGGCCGCGGCGGCCGGTGAGGACCGCCTGCTGGCCACGGCCGGTCCGGTACTCACCCACCTACGCGATGTGACCGGCGAGAGCGCCCAGCTCTATCGCCGGCAGGGTGATATGCGGATCTGTGTGGCGGCGGCGGAACGGCTGTCCGGATTGCGGGACACCGTTCCGGTCGGCTCCACGCTCCCCATGAAGGCCGGCTCGGCCGCCCAGATCCTGATGGCCTGGGAGGAGCCCGAGCGGCTGCACCGCGGTCTGCAGGGCGCCCGCTTCACGGCCACCGCGCTGTCCGGCGTACGGCGCCGGGGCTGGGCCCAGTCGATCGGCGAGCGGGAGCCGGGCGTGGCCTCGGTCTCCGCCCCCGTACGCGGCCCCTCCAACCGCGTGGTCGCCGCCGTCTCGGTCTCCGGACCGATCGAGCGGCTGACCCGCCACCCGGGCCGGATGCACGCCCAGGCGGTCATCGACGCGGCGGCCCGCCTCTCCGAGGGCCTGCGGCGCACGGGCTGAGCACCCCGCGCCGGGGCAGCGGCCGTTTGCCGACCGCGGCCGCCATGCCGAAGGGGAGCGGCCCCGTGCGGAACCATCCGCGCGGGGCCGCTCTGCGCGCTCAGGCCGCCATCCGGTCCGCGGCCCGCTCCCCGCGGCGGCCGACCGGCACCGCCCCCAGGGCCTCCCCCAGCCCGAACGACGGCATATTGACGTAGACGCTCTCGTACGAGCCCGCCGGGACGACATAGGTCTCGTGCCAGAAGCCGACCTTGCCCTTCCCCTCCCGCAGCCGCCGGTTGAACGCCGCCCAGGCCGGCCGGTGCTCGCCGTTGCCATCCGTGGCGTAGGCGAACAGCTTCTCCTTCGAGTCCCAGTACTGCAGGACGGCGAAGTGCCTCGGCAGTCCGGGAAGCAGCCGGTAGCCGATCATCCCGCTCTCCGGATCCCGGGCCAGCTCCTTGATCATGCGCGGCATGGCGAGGAACACCGGCAGCCAACTGCGCACCGCCCACCAGCTGTTGAAGCGCATGCCAATGAGGAAGACCACCACCTCCCCGCCACCGTCCGCGGTCATCCGCCCCTGCACCGGCTTGCCGCTCATGACAACCCCTTCCGATAGCGGACAGCATCGCTATCCATATTTAGATAGTGACACTCCCCAAGCGGGGGCGCAAGGGGGCGAGGGGGCGCGACCCAGGGAGCAAGGAAGCAAGGAAGCAAGGGGCTGACGGAGGCCGAGGGATCCAACCGGCGCCACGGAAGCGGCAGTTGACACGAAGAAGGCCCCCCGCATGCTGCGGGGGGCCTTCTCTTTCTGTACCCCCGACCGGATTCGAACCGGCGCTACCGCCTTGAGAGGGCGGCGTGCTAGGCCGCTACACAACGGGGGCAAGTTTTCCTGCAGTTGGGAGTGTCACGGGGACACACCGCGCTGGGCTACCAGGACTCGAACCTAGACTAAATGAACCAGAATCACTCGTGCTGCCAATTACACCATAGCCCATGGTGGTTTAGACCAGTACCCCCGACCGGATTCGAACCGGCGCTACCGCCTTGAGAGGGCGGCGTGCTAGGCCGCTACACAACGGGGGCCCTAGCGATCCCTACCCGGCGGAAGCCGGATATTTATCTCCGTGAGTGACAGTGGGTGCGACCCGGACTGTCTCCCTGGGAAGGATCTGTACCCCCGACCGGATTCGAACCGGCGCTACTGCCTTGAGAGGGCAGCGTGCTAGGCCGCTACACAACGGGGGCTTTGCAGATAAGCTCTGCGAGCTGGCCTACCAGGACTCGAACCTAGACTAACTGAACCAGAATCAGTCGTGCTGCCAATTACACCATAGGCCATCAAAGCGCAACCCCCCGTGGGGGGTCTTATTTTGACTTGCGCCTCCCGGCCGGGCCTCTCGGCCCTCTCGGGCGGCGCAGGAAGAACATTACCTGATCGTGGACGGCGCACCAAAACCGATAACTCCGCGCAACAGCTCGGGGAGCTCCGCCAGGCTCGCGATCCGGTGCACCCCCGTGGGTGGCTCCTCGCCGGTGCCCGCACGGTCCAGCCATACGGCCGTCAGCCCGGCGTCCCGGGCGCCGAGTGCGTCGATGTCGAGCTTGTCGCCGATGTGGACGACCTCGCCGGGGGTTAGACCGAGCGCCTGACAGGCCGCGTTGAACGCCTCCGCGGCGGGCTTGGCGTGCCCCAGCTCATCGGCGCAGAACACCGCCTCGAAGTGCGTACGGATCCCCAGGGCGGCCAGCTTGCGCTCCTGGTTGGCGGTGGCGGCGTTGGACAGCACCGCCTGCCGCACGAAGGGGGCCAGGGCCGCCAGTGCGGGCGCGGAGTCCGGGAAGAGGGTCCAGGAGGCTTGGTAGTGCGCGAGGTAGCGGCCGAACCAGGCGTCCGCCTCGGTGTCGGAGAGCGGGGCGCCCAGGAACCTCCGGGTCCGGCCTCTGCGGTGGTCGAGATAGCCGACCTCGCCTGCGAGGAAGCGGGCGAACTCGGTTTCCATGGCCGCCCGCCAGCGTTCCAGGGCCGCTTCCTCACCGCCGTACGTGGCGAGGAGCCCTTCGGTCCGCAGATGCCGCAGGACACCGGCCCGGTCCGATCCGGTGTAGTCGAAGAGTGTGTCGTCGAGGTCCCACAGGGCGGCGCGCAGGGGCATACCGGCAATCTAAGGGCTCAGCGAAGTTCTCCGGATAGGCCACGGGCCCGGATGCCGTGTGGCATCCGGGCCCGTGGGCGCGGTGGTGGGGTCAGCCGGCCAGCTTGGCCAGGGCCGCGTCGATGCGCTGGAGGGTGCGCTCCTTGCCCAGGATCTCCAGGGACTCGAAGAGCGGCAGGCCGACCGTGCGGCCGGTGACGGCCACCCGGACGGGGGCCTGGGCCTTGCCGAGCTTGAGGCCGTGCTCCTCGCCGGCGGCCAGGACGGCCTCCTTGAGGGGCTCGGGGCCGGCGGTCCAGTCGGCGGCGTCCAGCTTGGCGCGGGCGGTGGTCAGCAGTGCCACCGGGTCGCCCTTGCCCATCGCCTTGGTCCAGGACGCCTCGTCCTCGACCGGCTCCCCGCGGAAGAGGAAGTCGACGTTGGCGGTGATGTCGGAGAGGACCGTGAGGCGGGTCTGGGCGTGCGGGGCGATGGCGCGCCAGGCGGCCTCGTCGAAGTCCTCGGGGGCCCAGTTGGCGTGCGGGGCCGTCAGCCAGGGCTCGCAGGCCGTGATGAAGGACTCCAGGTCCAGACGCCGGATGTGGTCGGCGTTGATCGCCTCGGCCTTCTTCAGGTCGAAGCGGGCCGGGTTGGCGTTGACGTCCGCGATGTCGAACTTCTCGATCAGCTCCTGCACCGAGAAGAGGTCCTGGTCGGCGGAGAAGGACCAGCCGAGCAGCGCAAGGTAGTTGAGCAGGCCCTCGGGGAGGAAGCCGCGCTCCCGGTAGAGGTTGAGGTTGGCCTGCGGGTCGCGCTTGGAGAGCTTCTTGTTGCCCTCGCCCATGACGTAGGGGAGGTGGCCGAAGGCCGGGATCTCCTTGGCCACGCCCAGCTCGATCAGGGCCTTGTAGAGGGCGATCTGGCGGGGGGTGGAGGAGAGCAGGTCCTCCCCGCGCAGGACGTGGGTGATCCCCATCAGGGCGTCGTCGACCGGGTTGACCAGGGTGTACAGCGGGGCGCCGTTGGCACGGACGATGCCGTAGTCCGGGACGTTCTCCGGGGTGAAGGTCAGCTCGCCGCGCACCAGGTCGGTGAAGGTGATCGGCTCGTCGGGCATCCGGAAGCGGACGATGGAGGTCCGGCCCTCGGCCTCGTAGGCCGCCTTCTGCTCGGCGGACAGCTCACGGCAGGTGCCGTCGTAGCCGGAGGGCTTGCCGGCCTTGCGGGCGGCTTCGCGGCGCTCGTCCAGCTCTTCGGTGGTGCAGTAGCAGCGGTAGGCGTGGCCGGCGGCGAGGAGCTTGTCGGCGAGGTCCTTGTAGAGGTCCATCCGCTGCGACTGGCGGTACGGCGCGTGCGGGCCGCCGACCTCGGGGCCCTCGTCCCAGTCGAAGCCGAGCCAGTGGAAGGACTCCAGCAGCTGGTTGTAGGACTCCTCGGAGTCGCGGGCCGCGTCGGTGTCCTCGATCCGGAAGACCAGGCTGCCCTTGTTGTGCCGTGCGTAGGCCCAGTTGAACAGGGCGGTACGGATCAGGCCGACATGGGGGTTACCGGTCGGGGAGGGACAGAAACGGACGCGGACGGGGGTGCCGGGGGTCGCGTTAGCCACGCTTGATCACCTTGTTGGTGAGAGTGCCGATGCCTTCGATGGTGACGGCGACCTCGTCGCCGACGTTGAGGGGGCCGACTCCGGCCGGGGTGCCCGTGAGGATGACGTCGCCGGGGAGCAGGGTCATGGCCTCGGTGATGTGGACGATCAGGTCCTCCACCGGGCGGACCATGTCGCTGGTGCGGCCGAGCTGGCGCTGTTCGCCGTTGACCGTGCACTGGACGGCGAGGCCCGCGGCGATATCGGCGGGGTCCAGACCGGTCTCGACCCAGGGGCCGAGCGGGCAGGAGCTGTCGAAGCCCTTGGCCCGCGCCCACTGCTGCTCGCGCTGCTGCACATCGCGGGCGGTGACGTCGTTGGCGCAGGTGTAGCCGAGGATCACGTCCTTGACGCGCTCGCGGGGCACCTCACGGCACATCCGGCCGATGACGACGGCGAGCTCCGCCTCGTGGTGCACCTCCTGGGAGAAGGAGGGGTAGGCGATGGGGTCGCCGGGGCCGATCACCGAGGTGGACGGCTTGAAGAAGGTGACCGGGGTGTCCGGGACGGCGTGGCCCAGCTCGGCGGCGTGCTCGGCGTAGTTGCGGCCGATCGCGACGACCTTGTTGGGGAGGACCGGCGGCAGCAGCCGGACCTTGTCGAGGGGGACCTTCTGGCCCGAGCGCTCGAATTCCGCGAAGGGATGACCCTTGATGACGTCGAGTTCGTCGCCTTCGAGGACGCCGAAGCCGACGTTGCCGTCGATGGAAAATCTGGCGATGCGCACGGGTTGCCGTTGCCCCTCATTGATCACTGGCCGGAGTTGACACTCCAGGCTATCGCGGGGCTGCTGCCGGTCCGTAGCCGATCAGGCCGGGACGCCCTGCTCGGGGGCGGTCATCAGGACCGTACGGCGGGGGTTGGCGGTCTGGGCCGGCAGTTCGACGGTGTGCTCCGCTGCCTCGGTGCCGAGCTCTTCGGCGTCGGTGAGGTGGGCCAGGGTGGTGCGCCGCGGGTTGGCTATGTTGCGGAACATCGTCGTGGTCTTCACTGCTGCATGCCTCGCGTCATCGAAGTCGGGAAAGGGCTTGCGAAAGCTGCCTTGTCATTCTTGGCAACCATGTAAAGCGTCAGGCTATGCGGGCTATTCCCTGCGAAGTGCCGGGGGGCTCAATGATCTTCCTGTGAGTTTGCTCACGAAGTGTGTGACAAATGCCGCATTTCCCATGATCAACATCCCTGGGCGAAACGGACAATGGCGGAGTGAAGTGCACGTTCCGCTCCCGATCACCGCACCTGGGACAGCACTGAGGGGTGGCCGACTCGCGGATAAAAGTCCGTTATCGACGTCGGAATCTTCTACCCGTCGTGACGTGCTCCGTACATTGCGTCATCCAAGTCACAGTGCGGGACTCCGCTCTTGTTGGAGATCCGGCACTGTGCTGGAATTCCACGGACCGCCGCATGTTTGAGCCGGCGCGCAGGGCGCAACGAAGCGCCGCGCGGCGGTGCCGTCCACTCCGACCGAGAGGACAGCCCGCCGGTCATCACGACCGCCATGGGGGGACTTAGCGGTCCCCATACGACTCGACACCGTCCCGCCGAGGTGGGACGCCTGGTCCAGAGGTTGCGACGCTAGTGCAGGGACGTTTCAAGAGGGATGGCAGCGCTGCGGCGGACCCGGAGCTGCGCGGCGGAAGCGACCGCGCCTCCTCGCCCCAGCGCGCCCAGGGCAACGGTTCCGCCGGGGGCAGCACACTGCCCGTCGACGGGGGCGGCCAGGCGCCTGGCGGTGACGCCGCGGACAGCGGCAAGCCCAAGGCGTCGAAGGGCTCCGGCCCCGGATCGCGAATAGCGCTGCGCAACTGGCGCATCAGCACCCGTCTGGTCTCCCTGCTCGCGCTTCCGGTGGTCGCCGCGACCACGCTGGGCGGCATGCGCATCGGTACGTCGCTGGACAACATCGACCAGCTCGACAAGATGCAGCTGCTCACCGAGATGACCCGGCAGGCGACCGAGCTCGCCGACGCGTTGCAGACGGAGCGGGACAAGTCGGCCGGTCCGCTGGCCGGCAGCGGGAACGCCAAGGACGACGCCAATGTCGTCGCGCCCCGGGAGGCGACCGACCGCGCCCGGCTGTCGTTCAACCAGGCCACCGATGACATCCGGGGCCAGGACGCCACGATGACCGGTGTCCGGGCGACCGTCCTGGAGATCACCCGCCAGCTCAACACCCTCAACGAGCTCCGCAACAACGCGTACAAGGACGAGGACAACGCGGCGCGGACCATCACCAGCTACAACCAGCTGATCAACTCGCTGCTGTCGCTCTCCCAGGACATGGCGCAGGCGACCAGCAGCCCCGAGATGATCCGCAGCACCCGTGCGCTGGCGGCGTTCTCGTCGGCCAAGGAGTACGCGTCCATCCAGCGCGCCCTGGTCAGTGCCGGCCTCGCCCACGACGGCGGCCCGGAGCTGTCCTCCAACGACCGGCTGGCCGGCCGTAACGCCGAGAACGACGAGAAGGCGGCCCGCGACCGCTTCTCGCAGATCTACGCCAGCAGCGGCGAGACCAGCGCCGGCACGCTCACCCGCGGGCTGGACGGCAACAACGACGAGATCAAGGCCGCGGTCGCCTTCGCGCACCGCGCCTTCGCCAGCGGCGCCGGCATCCGCAGCCAGGACTACCGGTACCTCGACTGGTACGACTCCGACACCGTCAAGATCGACGAGATGTCGCGGATCGAGACCACGCTGCTCTCCGAGATGGAGCAGAAGTCCCGCCAGCTGCGCAACGAGGCCACCCAGTCCGCGATCGTCAGCGGTGCGCTGATCCTGCTCGTCCTCGGCGTCTCGCTGGTCGGCGCGTTCGTCGTGGCGCGGTCCATGGTCCGCTCGCTGCGCCGGCTGCAGGACACCGCGCAGAAGGTCGCCCAGGACCGGCTGCCCGAGCTGGTCAAGCAGCTCTCCGACTCCGACCCGCAGGACGTGGACACCTCCGTCGAGTCCGTCGGTGTGCACAGCCGGGACGAGATCGGCCGGGTGGCCGCGGCCTTCGACGACGTGCACCGCGAGGCGGTCCGCCTCGCCTCCGAGCAGGCGCTGCTGCGGGGCAACGTCAACGCGATGTTCACCAACCTCTCGCGCCGCTCGCAGGGTCTGATCCAGCGTCAGCTCTCGCTGATCTCCGAACTGGAGTCCCGCGAGGCCGACCCGGACCAGCTCTCCTCGCTCTTCAAGCTCGACCACCTCGCCACCCGCATGCGCCGTAACGGTGAGAACCTCCTGGTCCTCGCCGGTGAGGAGCCGGGGCGCCGGTGGACGCGGCCGGTGCCGCTGGTCGACGTCCTCCGTGCCGCCGCCTCCGAGGTGGAGCAGTACGAGCGGATCGAGCTCAACGCCGTACCGCAGACCGAGGTCGCCGGCCGGGTCGTCAACGACCTCGTGCACCTCCTCGCCGAGCTGCTGGAGAACGCCACCTCGTTCTCCTCCCCGCAGACCAAGGTCAAGGTCACCGGCCATGCGCTGCCCGACGGGCGGGTGCTGGTCGAGATCCACGACACCGGTATCGGCCTGTCGCCCGAGGATCTGTCCGCCATTAACGAGCGGCTCGCCAGCCCGCCGACCGTGGATGTCTCGGTGTCCCGGCGGATGGGTCTGTTCGTGGTCGGCCGGCTGTCCCTGCGGCACGGCATCCGCATTCAGCTGCGGCCCTCCGACTCCGGTGGCACCACCGCGCTGGTCATGCTGCCGGTCGATCTCGCCCAGGGCGGCAAGAAGCCGGCGCCCAGCAACGCCAAGAGCGGCGGCGACCACGGCGGCGGACAGTCCAGCCGGCTCGCGGGGCTGCAGCCGCGCGGTCAGGTCGGTTCGGGTCCGTCGGCCGGTGGGCGCCCCGCACTGCCCGGCCGCGGTGGCCCCGGCGGCGGTGCGCAGAACGCCTTCGGTGCCCCGGCGCCGTCCGGCCGTACGGCGCCTCCCGGCGCAGGTGCCCCCGGCGCCCCGGCGCAGGGTGGCGACGCCCGTCCGGCCGCCGGCCGTCCCGCCGGCTCGCGTCCCTCGCTGCCCACCCGTGGCGGCGCGGACAACGGCCCGGCGCCCACCGTCGCCCCGCCGACCGGCGCCCCGCGCCGCGAGGAGCGTCCGCAGCTGCCCGCGCGCGGCGCCGCGGCCGAACTGCCGGGCGGTCCGGCCGCCGGTGGTCAGCCCGCCGGTGGTCAGCGCGATGGTCAGGGTGCTCAGCAGCCGGGCGGTACGAGCTGGGGCGCGCGCCGTGAGCGCGGCGGCTCCGACGACTGGCCGCTGACCTCCCGCGAGGCATCGGACCGGCCGCGCGGCCACGAGGAGCCGGAGACCACCGGCAGCTTCGAGCGGCCCGCGCCGAGCGGCGGCCCCGGTGACACCGCGGCGTTCGCCCGTCCCGACTTCAACGGTCCGCCGCCCACCGCGGACGGCCCCCGGGGCGGACAGCGCCCGCAGGGCGCGCGTCCGGCCGGGCGGGGCGCGGGCAACGGGCCCGGTGACACGGGGCAGTTCCCCGCACCGGACGGCAACACCGGGCAGTTCCCGATACCGGACAGCAACACGGGACAGTTCCCCGCACCGGACAGCAACACCGGCCAGTTCCCCGCACCGGACAGCAACACCGGCCAGTTCCCCGCACCGGACAGCAACACCGGCCAGTTCCCCGCACCGGACAGCAACACGGGCCAGTACGAGACCGGTAGTTACGAGACGGGCCAGTACCAGCGCCCCGACAGCGACACCGGCCAGTACCAGCAGCCCGACAGCAACACCGGCCAGTACCAGCGCCCCGGCGCCGACCGTGCCGCCTACGCCGATGCCTCGCAGGGCACCGGGCAGTTCCCGGTGCAGCAGGCGCCGGACAGCGGTGCGCCGTCCGCCGATGTGCTCGGTGACGCGGACGCCGGTCCCGGTGACGGCCGTACGCCGATCTTCGACACCATCGAGTCCAACTGGTTCAACCACCCGGCGGCCGCCGCTGCCGGTGTACCGCCCCAGGGCGACGCCGAGCCCGAGGCGCCGCGGCAGCCGCGCCGCGAAGCCCCGCAGGACGGCCCGGCGCGCGGCGAGGCGCGCGAGGAGGCGCCGGCCAACGGTGCGCGCGGTGAGGCACCGGTCAACGGTGCCCGCAGCGCCCCGCCGGCCGACGCCACCCAGTGGCGCAGCTCGCCGAACGACGAGACCTGGCGGCAGGCGGAGCAGATCCGCCAGCCCGCCGCGGGCGGTATCACCACCTCCGGACTGCCCCGCCGGGTCCCGCGCGCGAACCTCGTCGCGGGCACCGCGCAACAGCAGCAGTCCTCCCAGAGCGGTCCCCAGGTCTCGCGTGCGCCCAGTGATGTGCGCGGGCGGCTGACCAATCTCCGTCGGGGTATTCAGCAAGGCCGGCAGGCCGGGACGTCGTCCACCGGCACTCACGGCGTTGTCGATCCCACTCACCAGCAGGAGCGTTAGTTGAGTCCGATGAGCCAGGCGGCGCAGAACCTGAACTGGTTGATCACCAACTTCGTGGACAACACCCCCGGGGTGTCCCACACGGTGGTGGTCTCCGCGGACGGTCTGCTCCTTGCCATGTCCGAGGGCTTCCCCCGCGACCGTGCCGACCAGTTGGCGGCGGTGGCCTCCGGCCTGACCTCGCTGACCTCCGGCGCGTCCCGCATCTTCGAGGGCGGGACGGTCAACCAGACCGTCGTGGAGATGGAGCGTGGCTTCCTCTTCATCATGTCCGTCTCCGACGGATCGTCGCTGGCCGTGCTGGCGCACCCCGAGTGCGACATCGGCCTGGTCGGCTACGAAATGGCCCTGCTGGTCGACCGCGCGGGAACGGTGCTCACGCCGGATCTGCGCGCCGAACTGCAGGGCAGCCTGCTGCACTGAACGGCGCCCGCAGCGCCGCTCCGTACAGCACCCACCATCCATGTGCCGCACCCCCCACCGGCCCAACCCGACAACCGTCAGTTGTCCCGCCCGGAGGCTCCATGACCCCGCCACCTGCCACTTCCGGCCCGTACGGCGCTTACAGCCAAGCGCCGTACGGGGGCGAAGGTGACCAGCCGCTGGTGCGCCCGTACGCCATGACCGGAGGCCGGACCCGGCCGCGCTACCAGCTCGCCATCGAGGCGCTGGTCAGCACGACCGCCGACCCGGCGCAGCTTCCCGGCCTGCTGCCCGAGCACCAGCGGATCTGCCACCTGTGCCGTGAGGTGAAGTCGGTCGCCGAGGTCTCCGCACTGCTGCACATCCCCCTGGGGGTGGCGCGGATTCTGGTGGCGGACCTGGCGGAGGCCGGGATGGTGGCGATCCATCAGCCGGGCGGCAGCGGCGAAGCCGGCGGCACACCGGATGTGACCTTGCTCGAAAGGGTGCTCAGTGGACTTCGCAAGCTCTGACAGCGGTTCGGACGCGGCCTCCTCCCGCGCCACGACCTCCGCCAAGATCGTGGTGGCGGGGGGCTTCGGCGTGGGCAAGACCACGTTCGTCGGGGCCGTCTCAGAGATCAACCCGCTGCGCACCGAAGCCGTGATGACCTCCGCCTCGGCGGGCATCGACGACCTCAGCCACGTCCAGGACAAGACCACGACGACCGTGGCGATGGACTTCGGCCGGATCACCCTGGACCAGGACCTGATCCTGTACCTCTTCGGTACGCCGGGTCAGGACCGTTTCTGGTTCATGTGGGACGACTTGGTCCGCGGCGCGATCGGCGCCGTGGTGCTCGTGGACACCCGCCGTCTCGCCGACTGCTTCCCCGCGGTCGACTACTTCGAGAACAGCGGACTGCCGTTCGTCATCGCCCTCAACGGCTTCGAGGGGTACCAGCCCCATACGCCCGACGAGGTGCGTGAGGCGCTGCAGATCGGCCCGGGGACGCCGATCATCACCACCGACGCCCGGCACCGCGCCGAGGCCAAGAGCGCCCTCATCACGCTCGTGGAGCACGCGCTGATGGCCCGGCTGCAGTAGCCCGTCGAACCGGTCCGCCGCCATCCGGTGCGGGCCGTACGGCAGTTGTCCGGGGCGGGGGCGTGCCCCCTGCCCCGGAGCGGATTCCGGCATCCATGAGTCGATCTGTGTCGTTCGACACGCCATCAATTTTGCTTCATAACGTTTCGACAGTGAATCAGAAGCCTTTCGACACCCCGCGCGCATGCCCGGCTTCGCTGCGCTCACAATTCTCCCGTATTTTGCCGCGGCTCGCCCTTAACGCCCCTTTTATCTCGGGCTCTTTCGCGCCTGTTCCCGCTTTGCTCAGTGTTTGGAAGGCACCGCCCTGACGTGCTGAAATTCGCTGAACTCCGGAGTAGGAACGCCCAGAAGAAACGGCACAGCAAGAGAGTGCCGGCGCCGAGAGGTTGTTGGTCGAGTGAGGCGAAGCAAGGCGAGCCCCGAGCCGCAGGAACCGCGGCGGGGCAACTTCACACCGCCCCCAAGAGGGGGTCTACCGGCTTCCGACGCGCCCGAAAATACGGCCGCGAAGCCTCCGGTCAGTGGCGGTAAGTACTCCCCGCGCAACTGGCGCGTGGCGACTCGCCTGAACGCCATTCTGTTGATCCCGGTAATCCTGGCGCTGATCTTCGGCGGGCTGCGGGTGGACAGTTCGTTCGCGACCTGGCAGGAAGCGCAGGACGCGGAGAACACCGCGAAGCTGGTCCGTGCCTCGCTCACCTACAGCAATGCGCTGCTCGACGAGCGGGACCGCACCGCGGCGCCGCTGCTGAAGGGCAAGAAGGACGACCCGGCGGTCCAGGAGGCGCGGGACGCCACCGACGCCGCCGCCGACACGTTCCACCGGGCCGCCAAGGCCATGCCGGACAAGCCGGGTCTCAAGCGCCGCCTCGCCGCCTTCGAGAAGTCCGAGCCCAAGCTCCAGAAGCTGCGTGCGGGCGCTTACACCTCCAAGCTGCGCGGTGTGCAGACCGAAGAGGGCTATGTCGCGGTCCAGCACCCGCTGATGGAGTTCGCCAACGAACTCGGCCTGGGCACCGGCAACATCACGTCCTACGGCCGTACCGTCTACGCCATCGCGCTGGCCAAGGCCGCCGAGTCGCTCCAGCGTTCCATCGGCACCCACCTCCTGGTCGACCCGGCGACCCCGCAGGGCGGCAAGGAGCACAAGCTCCAGCTGACCGCGTTCGCGTCGTACCGCTACCTGGAGGGCATCGCCATCGGCGAGTACACCTCCGGCGGTACGCCCGAGGACGTCGAGCGCCTCAAGAACGACGGTGCGGCGCTCAAGAAGGCCGCACAGCAGAAGATCGCACAGGCGAAGCAGCAGGCGCAGGCGGCCGGCCGGCCGTTCCGCACCCCGCCGTCGATCGACCAGATGTCCGCCCTGATCGCCACCGGCACGGCGCCGGAGACGCTCGGTGTGCGCGGCGTCACCTCCGACAGCTACTTCGCGGCCGCGAGCGGCAAGTTCGACATGTACCGGTCCATCGAGAAGGACCTGTCGGACAAGGCCGTGAACGAGGCGGCGCAGATCTCCAACGACGCCCGCCAGTCGACGTTCATCGACTCCGGCATCGTGCTGGCCGCGCTGATCATCGCGTTCGTGGTGGCCGGCCTGATGGCCCGCCGGATGAGCCGCAACATGCGCCAGCTGCGCACCGCCGCCTTCGGTATCGCCGAGCAGCGGCTGCCGATGCTGGTCGACCAGCTCTCGCGGACGGATCCAGGCCGGGTCGACACCCGTGTCCAGCCCATCCCGATCGCCACCACCGACGAGATCGGCGAGGTCGCCCGCGCCTTCGACCAGGTGCACCGCGAGGCCGTCCGGCTCGCCGCCGAGCAGGCGCTGCTGCGGGGCAACGTCAACGCGATCTTCACCAACCTCTCCAGCCGCAACCAGGGCCTGATCGAGCGCCAGTTGGAGCTGATCACCGACCTGGAGAACAACGAGGCGGACCCGGACCAGCTGGAGAGCCTCTTCCGGCTCGACCACCTGGCCACCCGTATGCGGCGCAACGGTGAGAACCTCCTCATCCTCGCGGGCGAGGAGCCCGGCCGCCGCTGGAACCAGCCGGTGCCGCTGGTCGACGTCCTCCGGGCGGCGATCAGTGAGGTCGAGTCCTACGAGCGAATAGACCTCACCGGCGTCCCCGAGAGCGAGATCCACGGCACCGCCGTGACCGACCTCGTGCACCTGCTGTCCGAGCTGCTGGAGAACGCCACCACGTTCTCCTCCCCGCAGACCAAGGTGCGGGTGGCCGCGACCCGGCTGCCCGACGGCCGGGTCATGATCGAGATCCACGACAAGGGCATCGGGCTCACCCCCGAGGACTTCGCGGACATCAACCACAAGCTGGCCAACCCGCCGAGCGTGGATGCCGCGATCTCCCAGCGCATGGGCCTGTTCGTGGTCGGCCGGCTGGCCGACCGGCACGGGATCCGGGTGCAGCTGCGCCCCTCCGGCGAGCAGGCGGGCACCACGTCGCTGGTCATGCTGCCCGAGGCGATCACCCACGGTGGTGGCGGCGAGGAGCAGTTCGACGACGACTTCACGGTCTCCCGGATCGTGCCGGAGCAGCGGCAGCACACGGAGTACGAGAACCAGCAGCGCACCGCCGCCGAGCTGGGCTTCGACGACAGCCGCTACGGCCGGCCGGACTCCGGTGACCTGGACATGGTGGGCCGCTCGCTGGTCCGCGAGGAGCGCCGGGCCGCGCTGGAGGCCCAGGCGTCCGGTGACCAGGCCGACGGGTACCAGCAGGACGAGCGTCCGCTCTTCCGCGACGAGGTGCCGTCCGGTGGTGCGTACCAGGACTACCCTGCCCAGGCATATGCGGAAGCCGATCAACCGCTCTACGACGACCGGTCGCACGGCCGCCACGCGTTCGGCGAGCAGGGCTTCGCGGAGACCACGGGCCAGCAGCCATACGTGTCCCATGAGACGGCACAGCCGGACGAGTGGACCGAACGTCCCGCCTTCGAGGGCTACTTCGGGACCGAAGCGGAATCTGACCGGAATGCACCCGCCGCTCCCGCTGACGGCGCTGAGCGCGTACCATTCCAGCGTCCGGGCCCCACACCGAGCGACGCCCCTTCGCTGACGGACGCCGGCCTTCCGCGCCGCGGAGGCCGCGACCAGCAAGCACCGCAGGTGCACGAGCAGCGGAGCGCGCCGGAGACCGGCCAGGACGGCTCCGACTGGCGCAGCTCCAACGACGAGCGCTGGGAGCGGGCGGAGCAGCTGCGTGAGCCGAAGGCGGGCGGAGTCACCTCTTCCGGCCTGCCCCGGCGGGTGCCCAAGGCCAACCTGGTCGAAGGTGCCGCGGAGCAGACCCCGCAGGGCGGCCCTCAGGTCTCCCGCGCCCCGGAGGACGTCCGCGGCAGGCTGAGTAACCTGCGCCGCGGCGTCCAGCAGGGACGCAACGTCGGCACGGACCCCTCCGGGGTCCCCCAGAATGACCAACAGGGCTACGGCCCCGGCAGCACCTACGATCAGGAGCGTTAGTGTGAGCCCGATGAGCCAGGCGGCGCAGAATCTGAACTGGTTGATCACCAACTTCGTGGACAACACCCCTGGGGTGTCCCACACGGTCGTGGTCTCCGCGGACGGTCTCCTCCTCGCCATGTCCGAGGGCTTCCCTCGTGACAGAGCCGATCAATTGGCGGCGGTGGCCTCCGGCCTGACGTCGCTGACCTCCGGCGCGTCCCGCATCTTCGAGGGCGGTAGCGTCAACCAGACCGTGGTGGAGATGGAGCGTGGTTTCCTCTTCATCATGTCCGTCTCCGACGGATCGTCGCTGGCCGTGCTGGCGCACCCCGAGTGCGACATCGGCCTGGTCGGCTATGAGATGGCCCTGCTGGTCGATCGCGCGGGCACGGTACTGACGCCGGATCTGCGCGCCGAACTGCAAGGAAGTCTTCTCAACTAAAAGACAGGCAGTGCGTTTCCCGCCACCGCGCCATAGGGTTCGGTGGCGCGACCGGCGTCAGACAGACAAGTTGGAGGAGGAGACGTGGCAACGCCCCCGAGCGGATACCCGTACGGTTCCGGACAGGAGTCCGGACCTGTGGGCGAGACCCATCACAACCGCTTCAACTTCCCGTCTGCGCCGAGCCCCCGGCAGCAGCGGCCCCCGCAGCAGCAGCCAAGGCCGTACGACTCCCAGCCGTACGAGCCGCCGGTGTACGACCAGCCACGGGCACCGCGCATCCAGCCGGTGCAACCGCAGCGGCGTGCGTCCGAGGCCACCCCCACCGCGAACAACCCGCTGGTGCGCCCGTACGCCATGACCGGAGGCCGGACCCGGCCGCGCTACCAGCTCGCCATCGAGGCGCTGGTCAGCACGACCGCCGACCCCTCCAAGCTGCAGGGCCAGCTGCCGGAGCATCAGCGCATCTGCCACCTCTGCCGTGAGATCAAGTCAGTAGCCGAGATCTCCGCGCTTCTCTCCATCCCCCTCGGCGTCGCCCGGATCCTCGTCGCCGACCTGGCAGAGGCCGGACTCGTCGCCATCCATCAGCCCGGCGGGGACGAGACCGCCGGCGGACAGCCAGATGTGACACTGCTCGAAAGGGTGCTCAGTGGACTTCGCAAGCTCTAGCGGTGCAGCCCGCTCCACCACCTCCGCGAAAATCGTGGTGGCGGGCGGCTTCGGCGTGGGCAAGACCACGTTCGTCGGGGCCGTCTCAGAGATCAACCCGCTGCGCACCGAAGCCGTGATGACCTCCGCCTCGGCGGGCATCGACGACCTCACGCACGCGCCGGACAAGACGACCACGACCGTGGCGATGGACTTCGGCCGGATCACCCTGGACCAGGACCTGATCCTGTACCTCTTCGGTACGCCGGGTCAGGACCGTTTCTGGTTCATGTGGGACGACCTGGTCCGCGGCGCGATCGGCGCCGTGGTGCTCGTGGACACCCGCCGTCTCGCCGACTGCTTCCCCGCGGTCGACTACTTCGAGAACAGCGGACTCCCGTTCGTCATCGCCCTCAACGGCTTCGACGGACATCAGCCCTACACGCCCGACGAGGTGCGTGAGGCGCTCCAGATCGGCCCGGACGCGCCGATCATCACCACCGACGCCCGGCACCGCAGCGAGGCCAAGAGCGCGCTCATCACGCTCGTGGAACACGCGCTGATGGCCCGGCTGCGCTGACGTACGGGCGCACGCGCGCAACGACGAAAGGCCCCCACACCGTTGAGGTGCGGGGGCCTTCGTCGTGCCGTGGGGCGTCAGTGGCGCGCGGGGCACTGCTTCCATGCGAATTGGTACAGGGTGTTGATGCTGCCGTCGGTGGAGTCCATGGCCATGTAGCTGGTGGCCTTGGGGTCCGCCGACTTGGCGTCCACCCTCATCTCGGTGTTGATGTTGAAGTAGCGCTCCTCGCCGCAGGGCGCGTACACGAGCGCGTCGATGTCGGTCTCGTCCGAGGTCTGCCAGTTGGCGTCGTAGGGCCCGGTGAAGCTGTGGCTCTTACGGGCCGTCTGCTGCTGCCCCTGGAAGTAGTAGCCGGCCGTCTCCAGCCCCCTGGCGCCGGGGGCCAGGGAGGCGTAACCGCGGTAGTCGGCGCGGGCGATGGCGTAGGTGAAGCCCTGCGGGACGTGCACGTTGAGCGCGATCTGGCAGTTCTTGCGGGAGTCGGTGGGCTTGCTGCCGCCGCCCGCCTGGGCGAGGTACTCGCTGTAGGTGACGGTGAAGGCGGTGTTGTCGGGGGCGATGGCCACTGCGGCGCTGCCGGGTCTGCAGCCCGAACCGTTGACCGTGGCGACGGTTATGGTGATCTTGCCGGTCGGCGGGTCGTCGCCGAACCGGGCGGTGGTGGTGGGGGATGCCGATCCGGCGAGGAGCAAGGATGCCACTGCGGCACCAGCACCGAGCGTGCTGAGCATGGGCTCTTCCTTCCGGTCGTCCTGAGCCCGCGGCGCGGGAACACCAGGAGATGGATGACGAGCGCATGCCAGCATGAGGATCACGGCTTGAACAGCTCTGCTCCCGAGGATTGAGGCGAACCTACGCCTTGATCCGGACACGCCATGCCAAACCGGAAGACCAAAAAGGCGGCCCCCCGGGGGAGGGCCGCCTCAGCGGAGACTCAGCGGAGACTCAGCGCTGCCAGCTGGTCGCGCCGTGGAAGCCGCTCTGACGCTCCAGGCGACGCCACCGCGCGGCCGTGGCGTGCGGCCGGGCCGGCACGTCGGCCGGCCGGTGCGCGGCACAGGCCAGCAGAACCGCGGTCAGGGCGGCGAGCTCTTCTTCGCTGGCCTGGCCCTTCTCCACGCGGATGGAGTCGGTGCGGTGGGCAGAATTCACGGTGTCTTCTCCGTCGTCGCGAGGGGCTTGTGTGCCGGGTGCGGGTGCGGGATGGGGCTACTGGGGCGGATTGCCGTGCTTACGGGCCGGCAGATCCGCATGCTTGGTACGCAGCATCTCCAGCGCGCGGATCAGCGTGTGGCGGGTCTCGGCGGGGTCGATGACGTCATCGACCAGACCGCGCTCGGCCGCGTAATACGGGTGCATCAGCTCGGACTTGTACTCCTTGACCATGCGCACCCGCATCGCCTCGGAGTCGTCCGCCTCGGCGATCTGCTTGCGGAAGATGACGTTGGCGGCACCCTCGGCGCCCATCACGGCGATCTCGTTGGTGGGCCAGGCGTAGGTGAGGTCGGCACCGATGGACTGCGAGTCCATGACGATGTAGGCGCCGCCGTACGCCTTGCGCAGGACGAGGGAGATCCGCGGCACGGTGGCGTTGCAGTAGGCGTAGAGCAGCTTGGCGCCGTGCCGGATGATGCCGCCGTGCTCCTGGTCGACGCCGGGCAGGAAGCCGGGGACGTCGAGGAGGGTGACGATCGGGATGTTGAAGGCGTCGCACATCTGGACGAAGCGGGCGGACTTCTCGGACGCCTCGATGTCCAGCACACCGGCCAGCGACTGCGGCTGGTTGGCGATGATGCCCACCACGCGGCCGTCGAGCCGGGACAGCGCGCAGATGATGTTGGTGGCCCAGCGCTCGTGGACTTCGAGGTACTCGCCGTCGTCGACGATCTCCTCGATGACCTTGCGCATGTCGTACGGGCGGTTGCCGTCGGCCGGAACCAGGTCCAGCAGCGCGTCACCGGAGCGGTCGGCGGGGTCCTCGCAGGGCACCGTCGGCGGGTTCTCGCGGTTGTTCGCCGGGAGCAGCGAGAGGAGGTAGCGGACCTCCTCCAGGCAGGTGGCCTCGTCGTCGTACGCGAAGTGCGCGACGCCCGAGGTCTCGGCGTGCACATCGGCGCCGCCCAGGCCGTTCTGGGTGATCTCCTCGCCGGTCACCGCGCGCACCACGTCGGGGCCGGTGATGAACATCTGCGAGGTATCGCGGACCATGAAGACGAAGTCCGTCAGGGCCGGGGAGTAGGCCGCGCCGCCCGCGCAGGGGCCGAGCATGACCGAGATCTGCGGGATGACGCCGGAGGCCTTGGTGTTGCGCTGGAAGATGCCGCCGTAGCCGGCGAGCGCGGAGACACCCTCCTGGATACGGGCGCCGGCGCCGTCGTTCAGCGACACCAGCGGCGCACCGGCCTGGATGGCCATGTCCATGATCTTGTGGATCTTGGTGGCGTGGGCCTCGCCCAGCGCACCGCCGAAGATCCGGAAGTCGTGCGCGTAGGTGAAGACGGTCCGGCCGTGGACGGTGCCCCAGCCGGTGATCACGCCGTCGGTGTAGGGCTTCTTGGCCTCCAGGCCGAAGCCCGTCGCCCGGTGCCGCCGCAGCGGCTCGACCTCGTTGAACGAACCCTCGTCCAGCAGCAGCTCGATCCGCTCGCGGGCCGTCAGCTTGCCCTTGGCACGCTGCGCTTCGGTGGCACGCTCGCTGGGGCCTCGCCGAACCTGCTCACGGATGGCGTGCAGTTCGGCGACGCGCCCGCGGGCGTCGTTGGCGCCGGCGGGCACATCTTCGACAGTGGTCATGTATCGACGGTACGTGGGCGAGGCGCCGGGGACCGATGTCGGTTTCGTACAACGTCGCATGCGATTTGGTGGGCAGGCAGTACAGAACCGTGCTGTACGAGCCCCGCGTCCCGGCGTCCGTTCGGGTGGCGGGGCCGCGCGGCTTCTGTATGGGCCCGACAAACGGACGCGGAGCGATGTTGTGGTGACCGGTTGGTGCGGCGGGCCGGATTCCGGTCAGCCGAGCCGGACCGTGCAGGTGTGGGTGGCGCAGCTCGTACCGGGGGCCAGACGCAGTCGCAGGGCCCGCCCGGTGGCCAGCACCTCGATCGCCGGGTCATGGGCGAGCACCCTGCGCACCGGCCGTGACCAGGTGATCTCCAGCGGAGCGCCGGTGCGCTCGGGGGCCGCGACGCACAGCCGCGCGGTGCCCCCGCGGCCCGCCGTCACCCCGCGCCGCCGCTCCCGTACCAGCACGCTCGCCGGGCCGTCGGCGGCGAGCGGCCCCGCGTGGCCCGCCCGCCAGAAGTTGGCGGCCGTTACGCCGAGCGGGTCGACGGCGACCGCCTGCCGGTCCGCGTCGTTCGCGAGCACGGTCAGCCAGCGCCGGTCGGCGGCGCGGGCGGCCAGCGTACGGGGGGTGGCGCCCGGCATCAGGAGGTAGGCGTAGCAGGCGTCGGTGGGGTCGGTGCCGTGGTCGTGCCAGAGGGTGAGATAGCGGCGGGTGAACGGCTCCGGGGAGGAGGTGCTGTTGATGTCGTGCCAGGAGCCGGTGCGGGCCTCGCGCAGCGCCGTGAGGAGGGCGCCGCCGGGGAAGACATAGCCGCCGTGCCCGGCGAGGTGGGCCCAGTGCGCGCGGCCGAAGGAGCGGGCCTCGCCGAGCGTGCCGGGCTGCCGTACGCCGTCGACGGTGAGCGCGGCGGTGCCCCGCTCCCCCAGGCAGCGGTTGTCGACGACGGTCTCGGCGGGCACCCCGTCGCGGGCGGTGATCCCGGCGCCCAGGCAGACGACGCAGTCCGCGAGCGCGAACCAGGATTTCCTGGCGGTGAGGGTGGAGGCCAGACCGCGCAGGTCCTGGCCGATCGCGGCGAACTCCCCGTCGGTGGTCCCGCCGACCCAGCGCGCGGCGGGCCTGGGCTCGCCCCAGCCGCCGCCCTCGTTGTCGGCCAGCCGCTTGGTGGACACGGTGGTGCCGGGGAGCCGGTAGGGGTCGACGGTGGGCCAGAAGGCGTCGGTGTACTGGTCGCCCCCGAAGTCGGCGCCCCACCAAGAGAGCATGCCGGCGCCGGTGTGCCAGCCGCGCGGGTTCTCGCCGTTGCCGTTCTCGTAGTACGCGATGCGGTCGGAGGCCATGGCCAGGCCGGCGGCCCAGCCGGGGCGGCGGTGCACGGCACGGTCCATGGCGGGGAACAGCCGGTGGCCGACGGGTTCGGGAGCGGGGACCGCGGAGCTCCCGTCGATCTCGGCGATCCGGGCGAGGTCGGCGACGGTGTACTGCCGGTCGGTGCGGACCGGCAGCGTACGGTCGCGGGCGATCCAGCCCTTGATCATGGCGTGCCAGCGGTCCCGTTCGGCGCCGCTCGCGCTCCGGGCGAGCAGCGCGACGGCGGCGATCAGCGCATGGCCGTGGTAGTGGTCGCTGCGCAGGATGTGCCGTTCGTCGCTGCGGAGGTAGCCGCGGCTGATGGCGCGGCCGTTGACGCTGTCCATCATCAGGCCGTTGTGGAGCAGTGGGGCCCAGGCCCGCTCGACGCTGTCGAAGACGATCTGCCGGGCCGGGTCGGTGATCTGCCAGGGCGAGCCGCCGAGCAGGGCGAACAGCCGGCCGAGGCCGTCCAGCAGGACATAGCCGTAGGTGCCGGAGTAGGCGACCCAGGTGTGCTGGATGAAGGAGCCGTCGGCGTAGAGCCCGTCGCCCTTGGTGACGTACGGGAAGACGGGTGAGAGCGCGTCGCGGGCCAGCGCGAGCTTGTCGGGGGCACGGCCGAGGACGCCGCGCAGCGCGACCACCCGGCACAGGTCGACGCGGTTGGCGCCGGTGCTGGTCCCGGTGTAGTCGCCGAGCAGGGTGTCCGGCACGAAGTGGTCGACGGCGGCCAGGCAGCGGGCACGCAGCGCGTCACCGGGGCCGCCGCCGGGCAGCCGTTCACCGAGGATCGCGAGGGTGTCGAGCAGGAGCCGGGGGCTGCCGATCTGCCATTCCCACCAGTTGCCGTAGCGGGTGGTGGCGGTGTTGTAGACGGTGGTTTCGAGGTGGTCGAGGCCGGTGACGAGGGCCTCGGCGAGGCCGGGGTCGCCGGTGCGGCCGGTGCCGGGCTGGGCACAGGCCAGGGCCATGGTGTGCAGCCGGCTGTAGCTCTGGGTGATGCCGGAGGGCGGGTCGTAGCGGCAGTCGGGCCAGAGGGAGCCGGCCGCCGGGCGCATGCTCGCCTGGAAGGTGCTCGCGAGGGCGCCGGTCTCCTGGAGGGCGGCGGCGTAGGGCGGGGCGGTGGGGTCGAAGCCGGTGCCCAGGGTGAGGTCGCACCAGCGGCGGCGGAGGGCCGTGAACTCATCGGCGGGGGCGGCCGTCCCGGGGGTGGCGTGCGCGGGGCCGGCGGCGAGGCCGAGCGCGCCCGCGGTGGAGGCGGCGAGAAATCCTCTGCGTGACCAGACGGGCAGGGCGGGGACTGGTGACACGGTCGGTCCTCTCCAGGGCGTCAACTGAGGGGTGGCGCTGCGCACTTGGGAGTTCCCGATGGTCTAGCACGGGCCGTCGGCGGGCGGCAATGACCACGCCGGAACCCCGGCTGCCACCCGCCCGGCGGAACCCGTCCCCGGAGAACCACCCCACCAGAGAGGTTGAATGTTGAACCAGATCCGGTTACCGTGAATCTCGTTGAAGCTTAAACAAAAAGCTCGCGCACCCCGAGCGCACCGTCTTTGAGGAGGAGCCATGGCTCTGTTCCACCGCAAGCGCACCGCCGACACCGGCGCCCATACCGCCCCCGCCGCCACCGCCGTCCTCGACGCGGACCCCGCGCTCGCGGCGCTGTCCGGCGACTACACCATCGACCCGGCCCACAGCAGCATCGGCTTCACCGTCCGGCACGCCATGGTCACCAATGTCCGCGGTGCCTTCGGCACGTACGAGGGCACGCTCCACCTGGACGGTGCCGAGCCGTCCCGCTCCACCGCCTCCCTGGACGTCACGATCGCCAGCATCGACACCGGGATCGCGGACCGCGACGGCCATCTGCGCAGCGCCGACTTCTTCGACGCCGAGACCTTCCCGCTGATGACCTTCCGCAGCACCGCCGCCGAGCGGGTGGACGGTGACCGCTACCGCATCACCGGCGATCTGACCCTCCGGGACGTCACCAAGCCGCTCACCATCGACCTGGAGTTCCACGGCGCGGCCACCGATGTCTACGGCGCCGAGCGGGTCGGCTTCGAGGGCAGCGCCGAGATCCTGCGCTCCGACTGGGGTCTGACCTGGAACGCCGCGCTGGAGACCGGCGGCGTCATGGTCAGCGACAAGGTCAAGCTCACCTTCGACATCTCGGCGGTCAAGGCGGCCCCGGGGGCCTGAGCCCGCACCGCTGCGCCCTACGGCCGCGGCCCCGCACCGGCCCCTCCCCCGAGGGCCGTGCGGGGCCGCGGCGTCCCCTGACGGTCAGTCCTGCGGCTCGACCCCGGCCCGCAGCAGCCCGTACGCATAGGCGTCGTCCAGCGCCTGCCAGGACGCGGCGATCACGTTCTCCGCGACACCGACCGTGGACCACTCGCCCCGGCCGTCGCTCGTGGAGACCAGCACCCGGGTGATCGAGCCGGTGCCCAGGGCGCCCTCCAGGATGCGGACCTTGTAGTCCACCAGCTCCATCGGGGCCAGCTGCGGATAGATCCGCTCCAGCCCCACCCGCAGCGCCCGGTCCAGCGCGTTGACCGGGCCGTTGCCCTCGGCGGTGGCGACGATCCGCTCCCCCTTGGCCCACAGCTTCACGGTCGCCTCGTTGGCGTGCGTACCGTCCGGGCGGTCCTCGACGATCGCCCGCCAGGACTCCACGGTGAAGTAGCGCAGCGCCCTGCCCTGCACCTCTTCGCGCAGCAGCAGCTCGAAGGAGGCATCGGCGGCCTCGTAGGTGTAGCCCGCCAGCTCCCGCTCCTTGACCCGCTCGACGACCCGGCCGACCAGCTCGCGGTCGTCGCCCAGGTCGACGCCGAGCTCCTTGCCCTTGAGCTCGATGGACGCCCGGCCGGCCATGTCGGAGACCAGCATCCGCATGGTGTTGCCGACCAGCGCCGGATCGATGTGCTGGTAGAGATCCGGGTCGACCTTGATGGCGGAGGCGTGCAGTCCGGCCTTGTGGGCGAAGGCGGAAACGCCGACGTACGGCTGGTGGGTGGAGGGGGTGAGGTTGACGACCTCGGCGATGGCGTGCGAGATCCGGGTGGTCTCGGCGAGCTTGCCGTCGGGCAGCACCTGACGGCCGTACTTGAGCTCCAGGGCGGCGACGACCGGGAAGAGGTTGGAGTTGCCGACCCGCTCGCCGTACCCGTTGGCGGTGCACTGGACGTGGGTGGCGCCCGCGTCCACCGCGGCCAGGGTGTTGGCGACGGCGCAGCCGGTGTCGTCCTGGGCGTGGATGCCCAGCCGGGCCCCGGTGTCCGCGAGGACGGTCCGGACGACGGCGGTGATCTGCGCCGGGAGCATCCCGCCGTTGGTGTCGCAGAGCACCACGACATCGGCGCCGGCCTCGCTCGCGGTGCGGACGACCCGCTTCGCGTAGACCGGGTCCAGGGCGTAGCCGTCGAAGAAGTGCTCACAGTCGAGGAAGACCCGGCGGCCCTGGTCGCGCAGGTAGGCGACGGTGTCCCGCACCATCGCCAGGTTCTCCTCCGGGGTGGTGCGCAGCGCCAGCTCCACATGCCCGACATGGGACTTGGCGACCAGCGTGATGACCGGGGCCCCGGACGCCAGCAGCGCGGCGACCTGCGGATCGTCCTCGACGCGGACACCGGCCTTGCGGGTGGCGCCGAACGCGACCAGCTGGGCGTGCCGGAAATCGATCTCCTCGCGGGCCCGCTGGAAGAACTCGGTGTCCCGCGGATTGGCGCCGGGCCAGCCCCCCTCGATGAAGCCCACTCCGAAGTCTTCGAGGTGCCGCGCGATGGTCAGCTTGTCGGCGACCGTGAGGTTGATGCCCTCGCGCTGGGCGCCGTCGCGGAGCGTGGTGTCGAAGACATGGAAGTCGTCGGGCACCGCGTCGGCGGGCCGGGGGGCGGGCGTCGTGGCGGGAGGGGGTGCGTCCGTCATGGTGGGTCTGACTCCTGTCGGGATCTCGGTCTACCGGAATAACCGGTTCCACCGCCCCTCCATGGTCCCTCGCGCTCCGCCTCCGGTGTGAGTGGGCCGGAGAAACGAAAAAACCTCTCGCGGGTGCGAGAGGTCTGCGCGCGGGTCTGGGACGACGGTGGCCACGCCGTACTCGGTTCGTACGGGGCGGTCACTGCGGACCGGCGCGCCTGCTGCCAATAATCATGGCGAACGAGAGCACGGTCCGCAGTGTGCCACAGTCCCGGGCGGCCCAGCGGGACGTCTCACTATGCGGGCGGGCCGTCCATCTGCGCGGTCCGCCCGTCCACACCCGCCCAGTGACGGAGCGCGGCGGTGGCCCGCGCCCGGTCCCGGGGCGCCAGCTTGGCGATGCTGACCACATGACTGGTGTGCGGCGCCAGGTAGACGTGCGCGTCCCGGCTGCCGCCGCCTGTACGGAACGGCTCGGCCCGCGTCGGGTCGTTCTCGCCGTACACCAGGCTCAGTTCACTGCCGTGACGCCGGACCCAGCGGTCGATATCGGGCATCGCGCCCGGCTGGAAGCGCAGCGGAATACTGCGCGGCACATAGGTCCGCGTCCTCTGGATGCCGGGGTAGCGCAGCTTGCCGGCCAGCTGGGGGGCGGCGAGTTCCACGAAGCCGAGCTGGGTGCCCAGCTGGTAGAAGGACGCGGTGACGGGCGAGAGGTGGCGGTCGGTGTAGCCGGGGAGGCCGACCGTGCCGTTGAACCAGAGGTACAGCGCGTCGCTGTCGGCGGAGGGCCGGGGGATGCGGTCGCAGCCCGTCTCGCCCGCCCGCATCCAGAAGAGCATGGGCAGTTGGAGCACGGTGAGCTCCAGGACGCGGTCGGCGCTTCCGATGGTGCGGAAGGTGTAGCCCCCGCGCGCGGCCCAGCGGGCGAGGCGGTCCGCCATCTCCGCTCGCCGGGCTCCCAGCAGCTCGCGCTGCACGGCGGTGAGTGCGGCCCGGCAGGCGGGGCTGCCGCGCTGCGCCAGGAAGCGGTCCACGGCGGTGTCGTCCCGGTCGTCGGTGTTGTTCGGGGCCGAGTACGCCACCGAGCCGGCCACGTCGTGCGGGTAGAAGCGCCGGTGGTAGACGGTGGCCATACCGCCCTTGCTGCTGCCGGTGGAGATCCACCGTGCGCGGTAGAGCGGCTTGAGCGCCTGGATCAGCCGGTGGTGGTCGCTCGCGGCCTGCCGGATGTCGAGCTTGGTCCAGTCGGTGGGACGGGGGCGGGAGGTGCCGAAGTACCGCTGTTCGGTGCTGATCTGGTTGCTGTCGAGGATCTCGGTCGGCTCGGCGCGGAAGCCGGGGCCCTGGTAGTTGAGGTCATAGCCGTTGGTGTGGAGGACCATCGGCCGGGCGGTGGACCGGTGCAGCAGGTTCAGCCGCTGGGCGAAGGTGCCCCGGTCGGGGTGCCGGTGGTCGACGGGCTGGCGGTAGGTCAGCGCGAAGGCGCGGTAACCGGCCGGGGCCGGGTTCTCCTTGACCACCCGCATACCGGGTACGGCCGCGAGCCGGGCGCCGATGTCGTCGGCGGCCGGGCGGGCCGCGGCCGCATGGTGCGCGCCGCGCGGGGCGGCCGGACCGGGCGCCGATGCGGCCGGGGCGGGCACGCCCATGGCCATCAGTCCGGGCAGCAGGAGCGTCAAGAGGAGCGGTAAGAACACGCGTCTCGTAGGTGTCATGCCTCCAGCCAAGCCGCTCCGCGGCACCGGCGAATCCTCTGTGAGGAGGGCCCCCTCCCCCACACGGGGGAAGGGGCCGGCCGTCAGGGCTGCGCCGTCAGTCGGCGACGGGCTGCCGCCCCGCCCCTACGCGCTCCGCGCTCCCCGCACCGGCGTCCTTCCCGACGTGGTGCAGATCGATGGACCGGGTCTCGCGCATCGTGAGGTAGACGATCAGCGAGACCGCGGCGCAGCCGGCCACGTACCAGTAGTAGCCGGACTCGATGCCGCCCTTCTTGAACCACAGGGCGACATACTCCGCGGTGCCGCCGAACAGCGCGTTGGCGATCGCGTACGGCAGTGCCACGCCCAGCGCGCGGATGCCGGTCGGGAACAGCTCGGCCTTCACACAGGCGTTGATCGAGGTGTAGCCGGTGACCACGACCAGGGCGAGCAGCGAGAGCCCGAGGGCCGGCCAGAAGCTGCCGGCGTGCCGGAGCAGGGTCATGATCGGCACGGTCAGGAAGGTCGAGCCGACCGCGAAGGTGATCAGCAGCGGACGGCGGCCGATCCGGTCGGACAGCTTTCCGGCGAACGGCTGGAGGCACATGAAGAGGAACAGCGCGCAGAAACTGACCAGGGAGGCGGTCGGTTTGGGCAGTCCGGCGCTGCCCGAGAGGTACTTGGTGAGATAGGTCGTGTACGTGTAGTACGCGACCGTGCCGCCCATGGTGAGCGCGATGACCAGGAACGCCTCCCGCTTGTGGGCCAGCAGCGCCTTGAGGGTGCCGCGCTCCGGGTCGCTGTTGGCGCCGTCGTCCGCGGCGTACACCTCGGTCTCCAGCATGTTGCGGCGCAGATAGAAGACGATCCCGGCGCCCAGCGCACCGATGATGAACGGGATCCGCCAGGCCCAGCTGTGCAGCGCGTCCTCGGACAGGGTGCGCTGCAGCACGATCTGCAGGCCGAGGCCGAGCAGCTGTCCGGCGGTCATCGACACGTACTGGAAGCTGGAGGCGAAGCCGCGGCGGCCGGGCGCGGAGGCCTCGGTGAGATAGGTCGCGCTGGCCGCGTACTCCCCGCCGACCGAGAGCCCCTGCAGCATCCGCGCGACGAGCAGCACGGCCACCCCGCCGTAGCCCGCGACCGCGTAGGTGGGCGCGACGGCGATCAGCACGGCCGAGGCGGACATCAGCGTGACGGTCAGCGTGAGCGCCGCCTTCCGGCCCCTGCGGTCCCCGACCCGGCCGAGCACCCAGCCGCCCACCGGGCGCATGAAGAAGCCCACGGCGAAGATCCCCATGGTGTTCATGAGGTTCGCGGTGTCATTTCCCTTCGGGAAGAAGGAATCCGCGAAGTAGACCGCGAAGCTCGCATAGACGAACCAGTCGAACCACTCGACCATGTTGCCGGCCGAGCCAACCCAGATCTTCTTCCATTGCTCTCGTCCCATAGCCGGTTACGGTCGCCGAACCGGGGGCCGTCGGCAAGGGCGCGGTCGGCAACGATCGCAGCTACTTACGTGCGTTGCGGTCATGGCGGGGCCGGGGAACACGGCCGGGAGCGCGGCTCGGCGCGCGGGCCCTCCCGCCGGGGCCATCACCCCTTTGGGCGTACCGGTGTCGTACTGTCAGGGCTGCCGGGGCGCGCCATCGCCCCGGTCTCCCTTTGTGCCCGGGTCATCCGAGAAAAGAGAAGGAAGCAACATGTCCGAACCGCAACCGCAAGAAGGGCAACGGCCGATTCCCGCCTCCGCCGACGAGGCGCTGGAGATCGGACGCGGTCACTTCCCGAGCACATGGCCGGGCGGGGAAGAACCCACGCTGCATGTCCATGAATTCGACCTCGGCTATTTGGTGTACCCGGTATTTCCGCCGAGGGAGGACCCCACCGCCTATCCGCGTGATCCCGGGGGCTCGCACATCGTGATCTCCAAGGCGGACGGCGCGGTGAGCGCGCTGCCCAACTACCCGCCGGAGCAGGCGATCGAGCTGTACCGCAGCCATTTCCGCCGGGAGGCGTGAGGCCGGGCAGATGTGGCGCGCCGGGACCGCGGCAGCGGCGGTTCCGGCGCGCCGTGCCATGAGGGGGCACCCCACGGGACGGCTGCGGCCGGGCAGGCGTTACTTCCGCGGCGCTGACAGCGCTTCGTCCAGGAACTCCCGTACATGGCCGCGCACTTCCTCCCGGTCCGTGCCGGGGAGGCCGACGACGAGCTGGGAGCCGAAGCCGTCGAGGAGGGCGCGGGTGCGGGTGGCGAGGCGTTCGGCGTCGACGGGGCGGAACTCACCCTTCGAGACGCCCTCGACAAGCAGGGCCACCAGGTCGCGGTGCCAGGCCAGTTCCAGTTCCAGCTGGCGTTCGCGGGTCTCGTCATCGGCACTCCGGGAGCGGTTCCACACCTCCAGCCACAGCGTCCAGCGCGGGTCCCGGTGGCCTTGCGGCAGATAGAGGTCCACCAGGGCGTCCAGCCGTTCGCGGGCCGGGACGCGGCGGGAGAGGGCGGCCCGGCGCTCGGCGCCGAGCTGCTCTTCGCTCCACTGGAGGGTCTGCAGCAGCAGCGCGTCCTTCGTACCGAAGTAGTAGAGGATATGGCCGCTGCTCATGCCGACCTCGCGGCCCAGTCCGGCCATGGTCAGCCGCTCCAGGCCCTCCGCGGCGATCGTCGCCATCGCCGCGGCCAGCACCTGCTCGCGGGGCTGGGTGAGCCGGCGCCGGGGGCGGCGCGCGGGACCGGGCACAGGGACCTCCGGGTCGGCTGGGGCGGGTCTGCGGATCAGACCGCCGGCTGCTGCTGGGTGATGCAGTGGATACCGCCACCCGCTGCGAAGATCGTACGGGCGTCCACGAGGGTCACCGTCCGCTCGGGGAAGAGCCGCCGGAAGATCGCGGCCGCCTCCTCGTCGCGCGGGTCGTCGAAGGCGCACAGCACCACACCATCGTTGCAGAGGTAGTGGTTGATGTAGGAGTAGTCGACCAGCTCACCGTCCTCCTCGATGACGGTCGGGGCGGGCACCTCGATGACCTCCAGCTGCCGCCCCCTGGCGTCGGTGGAGCCGCGCAGCAGCTTGCCGATCTCCTGGCAGACCGCGTGGTCGGGGTGGTCCGGGTCGGGCTGGGTGTGGACCAGCACGGTGCCGGGGCGGGCGAAGGCGGCGACGATGTCGACATGGCCGCGGGTGCCGAACCGCCCGTAGTCGGCGGCCAGACCGCGCGGCAGCCAGATCGCCTTGGTGGTGCCGAGGTGGGCGTGGATCTCGGCCTCCACCTCCTCCTGGGTACGGCCGGGGTTGCGGTCCGGGTCGAGCTGGACGGTCTCGGTGAGCAGGACGGTGCCCTCGCCGTCGATGTGGATGCCGCCGCCCTCGTTGACCAGCGACGTGGCGTAGCGGCGGGCGCCGGCCAGCGCACAGACCTGTCCGGCGATCTTCTCGTCGAGGTCCCAGCGGGCCCATTCCTGGGCACCCCAGCCGTTGAACACCCAGTCGGTGGCGGCGAGTTGGCCGCTGCCGTCGGTGAGGAAGGTGGGGCCGATATCGCGCATCCAGGCGTCGTTGAGCGGGCGCTCGACGATCTCGATGTCCGCGCCGAGCAGCGCGCGGGCGCCTGCCGACCGGCCGGTTCCGGCGACGACGGTGACCGGCTCGAAGCGGCGGACCGCACGGGCGACGGCGGCCCAGGCGCGGCGGGCCGTGTCCAGTGTCTCGCCGCCCTCCTCGCCGAAGGTGAAGCCGGGGCCGGGCCAGGCCATCCAGGTGCGCTCGTGACGGGCCCACTCCGGGGGCATACGGAAGCCGTCGGCGACAGGGGTGTTCATACGGGGGTCCTCGGGGTCTGGAGCGGTCTCTGACGATCTCTGGCGGTCTGTAGCGGTGTTACAGGCGGCTTCGCGCCGGTTCGGGCGACGCGGCCCGGCCCGGCCCGGTCACAGGAAATAGAGCCGGGACAGCGAGACGGTGTCGGCCGGTTCCGAGCGCATCGGGTCGCCGTCGAGGGTGACCAGTCCGCTGGCGCCGTCGACCTGCACCTGCCCGACCCGGGAGTTGTGGACGAGGTCACCGGGGCCGATACCGCGGGTGCCGCGGACGGCGACCCGGCGACGGCGGGTGGGCATCCCGTCACCGCCCTGTTCGGCCGCGGCCCGCGCGACGAAGGCGACGGAGATCTCGGCGGGCGTCGCCCCGTACGCCCCGAACTGCGGGCCGAGCACCAGGGGTTCGCAGGTGTCGGTGGCGGCGTTCGGATCGCCGGTGACGCCGTAGGCGGGGAATCCGGACTTCAGCACCAGCTGCGGCTTGGCGCCGAAGAACTGCGGCTTCCACAGCACGACATCGGCCATCTTGCCGACCTCGATCGACCCGATCTCGTGCGAAAGTCCGTGGGCGATCGCGGGGTTGAGGGTGAGCTTGGCGATATAGCGCAGCACCCGGGCGTTGTCGTCATGCGGGCCGTCGCCCTCCATCGGCCCGAGCTCGGCCTTCATCTTCCCCGCCATCGCGAAGGTGCGGCGTACGGTCTCGCCCGCGCGGCCCATGCCCTGGGCGTCGGAGGAGGTGATGCCGATCGCCCCGAGGTCGTGCAGCACGTCCTCGGCGCCCATCGTGCCGGCCCGGATGCGGTCCCGGGCCATGGCGGCGTCACCCGGCAGATCCGTCTTCAGATCGTGCACCGAGACGATCATGCCGTAGTGCTCGGCGACCGCGTCCCGCCCGAAGGGGAGGGTGGGGTTGGTGGAGGAGCCGATGACATTGCGGACCCCGGCCATCTTGAGGACGTTGGGGACATGGCCGCCGCCGCAGCCTTCGATGTGAAAGGCGTGGATGGTCCGGCCGTCCAGGACGCGCAGGGTGTCCTCGACGGTGAGGCACTCATTGAGGCCGTCGCTGTGCAGCGCGACCTGGACGTCATGGTCCTCGGCGACCCGCAGCGCGGTGTCCAGGGCTCGGGCATGCGCGCCCATGTCCTCGTGCACCTTGAATCCGCAGGCGCCGCCCTCCGCGAGCGCCTCGACCAGCGGGGCGTCGCCCGAGGAGGAACCACGGCCGAGGAAGCCGATGTTGACCGGCCAGGCGTCGAAGGCGCCGAAGGCGTGCCCCAGCGCCCAGGGGGAGTTGACGCCGACGCCCCAGACCGGCCCGAATTCCTGGCCGATGACCGTGGTCACGCCGGAGGCCAGCGAGGCCTCCATGACGCGCGGTGTGAGCAGATGGACATGGGTGTCGACGGCGCCCGCGGTGGCGATCATGCCTTCGCCGGAGACGATCGAGGTCCCCGTGCCGACGACGACATCGACCCCGTCGAGGGTGTCGGGGTTACCTGCCCGCCCGATCGCGTGGATACGGCCCTGGCGGATGCCGATGGACACCTTGCGGATGCCCTGGACCGCGTCGATGACCAGCACATTGCTGATCACCACATCGCAGGTCTCGCGGACCGAGGCGGCCTTGAGGTGCAGCCCGTCGCGGGCGGTCTTGCCGAAGCCGGCCAGGAACTCGTCACCGGGCTTCTGTGCGTCGGACTCGACCCGGACGACCAGGCCCGAGTCACCGAGAACGACCCGGTCACCGGCCCGCGGGCCATGCACCGACGCGTACTCGTGGGGGTCGATACCGCCCGTCATCCCTGTTCCTCCGCTCCCAGATAGCCGCAGGCGGCCGCCCGCCGCAGCGCTTCCGTCCTGGCGCCCGGTGCGTCCAGCGGGCCGTCGACGAGACCGGCGAAGCCGATCGCGATCCGGTCCCCGCCGACCGGGATCAGGCCGACCTCCGAGGCGCCGCCGGGGTCGAACCGCACCGACGAGCCGGCCGGGACGCACAGCCGCATGCCGTACGCGGCGGCCCGGTCGAAGTCCAGCCGGGGGTTGGCCTCGAAGAAGTGGAAGTGCGAGGTGACGCTGATCGGCACCGTCGCCGTATTGCGCACGGTCAGCACCACCGCGGGCACGGGCTCCGGGCCGGCCGGTCCGGGGAGCACCGCGCCGGGGGCGGGCGCCTCGTCGCCCCCGGCGGCCGGCGGGCGGGCGCCGATCGGGTCGCTGACCACCGCGAGCCGGGAGCCGTCGTCGAAGACGGCCTCCACATGCACCTCGGTGACCACCTCGGCCACGCCCGGCAGCACCTCGTCCGGACCGAGCACCCCGCGTGCCGCCTCGATGGCTTGCGCGAGGCGGCGCCCGTCCCGCGCCGCCTCGCAGACCGTGTCCGCGATCAACGCGGTCGCCTCGGGCACATTCAGCTTCAGCCCACGGGCCCGGCGCGCCCGCGCCAGCTCGGCCGCGCCGAACAGCAGCAGCCGGTCGCGCTCCGTCGGGGTCAACCGCATCCCGTCACACCTTCCACTCAATTTGAGCGTCACTCTAACCACGAAAATCGCCAAGAGGAAAGCATTGACCGACGGTACGGCCATAGGTCACATTGAGCGCTGCTCTAAATATCCGGCGCGATAGAGCGCCGCTCTAAAGGAGCACTGTTGTCCGGCCTCTCAGGGGAGCCCTCATGCCGATCGAACAACGCGGAGTCGACACCATCCCGGACGAGGAACGCACCAGCGGCCCTCGCGACCTGATCTCGATCCTGCTCGGATCGAACCTCGCCCTCGGCGTGGTGATCTTCGGCTGGCTCCCGGTCTCCTTCGGGCTCGGCTTCTGGCCCTCGGTGACCTCCCTGGCGGCGGGCACCCTCGTCGGCACCCTGCTGACCGCCCCGCTCGCCCTGGTCTCCTTGCGCAGCGCCACCAACCTGTCCACCAGCAGCGGTGCCCACTTCGGTGTGCGCGGCCGGCTGATCGGCTCGGTCATCGGTCTGCTGCTGTCGCTGGGCTACACCGCCCTGACCCTGTGGGTCGGCGGCGACGCGGTGGTGGGCGCGCTGCACCGGCTGACCGGGCTTTCCGCCGACGGCACCACCTACGCCCTGGTCTACGCCCTGCTGGCCGGCGCCACCGCCGTCGGTGCGGTCTACGGCTACCGGGTGCTGCTCCGGCTGAGCAAGGTGCTCGCCGTCGGACTGACCGTCCTGCTGGCCGTCGGCATCGTCGCCTACGCGGACACCTTCACCACCGCCGCACCGCCCGGCAGCTCCTATCTGCTCGGCGGCTTCTGGCAGACCTGGCTGCTGGCCGCCGTCTCCGCGGGCCTGAGCGGCCCCATCGCCTTCATCACCCTGCTCGGTGACTACAGCCGCTATATCTCGCCGCACCGGCACAGCGCCCGGACGGTCTTCGGCGCCACCTGTCTCGGCCTGGTCGTCGGTCTGCTGGTGCCGCAGCTCTTCGGTACGTTCACCGCGCTCGCGGTCGGTGCGGGCGCGGATTACGCGGGCCCGCTGGTGGCCGGTGCGCCGCTCTGGTACCTGGCTTTGCTGCTGCTGAACGCCTCGGCGGGCTCGGTCGGCAACTCCGGTCTGATGCTCTACAGCATGGGCCTCGACCTGGACGCGATCCTGCCGCGCGCGACCCGCACCCAGGCCACCTGTGCCGTCGCCGCGCTCGCGACCGCGCTGGTCTACGCCGGCCACTTCCTGTGGGCGGCGCAGGACGCGATGACCTCGTTCGTGCTGTTGATGACCGCCGTCGGTACGCCCTGGGCGGTGATCACCGTGATCGGTTTCGCGCGCTGCCGCGGTGCCTACGACCCGGAGTCGCTCCAGGTCTACAACCGCGGCACGCGCGGCGGCGTGTACTGGTACCGGGCGGGCTGGCACATCCGGGCGACGCTGGCCTGGGCGCTGGGCTCCGTGGTCGGCCTGCTGGGTGTGGACACACCGCTCTACCGGGGGCCGCTGCTCCCCCTGACCGGCGGTATCGACCTCAGCTTCCTGCTGGCGGCGGCCGTGGGCGGGACCGCGTATCTGCTCCTCACCGTTCGGGACCCGCGCCCGGTGGCGGCGCTGCGCGCCCTTCCGCCCGCTCCCCCGGCCCCGGCGTCCGAAGCCCCCGCGGAGGCCGGCTGAGCCGTCCCGGACCCGGCCGAGGCCGCCCCCGAGCGCTCTCGGGGGGCGGCCTCGATCAGGTCCGGGCGGGCAGGCGGCGTGCGGCGGCGAATTCAGGCCAGTACGGCCGCGGACTTGGTCCAGCGCGGCCGCGGGACCGGCCCGTCCCGGCCGCGGGCTCAGCCCAGCTCGTGCATCCAGCCGTGCTTGTCCTCGGCGACGCCCCGCTGGATGTCGAGGAGCGCGTCGCGCAGCTTCAGCGTGACCTTGCCGGGCTCGCCGTCGGACTGGGTCCACTCGCCGCCCGCGCTCTTGACCGTGCCGACCGGGGTGATCACGGCGGCCGTGCCACAGGCGAAGACCTCGGTGAGGGTGCCGTCCGCGGTGTCGGCCTTCCACTGGTCGATGGAGACCCGGGCCTCCTCCGCCTCGTAGCCGAGGTCGCGGGCGACGGACAGCAGGGAGTCACGGGTGACCCCGGCGAGCAGCGAGCCGGTCAGGGTGGGGGTGACGATCTTGTCGCCGTACACGAAGTACAGGTTCATCCCGCCGAGCTCCTCGACCCACTTGTGCTCCACGGCGTCGAGGTAGGCGACCTGGTCACAGCCCTGCTCGGCGGCCTCGGCCTGGGCGAGCAGCGAAGCGGCGTAGTTGCCGCCGGTCTTGGCGTCGCCCATACCGCCGGGGACGGCCCGCACCCGGTTCTCGGACAGCCAGATGGAGACCGGCTTGACACCACCGGCGAAGTACGCGCCCGCGGGCGAGGCGATGACGACGAAGAGGTACTCGTTGGCGGGCTTCACGCCCAGCCCGACCTCGGTCGCGATCATGAACGGGCGCAGGTAGAGCGACTCCTCGCCGCCGTGCGCGGGCACCCAGTCCTTGTCCTGCCCGACGAGCAGGTCGCAGGCCTCGATGAAGGTCTCGACGGGCAGCTCGGGCATGGCCAGCCGGCGTGCGGAGGCCTGGAAGCGCCGGGCGTTGGCGTCCGGACGGAAGGTGGCGACGGAGCCGTCGGGCCGGCGGTACGCCTTGAGGCCCTCGAAGATCTCCTGGGCGTAGTGCAGGACGGTGGTCGCCGGGTCGAGGGAGAGCGGGCCGTACGGCACCAGCTGGCCGTCGTGCCAGCCGCGGCCCTCCGTCCACTTGATCGTCACCATGTGGTCGGTGAAGTGGCGGCCGAAACCGGGGGCGGCCAGGATCTGCTCCCGCTCCGCGTCGGACAGCGGGTGCGAGGAGGGCTTGAGCTCGATCGTGGGCGTCGTCATGGATGCATGTCCTTCAGTGCGTGTGCGATACCGGGGGATACCTCCCAGCGGGGGCTGGGGAGCATCACCGGCCCAGCCCTCCGGCCGGGGGTAAGGGGTTCGGCCCCCCACCTTGCGGCACCGGTGCGTGGCTGCCGCGCGCTTGAGGCGCCTGAACGTACCGGTCGTTACTGGGACGTCCGAGTTTTCTCGTGGGCAACGATGCCACGTCCGATTATCGCCCGTGGGTCCGCGCCGCCGGAACCGCGTACCCGGTCCGGGTCCGAGGGTGGCACCCGGGGTGGGCGGGTGGCCCGCGGCGGGTGCCATACGGACAGCGCCGGGCCCTGGAGAGGCCCGGCGCTGTCGTGGTGCGTGGTGTGCGCTGTGGGCCTCAGCCCGCTACGCGTGCGGCCAGCGCATCGCCGATCTCGTCGGTGCTCCGCGGCGAGCCTCCCCCTTGGCCTGAAGGGCCAGGGAGGTGCCCCCATCTGGCCTCCAGGTCGGCGGCCACCGCCTCCTCGATCCGGGCGGCCTGCTGCTCGTAGCCGAGGTGGCGCAGCAGCAGGGCGACGGAGAGGATCGTCGCCGTCGGGTCGGCCTTGCCGGTGCCCGCGATGTCCGGCGCGGAGCCGTGCACCGGCTCGAACATCGAGGGGAAGTCGCCGGTCGGGTTGATGTTCCCGGAGGCGGCCAGGCCGATACCGCCGGTGACGGCCGCGGCGAGGTCGGTGAGGATGTCACCGAAGAGGTTGTCGGTGACGATCACGTCGAAGCGCTCGGGCTGGGTGACGAAGAAGATCGTCGCGGCGTCGACATGCAGGTAGTCGGTGGTGACCTCGGGGTACTCCTGGCCGACCTTGTCGAAGATGTTCTTCCACATGTGGCCCGCGTACACCAGCACATTGTTCTTGTGCACCAGCGTGAGCTTCTTGCGCGGGCGGGCGTTGGCCCGCTCGTACGCGTCCCGGACCACCCGCTCCACGCCGTAGGCGGTGTTGAGGCTGACCTCGGTGGCGACCTCGGCGGGGGTGCCCGTGCGCAGGCTGCCGCCGTTGCCGGTGTAGGGGCCCTCGGTGCCCTCGCGGACGACCACGAAGTCGATGTCCGGGCGGCCGGCGAGCGGCGTGGTGGTGTTCGGGAAGAGCTTCGACGGGCGCAGGTTCACGAAGTGGTCGAAGGCGAAGCGCAGCTTGAGCAGCAGCCCGCGCTCCAGCACACCGGACGGTACGGACGGGTCGCCGATCGCGCCGAGCAGGATCGCGTCATGCCGCTTGAGCGACTCCAGCTCCGCGTCGGGGAGGGTCTCACCGGTCGCATGCCATCGCCGGGCGCCGAGGTCGTACTCCTGGGTTTCCAGCTTGACGTCCTGCGGGAGGACCGCGGTCAGGACCTTCAGGCCCTGGGCCACGACCTCCTGGCCGATGCCGTCACCGGGGATCACTGCGAGTCGAATGCTGCGAGACATGTCTGGACCCTAACGCTCCGTCCCATGGATTGACACGTAACGTCCGCCATACGGACACATGGGGAGCCGGTCAGCTCACGTTCACCCGCCATCCCCACAACGGTCGGGTCACGCTGGGAAATTCGCTCCATGACTGGAAACACCCGGGGGGCCGCCCCCCAGCCCTCGCACACCCCCCGAGTCGGCATTCCGGAGCAGCTGGCGGCCCGGATGAGCATGCCGGAACAGCACGACTACCTCCGTACCAAACTGAGCCGCAGAGGTCTGCTGCGCACCTCGGCCGCCACCGCGGGAGTGGTCGCGGGCTCCGGACTGCTGGCCGGTTCGGCCCAGGGCCTCTCGCCCACCCTGCTCTCTTCGCCCGCCACGGCCGCCGTCGACGGCTCGCTGGTCGCCCCGTTCGGCCGCCATCTGGCCTTCGGCGCCGACCCCAGGAACCAGATGCGGGTGAGCTGGCAGGTGCCGCTCGCGGTCAAGCGGCCGTATCTGCGGGTGGGTCTGAAGCCGTGGGACCTGGGGCGCAAGATCGAGGCCGAGGTCCGCCCGCTGCACACCCCGTCGCTGTCCGCGAAGCTGCCGGCCGTGCAGCAGTATTACCTGCACGCCGCGCTGGACGGGCTGCGCCCGGGGACGACGTACTACTACGGCGTCGGCCACGAGGGCTTCGACCCGGCCGACCCGCGCCACTTCTCCACCGTCGGCACCTTCCGTACCGCCCCGGCCCGTCCCGAGCCCTTCGTCTTCACCGCCTTCGGCGACCAGGGAGTGAGCTATCACGCCCTGGCCAACGACCAGTTGATCCTGGGTCAGAACCCGTCCTTCCATCTGCACGCGGGCGACATCTGCTACGCGGACACCGACGGCGACGGCTCCGAGCACGACGCCTACGACGCCCGGGTCTGGGACCAGTTCCTCGCGCAGACCGAGTCGGTGGCCAAGTCCGTACCGTGGATGGTGACGACCGGCAACCACGACATGGAGGCCTGGTACTCCCCCAACGGCTACGGCGGCCAGAGCGCCCGCTGGACGCTGCCCGGCAACGGCCCGGACGCCAAGAACGCCCCCGGCGTCTACTCGTTCACCTACGGCAACACCGCCGTCGTCGCCCTGGACGCCAACGACATCTCCTACGAGATCCCCGCCAACCAGGGCTACACCGACGGCCGGCAGACCCGCTGGCTCGACCGCCGGCTGGCCGAGCTCCGCGCCGCCGACGGCATCGACTTCATCGTGGTCTTCTTCCACCACTGCGCCTTCTCCACCACCAACTCCCATGCCTCCGACGGCGCGGTGCGCGACGCCTGGCTGCCACTGTTCGAGAAGCACGAGGTGGACCTGGTCGTCAATGGCCACAACCACGTCTACGAGCGGACCGACGCCCTCAAGAGCGGACGGGTCGCCAAGAAGATGCCGATCGGCGCGAGCGCGGACTCCACCCGCGACGGCATCGTGTACGTGACCGCGGGCGGCGCGGGCCGGGCCCTCTACGACTTCCCCGTACCGGACAGCTACGAGGGACACGTCAAGGACCTCGACCATGTGGACACCTACCACTGGTCCAAGGGCCAGAAGAAGACCAAGGAAACCGTGGAGTGGTCCCGGGTCCGCTACACCGGCTACTCCTTCATCGCCGTCGAGGTGACGCCGGGCGCCCACCCGCGGATGAAGGTCACCGCCCTCGCCGAGTCCGGCGAGCGCATCGACCACTTCGAGGTGACCCGCTCCCCCGCGCAGTAATCAGCGCTCACCTGTAGGGGCACCCGGAATCCGGGCGCCCCTACAGGAACGCTCAGGAGAGAAAGAGCCACCGGGCCACGGACACCCGGATCCGCCAGCAGCAGCGGCAGGGCATCGACGCCTGCCGTGGCAGGACCGCCCCGCTTCGTGCGCGCAGCATCTCAGTGCCCGGTCGAGCCGCCGTTGTCACGGCGGTCGAGAGCGCGCTGGAGGGCAGCGGCCGCGTTCCGGCGGTCGGCTTCGCTGGTCGTACGGACGGAGCGACGGGTCCTGCGGACGGCAGTCTCGGCCATGATTCACGTCTCCTATGCCAAAGCCCCGAGAAAAAATGGGATACGTCGATCCAGCTGCGGCCGGAAAGGGCGGGGGCCACGGCACTCACAGGGGTCACCTGCGCTCACGCACCGGGCCACATCCGCACGCGCTCGATGGAGCGTTACGTTCGGCTTCCTACAACGCTAGGACAGCTCGGCCGTGATGTCTGCACAATTACTTGGCCTTCCTACTATCTGAGACGGCGCTCGTGTGCTCGAACGAGTGATCCCCGGATATTTGCAGGTCATGGAGGCGCGGGTGCTCCCTGGCGTGGCGGTGTCGCTTGTGCCACAAGGCCAAGCCCGCCCACACTGAGGAGGAGGTGCTACACCATGACCGCGCTCGCACAGGAGGCGCCCGTGACGATGTCGGAGATCACGACACCGGAGGACTCGACCCCCGAACCCGAGCTGGATGAGGTCCGGTGGCAGGCATGGAAAGCCATGGAACTCCCCGAGGGCTTCCACGCCGAGATCATCGAGGGGTCCATCGAGGTGTCGCCCACCGGCCGCCACAGCCACAGCCGCATCAGCTTTCAACTGCGCCGCCAACTGACCCAGTACCTCGACAAGCAGTCGAGTGCCTATGCCGTTACCAATGACACGAACATCATCCACGGCCGCAAAGTCTGGATTCCGGACGTCGTCGTCGCCCTCGAAGACGCCATCACCGCCACGGCGGACAACCCCGAATTCGTCGCCGAGGACGGCATCGGCCTCGATTCCCGCTGCGTGGCACTCGTCGCCGAGGTGGTCTCCCCCGGTCATGACTGCAAGAAGCGCGACCGCGTCCGTAAGCGCCGTGCCTACGCCGGTGCAGGCATCCCCGTCTACGTCATCCTCGACGACTACGACGGCCAGGGCACCGTCACCGTGCTGGCATCGCCCCTGCCCGACCAGGCGGTCTACACCGAGAGCCACCGCGTGCCGTACGGCAGGGAAGTGATCATCCCCCAAGGCCCCGCCAAGGGCTTCGTGATCGGCGAGGCCATCACCGGCCCCCCGCGCAACGCCTGAGACAACGACGGCGGCCCGGCACCCCCACGAGAGGGGTGCCGGGCCGCCGTCGTGCAGCGCAGGGGCCTCAGCCCATGTGCGGGTAGCGGTAGTCCGTCGGCGGGACCAGGGTCTCCTTGATGGAGCGGGTGGAGGTCCAGCGCATCAGGTTCTGCTTGGCGCCGGCCTTGTCGTTGGTGCCGGACGCGCGGCCGCCGCCGAAGGGCTGCTGGCCGACGACGGCGCCGGTCGGCTTGTCGTTGATGTAGAAGTTGCCGGCCGCGAAGCGCAGCAGCTCGCAGGTGCGGGCCGCCTCGGCACGGTCCTGGGCGATGACGCAACCGGTCAGGCCGTACGCGGAGGCCGACTCCATCTGGGTGAGCATGGTGTCGTAGTCGGCGTCGTCGTAGACGTAGACGCCGAGGATCGGGCCGAAGTACTCGTCCTTGAAGATCTCGTTCTCCGGGTCGGTGGAGACCAGGACCGTCGGGCGGACGAAGTAGCCCTCGCTGTCGTCGTACGTGCCGCCGGCCACGACCTCGACGGTCGGGTCGGCCTTGGCGCGGTCGATCGCCGCCTTGTTCTTGGCGAAGGAGCGCTCGTCGATGACGGCGGACATGAAGTTCGACAGGTCCGAGACATCGCCCATGGAGAGGGAGTCGACCTCGGCGGCGAACTCTTCCTTGAGGCCGGAGTTCCACAGCGACGCCGGGACGTAGGCGCGGGAGGCCGCGGAGCACTTCTGGCCCTGGAACTCGAAGGCGCCACGGGTCATGGCGGTCTTCAGCACGGCGCGGTCGGCCGAGGGGTGGGCGACGATGAAGTCCTTGCCGCCGGTCTCGCCGACGAGCCGCGGGTAGGTCTTGTAGTTCTCGATGTTGTTGCCGACCGTCTTCCACAGGTACTGGAAGGTCTTGGTCGAGCCGGTGAAGTGGATGCCCGCGAGGTCGGGGTGGGTCAGCGCGACCTCGGAGACGTCCTTGCCGTCGCCGGTGACCAGGTTGATGACACCCTTGGGCAGCCCGGCCTCCTCCAGCAGCTGCATCAGCAGCACGGCGGCGTAGGTCTGCGTCGGGGACGGCTTCCAGACCACGGTGTTGCCCATGAGGGCGGGCGCGGTCGGGAGGTTGCCGGCGATCGCGGTGAAGTTGAACGGCGTGATCGCGTAGACGAAGCCCTCAAGGGGGCGGTGGTCCGAGCGGTTCCAGACGCCGGGGGAGTTCGCCGGGGGCTGCTCGGCGAGGATCTGGCGCGCGAAGTGCACATTGAAGCGCCAGAAGTCGATGAGCTCACAGGGGGTGTCGATCTCGGCCTGCTGGGCGGTCTTGGACTGGCCGAGCATGGTGGCGGCGGCCATCGTCTCGCGCCAGGGGCCGGAGAGCAGGTCGGCGGCCTTGAGGATGATCGCGGCGCGGTCGTCGAAGGACAGCGCGCGCCAGGCCGGGGCGGCGGCCAGCGCGGCGTCGACCGCGTCCTGGCCGTCCTTGACGGTGGCGTTGGCGTACGTGCCGAGACGGGAGGCGTGGTTGTGCGGCTGGACGACGTCGAAGCGCTCGCCGCCGCCCATCCGGCGCTCACCGCCGATGGTCATCGGCAGCTCGATCGGGTTGCCGGCCAGCTCCTTGAGCTTGGCCTCCAGGCGGGAACGCTCCGGGCTGCCGGGGGCGTAGGTGTGGACCGGCTCGTTCACCGGCACGGGGACCTGGGTCACAGCGTCCATAGCGGCCGTGTCTCCTTCGATTTCGCTCGTCGGTTGTCGTACGTCGGTGGTGCGGCCGCGGCCGCTTCGGTTGGGCGGCCGCGGGCGCCGCCGTCCGGGAACATCCCCCCGGCTTCCAGCATCCACCCGCGCGGGCCCTTGGCGGACCCGATCAGCCCCGGGTCGCCAACGACCTCAGGAAGAACCCGAGGTTCGCGGGGCGCTCGGCCAGCCGGCGCATGAAGTAGCCGTACCAGTCGGTGCCGTAGGGGATGTACACCCGCATCCGGTGCCCTTCGGCGACCAGCCGCTGCTGCTCGGCCTCGCGGATGCCGTAGAGCATCTGGAATTCGTAGTCGGCCGGCTTGCGGCCGTTGCGGTGCGCCAGCTCCTGGGCGATGGCCACCATCCGCGGGTCGTGCGACCCGATCATGGGGTAGCCCTCGCCCTCCATCAGGATCTTCAGGCACCGCACATAGGCCCTGTCGACCTCCCGCTTGTCCTGGAAGGCGACGGTCGCGGGCTCCTTGTACGCGCCCTTGACCAGCCGCACCCGGGAGCCTTCCCCGGCGAGCGCACGGCAGTCGTCCTCGGTACGGAAGAGGTAGGACTGCAGCACCGCGCCCGTCTGCGGAAACCGCTCCCGCAGATCGGCGAGGATCGCCAGGGTGGAGTCGACCGTGGTGTGGTCCTCCATGTCGAGGGTCACGGTCGTACCGGCCTCGGCGGCGGCCTCGACCACCGGGGTGACGTTCTTCAGGGCCAGCTCATGGCCGCCGGCCAGCGCCTGTCCGAAAGCGGACAGCTTGACCGACATCTCGGCCTTGGCGCCGAGTCCCTGCTCCTTGAAGGCCGCGGCCAGCTGGAGGTAGGCATCGCGGTTGCGCAGCGCCTCGGCCGGGTCGGTGATGTCCTCGCCCAGGTGGTCGAGGGTGACCTCCAGCCCTCGCGCGGCCAGGGACCGTACGGCCGCCATGGACTCGGCAAGATGCTCACCGGCGACGAACCGCTCGACCACCGGCCGGGTGACCGGAGCGGCCGCGACGATCCGGCGGATGCTGTCACTGCGCGCTGCGGCCAGAAGCACGGGACCCAGCATGGGCACCTCCAGGATTCAGGGTGACGTGTACCGGGCGGACACCGGGCGGGCGAACGCTTCGGCAATATTGAGCCACCTGAAACTTAAGGATCTCGCCACTTCCCTGCCATCGACAGCTGTCACGCCTTCGTGGTCGGGATCTCAGACAGATGTATGAGAATGAGGGGGAGGTGACCGTTCAGTGGTGACTGTGGTGTGAGAGGTGTCGAAGTCACCGGCGGTGCCGGTGGTGCGGCAAGAGGAGAGGAGCCGGTCGGCCGATGCGGGGCGACTACCAGCAGCTCGTGGACGAGATCTCGGCGGCGCTCGGCGCACCGGCGACGCTGGAGGACCGGGACTTCGGCCTGATCGCGTTCGGTGCGCACGAGGGCGAGGACGACGAGGTGATGGACCCTGTCCGTACCCGCTCGATCCTCCAGCGGCGCTCCTCGGCGGCGGTACGGGCCTGGTTCGAGGCGTTCGGGATCGCCCGCGCCAAGACCGCGCTGCGCATTCCGCCGGACCCGGCGGCGGGCGTCTTCCGGGGCCGTATCTGTCTGCCCGTACGCCACCGGGGCATCGTGCACGGCTACGTCTGGCTGCTGGACGACGGACATCTGACCGACCTCGAACTGGGCAGCCGGGGCGCGCCGCCCGACCCGCGGATCGCGCAGGCCATGGAGACCGCCGCCCGGATCGGCGCACTGCTGGCCGACGAGGCCCGCGCCGGGGCCGAACTCGGCGATCTGCTGCGGGAGTTGCTGGTCGCGCCGCCCGACGGGCGCCCGGCCGCGGCGGCCGCGCTGCGCGATGCGCTGCGGGACAGCCTGCGCTTCACCCCGGGCACCCCGCTCACCCTGGTCGCGGTGCTGCCCTGGGACACCTCCGACACCGACGCGGCACCGCTGCCGAGCCTGCCGGGGCTGCTCGCGGCCTGTGCGCTGCCGAGGGGCGGCGGCCCGGCGGACGGCCCGGCCGCGGCGGCGGACGAGCCGGAGCCCGCCCCGCGCCCCGGCCGCGACGGCCGCACCGGGCCCGCCGCCCCTCCGCAGCCCGCGGCCCCCGCACCCGCCCTGGCCGCACTGGTACGGCTGCGCGCGGCCGGCGCCCCCGCCCCGGCCCACACGGTGGCCGAGCATCTGCTGCGCTCCCCGCGCGCGGCCGCCGGACCGGCCGAGGGGCAGACACCGCGCGGCGGCCCGGGGCATCCCCCGCCGCGGCCGGGCGCCGCCGGAATCGGCGCCGGCACCAGGGAGTTGACGGACCTTCCGGCCACCTGGCGGGAAGCGCTGGACGCGGCCCGCGCGGCGCACGCCGAGCCCCGGCTGGGCCCGATCACCCGTTGGGACGCCATCGGCGCGTACCGCATGCTGACGGCCCTGCCGGGCACCGCCCCCGACCCGGCCATCGGCCCGCTGCTGGCCCCCGCGCACGCCGAACTCGCGCGCACCGCCGAGGTGTTCCTCGACTGCGCCGGCCAGGCGAGCCGCACCGCACAGGCCCTGGGCATCCACCGGCAGACGCTCTACTACCGCCTGGGCCGGGTGGAGAAACTGACCGGCCTCGACCTGGACGACGGCGAACACCGACTGCTGCTGCACATGGCCCTCAAGGCAGCACGGTTGTGAAGGGCCGGGGGCTACGGGCGCGGGGCCAACGACGACCCCTGGGTCACTTCCCCTTGCCCAGCACCTCTCCCGCGGTGACCCGGCGCAGCGCGGTCGCCAGGTCGTGGCCAGAAGGCATGGTTTCGGGGGTGAGCAGTGACTGGACCATCAGGCCGGTGAGCAGCGCCTGGTAGAAGGAGCCGACGACGCGTGCCGCCTCCGCGTCGACCTCGGTGTCCGGCACCCCTTCGAAGACCGCGACGAGCCCCTCGCCGCCCTCCGGGAGCACCTCACCGATCGCCTCGCGCAGGGCCGCGTCACGGGGCAGCAGCCCCAGCACCTCGACCTGCGCGGCGATGAACTCCCGCTCCGTGGCGATCCGTTGCAGGAACTGGTCCCAGACGGCGGCGAACCGCTCCAGCGGATCGGCGTCGGCCGGCTCCGCCTCGTCGCCGCTCGCCGGCACCTGGGCGACCCCGGCCCCCCACTCCTCGGTGGACGCGATGACCGCCTGGCGCATCAGGGCGTCCTTGGATCCGTAGTGGTATCCGATGGAGGCGAGGTTGGCGCCGGACGCGGCCACGATGTCGCGGGCGGTGGTGCCCGCGTACCCCTTCTCCAGAAGGCAGCGCTTGGCGCCCTCCAGAAGATCTTCACGGTGTCCCATGAGCGCAGCCTATCCCCACACGTACGCTCGTACCAGACGACCGTTTTAGACGTACGTATAGCCCCCTCCGCCACGGGATCATTGCGGCTCGTCGCCCTCGTCACCACCCCCACCCGGCCGGGTCATCCCGTAATGGCGGTACAGCTCGGCCTCCTCGGAGGGGTCGAGATGGCCATTGGCGTCGATCCTCGGCGCCGCCTTGATGGTCGCCTTGGCGTGCGGAACATGCAGTTCATCGCCGGACCGCTGGGCACCGGCGAGCGGGATGAAGGTCTCCTTCATGCCGAACAGCCCGGTACGCACCGTGACCCACTCGGGCTCGTTGGTGGCATCGTCCCGGTAGACCTGCTGGACCTTGCCGACCTTGGTGCCCTCCGCATCGACCACATGCAAACCGGTCAGGCTCTGCGGGGCATCACCCAGGGGTGCATTCATGGCGTCTCTCCTTCCGCACGCACCGGCGGGGGCACGCACAGTTCCCATTGCGCGCCGCGAACATCTCCGCTGCGAATCGGGCGGACCGGCAGCCGACGGCACCGGCGGCCCCAGGACGGTGCCGACGGCCCCCGCGCCCCCACCCCCGGATACGCCATTCGGGTGAATGCCCGAGCGGCGAGCCCTCCCCGGACGCCCGCTCGCCGACCGCGACAGCCGCCGTACGATGCGGGCACGCAAACGGGCCCGGCCCCCGCGCGAAGCGGAGCCGGGCCCGTTGGCCTGCGAAGACCTGGCGGTCAGTCGCCGAGGTTCACCGCACGCACCGAGGTCGCGCCGATCTCCTCGGCGATCTCGCTGAGCACGTTCGGCGGAATCGTGTCGTCGACGGTCAGCGCGACCAGCGCCTCACCACCGACATCGGCCCGCGAGACCTGCATATTGCCGATGTTGATGCCCGCCTCGCCCAGGATCTTGCCGACGGTGCCGACGACACCGGGGCGGTCGCTGTAGCGCAGGAACGCCATGTGATCGGCGAGCGACAGGTCGACGGAGTGCTCACCGACCGCGACGATCTTCTGGATGTTCTTGTGGCCGGCCAGGGTGCCGGAGATCGACACCTCGTCGCCGCCCGCGAGGGTGCCGCGCACGGTCACCACATTGCGGTGCTCGGGCGACTCGCTGCTGGTCGTCAGCCGCACCTCCACCCCGCGCTCCTGCGCGAACAGCGGAGCGTTGACGTAGGACACCGTCTCGTCCACGACGTCCTCGAACACGCCCTTGAGCGCGGAGAGTTCGAGCACCTTGACGTCATGCTGGGTGATCTCGCCGTACACCTCGACATCGAGGCGCATGGCGACCTCACCGGCCAGCGCGGTGAAGATCCGGCCGAGCCGCTCGGCCAGCGGCAGTCCCGGCTTGACGTCCTCGGCGATCACTCCGCCCTGGACGTTGACCGCGTCCGGCACCAGCTCGCCGGCCAGCGCCAGCCGCACCGACCTGGCGACCGCGATACCGGCCTTCTCCTGCGCCTCACCCGTCGACGCACCGAGGTGCGGGGTGGCGACGACCTGGTCGAACTCGAAGAGCGGGGAGTCCGTGCAGGGCTCGACGGCGTAGACGTCCAGGCCCGCGCCGGCCACCCGGCCCTCCTTCAGCGCGCTGGCCAGCGCCGCCTCGTCGACGATCCCGCCCCGCGCGGCATTGACGATCCGGACCGAGGGCTTGACCTTGTGCAGCGCCTCGTTCCCGATGAGGCCGACGGTCTCCGGCGTCTTGGGGAGGTGCACGGTGATGAAGTCCGAGACCTGGAGCAGCTCATCGAGGGTCAGCAGCTTGACGCCCATCTGCGCGGCACGGGCCGGCTGGACGTAGGGGTCGTAGGCGACGACCTTCATGCCGAACGCCGACATCCGCTGGGCGACCAGCACGCCGATCCGGCCGAGGCCGACCACACCGAGGGTCTTCTCGCTGAGCTCGACGCCGGTGTACTTGCTGCGCTTCCACTCGCCGTTCTTCAGGGCGGTGTTCGCCTGGGGGATGTTGCGGGCCGTGGCGACCAGCAGACCGCAGGCCAGCTCGGCGGCGGTGACGATATTGGAGGTCGGGGCGTTGACGACCATCACGCCGGCCTTGGTGGCGGCGGAGACATCGACATTGTCCAGGCCCACGCCCGCGCGGGCGACGACCCGCAGCTTCCTGGCGGCGGCGATGGCCTCGGCGTCGATCTTCGTCGCGCTGCGCACGAGGACGGCGTCGACATCGGCGATGGCGGGGAGCAGCTCGGCACGGTCAGCGCCGTTGCAGTGCCGGATCTCGAAGTCCGGGCCGAGGGCGTCGACGGTGGCGGGCGACAGCTCTTCGGCGATCAGTACGACAGGTTTCGAGCTCACGTGGTCTTCAGTCCTCACTAGTCCTTCGCGGACGGCCGTCCCGACGGCCGAAGGCGGTGAAGGGGGCATGCCGCGTGGAAGACGCACGACGCTGTGAGCCTGACGCGCTTGTGCTTGGCAGTGTAGTGGCGGTGCGGGGCGTGTCCTGTGCCGTTGCGGAAGGATCACCCGTGCGGGCTTCTACGCGGCGGACAAGGCGCCGGGGGCGCCATGGACGAGGGGGCCGCAGCATCCGCCGCGACCCCCTGTCCCCTGGCTTACGCCTCGTCGTCCACCCAGCTCATCAGCTTGCGGAGCTTCTTGCCCGTGGTTTCGAGCAGGTGGTCCTCGTCGGCCTTCTTGTACTCGTTGTACTTCGGCAGACCGGCGTTGTACTCGGCCATCCAGTTGTTGGCGAAGGTGCCGTCCTGGATCTCGGCGAGCACCTTCTTCATCTCGGCCTTGGTCTGGTCGGTGATGATGCGGGGGCCGGTGATGTAGTCGCCCCACTCGGCGGTCTCGGAGATCGACCAGCGCATCTTCTCCAGGCCGCCCTCGTACATGAGGTCCACGATCAGCTTCAGCTCGTGGAGGCACTCGAAGTACGCGATCTCGGGCTGGTAGCCCGCCTCGACCAGGGTCTCGAAGCCGGCCTTGACCAGCGCCGAGGCGCCACCGGCGAGCACGGCCTGCTCACCGAACAGGTCGGTCTCGGTCTCCTCGGTGAAGGTGGTCTTGATGACGCCGGCGCGGGTGCCGCCGATGCCCTTGGCGTACGACAGCGTCAGCGCGAAGGCATTGCCGGACGCGTCCTGCTCGACGGCCGCGATGCACGGCACGCCGCGGCCCTCTTCGTACTGGCGGCGCACGAGGTGGCCCGGGCCCTTGGGGGCGACCATGCACACGTCGACATTGGCCGGGGCCTTGATGAAGCCGAAGCGAACGTTCAGACCGTGACCGAAGAACAGCGCGTCGCCGTCCTTGAGGTGGTCCTTGATGGACTCCTCGTAGACCTTGGCCTGGATCGGGTCCGGCACCAGGATCATGATGACGTCGGCCTCGGCCGCCGCCTCGGCCGGCGTCACCACACGCAGGCCCTGCTCCTCTGCCTTGGCCTTCGACTTGGAGCCCTCGTGCAGACCGACCCGCACATCGACACCCGAGTCACGCAGCGACAGTGCATGGGCGTGGCCCTGGCTGCCGTAGCCGATGACCGCGACCTTGCGGTTCTGGATGATGGACAGGTCGGCATCGTCGTCATAGAACAGCTCGGCCACGGGTCTCTCCTTGGATCTAGCGGGTGCCCACACAGTACGTCGGGCGGGGTGGGGAAGGGCTATGGGTCTCGCCATGCGGTCCATCTGCACCGCGGCGGGGTCAGGCCGTACGGTCCAGTGCGCGCAGCGAGCGGTCGGTGATGGACCGGGCGCCACGGCCTATGGCGATGGTCCCGGACTGCACCAGTTCCTTGATGCCGTACGGCTCCAGCATCTTGAGCATCGCCTCCAGCTTTTCACTGGATCCGGTGGCCTCGATCGTGACGGCCTCGGGCGAGACGTCGACGGTCTTGGCACGGAAGAGCTGGACGATCTCGACGATCTGCGAGCGGGTCTCGTTGTCGGCGCGGACCTTGACCAGGACCAGTTCGCGCTGGATGGCGGCGCCGGGCTCCAGCTCGACGATCTTCAGGACGTTGACGAGCTTGTTGAGCTGCTTGGTGACCTGCTCCAGCGGCAGCGACTCGACGCTGACCACGATGGTGATACGGGAGATGTCGGGGTGCTCGGTGACCCCGACCGCGAGGGAGTCGATATTGAAGCCGCGGCGGGAGAACAGGGCGGCGATCCGGGCGAGGATGCCGGGGGTGTTCTCCACCAGGACGGAGAGCGTGTGCTTGGACATGGTCTTCTCTCTTCTTCCGTGCGTCCGTGTCGTCCTGGGCTCAGTCTTCGTCGTTGTCGCCGAAGTCGGGACGCACGCCGCGGGCGGCCATGACCTCGTCGTTGGAGGTGCCGGCGGCGACCATCGGCCACACCTGGGCGTCCTCGTGGACGATGAAGTCGATCACGACCGGGCGGTCGTTGATGGCGTTGGCCTTGGCGATGACCGCGTCCAGCTCCGCCGGGTCCTCACAGCGCATCGCGACACAGCCCATGGCCTCGGAGAGCTTCACGAAGTCCGGGACGCGGGTGCCGCCGCTGGCCTTGCCCGCCGTCACCAGGCCGTTGGCCTCGGGGCCGGAGTGCAGCACGGTGTTGGAGTAGCGCTGGTTGTAGAACAGGGTCTGCCACTGGCGGACCATGCCCAGCGCGCCGTTGTTGATGATCGCGACCTTGATCGGGATGTTGTTCAGCGCGCAGGTGACCAGTTCCTGATTGGTCATCTGGAAGCAGCCGTCGCCGTCGATCGCCCAGACCACACGGTCCGGCTGCCCGGCCTTGGCGCCCATCGCGGCGGGGACGGCGTAGCCCATGGTCCCGGCGCCACCGGAGTTCAGCCAGGTGGAGGGCTGTTCGTAGCCGATGAAGTGGGCGGCCCACATCTGGTGCTGGCCGACGCCCGCGGCGTAGATGGTGTCGGCGGGGGCGAGCTGGCCGATCCGCTCGATGACCTGCTGCGGAGAGAGGGTGCCGTCCTCCGGCAGGTCGTAGCCGAGCGGGTAGGTGTCGCGCCAGCGGTTGAGGTCCTTCCACCAGGCGCTGTAGTCGCCGCGGTGGCCGGCGTCGTGCTCGGCCTGGACGGCGACGATCAGATCGGCGATGACCTCGCGGGCGTCACCGACGATCGGCACATCCGCGGCGCGGTTCTTGCCGATCTCCGCCGGGTCGATGTCCGCGTGCACGACCTTGGCGTACGGCGCGAAGGAGTCCAGCTTGCCGGTGACCCGGTCGTCGAAACGGGCGCCGAGGGTGATCAGCAGGTCCGACTTCTGCAGCGCGGTGACGGCGGTGACCGAGCCGTGCATGCCGGGCATGCCGACATGCTGCGGGTGGCTGTCGGGGAAGGAACCCAGCGCCATCAGCGTGGTGGTGACAGGGGCGCCGGTCAGCTCGGCGAGGACCTTCAGCTCGGCGGTGGCGCCGGACTTCATCACGCCGCCGCCGACGTAGAGCACCGGGCGCTTGGACTCGACGATCAGCCGGGCGGCCTCGCGGATCTGCTTGGCGTGCGGCTTGGTCACCGGCCGGTAGCCGGGCAGCTCGGTGTGCGGCGGCCAGACGAAGGTGGTCTGCGCCTGGAGCGCGTCCTTGGCGATGTCGACCAGGACCGGTCCGGGGCGGCCGGTGGCCGCGATGTGGAACGCCTCGGCGATCGTCCGGGGGATCTCGGCGGGGTCGGTGACCAGGAAGTTGTGCTTGGTGATCGGCATCGTGATGCCGCAGATGTCCGCCTCCTGGAAGGCGTCCGTGCCGATCGCCTTGGACGCGACCTGACCGGTGATCGCGACCAGCGGGACGGAGTCCATATGGGCGTCGGCGATCGGGGTGACGAGGTTGGTGGCACCCGGGCCCGAGGTCGCCATGCACACGCCGACCTTGCCGGTGGCCTGCGCATATCCCGTGGCGGCGTGACCGGCGCCCTGCTCGTGGCGCACCAGCACGTGCCGGACCTTCGAGGAGTCCATCATCGGGTCGTACGCGGGCAGGATCGCACCGCCGGGGATGCCGAACACGGTGTCCGCCCCGACCTCTTCGAGCGAACGGATGAGGGACTGCGCACCCGTGACGTGCTCGATGGCGGCGGGCTGCTGCGGTCCGCCGGCGGTACGGGCCCGCGGCTGCGGATGGTGGGCCCCGGAGGCCTGCTCGGTCATCTGCGTCTCTTCTCGAAGCTGAGGGTTTTGATGGGATTTGTGAGGTTGCTGTGCAACAAAAAACCCCCCGTGCCAGGTGGCAAGCGAGGGGAGCGCGTCGGTGCGTTTCGCTGGGTTTCTCAGGGGCCCAGCGTCAGCCGACGCGCTTTCCAAGTACGAGAATTCGGGTGCGCATGGCACTGACCCTCCCCCCGCCGCGCACTGAGTGTCAAGTGGGTGGGACGGAGGTCTCACTATTTGAGCGCAATGGCGGATGCACGAGCGATTCCGGCCCCGCGGGACCGCCCTGCCGGGCGGGCAGCCCGCTGCCGGTGAGCACCACCGCGCGGCTCTGGCCCGCCAGGTCCGGTACCGGATAGTGGGCATGCGTCAGAGACCTCCGCAGCCGGTGTTCGTCGAGCGGCCCGGAGAAGGCCGTGCCCATGCCGTGCGTACAGCCCATGGAGCGCAGGGCCAGCACCTGCTCGGGCAGATCGACACCGTCCGCGACGGACTGCATGCCCAGGTCCCCGGCGATCCGCAGCAGCCCTGCGGTGATCTTGTGCAGCCGGGCGGACTCCACCACACCGTCCACCAGCCCGCGGTCCAGCCGCAGGACATCGACCGGCAGCCGGCGCAGCGCGCTGATGGCGGCATACCCGCTGCCGAAGCCGTCCAGAGCGATCCGTACGCCCAGCCGGCGCAGTGCGATCAGCCGGCGCTCCAGGTCGTCCAGCGGGAGCCGGGGGTCGCTCTCGGACAGCTCCACGATGAGCGCGCGCGAGGGGAGCCCGTGCCGGGTGAGCAGCGACTCGACACCCTTGGGGGACAGCGCGTGGTCCAGCAGCCGACGGGCGGAGAGCCGGACCGCGACCGGGACCGGATAGCCGGCCCGGTGGCGCGCCGCGGCCTGCTCGACGGCCTCCTCCAGCTGCCAGCGGTCCAGTTCGGCGGCGCGGTCACCGTCGTCGGCGAGCCGCCCGCGGTCACCGACCCGCAGGAATTCGGCCGGGGTGAAGAGAATGCCCTGGGCGGAGCGCCAGCGGGCGTGTGCCGCGACCGCCGTGACCCGTCCGGTCGCCAGCTCCACCACCGGCTGGTGCAGCAGCGCGAAGGCGCCCTCGGACAGGGCCGTACGGAGCTTGCCGGCGAGTTCGGCGCGGTGCGCGACCTCGTGCTGCATCTGGGGTGCGTACAGCTCCACCCGGCCCTTGCCGGCCTGCTTGGCGCGGTACATCGCGAGGTCGGCGTTGCGCAGCAGCCCCGCGGGGCTCACTCCAGGCTCGGCGAAGGCGACGCCGATACTGGCCGCCACCCGCACATCCCGGCCGTCGATGTGGTACGGCTCGGAGAGCTTGATACGCAGCCGGTCGGCGATCTCGTGGATACGGAACTCGCGGGCCGCCCGGTCGCGGGTGCCGTCGCCGGTGATCAGCGCGGCGAACTCGTCGCCGCCCAGCCGCGCCGCTATGTCCCCGGAGCGCACCGAGTCGGCGAGCCTGCGGGCGGCCTGGATCAGCAGCTCATCGCCCGCCTGATGGCCGATGGTGTCGTTGACCTGCTTGAAGCCGTCGAGGTCGATATAGAGCACGGCGGTGTCGTGGTCGCTGGCCCGGCGGCCGGTGACGGCCTGGGTGACACGGTCGGTGAACAGGGCGCGGTTGGGCAGGTCGGTGAGGGCGTCGTGCGAGGCGTTGTGCTGGAGCTGGGCCTGCAGCCGGACGCGTTCGGTGACATCGCGGGAGTTGAAGATCAGGCCGCCGTGGTGGCGGTTGACCGTGGATTCGACGTTCAGCCAGCCGTCGCCGCCGGAGCGCTGCTCGCCCGCGCGGAAGCGGCATTCGATACGGGTGGTCGGTTCGTCCTCGGGGGCCGCGGCGAGGAATCTGCGGACCTCGTGCACCACCCGGCCCAGGTCCTCGGGGTGGATCAGCGAGGCCAGCTCGGAGCCGACCAGTTCCTCGGCGTCGCGGCCGTAGACCCCGGCGGCGGCCGGGCTCACATAGCGCAGCACACCGGTCGGGGCGGCGATCATGATGACGTCGCTGGAGCCCTGCACCAGGGAGCGGAAGTGGTTCTCCTTCTGCGCCAGCTCCTGGGTGAGGGTGATGTTGTCGAGCAGCATGATGCCCTGGCGGACGACCAGCGCGAGGACGACCGTGCAGCCGGTGAAGAGCACCACGCGGTCGATGCGCCGGCCGTCCAGGACGTTGGTGAGGATGCCCAGTGTGCAGACGGCGGCGGCGAGATACGGGGTCAGCGCGGCGAGCGAGCCCGCGATGGGGCGGCTGCCGTGCGGCTGCACCCGGCGGGCGGCGGGCCGGACCTCCTCCTCGGCGCCGTCACCGGCTCGGCGGGCGACCCAGGGCGCGTAGGCGAGCAGCATCGAGCCGGCGAACCATCCGGCGTCCAGGATCTGGCCGGAGCGGTAGTGCTCGCGCAGCAGCGGCGAGCTGAACAGGGCGTCGCACAGCACCGTCAACGCCAGCGCCGCGACCGCGGTGTTGATGGCCGAGCGGTGCACCGAGGAGCGCCGGAAGTGCAGCGCGAGCACCATGCTGACCAGCACGATGTCCAGCAGCGGATAGGCCAGCGACAGGGCGCTCTGCGCCACGCTGCGGCCCTGGAAATGGGCGGTGTGTGCGAGCGCGAGGCTCCATGAGAGGGTGACCAGCGACCCGGCGATCAGCCAGGAGTCGAGGCCGAGGCAGACCCAACCGGCTCTGGTCACCGGCCTCTTGGCGAGCACCAGCAGGCCCACGATGGCCGGCGGCGCGAACAGCAGGAAGCAGAAGTCGGCCAGGGAGGGGCTCGGGACCGTGACCCCTTGGATGACCTCGTACCAGCCCCATACGCCGTTGCCGATACCGGCCATCCCGGAGGACGCGGCGAACAGCATCCAGGCCGGGCGGAACCGGCTGCGGCGCTTGCGTGCGTACAGCCCGCAGGAGACGGCCGCCAGCAATGCCGCGAAGCTGAGGCCGAAGTCCCCCATGAACGCGGCGACTTCCGGCGATCCCCAGCCGAACGCGGCGCCGATGGCATAGCCACCGCAGACCACGGCCAGCACGATCTGCGGTACGACGCCCGGCGGATTGCCGGCCGGCGCCGGAGACCGGGAGAGCATCGCCCCGGGGGCGCTCACCGGATTCTCCCGCTCACCCGCACCGGGCGTCGCCGCGAACGGTGCTCCTGGGGGCCGCGCAGTATTCCCGCGGGCGCTCGTGGATCGTGCTTCTCGATACTCGTCCATCGGCCGTACATCGCCCGTCGCCCCCCTCGGTCCCGGATCGTTCGCACGCGCCGCGTCTTCCCCGGCGTCGTCCCCGCTCGGACGATACACCAGTTCCGTCACTCAGGGACATAGCGTCTCTACGGAGCGTGACTACGAGCGAATGGCGAACACTCCTTGCAGTCGTACGGCCTCGTAGCGCTACGCGCAACCGCTTTCATTCGGCGGTGGCAACCACGTTTCGCAGGGGCTCACCGGCCGCGAAAAGCGTCAACTGGTCCCGGAGCAGCCGCTTCGCACGGGGCAGGAAGGCAGAGCTGGGGCCACCGACGTGTGGAGTGATGAGTACGCCGGGAGCGTGCCACAGCGGATGTCCGGCGGGGAGGGGTTCCGGGTCGGTGACATCGAGCGCCGCGTACAGCCGTCCGGATTCCAGCTCGGCGAGGAGTGCCGCGGTGTCGACGACGCCGCCGCGCGCGACGTTCACGAGCAGTGCGCCGTCCTTCATCTGCCCCAGGAAGGTGCTTCCCACCAGGCCACGAGTGGTGTCGGTGAGCGGAGTGGCCAGCACGACGACGTCCGCTTGGGGCAGGAGGGCGGACAGGTCGGAGAGTGGATGCACGGGACCGCGCACTGTGTCACGAGCGGTGCGTGCGATGCGCACGACCCGCGCACATTCAAAGGGTGTGAGCCGGTCTTCGATGGCACTGCCGATCGAACCATAGCCCACAATGAGGACCGACTTGTCGGCGAGCGCCGGCCGGCGGTCCGGCCGCCACTCCCCCGCGTCCTGGGCCCGGACGAAGCCCGGGATGCCGCGCAGCGCGGCGAGGGTCAGGGTGAGCGCCAGCTCCGCGGTGCTGGCGTCGTGGAGCCCGCGGGCGTTGCACAGCTGAGCGCCGGACGGCAGGTCGGACAGCCCGGGGAGCAGTTGCTCGGTGCCGGCGGTGAGCGCCTGTACGACCCGTACCCGGCTCATCCGGGGCAGCGGGCGCAGCAGGATCTCCGGGCTCTTCATGTAGGGGACGGCATAGAAGGCGCACCGGGCGGGGTCGGCCGGGTAGTCGGGGCCGGCGTCCCAGTGGACGTAGTGGAGACCGTCGGGGAGGCCCTCGATCTCGTCGGGCGGGATCGGGAGCCATACGTCGCGTGCGTCGGTGCGCTGGTCCGGTGTTGCCATGCCCCGAGGCTATGCGAAGAGACGTTCTGTTCAGACGTTAGTTTGGTCTGGCCCTTGACCGGGGGCGAGGGGACGGAGGCACAACCAGGTGGAGCGCAGGACAATCGGTGCGGCGGCCCTTGACGTGGGCGCCATCGGGCTCGGCTGTATGCCGATGAGCTGGGGGTACACCGAGTCACAGCGCAGCTTGGACAGCTCGCTGCGGGCCGTGCACACCGCACTGGACCGGGGCTGCAGCCTGCTGGACACCGCCGACATGTACGGCCCGTTCACCAATGAGCTGCTGGTGGGGCGGGTGCTCAAGGAGCGGCGGGCGGACGCGTTCGTATCGACCAAGTGCGGCCTGCTGGTGGGTGAGCAGCACATCGTCGCCAACGGGCGGCCCGGCTACGTCAAGCGGGCCTGCGATGCCTCGCTGCGCCGGCTGCAGACCGACCGTATCGACCTCTACCAACTGCACCGGGCCGATCCCGAGGTGCCCGTCGAGGAGACCTGGGGGGCGATGGCGGAGCTGGTGGCGGCCGGGAAGGTGCGGTCGCTGGGGCTGTGCGCGGTGGGCGCACGGGCGGTACGGCCGGCCCGCGCGGCCCGTATGGAGCGGCGTCCGGGCGGGCGGGCGCGTCCCCGGTCCCGGATGCACGACGGCACGCTGGCCCAACTGGAGCGCATTCAGCAGGTGTTCCCGGTCAGCAGTGTGCAGGCCGAGCTGTCGGTGTGGTCGCCGGAGCCGCTGGAGGCGCTGCTGCCGTGGTGCGAGTCGCGGGGCGTCGGCTTCCTGGCGGCGATGCCGCTGGGGAACGGCTATCTGACCGGCACCCTCACCCCGGGGCAGGGCTTCGAACGGGAGGACATACGGGCCCGCCACCCGCGCTTCACGGCCGAGATGATGGCCGCGAACCAGCCGGTGGTGGCCGGGCTGCGGCGGGTCGGCGCCCGGTACGGGGCGACGCCGGGGCAGGTGGCGCTGGCGTGGACGCTGGCGCAGGGGCGGCATGTCGTCCCGGTGCCCGGCACGAAGAAGGAACGCTGGGCCGCGCAGAACGCCAAGGCCGCGGAGCTGACGCTCACCCGCGAGGATCTGGCGGAGATCGCCGCGCTGCCGCCGGCGCGCGGGTCCTGGTACTAGGGACGGGGCGCGGGCCCGCGGCCCGCCCGCTCGCGGCGCCGCCGTCCGCGCCGGATCATGACAGGTGGGAGTGGTTCCGTCATCCACAGGGCGCGGCACAGCGGCCCGCGATGTGGTGTTCTGGTCCACGGGCCCACGCCCTGCCGACGAGAGGATCTGCCGTGCAACGCCGTTCCCGGACCGCCGTGTTGGCCGCCGCTTCGCTGCTCCTGGTAGCGGGCTGCTCGTCCGGCGCGCAGCCCGGGGGCGGGGGCGGCTCGCCCGCCGCCCCGTCGAAGAGTTCCGGCGCCGCCTCGCCGGGCGGCACCGCGTCGGCCACCGCACCGCCCGCCAAGGGCTCGGTGAAGGTGACCGGCACCCTGACCACCGGTCTGACGTCGCCGTGGGGCGTGGCGGTGCTGCCGGGCGGGGATCTGCTGGTCGCCTCCCGTGACACCGGAAAGATCATCCGGGTCGCTGCGGACAGCGGGAAGAAGACCGAACTGGGGTCGGTGCCCGGCGTGGACCCGGGGGGCGAGGGCGGGCTGCTGGGGATCGCGGTGTCCTCGGCGTTCGGCGCGGACCACCAGGTGTACGCGTACTTCACCACCGCCTCCGACAACCGCATCGCCCGCATGAACTACGACGAGAAGCGCCCGCCGGGCAATCAGCTGGGCGCGCCCGACACGATCTTCAAGGGCATCCCCAAGGGCCAGGTCCACAACGGCGGCCGGATCGCGTTCGGCCCCGACAAGATGCTCTACGTGGGCACCGGCGAGACCGGGGACTCCGGGCTGGCCCAGGACAAGGACTCCCCGGCCGGCAAGATCCTTCGGATGACGCCGGACGGCGAGCCGGTGCACGGCAATCCCGAGGCGGATTCGGTGGTGTACGACTACGGCCACCGCAATGTGCAGGGGCTGGCCTGGGACGGCGACAAGCGGCTGTGGGCCTCGGAGTTCGGGCAGAACACCTGGGACGAGCTCAATCTCATCGAGCCGGGCAGGAACTACGGCTGGCCGGAGGTCGAGGGCCGGGCCAAGGGCGGGGCGAAGGGCACCGGGTTCGTGAACCCGGTCGAGCAGTGGAGGACCGCGGACGCCTCACCCAGCGGTATCGCCTTCGCCAAGGGCTCGATCTGGATGGCGTCGCTGCGCGGCGAACGGCTGTGGCGGATCCCGCTCAACGGGACGAAGCCGGTGGCCGCTCCGCAGGCCTTCCTGAAGGGCACCTACGGACGCCTGCGGACCGTCGTGGCGGCCGGTGACGGCACGTTGTGGCTGGTCACCAGCAACACGGACGGACGGGGCACCCCGCACAAGGGCGATGACCGGATTCTCCACCTCAAGGTGAGCTGATCCGTCAGATCCCCTTTTCGGGCGTCCTGCCTACACTCGGGTGCCAGGGGGCGGGTGCGCGCACACCGAAGAGGGGGCAGGGCAGCATGTTCAACATCGCGGAAGAACTGTTTGCACCGGGGCGCAAACACACCGACGAGGAGCGGCAGAAGTTGTCGCTCGTCGTCGATGACGTGGGCGACGGCGACCCTGGGAAGGGCCCGATCGACCTCTCCTCGGGCACCGTCGTCGTCAGGGCGGCGCCGCGGCAGCGGGACCAGGACGCGGGCGAAGCCTAGGCCGACGGGGCCTGGCCGGGTGTCGGCTCCCCGAAGAGGCGCAGGCGGTGGGCCACCGCGCCCGCTTCGCCGCGGCCGGAGACGCCCAGCTTGGCGAGGATGTTGGAGACATGGACGCTGGCCGTCTTCGGGGAGATGAACAGGGCGTCGGCTATCTGGCGGTTGCTGCGGCCGTCGGCGACCAGCCGCAGCACGTCCCGTTCGCGCGGGGTCAGGCCGAGGGACTCGGCGGGGGCGGCGCCGGAGGGTGCGGGCGCCTCGGCAGTGCGGCCCTTGTCGGTGGCTGTCCCGGCCGTGGTGGCCGGTATCAGGCCCGGCAGGGGGATACGGGCCCGCTGGGCGAGGAGTTCGAGTTCTCCGGCGAGCGGGCGGGCGCCCATCGTCACGGCGGCGGTGTGTGCCTGGCCGATCAGGAGGACGGCGGCCTCGCGCGGGGTGCGGCCGTGCAGTCCGGCGGTGGCCCGCTCGCTGCCGTGGAGGAGTGATTCGGCCCAGCGGTAGCAGGCACGGGCGAGTTCATGCGGCCGCTCCAGGGGCTCGAAGGCGGCGACCGCCCCGGCCCAGGCGTCGGGAGTCTCGCGGCCCTCGGCACGGCGGAGTTCGGCGTCGACCGCGAGGCCGTACGCCGACCAGACCGGGCAGAGCCGGGGCAGCCGCTTGGCCGCGTCCCGTATACGGGCGAGGATCGCGGCCCGGCCGGGCTCGGCGGCGGGCAGCCCTCGGGCATCGGCTTCGACGGTGGTGGCCGCCCACAGGAGCGGCCAGACATAGCGCTGGGTGCCGGGCGGGAAGCCGGCGTCCAGAGCCTGCTGGAGGATGCTGCGGGCGTCCAGGACGCGGCCCTGGCGGGCGGCGATGCGCAGCGCGTGCCGCGTCATGACGAGGGAGCTCTGCGGCTGGGGGTCGTGGGTCCCGTAGTACTCCTGGGCGACGGCCAGTTCACGCTCGGCCTCGGCGAGGTCTCCTTGGTCCAGCGCGAGATCGGTGCGGCGGCTGGCGGCCAGCGCGCATGCCCGGGGGTTCTGCCCGAGGCGGCCGGCCTCGGCGGCGGCCCGGCCCGCCTCCTCCCAGCGGCCCAGCGACTGGAGGGATTCGGCGCGATTGCCCAGCACCCAGCTGGTGCTGTCCTTGAGGCCGTAGCGGGTGGTGAGTTCGATGCCCCGCTCGGTGGCCTCGACGGCTTCGCGGGAGCGGCCGACGCCTTCCAGCGCGGAGGAGTAGTTGATCTGGCCGCGGCCGACGATGGCGAAGTAGCCGCGGTCGACGGCGCGCTCCAGGCTCGTACGGAAGTCGGCGAGGCCCTCGTCCACCTCGCCGGAGTCGACCCGCAGCCCTGCCAGGGTCACCCGGGAGTTGAGCTCGGCCTCCTCGTCGCCGACCGACTGGGCGAGTTCCACGGCGCGTTCGGCCGTCGCGAAGGTGTCCGGCCCCGGTTCGTGCAGGATCTCCCAGCTGGCGACGGCGGCCAGCACCTGGGCGTGTACGGAGGACGGCGGCAGCCCGCGCACCAGCTCCTGGGCGGTGCCCAGATCCTCCCAGCCGTTGCCGCGGCCGGTGGCCTGGCAGAGCCGGGAGCGCTGCACCAGGAACCAGGCCGTGCGCAGGGGGTCGTTCTCCTGGCGCAGCGAGCGCAGGGCGCGCTTGGTGATCATGAAGGCCCGTTCGATGTCACCGGACAGCCGGGCGGCCACCGCGATCTCTGCGAGCAGGTCGAGGAAGCGCAGGGCGTCGCCACCGTGGCAGCCGCAGGCCGGGTACGCCTCGGCGTAGTCGACCGGGCGCACCCCCTGGCGGACCTCCGTCGGGGCGTCATCCCACAACTCCAGGGCGCGGTCCAGCAGGCGCAGTTGCTCGGCGTAGGCATGGCGGCGGCGGGCCTGGACGGAGGCGGCGAGGACGGCGGGGAGGGCCTTGGCGGCGTCGTGGGCCTTGTACCAGTAGCTGGCCAGACGGGCGGCGCAGACCTCGGTGCGGACCAGGGAGGGGTTGGCCTCCAGGGCCTCGGCGTAGCGGCGGTTGAGGCGGGTGCGCTCCCCGGGGAGCAGATCGTCGACGACCGCCTCACGGGCGAGGGCGTGCCGGAAGCGGTAGCCCGTGCCGTCCTGGGTGGGCACGAGTGTGTTGCTGCCGACGGCCGCCCGCAGCGCCTCGATGAGGTCGTCCTCGGGCATCCGGCAGACGGCGGCGAGGAGTTCGTGTTCGACGGTGGAGCCGCCCTCGGCGGCCGTGCGCACCACCCGCTGGGCGTCCTCGGGCAGCGCAGGACCTCACGGTCCAGCGGTGGCACGGCGTGCCCGCGCCCACCGGCCCCGCGTACGCACCTGCCCTTCGGGGTCGTCCGCCGCGGAGCGGGCAGCGGCGGCGCGCTCGGCGCTCGGGACCTCCGACGCCTCGCTCACCAGCCGCTGCCGGGCGGCCTCGCGGCGCAGCTCTTCGTGACGGACCCGGATCTCCAGCTCGGAGTGGAACATGGCGTCTCCCCCTGATGGTGGTGAGGTGGTGCCCCGACCGTGTGTCGAGTGGCTCCAGCCTCGTCTCCCAGGGGGGTCGGCCACATCGGGAGAGTTCCCGATCTTCGCGTCCTTACGGTCCTTAGGGCGGGGCGCCCGACGGACGGACGGGTGCCTAGGGACGGGGTCCGGGGCCGTAGGGACCCCGGAGAGCGGCTGCGGTGATGCTCAGGGGCGGCACGCCGGATCCTGTTCCTTCTTCCCGGCGTTCTGACGGTAGTCACCGCAGGCGACCACCGCCTCGGGCTCGCCGGCCGACTGCCGGAGGATCACCAGGGTCTTCCGCTTCGGGGGGCCGCTGCTGAACTCGGAGTAGCTGACGAACCCGGTGGCACCGTCGAAGGTGATGTTGTTTCTCAGGGCGGTCAGCACGGATTCCCGCCGCACGGTGCTGCCCGCATTGTCCACGGCCCTGGACAGGACGTGGAAGGCGTCGTAGGACACCGCCGAGTGCCCGTCCTGCCGCCAGGGGTCCTGCGGATACTGCCCGTTGTACTGGCGCACGAAGTTCTTGGTCTTCGCGCTGGCGCGGCTGTCCCCCTCGGGGAGGCGGTGCGCGGAGTGGTACAGCCGGAGCCAGTCCTTGTCGGCGTACTGGCCGGTGAGCGCCACATTCGTCAGCTCATTGCCGCCGAGCACGGTGAGATCGTTCTCGATGCAGGTCCCGTTGGTGTCCATGGCTCTGACGAAGGCCGTGAAGTCCTTCGCCCGTGCGGTCCAGTAGACGGCGGTGTCCGGTTCGGCCTTCAGGGCCTGGCACACCTGGCCGACGAGCTGGTCGGCCGTGGTCGCCTTCTGCGTACCCGCTTGCGTGGCGAAGGGCTGTGAGTCCTGGCGAAAGCTGATGACCGTCTCACCCCCCGTGAATGCCTGCTGGAACCTCTCGGCGAGGCTCTCGCTGTATAGGTCGTCGGGGGTCCGTACGATCACCGCGTGTCCGGCAGGAACGCATTCCACCGGTGCGTGCGGGTCCGTCTTCCCCGGCTTCGCCACGAGGGGGGAATGGGTGGCGAAGGCGGCCTCGATGCCTGCTTCCGTGCTGTTGGCCGGTGTGAAGGGCCAGAAGGAATCGCTTTGTTGCATCTCGTCCGCCGTCGCGGTGGTGCCGACCATCGGCATGCCGATGCCGCCCAGTTCCTTCACGGCCTCCTGGGTCTCCTTCGTGCTCTGCGCGAAGCCCAGGACGCCGACGATCTGCTCGTACGCCTCTTCGGAGTTCTCCTGCTTGACGTCCCGGATGAGGCTACGCACGGCGCGGACGGCTTCGCGGAAGCCCGCACCGGCCTGCCGCACTTCCACCCGCAGCGGTACCCGGGAGGCGTCCGAAGCCGCGTCCTCGATCAGCCGCTGCTGCCACATGGCGACCCCGCGCAGTTCGGGGATGGCCCCGTCGAAGATGGTGTCCTCGGCACTCGTAGGAGGCGTCGATTCGAAGAGCACGACAGTGCGCACCGCGCGGTCCTTGGCGTACTTCTCCGCGTCCTTGTTCTGCTTGTCGATACGGTTCCGCGCCGCCTGATACCACTCCTTCGGCTTGACCTCGACCCTCTTGGTCTGGCTGCCGGCCGCGACCGGGTGGTCCCCTCCGACACAGTGGGTGTCCGGCGTCCTCTCCCAGAAGCTGGGGACGGTGGCGCCGCCCACCAGGACCGCGGCCAGCGCGGTCAGTTCGACGGCGGTGACGGCGCGCCAGCCCATCGTGAACTTCCGCGGCTGCACCGGGGGAATCTGCAGTCCGGGGCGCTCGAAGGGCTCGTCCTCCAGGGGCACCACGACCGGCCGCGGGTTGCTGGAGTGGAGCAGGCTGCTCGCCCGGCGGAGGTTGGTGCGTTCCACGCCCAGATCGGCCTGCAGGGAGCCGGAGGGACGGCCGACCGCGATGACGAGCGGGCCGGGCCCGTCCAGGCCGGTGTGCAGGGTGTGGAACGCGCGCAGGAACCGCTCCGCCGCGTCGGCTCCCGGGGCGCCCTCCGGCGGAATCTCCACCAGCAGCACGGGGCGGGCCACCCTGCGGCGGCGCTTGGGCAGCAGCCGTCCGACGGCGGGTTTGCGCAGATCCTCCAGCAGGGCGCGCATCAGCAGGAGTTCGAGGGCGGCGAGGCCCTCCTTGTGGCGCGGATGGCTGGGCTCCAGACTCAGCCGGGGCGCCTGGCGGGCCCCTACCTGGTCGAGGAGTTCGAACACCGGCGCCCCGCCGGCGGTCGCGTTGAGGTGTTTGCCGAGCCAGCCGCTCCGCTTGGACCTGACGAGCCGGCGGTTCTGCCGACGGGCCCAGATCCAGCGGGGCAGGGTCCGGGTGAGGGAGTGCCAGACGAGCCCGACGAAGAAGCCGTACGCCCCGCCGATGGGCGCGGTGTCCGTGCCGCCCATGTGCCACAACAGGCCGGGGAGGCCGCCCCGTTCGGCCCGCTGGCGGTAGACGTGGTCGCGTAACTTCCGCGCCCCCGGGCCGCCGCCCGGACGGCTCTCCTGTATCTGGGCGACGACATCCGCCATCAGCCAGAAGTTGGGGAAGCGGTCAGGGGTCGAGCGCCGGGGGATGTCGAATTCGAGGCCCGTGCCCGCCTGGACGGTGAGCAGGGGCACGTCGCCCTCGGCGTACAGCACCGTGTGCGGAACGCGCTTGTACTCGGGTCCGAGTGCCCAGCGCAGCGCTTCCAGGACCCGGTGGGTATGGGACTCCGGGGATTCCGCCGACGTACTGAGGAGGAGCAGCGGGGGCTTGTTCTCCAGGAGGTCACGCCGGGCGGGGTTCACGGCGGTGCGGTACTCACGGATGAAGTAGTCCGCTCCGGCATCGTCAGGGAAGGAGGAAGGTTCGACGGAATTGTTCGTGGATCTCACCTCGTCGGCCACATAGTGACCTTTAACGGCCAACTAATGATCTACTCAGGGTAGTTACCCATGTTAGAAGAGTGACCTTGCGGGCTCAATCCACTTTCGGATTCTGGTGTGCCGCGGGGTGGCCGCTGTCGTTCGGTCCGGTCCGGCACCGGTCCGGTCCCCGTCCGGCCCCGCCGGACCGCCGCTCCCCCGACGACGGCAAAGACCCACCGGGCGGACCGGTGGGTCTTCAGCGGATGGTGGTTTCGGTTCTTATGGTGCGGCGGGTCCGCCCGCCGGGGCCTTGGGCACGGTCGGCATGCTGCCGAAGAGGTCGAGGTACATCCCCGCGGAGATCAGGATCCCCAGCACGCCCAGCACCAGTCCGCCCCAGGCGACCGCGCGCACCCACGTGGCACGCGGGCGGAGCAGCACCACCACGGCGGCGGCGATCACGGCGAGCAGTGCGAAGGCGCCGTTGATCAGGGCGTTGGTGTGCCAGGAGGCGCCGTAGACGGCGGCGATCTGGTCGCTGGCCTTGCCCGACTGGAGCTTGATCTGGCCCATCAGGTTGGCCCGCTCGGCCATCACCGTGCCGAGCCAGGTGCCGGAGAGGGACGCGAGGCCGAGCCCCGCGGCGACGACGGCACCGGCACCCTCGGCGATCCCGGCGGAGGCCGGTGCGGGGGCGGTGTCCGGCTCGTCGGCGCCGTCGTCCACGCCGAGGTCACTGGCCTCGTCCTGCGCGGCGAGGGCGGCGTTCTCGTCGGCCTGCTCATCCGCCTTGGCGGCGGCCTTGCCGGTCGCCTCGGCCTCGGTGGCCTCCGGGATCGCGGCGGTGTCCGTGGCGGTCTGCGCCGGCACGGTCTTCTCGTCGTCGGTCTTCTTCTCGGTCGTCCTGGTACCCATGGGCGCGACCGTAGGCGCCCCGTCTGAGAGTCGGATGAGAGCGGCGGCGGCACACGGGCGGCGGGCGGCGACACACCGGCCGCGGGGGCCGGACACCGGGCGGACCGAGCCCCATGACGACGGCAATCCGGGGCCCGGGAGCATGGATTTACACCCGCACTATCGGTTTCTCGCCCTCCTGGGGGCCGGGCAGCCGCACCCCGCCCGGCTGCTCCGGCGGCGGCTCGATGCTGATCCGGGGCAGCCACCGGTCCAGCCAGGAGGGCAGCCACCAGTTGGCGCCGCCCAGCAGGTGCATCAGGGCGGGCACCAGCAGCGTACGGAGCACGAAGGCGTCCAGGGCGACGGCGCCGGCCAGGCCGATGCCGAACATCGCGATGATCCGGTCGCCGCTGAGGATGAACGCCCCGAACACCGCGATCATGATGACCGCCGCCGAGTTGATCACGCGGCTGGTCTCGGCGAGGCCGACCCGTACCGCCCGGCGGTTGTTGTGCGTCAGCTGCCACTCCTCGTACATCCGGGACACCAGGAATACCTGGTAGTCCATGGACAGCCCGAAGAGCACCGAGACCATGATGACCGGCAGGAAGGGTTCGACCGGTCCGGCGCTGCCCAGGCCCAGCAGTTCGCTGCCCCACCCCCACTGGAAGACCGCGACCACGATCCCGAAGGACGAGGCCACGGCCGCGATGTTCATCAGTGCCGCCTTGAGCGGGATGCCGATACTGCGGAAGGCCAGCAGCAGCAGGACCGATCCCAGGGCGATCACGACGCCGATGAAGAGCGGCAGCTTGCCGACGATGACGGACGCGAAGTCGTCGTAGCTGGCGGTGATCCCGCCGACCTGTACCTGCGGCGCGACCGTTCCCCCGGCCCCGGCCTCCGGAAGCACCTCCGTCCGCAGCCGTTCCACCAGGTCGGAGGTCTGCCGGGACTGCGGTGAGCTGGTGGGGACGACGGTGATCATGCCGGTGCTGTGGTTGCCGTCGAACGATGGACTGCTCACCTGGGCGACGCCGGGTGTGTCCCGCAGCCGCTGCGGCAGTTCGGAGAACGCGAGCCGGTCCTGAGAGCCGTCCAGGGTGCCGACGAGCGTCAGCGGCCCGTTGAAGCCGGGGCCGAAACCGCTCCCGTGACGGGCGCCGGGCCCGTCGCCCGCGAGCAGGTCGTACGCCTTGCGGGTGGTCGACGTGGCCGGGTTGTTTCCCTGGTCGGAAGTGCCCAGATGGAGACCGAAGGTCGGCAGTGCCAGGACGAGCATGACGGCCGCGGCGACGGTGCCCAGCAGTTTCGGATGCCGCTCCACGAAGCCGGACCAGCGGGCGGCGATCCCGGTGGGCCGCTCGGGCCGCGGCCCGTGCTCGGCCAGCCGGCGGCGCTCGCGACGGCTCAGCGCCCGTATGCCGATCAACCCGAGCAGCGCCGGCAACAGGGTCACGGCGGCGGCCACGGTCAGCACGACGGTGAGCGAGGCGGCGAGGGCGACGCCGTTGAGGAAGCTCAGCCGCAGGATCAGCATGCCCAGCAGCGCGATACAGACCGTGGCACCGGCGAAGACGACCGCGCGCCCGGATACCGCGACGGCCCGCGTGGCGGCCTCATGGACCGGCAGGCCCTCCCGGAGGCCCTTGCGGTGCCGGGTGACGATGAAGAGCGCATAGTCGATGCCGACGCCGAGGCCGATCAGCATGCCGAGCATCGGGGCGAAGTCGGCGACGGTCATGGCATGGCTGAGCAAGGTGATTCCGGCCGAGGCGGTACCGACGGCGGCGAGTGCGGTGATGATCGGCAGGAAGGTCGCGGCGAGCGATCCGAAGGCGAGGAAGAGCACCACGGCCGCGGCGCCCAGCCCGATGATTTCCGCCAGTTGGGCACGCGGTGCCTCGGTCAGCGCGATACCGGCGCCGCCCAGCTCGACCTGGAGGCCGTGGCCGGACGCGCGCTGCGCGGTGTCGACGACCTTCCGCACCTGGGCGACATCCAGGTCATCCGTGGGCCGGTCGAAGATCACGGACGCATAAGCGGTGCGCCCGTCCTTGCTGATCTGCCGCGCGCCGGAGCCGTCGGAGCCCTCGGAGCCACCGTCACCGTGCTTACCGCTTTTGCCCTGCTTGCCGTGTGTGCCGTGTGTGCCGTGTGTGCCGTGTGCACCGTAGGGCCCCTGCACGTCGGAGACGCCGGGCAGCCCGGCGACCTTCTCCAGGGTGTGCCGCATGGTCTTCTCGACGGCACCGGAGCGCACGGTCCCGGAGTCCGTATGCCACACGATCGTGTCGCCGTCCCCGGAGCGGTCCGGGAATGCCTTGGTCATCCGGGCGCTCGCCTGCCCGGATTCGGTCCCGGGGACCTCGTAGTTGTTCGAGTACGCGGCACCCGTCATCCCCGCGGCGACGGCCACACCCGCGAAGGCGGCGAGCCAGAGCAGGATCACCACGATGCGGCGCCGGAGACACCACCGAGCCAGAGCGGTCACGGACCTCGTCTGCTTCCCGGGTCGTTGTGCGTCGATATCTCCCGGGGGCGGGCGGTGCCGAGCGCGGATGTACGGGGGCGGGGCGGGCCGTCGCCCGCGCACAAGCGGAAGCGTCCGGTCCACCTCTCCTGTGCAGAGTGTCAGGCGGAAAAGATCCTTTGACCTGTTTGTGGACTTCCCCACAAAGAGACGGGAATAGGGAACTCGTCCCCGCCTCCTCCGGGCCCCGCCCCGTACACCGCGTCTCAGCCGGTGACCGACTCCTTGCCGTTCTCCACATGCCCCATCAGCCGGCGGTGGAAGGACCGGTCCTCGGCGACCGTCAGGCCGAGGTCGTACCAGCCGTGCGCGGCCGCCGCGGGATGCGCGACGGTGCGGCTGCCGCCCGCCTTCACCTTCACCGTGCGCGGCGTGGTGTCCTCATAGGCCAGCGGGGCGAGGGTGAAGGTCAGCGCGGTGCGGCCGTGGTTGGTGACGGTCAGATGGAGTTCCTGCCGTTCGGCGTCGATCCGCGTGCCGATCGTGACGGCCGCGGCCGCACCCTGCCCGGTACCGGCGAATTCCCGCCGGAAGCCGTTCGGCCCGGTCACCGTGAAGCGGTACGAACCGTCCTTTACCGGCACATCCCACTCCCCCTTCCCCCGTACGTCCCGGTGCTGCGGCGCCTCGAATTCCTTCGCGTACGGATAGAGCGCCAGGTGGACGGATGCCTTACCAGCGTTGCGGACGGCCAGCCGGAAGACCGAGGCGCCCGGGTCGAACCCGCCGTCGGCGTCCGGCTGGTACGGCAGCGCCCTGGCCGGCCGGCTGCCGCGCTCCTGCTGCGGCAGCGCCTGCCGGGCCGGCGGCCGCGGCGCCCAGCGCCCGCTGAACTCCGGGATCGCGCCGGGCTGCCGGACCGACGGCTGTCTGCGCCCACGGGAGAAGTCGAACGCGGCGGTCAGATCGCCGCAGACGGTGCGCCGCCAGGCGCTGATGTTGGGCTCCTCGATCCCCGTCCAGCGCTCCAGGAAGCGGACGATCGAGGTGTGGTCGAAGACCTGCGAGCAGGCATAACCGCCGACCGTCCAGGGCGAGATGACGATCATCGGCACCCGGATGCCCAGGCCGACGGGCCGGCCGTCCCAGAATTCCCCGTCGGTCCCGGCGGGCGGCACCGGGGGCGGCACATGGTCGAAGAACCCGTCGTTCTCGTCGTAGGTCAGGAAGAGCGCGGTGTGCCGCCAGACGTCCGGGTTCCTGCCGAGGGCGTCGAGCACCTTGTAGACGATGGTGGCGCTCTCGACCGGTGAGGACGAGCCGGGGTGCTCGGAGTCCGCGGCGGACGGCACGATGTACGAGACCTCGGGAAGCTTCCCGCTCGCCACGTCCGCGGCGAACGCGGTCGCCGTGGTGTCCGGCTCACCGCGCCGCAGCGCCCGCTCGAACAGGCTTCGCTCCGCGCGGCTCAGCCCCTTGACGCCCTCCTCCAGGAGCCCCTGCAGCCGCTCGCGCCCGGCCTCGTCGGCACCCCCCACCTTCGTGTAGAAGGCGGTCATGTTCTGCACCCCGTCCACCTTGGCCAGGGCCTTCTTCGCGACCGCCTTGAAGCTCGCGTAGAACTCCAGGTTGTTGTCGGTGAAGTTGTCCCACTCCTGGTAGACGCGCCAGCTGCGGCCCGCCTTCTCCAGCCGCTCGGCGTAGGTGGGCCACGTGTAGCCGGTGTGGGTGTCCTCCTCATAGGCGTCGTTGCCCACCGCCCGCTTCCCGTTGGGCTCGTACCCCGTCCAGCCGCTCACCAGATGGTTGCGGTTGGGGCTGGTGGAGGAGTGGATCGAGGAGTGGTAGGCGTCGCAGACGGTGAAGGTGTCCGCGAGCTCGTAGTGCAGCGGGACGTCCTGCCGGTCGTAATGCGCCATGGTGGCCGCGGTCTTGGCGGTGACCCAGTTGTTCATCCAGCCGCCGTTCCACGCCCGGGACCCGCCGTCCCAGCCGTGGTCCAGCGCGCCGATGTACTGCAGGTCCTTCTTCTGCGCGGCGGCCGCCTCACGCACCGAGAAAGGCAGCACGGTCCCGGCGCCCGGCAGCCCCGGCTGCTCGTAGACGCTCCGGCCGCCGGGCAGCTCGATCGCATTGCGGTCGGCGTAGCCGCGCACCCCGCGCAGCATCCCGAAGTAGTGGTCGAAGGAACGGTTCTCCTGCATCAGCACGACGACATGCCTGATGTCCCTGAGCCCGCCGTCCCGCGCCGGCCGCGCCGCGTCGTCCGCCAGCGCCTGCTGAAGCGACGGCGGCAGCAGCGACCCGGCCATCGCCGCGCCGGCCGCTGCCGCGCTCACTCCCAGTACGCGTCTCCGAGATACCTCCGGTGCCACGCCCGACCTCCCTGTTGCCAGTCCACGGCGGCCACAGACCGTTCAAAGGTCTGAGGCCCGCCCATTGCGATGGTGCGACCGGGACGCTAGTCGGCTCCGGTGACCGGCGATAGGTAGCCACATGACAACTCGGTGTTTGTCCACAGGCCGTCCATCCACCGGCCGTTGGCCCACGGCGGTCTGTCCACAGGCGGTTGCGAAGTGTCCTGTGCCGGTGAAGGCTGATCGTTGTCATGGAAGGCTGGCGAGCAAGCCCGCTCGTGCCAGGGAAGTTCGAGTGGCACGAAGTGCTTGTGCGTCAGGGTGACGGTGGGAGAACTCGCGGGTGCGTACACGCATCCGGAGCTGAGAGCGTTGGGGGGCAGTGACGGTGGCGATGCGGGCATTTCCGCTGGTGGGCGGGCCGGTGGAGTTGCGGGGTGCGCTGGACTTGGAGAGGACACAGTCGGGGGTGATGCCCCGCCGGTTGCCCGCATGGACCAAGGAGCAGTACCGGGACCCGTCGGTCCACGGGGTGACGGTGATGCCTTCCGGGGTGCGGCTGGTGTTCCGCACCGATGCGCGTGAGCTGGAGTTCGAGGTACTCACCTCCACAGGGCAGCTCGACAACGACCCCCAACCTCGCCCGACCGGGATGCTGGAACTGCTGGTGGACGGTGCCCACGCCGGGCGCCAACAAGCACCGATGGGCAACGTGATGCGGATGGCGGGCCCCGGGACCGCGCAGCGGCTGGTCCCGGGGGAGCCGGGGACCGTACGGTTCGCCGGGCTGCCGAGTGGCATGAAGAACGTCGAGCTGTGGCTGCCGCAGCAGACCCCCACGGAACTGGTGGCACTACGCGCTGACGGCGAGGTGCTGGCACCGCTGCCGGACGGCCGGCGCCGCTGGGTGCACCACGGCAGTTCCATCAGCCACTGCCTCGAAGCCGACGGCCCGACCGGCACCTGGCCGGTGGTGGCGGCTTCGCTCGGAGGAGTGGAGGTGATCAACCTCAGCCAGGCGGGCAACGACATGCTGGACCCCTATGTCGCCCGGACGATCCGCGACATGCCCGCCGACCTGATCAGCCTCAAGATAGGCATCAACATCGTGGGCCTGGCTACCTTCCGACTGCGGACCTTCGGTCCGGCGGTGCACGGATTCCTGGACACGATCCGGGACGGTCACCCGGACACCCCGCTGCTGCTGATGTCCCCGGTGAGCTGTCCGGCACTCGACGCGACTCCCGGCCCGACCGCGATAGGTCCGGACGGGAAAATCACCGCCCTCGGCGACCCGGCCGATGTGGCCAGTGGGGCGTTGTCGCTGAAGGTGGTCCGGGATGAACTGGCCCGCATCGTGGCGGCCCGGCGAGCACGCGATTCCCACCTGCACTACCTTGACGGACGCGAGCTGCTCGGCCCGGACGAGGTGGATGACCTTGCCGACGGCCTGCACCCCACCGCCGCCGCATACCGCCGGATGGGCAAACGCTTCGCCGCCCACGCCTTCGCCGACGACGGCCCGTTCCGCTGAGTGACCGGGGCTCCGCACCCGCACCAGGTGCGGAGCCCGAACGTAAGCAGGTTCTTCGTTGGGCCGCCCCTGACCCGCGGCGCCCGCCCGCGCCCGGCTACCGCGGACCGCTCCCGTACTCCGGCCACCACTCACACCACACGATCTTGCCGGGATTGCGCTCCCCCACCCCCCACTTGTCCGCCAGCGCGGAGACGAGCAACAGCCCCCGCCCGCACTCCTCTTCGGCCGCGGCGTCCCGCACCGGAACCCGCGGTTCCCCGTCCCCGCTGTCGTGCACCTCGACGCGCAGCAGTCCGCCCTCGCCCAGCGACAGGTGCAGCCGGTACTCACGGCCGGGCGGAACTCCGTGCAGCAGGGCGTTGGTGGCCAGCTCACTGACACACAGCAGAATGTCGTCCGCCCGGCGTTCCAGGTCCCATTCGGCGAGCACGGTACGGGCGAACTCCCTGGCCAGCGGCACGGATCGGCGTTCGCGCCGGTAGCGCACGCTACGGGCGCAGAGTGTCTCGGTCTCCTTTTGCATGGCGCCACTGTCACAGTGCGCAACTATGATGAACCACAGTGTCAGGTCGTACAGATCGGCTGTACGACTTCTGGCTGTGTCATGCCGTCACAGGGAGGGGAAAGCAGATCGCATGCAACAGACGAACAAGCCCAAAAAGATCACTTCTTGGCATGTCATCGGCGCCCAGCTGAGTCACTTCCGCAAGGCCGCCCGCATCACCCAGCCCGCACTGGCCGAGCGGGTCGGCCTCCACGAGGACACCATCGGCTCGATTGAACAGGGCCGCCGGCCACTGAAGCTAGACCTCGCCGAAACCCTGGACGAACTGCTCGACACCAAGGGCGTGTTGGCCGTCGCGGTAGCCAAGGTCCCGGAACGGGAAAAGCTGCCCGCGTTCGTACAGGACCTGGTGGAGCACGAGGAGAAGGCGCTGACGCTGCTGTCGTACCAGAACCAGGTGGTACCGGGGCTGTTGCAGACCGAGCCGTACGCACAAGCCACCATCGACTCCCTCTATCCACCGCTGGACGAGGACCAGGCCGAGGAGTGGGTCTCGGGACGCATCAGCCGGCAGAAGCTGCTGGAGCGCAAGAAGCCGCTGCCCATGCTCAACTTCATCGTAGAAGAGGTGGTGCTTCACCGGCCGATCGGCGGGCCGGAACTCCTGCGCGCCCAGCTTCGCCATCTCCGTTCGTGCGCTGACCTCCCCTTCTTGGGGCTTCAGGTCATGCCGACGGCCCGACGCACCCATGCCTCCCTGGATGGCCCGCTGGTCCTGCTGGAGACACCCGATCACGAACATCTCGCCTACATCGAAGCGCAACGGATCAGCTTCCTGGTCGACGATCCAGATCAGGTCAGCATGTATCAACAGGTATATGGGATGCTGCGATCGCAGGCCCTCACCCCTGAGGAGACGAAGAGCCTGCTGGACGACTTGCTAGGAGAGTCATGACCAGCACAGCAGCCCAGCACATCTCTCGCGGTCTTAGCTGGTTCAAGTCCAGCTACAGCGGCAGCGCGGGCGGCGACTGCATCGAAGTCGCCTACGACTGGCGCAAGTCGAGCCACAGTGCCAGCGCGGGCGGCAACTGCGTAGAGGTCGCCTACGACTGGCAGAAGTCCAGCTACAGCAGCGACGAGGGCGGCGACTGCCTGGAGATGGCCACCTGCCCCCACGCCATCCACATCCGCGACTCCAAGGACCCGGGCGGCCCGATACTCACCACCAGCGCCGCCGCCTGGTCCGCCTTCCTGGCCGACGTCGCCAACTGAGCGACGCCGAAGCGACCATGAAGCAGCGTCAGCTCGGTACCCACGGCGGCCCGGCCGTCTCCGCGCTCGGTCTCGGCTGTATGGGGATGTCGACCTCGTACGGCGTCCCGGACGACGCCGAGTCAGTCCGTACCCTCGACCGCGCCACGGAACTCGGCGTCACCCTGCTCGATACCGCGGACGCGTACGGGCGGGGCGCCAATGAGGAGTTCCTCGGGCGCTGGCTGCGCGGCCGTACGCGCGCGCGCAGCGGGACGGGCTGGTCATCGCGACCAAGTTCGGGCTGCGGCACGACGCCGCCACCGGGCGGGTGAAGGCGGTCGACACCTCCTCCGCGTGGGTGCGCAAGGCGTGCCACGCCTCGGTACGGACCGCATCGCTGTCGACCTGCCGCGAGCTGGCATCGGCAGGCGGGCCCGGCCGCTTCCCGGTTCAGTGCTAGCCGGCCCGCTTGACGCAGGTCTGGTCACCTTTCGGTAGCTTGCCGGTGGCCAGGTACCGGTTGACCTTGCCGTCCACGCAGGCGTTGCCGTATTCGCCGTAGAGCGCGTGCCGGTTGGCGCCCTTGAGGGTGATCAGCTTGGAGCTCGGCAGCAGACCGTGCAGGGCGAGACTGCTCTTGTACGTGGTGCGCGGATCGCCGGTCGCGGCCACGATCAGCGCCGGGGCATCGCGGTGTACCCGGGTGGGCTCTTCGCGCGGCCGGTCCCAGAAGGCGCACGGTCCGATGTTGTTGGTCAGCGGGCCGAAGAGCGCATGCCCGGCGCGGCTGCGCTCGATGTCCCGCCAGTAGCGCTCGGGGTCGCGCGGGGCCGGCTTGTCCCCGCAGATGATCGCGGACTGCACCATGGCGGACTGCGCATCTTCGCCGGTCAGCATGGTCCGCAGCGCCTTGGCGAACTGCGGGGACAGTCGGGTCGGCCGCCCGTCCGCGGCCTTGGCCAGTACGGACAACTGCTCGCCGAGGGCGGCCCGCTGCGCGTCGCCGTCGTCCGCGATCCCGCCGATGAGCAAGGACGGCACCTGGGTGTCGTCGAGCCGGAAGACCTCGGGGGCGGTGCCGACCGTCAGCGGGCCGCGCGCGGACGCCGCCACGACGCTGCGGACCGTGGCGAGGACTTCGGCGCGGGTGCGGCCGAGACCGTAGGTGCCGTTGCGGCGCGCTGCCCAAGCGGCCCAGTCGGAGAGCGCCCGCTCGTTCTCGGGCTCGGCGCCCCGGAGCAGCCGGGGGCCGTAGTCGTCCGGGGCGAGCGCCCCGTCGAGCACCGTCCGGTCGAAACGGCCGGGGAACATCTGGGTGTACACCGTGCCCAAGTAGGTGCCGTACGAGTAACCCAGGTAGGAGATCTTCCGCTCGCCGAGCGCACCGCGGATAACGTCCATGTCGCGGGCCGTGTTGCGGGTACTGATGTGCGGCAGCAACGACGCGTTGGTGGCCCGGCACTTGTCGGCCAGGCCCTTCTGGAAGGTGACCTGCCGCTCGAAGCTCGCGCGGCTGAGACCGGCCGCGAGGATGCTGGTACCGACGGACCAGCCGCAGTCCAGCGGGGTGCTGCGTCCGACGAAGCGCGGGTCGAAGCCGATGATGTCGTACCGCGGGCCGACCTCCTTCATCGCCTTGCGGATGTGCGGCGGGGAGTCGAGGGCGGTGCCGCCGGGGCCACCGTTGTTGAGGAGTATCGAGCCGATGCGGTGGCGGGTGTCGGTGGCCTTGAGCCGGGATATCGCGACGGTGATCGTCCGGCCCCCGGGGGCGGTGTAATCCAGCGGCACGGTCACGTCCGCGCACTGCACCCCGGCCTTCTCCAGGTCATGGCCCATCGTGTCGTCGGGGCCCTTGACGCAGGTCCCCCAGGCGAGGCGCTGCCGGTAGTAGCGGTCGAGTCCGGACCCGGCTGCGGTGTCGCGTCCGGTGGTCGTCGCCGTACCGTCGCCGTCCGCGGCGGAGCGCGCGGCAGCCGTGGCCACGGCGGGGGTAGCGGTGAGGCAGGCGGCGAGGGCGACGCCCGCTGCCGAGGCGCGGCGCAGGGCCGGGCCGAGGCCGCGGCCACCGCGGTCGCGCACGGCTCCGGCCGGCGCATACCCAAAGGGAAGTTTCTTCGCTTTGTTCACACCGTCAGACGCTAGAAGCGCCGGCGCTGGTGCTCACTACGGCTGTCCCCCCAATCTCGGTAGGGCCAACTCCACCACCCAGCCGGCAAGTACCCTAAGCCCCGTACACAGCAGCGACGTTGTTCCGCGGGGCCGGCCGGATCTTCGCCGCGGGCGCCACGGCGAAGGCGCGGAGCAGGTTCTCGGTCGTGCGGGTGACGAAGGCTCGCGTCCGGTCGTCCATGCCGTGGTCACGGCCGTCCTCGGGCGTTCCGGCCATCAGGGCCTCGACCCAGCGCATCGTTCCGGAGGAAAAGACTCCGGCACCGCTCGGTACGGTGTAGTAGGCGGAGTCCGCGTGGCTGCGCCGGCCGTTGCAGACCAGCGGTGAGTGGGCGACGATCTCCAGCCGCTCCGGCGTGGGCGCCTGTGGGGTCACCCGGTCGTACTCCACCCCGACCAGGTGGTCGAAGGCATCGCCCCGCTTCGCGCCCGTCCCGGCGAAGAGCCAGTGGTCCGCGCCGTGCACGACGTAGGGCGCATCCGTCGGGTAGCCCTCATAGAAGACGCCGGTGAGGGCCGACTCCGGGTCGGCGGCGGGCGGTTGGCGGAAGTCGTGGGTCGGCAGGGCCCGGTGTGGACCGGCGAAGTGCGGATCGTCCCGGTAGGCGGTTTTGTAGCAGACCACCGTGCGCAGAGCACCGGACGCACCCGGTCCCGGACCGGGTCCCGGCCCCGGCCCCGGACCTGGTTCCAGCCTGACCCGGCGGAAGCAGGCGTTGGCCCCGAGGAAGGCCAGATTGGTGCCCGCGTCGCGGGCCCGGGTGACGTGCTCCCGCTGCTGTGGGGTCCAGTACTCGTCGTGGCCGAGCGAGAGCGCCGCCGTGGCGCCCCGCAGCGCCGACGGGTCGCGGTGGACGTCCACCCCGGTGGTGTAGGCCAGCGGGAGGCCGAGCCGTTCCGCGAGGACCACCAGTGCGCGCTCGTAGACCAGGAACTTCCCGGCGCCGTTGGTGTCGTAGGGCCGGTCGAAGCTGACGGCCAGCGAGCGCGTGCCGTACCCGCCGTCCGCGCCCCGGTAGAGGCTGTAGCCGCCCCATGCGTTGTACGCCTGCCAGGTGGCCACCGCGTGCATCAGCACCGTCCGGCCGGTGGTGCGGGCCGAGCGGACGACCATCGGGACGTACCGCTGGTGCCCGTGCTCCGCGTCCAGCCGGAGCAGATAGGCACCCGGCGGCCAACCGTCGGTGCGTACACGGAGGGTGCGCTCCCAGTCCGCTCGTACGCTGCGGGTCCCGGGCAGCGGCCTCGGGTGGCGCTGGCGCCGTCCGGCGACCCGGTCCGAGTGCCAGACCCGCCGGGCCTGGGCCCCGCGGTACCAGCCCACCCGGTAGGCCGCGACACGGAAGCCGGGTGCTGTGGTCGAGACGTACAGTCCGAACTCCTCGCCGGGCAGGACGCTCACCTTGTCGGTGTAGCCCTGGACCGCATCGGGCGGACCGGCCGAGCGGATCCGCCAGTCGGGGTGTCCCGGCCGGTCCCGCTCCGCGGCCAGATCCGGCTCGTCGCCACCCGTGGGGCCGCCTGGTCCCCCTCCTGACGTGGAGCCACAGCCGGCGGCCCCTCCCACGGCGAGACCGGCGGCCCCTACGGCGGCGGCCCCGAGGAACCGTCTGCGGTCCAGACCACCTGAGCCGCCCGCCCCGGCGGGTTCCCAGCCGTGTTCCGCGGCGCCGCTGTCGGGCCGGTCGTCATTCCGTGGGTCCTCGCCCATTTCACTGCTCCCGTACGCACCCTCCGCCGAGCTGTCAGGACGATCCTCCGGCGCTCCGCGCCACCGGACGACCTCAGTGGGCCCGAATGCGGGTACGGCGGCCCCGGCGCCACGGACCCGAGGGCGGGCGCAGCGCACCTCACCCGACCGTCTACAGTCGTGTAGACGAAAGCTGGGCGCCGCTCACCGGGCACGCGTGAGCGGCTGAACGATGCCCGGGATCGAGCAGGTCGCGGACACGGCGCACCGCGCCGGGAGGGCGGACATGACCATGGCACAGCCGAACAGCGAGGCACCGGCACGACCCGTGGGCGTGGGCGAGGGGCGGTCCGGCACCCCCGTGCCCAACGCCGGACACGGGCCGGGCTGGAGCAAGGTGCCGCAGGTCACGGCCGTGTTCTGGGGGGTGAAGGTGCTCACCACCGGCATGGGTGAGACAGCCTCGGACTACCTCGGCCGGACGCTCGGCCCGATACCGGCCGGCAGCCTGGGACTCGCCGGGCTGGTGGCCCTGCTCATCCTCCAGTTCCGGACCACCCGCTACCGGCCCTGGATCTACTGGTCAGCCATCGTCATGGTCAGCGTCTTCGGCACCATGGCCGCCGATGTCGTCCACGTCATCGCCGGCGTCCCGTACACGGTCTCGGTCCTCGCCTTCTCGGCCGGGCTGGCCGCGATCCTGACGGCCTGGTACGTGTCCGAGGGAACGCTCTCGATCCACAGCATCCGCACCCGCCGCCGCGAGGCGTTCTACTGGGCGACCGTGCTCGCCACCTTCGCCCTCGGCACCGCGGTGGGCGACCTCACGGCGGGCACCCTGCGCTGGGGGTACCTCCCCTCCGGCATCCTGTTCGCCGCACTGATCGCGGTGCCCGCACTGTCCGGACGCTTCCTCGGCCTCAACGCCGTCGCCGCCTTCTGGTGGGCGTACGTGCTGACCCGCCCGCTCGGGGCCTCCTTCGCCGACTGGATGGGCGTCTCCACCTCCCGCGGCGGCCTCGGGTGGGGAACGGGGCCGGTCACCCTGGCGCTCATCGTGCCCATCGTGCTCCTCGTGGCCTACCTGGCGATCAGCCATAAGGACACCCCGGCCGAGCGGCAGGCGACGGGCACCGCCTCCTGAAGGCGGGTTGGAGGGGCGGCGGCACGCAAGGTCCCTGCCATCCGCCGCCCCTCCAACCCGTCGGCCCGTCAGGACCCGAGCAACGCCGGTGCCAGCTCCCGCAGTTGCCCCAGCCCGAGGCCGCGGTCCGGCGCGATCGGCTGGACCGCGACATGGTCCGCCCCGGCCTCGTGATGCTCGGCGCCCCGCCGCCGGATGGCGTCCACGTCCCCCCACGCCACGATCGCGTCCACCAGCCGGTCGCTGCCGCCGTCGGCGAAGTCCTCGCCCCCGAAGCCGAGTCGGCGCAGATTGCCGGTGTAGTTCGGCAGCTGAAGGTAGAAGCCGGTGTGATGCTCCCGGGCCACGGCGCGGGCCTTTGCCGGGTCGGTCTCCAGCAGGACGGCCTGTTCGGGGGCGAGCAGCGGTCCGGTGCCGAGGATCTCCCGGGCGCGGGCGGTGTGTTCCGGCGTGACGAAGTACGGATGCGCACCGGCCGCCCGGTCCCGCGCCAGCTCCAGCATCTTCGGACCGAGCGCCGCCAGCACCCGGGCGGGCGGCGGCTCGGCCACCGGCCCCGGATACGGCGCCGCGTCCATCGCGTCGAGATACTCCCGCACGGCCGTGAGCGGCTTGGCGTACGTGTGGCCACGCGCGCCGACGAGCGGGGCGTGACTGGCCCCCAGGCCGAGCAGAAACCGTCCGTCATACGCCTCGGCCAGCGCCTGCGCGGCGGCGTTCATGGCGTCCGCGTCCCGGACCCAGAGGTGGGCCGTACGACGAAGCGGCCGCCCTCCCGAGAAGTCACTCTCGAAAGGACGGCCGCTCCGCGCTGCCGGACCGGTGGGTACGTCAGCCCTCGACGCCCAGCTTCTCCAAGATCAGCTCGCGGACGCGGGCCGCGTCCGCCTGGCCCCGGGTGGCCTTCATGACCGCGCCGACCAGGGCGCCGGCCGCGGCGACCTTGCCGCCGCGGATCTTGTCGGCGATGGCGGCGTTGGCGGCGATGGCCTCGTCGACGGCGGTGCCCAGGGCGCCCTCGTCGGAGACGACCTTGAGGCCGCGCTTCTCGACGACGGTGTCCGGGTCGCCCTCGCCGGCCAGCACGCCCTCGATGGTCTGGCGGGCCAGCTTGTCGTTGAGGGAGCCGTCGGCGACCAGCGCGGTGACCCGGGCGACCTGCTCGGGGGTGATCGGCAGGGCGGCCGGCTCGACGCCGTCCTCGTTGGCGCGGCGGGCCAGTTCGCCCATCCACCACTTACGGGCCGAGGCGGAGTCCGCGCCGGCGTCGACGGTGGCGGTGATCAGGTCGACCGCGCCCGCGTTGAGGATCGACTGCATGTCGTGCTCGGAGATGCCCCACTCCTCGCGCAGCCGGTTACGGCGGACGCGCGGCAGCTCGGGCAGAGCCGCCCGCAGTTCCTCGACCCACTCGCGGGAGGGGGCCACCGGCACCAGGTCCGGCTCGGGGAAGTAGCGGTAGTCCTCGGCGTTGTCCTTGATGCGGCCGGCCGTGGTGGAGCCGTCCTCCTCGTGGAAGTGCCGGGTCTCCTGGACGATCGTGCCGCCGGACGAGAGCACCGCGGCGTGCCGCTGGATCTCGAAGCGGGCCGCACGCTCCACGGAGCGCAGGGAGTTGACGTTCTTGGTCTCCGAGCGCGTACCGAACGTCTCGGTGCCGTTGGGGCGCAGCGAGAGGTTCACGTCGCAGCGCATCTGGCCCTGCTCCATCCGGGCCTCGGAGACGCCCAGCGCCTTGATGAGCTCGCGCAGCTCGGCGACGTACGCCTTGGCGACCTCGGGGGCCCGCTCGCCCGCGCCCTCGATGGGCTTGGTGACGATCTCGATGAGCGGGATACCGGCGCGGTTGTAGTCCAGGAGGGAGTGCCGGGCACCGTGGATACGGCCGGTGGCACCGCCGATGTGGGTGGACTTGCCGGTGTCCTCCTCCATGTGGGCGCGCTCGATGTGCACCCGGAAGACCTCCCCGTCCTCCAGCTGTACGTCGAGGTAGCCGTCGAAGGCGATCGGCTCGTCGTACTGGGAGGTCTGGAAGTTCTTCGGCATGTCCGGATAGAAGTAGTTCTTCCGGGCGAAGCGGCACCACTCGGCGATGGAGCAGTTCAGGGCCAGGCCGATCTTGACGGCGGACTCGACGCCGATCGCGTTGACGACCGGCAGCGAGCCGGGCAGGCCCAGGCAGGTGGGGCAGGTCTGCGAGTTGGCGTCCGCGCCGAGAGTCGTGGAACACCCGCAGAACATCTTGGTCTTGGTGCCGAGTTCGACATGGACCTCCAGGCCCATGACGGGGTCGTACGCCGCGAGGGCGTCCTCGTACGACACCAGGTCAGTGACAGTCACGGTGAAACTTTCCCTCTCAGCCCAGCAGGACGTCGTCGTCGCCCAGGCGCTTCAGTTCGCGGTAGAGGATCGCCAGGCCGGTGACGATCGCCGCGGCCGAAACGGCGGCGTCGATCAGGCGGAGCGTGTCGTTCTCCTTGCGGGCCAGCTTGGCCTGCTTGGCGACGCTGATGGCGCCGAACGCGGTGCTGCCGATCGACAGGTACAGACCGGACTTGGACTTCTTGAAGTTCTTGGCCTTCTTGGTCATGGCGGTCACAGTGCAGGTGCCTCCTCAAGCAGCGGGTGGCCCCACTTGGCGGTGAACGCGGCCTCGACCGCGGCACCGACCTTGTAGAGCCGTTCGTCGGCCATGGCAGGAGCGATGATCTGCAGGCCCACCGGCAGCCCGTCCTCGGGGGCCAGACCACAGGGCAGCGACATGGCCGCGTTGCCTGCCAGGTTGGTGGGGATCGTGCACACATCGGCGAGGTACATCGCCATCGGGTCGTCGGTGCGCTCGCCGATCGGGAAGGCGGTGGTCGGCGTGGTCGGCGAGATGATCACGTCGACCTGCTCGAAGGCCTTCTCGAAGTCGCGGGTGATCAGCGTCCGCACCTTCTGGGCGGAGCCGTAGTACGCGTCGTAGTAGCCGGAGCTGAGCGCGTACGTACCGAGGATGATCCGGCGCTTGACCTCGGGGCCGAAACCGGCCTCACGGGTCAGGGCGGTGACGTCCTCGGCGGACTTGCTGCCGTCGTCGCCGACCCGCAGGCCGTAGCGCATGGCGTCGAAGCGGGCCAGGTTGGAGGAGCACTCCGAGGGCGCGATCAGGTAGTACGCGGACAGCGCGAGGTCGAAGGACGGGCAGTCCAGCTCGACGATCTCGGCGCCCAGCTCCTTCATCAGCGCGACCGACTCGTCGAAACGCTGGATGACACCGGCCTGGTAGCCCTCGCCGCGGAACTGCTTGACGACGCCGACGCGCATGCCCTCGACGCTGCCGTTGCGGGCCGCCTCGACGACCGGCGGGACCGGCGCGTCGATGGAGGTGGAGTCCAGCGGGTCGTGCCCGGCGATGACCTCGTGGAGCAGCGCGGCGTCCAGGACCGTACGGGCGCAGGGGCCGCCCTGGTCCAGGGAGCTGGAGAACGCGACCATGCCGTAACGGGAGACGCCGCCGTAGGTGGGCTTGACGCCGACCGTGCCGGTGACGGACGCGGGCTGGCGGATGGAGCCGCCGGTGTCCGTGCCGATGGCGAGCGGGGCCTCGTAGGAGGCGAGGGCGGCGCTGGAGCCACCGCCGGAGCCGCCGGGGATCTTGGTCAGGTCCCAGGGGTTGCCGGTCGGCCCGTAGGCGCTGTTCTCCGTCGACGACCCCATGGCGAACTCGTCCATGTTGGTCTTGCCGAGGATGACGACGTCGGCGGCCTTGAGCTTCTTGGTCAGCGTCGCGTCGTACGGCGGCAGCCAGCCTTCGAGGATCTTCGAGCCGACGGTGGTGGGAATGCCCTCCGTCGTGAAGATGTCCTTGAGCGCGAGCGGGACACCGGCCAGCGGGCCGAGCTTCTCGCCGCGGGCCTTCTTCTCGTCCACGGCGCGGGCCTGGGCGAGCGCGCCCTCGCGGTCGACGTGCAGGAAGGCGTGCACCTTCTCGTCGACGGCGTCGATGCGGGCCAGGTGGGCCTCGGTCACCTCGACGGCGGTGAGCTCGCCGGCGGCGATCTTCGCCGCGATCTCGGCGGCGGTGAGCTTGATCAGGTCTGCCATGTCGGTCACTCCTCCCCCAGGATCTGCGGCACCTTGAAACGCTGCTGCTCCTGGGCCGGGGCGCCGGAGAGCGCCTGCTCGGGGGTCAGCGACGGACGGACCTCGTCCGGCCGCATGACGTTGGTCAGGGGCAGCGGGTGGGAGGTCGGCGGTACGTCTTGGTCGGCGACCTCGGAGACGCGGGCGACCGCGCCGATGATGTCGTCGAGCTGTCCGGCGAAGTGGTCGAGCTCTTCGGCCTTCAGCTCCAGACGTGCCAGCCGGGCGAGGTGGGCGACCTCCTCGCGCGTGATGCCAGGCATGCAGCGATCCTCTGGTGTTCTGGGCGGAGTGTTCCGGGCGGAATGTCCAGGAGGAGTCTTCTCGTCGAATGCTCCTGTGAACTTTTCCGGCCCAATCCTATGGCGTACGGAAGAGCTGCCGCGAAACCGTTTCGCCGGGGGCCGCCGCGAACGCCCGGCGCGGCCCGGTTCCGTGATCCGGCGGGGGACGCCCGGGGGCGCGGCTAGGGGGCCTTCGGGCCGGGTGGGTCGTCGGGCTCCTCGGGGGTCCGGACGTCGTTTGCCGGTGGCGGCTCGTCGGTCTCGTCCGGCTCGTCGGTCTCCGGTGCCTCGGCCGTCTCCGGCGGCGCGTCCGTGGCCGACGGCTCGTCCGCGTCGTCCGTCTCGGTGGGCGGGGCGGGTGAGGCCGGTGGGGCGGAGGCGTCGGGGACGTCGGGTGTGCCGCAGTCGTCGGGCGTGCCGGAGTCGTCAGGCGTGCCGGAGTCGTCGGGCGGGGTGGGCGTCTGGGCGGGTTCTTCGGAGCGGGGACATGGGACGGCCGGTGGCCGGGTCAGTTCAGGACCTGTCCCGAAGGGCGCTGAGCGGCCTTCTCCGCCGCCAGGGCGGCCGTCTCCGATTCGCGCTGCCAGCCGCGCTCTCCGCGGGCTCTCAGCCAGGCCGTGGTTTCGTCCGGTGGCATCGCCGCGGCCACCAGCCAGCCCTGCACGGCGTCGCAGCCGAGGTCGCGCAGCCGCTCCCAGGTCTCGTCGTCCTCGACGCCCTCCGCGACGACCAGGAGGCCGAGGGAGTGGGCGAGGTCCAGGGTGCAGCGGACGATCTCCGCGTCCTCCGTGTCGACGGCCAGCCGGGCCACGAACGAGCGGTCGATCTTGAGCTCGCTGACCGGGAGGCGTCTCAGGTGGACGAGGGAGGAGTAGCCGGTGCCGAAGTCGTCCAGGGACATCTTGACGCCGTGCGCGGTGAGCCCGGCAAGGGTGTCGGCGGCCCGCTGCGGGTCCTCCAGGAGGACGTGTTCGGTGATCTCCAGTTGGAGGGCGCCGGGTGGCACGCGATGCCGGGCCAGGCGGGCGGCGACGGCACCGGCGAATCCCGGGGAGTGCACATCGCGCGGGGAGACATTGACGGCGACCGGCACCTCCAGGCCCATCGCGCGCCAGCGCGCCACCTGGGCGAGCGCGGTCTCCAGGACGTACTCCGTCAGCCGGGGCATCAGCCCGGAGGACTCGGCGATGGCGATGAACTCGTCCGGTGGCACCCGGCCGCGGTCCGGATGCACCCAGCGGACCAGCGCCTCCAGTCCGGCGACATGCCCGTCGAAGCCGACCTTGGGCTGGTAGTGCAGCTCGACGTCGCCGGCGTCCAGGGCGCGGCGCAGATCGCCCAACAGGCCGAGCCGGTCAGGGGTGTTGCCGTCCCGCTTGGCCTCGTAGAGCTCGACACCGCTGCGGTCGCGCTTGGCCTGGTACATCGCCACATCGGCGCGGCGCAGCAGTCCCTCGGCGTCGAGGGCGTGGTCGGGGAAGACGGCGACCCCGGCGCTGGCTTCGAGCACGAGGGTCAGTCCGTCGAGGTCCAGCGGGGAGCCGAGGGCGGCGACGAGGTTGCGGGCCGCCCGCTGGGAGCTGGTGAGGGAGTCGGTGGTGGGCAGCAGGACGGCGAACTCGTCGCCGCCGAGCCGGGCCGCCTCGGCGCCGCGCGGGAGGGCGTGCCGCAGGCGCTCGGCGATCTGCAGCAGCAGGCGGTCGCCGGCGAGGTGGCCGAGGGTGTCGTTGACGGAGCGGAAGCGGTCCAGGTCGATGAGGACCAGCGCCGAGCGGACGCCGACGCGCTCGGCGTCGTCCAGGGCGGTCCAGGTGCGCTCCAGCAGCCACTGGCGGTTGGGCAGGCCGGTGAGCGGGTCGCGCAGCTGCTCCTCGGCGCGGGCGCGGGCTATCCAGAGGGTGGAGTCCAGCGCGATGAGGGGTACCGCGAACAGCGGCAGCAGCAGGGGGGCGTGGATGGCGCAGACGGCGATCAGCGGGGAGATGCCGAGCAGCGCGATACCGACAAGTGCCTGCCGGACCACGGCCGTTCGGGGGATGGCCGGCAGCTGGCCGGTGTGCGGGGTGAGGCTGATCCAGAGCAGGCCGCGGCTGACGAGGAGGTAGGCGGCGGCGGTGACGACGACTTCGGGGAGGACGGAGAGGTTCCAGGCCGACGGGGCCCAGGGGTGGCGGACGCTGGAGACCACCCCGAACGCGGCGAGGCCGAGCGCCGCGGTGCCGAGGCCGAGGATGTCCACGGCACCGTGCACCACGGCCTGTCGCCAGCGGTGCCGCCGGGCGGCACCGACCAGGACGACCACGGAGAGGCTGACGAGGGCGGCGGGCACCCAGCCGTACAGCAGCAGGACGGCGAGGGCCAGGGCGGCGCCGGAGCCCGTGCCGCCCCACCAGCGGTCGCGGCCGAGGGCGACCAGATGGCCGACGATGATGCCCGTGAGGATCGCCAGCGACCAGCCCACGGAACCGCCGGGGAACAGAGCGTCACCTTGGCGGAGGGTCACGATGACGCCCGTGGCGAGCGCGAGGCCCGCCACGGAGACGATGGTCGCGGGCAGCGCGGGCACGACGAGCCGCCGGAGCCGCGACGCCGGAGCGGCGCTGTCGGTCGGTTTCATTCCGATCCCTCTCACAGCCGGCTGTGCCCGCGCCACGGCAGGCGCACTCCTCAACAGTAGGCCGCGGAAGGCCGCGACGGGCAGCGATCGACGACGGTTGCCCGAATGCGACCCGGCGTCGCGGATCAATCTGGTATGCGCCGATGAGGTGACACCTCACTCCTCCTCAGGTGGAGTGACAGCTACCGCTCGCGCTGCGTCAGGACCCTGCTCCAGCAGCACCGCGAAGCCATCATCGTCCAACACGGGGACCTTCAACTGCATGGCCTTGTCGTACTTCGAACCAGGGTTGTCGCCCACAACTACGAATCCGGTCTTCTTCGAAACAGAACCGGTCACCTTCGCTCCGAGGTTCTGGAGGGCCTCTTTCGCGCCATCTCTGGTGTGTGACTGAAGTGTGCCCGTTACCACGACGGTGACGCCTTCCAGCGGCCGTGGGCCCTCATCACCCGTTTGCTCCTCCTCCATTCGGACGCCCGCGGCCCGCCAGCTCTCGATGATCTGCTGGTGCCAGTCCACGGCGAACCACTGCTTCAGCGAGGCCGCGATCGTGCCCCCGACACCGTCGACGGCGGCCAGCTCCGTCTCGTCCGCGTCCCGGATGCGGTCGATCGAGCGGAACTCCCGGGCCAGCGCCTCGGCCGCCACCGGGCCCACATGCCGGATCGACAGACCGGTGATGATCCGGGCCAGCGGGCGCTGCTTGGCCGCTTGGATGTTCTCCAGCATGGCCAGGGCGTTCTTCTTCGGCTCGCCCTTCTGGTTGGCGAAGAAGGTGACGACCTTCTCCTCGCCGGTCTTCGGGTCACGCTTGGGCAGACCCGAATCGGGGTCCAGGACATACGACTTGATGGGCAGCAGCTGTTCGATGGAGAGGCCGAAAAGATCGCCCTCGTCCCTCAGCGGCGGCTCGGACGGCTCCAGCGGCTGGCTGAGCGCCGTCGCCGCGACATAGCCGAAGTTCTCGATGTCCAGACACTTGCGGCCGGCCAGGTAGAACAGCCGCTCGCGGATCTGGGCGGGGCAGGCACGGGCGTTGGGACACCGCAGATCGATATCGCCTTCCTTGGCGGGCTGCAGCGCCGTCCCGCACTCGGGGCACTCGGCCGGCATCACGAACTCCCGCTCGCTGCCGTCCCGTAGATCGGCAACCGGGCCCAGGATCTCCGGGATCACGTCGCCGGCCTTGCGGATCACGACGGTGTCCCCGATGAACACACCCTTGGCCTTGACCACGTCCTGGTTGTGCAGGGTGGCGAACTCCACCTCGGACCCGGCCACGGTCACCGGCTCGACCACGGCATACGGCGTGACCCGTCCCGTACGGCCGACGCCGACGCGGATGTCGACCAGCTTGGTGTTGACCTCCTCCGGCGGGTACTTCCAGGCGATCGCCCAGCGCGGCGCCCGCGAGGTCGAGCCCAGCCGCCCCTGGAGCCGGATCTCGTCCAGCTTGACGACCACGCCGTCGATCTCGTGCTCGACGGCCGTACGGCGGGTCTCGGCGTCGCCGTAATGGTCGATGAACTCCCGCACGGCCGCGAGGGAGTCGACCACCTTGTTGTGTGTGGCGGTCGGCAGGCCCCACTCCTTGAGCAGGTCGTACGCCTCCGACAGCCGCTCGATCTCCAGACCTTCGCGGGCCCCGACACCATGCACGACCATGTGCAGCGGGCGGCTGGCGGTGACCTTGGGGTCCTTCTGGCGCAGCGAACCGGCCGCGGCGTTACGGGGGTTGGCGAACGGCGGTTTGCCGTCGGCCACCAGCCGCTCGTTGAGTGCGAGGAACTTCTCCATCGGGAAGAAGACTTCCCCGCGCACCTCGACCAGATCCGGGATCCGCTCGCCCTTCAGACGGTGCGGGATCTCGGCGATCGTACGGACGTTGGGGGTGATGTCCTCGCCCGTACGGCCGTCGCCGCGGGTGGCGGCGCGGGTCAGCCGGCCCTGCTCGTAGGTGAGGTTGACGGCGAGGCCGTCGACCTTCAGCTCGCACAGGAAGTGGTACTTGGCGCTCTTGGGGTCGCCGCCCAGCTCACCGGCGATCCGCTCGGCCCAGCCCGCCAACTCCTCGTCGTCGAAGGCGTTGTCGAGCGAGAGCATCCGTTCGCGGTGCTCGACCTCGGTGAACTCCGTGGCATAGGCCCCGGCGACCTTCTGGGTCGGCGAATCGGGGGTGCGCAGCTCGGCGTGCTCGTCCTCCAGGGCCTCCAGGGAGCGCAGCAGCTTGTCGAACTCCGCGTCACTGATGACCGGGGCGTCCTTCACGTAATACCGGAAGCGATGCTCCTCGATCTGCTCAGCGAGCTGCGCGTGCTTCTCCCGCGCCTCTGCGGGCACCTTGGATTCCGCTGCGTGCTGTTCGCCAGCCACCGTCTTGTCCTCCCGTGGTCCTTGAGTGCGGTCACTCAGGGTTGTCTGCGAGTGATCTCGCCGCCCGGACGCAGTGGGCGAGAGCGGAGCGGGCATAAGCGGGCGAAGCGCCCGCCAGACCGCACGACGGGGTGATGACCACGGACTCGCTGAGAGTCCCCGGCGACAGCCCCAGCCTGCGCCACAGCGTCCTGACCCCCATGACGCTACCGGCAGGGTCTGACAATGGGCCGTCCACGCCCGGCACCACGCCCGCGAACAGCGTCGTACCGCCCTCGACGGCCTCCCCGATCACCTCCTCCTCACGCTCGGTGAGCAGCGAGAAATCGAACGAGACGCCCGCGACACCGGCCCGCCGCAGCAGCCCGAAGGGCACCTCGGGCGCGCACGAGTGGACGACCACGGGACCGCCCTCCGCCACCCCGACAAGATCACGGAGCGCGCCCTCGACGACCGCCCGGTCCACCGCCCGGTGGGTGCGGTAGCCGCTCGCCGTCTTCACCCGGCCCTGGAGCACCGCCGTCAACGACGGCTCGTCGAGCTGCAGCACGACCCGCGCGCCCGGGACCCGCCGCCGTACGTCCGCGAGATGGCCGCGCAGCCCCTCCGCCAGGGACGCCGCAAGATCCCGGCAGGCCCCGGGGTCGCCGACGGCCGCCTCGCCGTTGCGCAGCTCCAGGGCGGCGGCCAGGGTCCATGGGCCGACCGCGGAGACCTTCAGCGGGCCCTCGTACCCCTGGGTGAACTCCTCCAGGGCGTCGAGATCCTCCCCGAGCCAAGAGTGGGCCCGCCGGGTGTCCCGGCCCGGCCGGTCACTGATCCGCCAGCCGCTGGGCTCCACATGGCCGTAGACCTCGACCAGCATCCCGAGGGTCCGGCCGATCATGTCGGCACCGGGGCCCCGGGCCGGGAGCTCCGGCAAATACGGGAAGGTCTCCAGCGATCCGGTGACGGTCTTGGCCGCCTCCCGCGCGTCACCGCCCGGCATCGACCCGATCCCGGTCGCCGCGCCCGCGGTCCACTTCTGCGTGCTGTTCTCACTCACCCAGGAAGGGTATGCGGCGGGGGCGAGGAGCGGGGTGGGGCGGGTGTGCGTGCGTGGGGCGGGTGTGCGTGCGTGGGGCGGTGTGCGTGCGTGGGGCGGGCCGTGGACGTCGCTCACGCCCGGGTGCGTATGCCCAGTCGGCCGACCACGGCCGCGGCCACCAGCGCGGCCGCCGTCAGGGCGAAGGCGTAGGCCGCTCCCTGGTAGCCGCCACCTGCCCCCGTCAGCACGGCACCCATACCGGCGATGCCTACCAGGGAGCCGATCTGGCGGTTGGCGTTGAGGGTCGCGCTGCCGATGTCGGCGTGCTCACGGCCCGCGGCCGCCATCAGGACACCGGTCATCGCCGGGGAGCTGATCCCGCTGCCGAAGTTGGCGCACGCGAGCACCACCGCGAGGACCCAGTACGGCAGGCCGGGCGCGAGGAGCAGGAACAGCAGGACGTAGCCGACGGCGGAGAGCGCCAGGGAGGCGGTGAGCGCGGTCCGGTTGCCTACCCGCAGCCCGAAGCGGGCGTAGAGCACGTTGCCGAACGGGATGACCAGGACTGCCGGGAGCATCTGCAGCCCCGCCGTCACCGGACTCGCCCCGCGCGCGGTCTGGAGAAAGAGGCCGAGGACGAACAGCGCCCCGTAGAAGGCGAAGTTGAAGAGGAAACCCACCACATTCGCCGCGGCGAAACTGCGGTCCGCGAAGAGCGAGACCGGCAGGACCGGGGTGCGGGCGGCCCGTTCACGGACGACGAATCCGGCGAGCGCGACCGCCGCGACCGTGAACGCCCCGAGGACGAACGGCGCAGACCAGCCCATACCGGGACCCTCGATGAGCGCATAACTCAGCGCCCCGAGAGCCAGCAGCCCCAGGACATGGCCACTACCCCCGAGCGCCGAACCGCGGGCCGGGACCGCCACGATGAACCGCCGGGTCAGCAGCAGTCCGGCAAGGCCGATGGGGAGGTTGACGAGGAAGATGCTGCGCCAGCCGAGCGTGCCGACCAGTACACCGCCGATGGTCGGCGCCAGCCCTACGGAGGTGGAGACGACAGCCGACCAGATGCCGAGGATCTTCGCCCGGCGCGCCGGTTCGGGGAAGGCGTGCATCAGCAGCGACAGCGAGCTGGGCATGAAGAGCGCCGCGCCCACCCCCTGGACGAAGCGGGCCGCCACCAGGACGCCACCGTTCGGCGCGAGGGCGCCCAAAAGGGACGCGGCGGTGAACACGGCGAGCCCGATGAGATAGATCCGGCGGGCGCCGAACCGCTTCGCCAGCGAGCCGGCGAGCAGCAGCAGTGCGGCGAAGGCGAGGACATAGCCGTCGACGACCCAGGTGAGGCCGGACATGGTCAGCCCGAGCCGGGCCCGCAGCTCGTTCGCGGCGACGTTCATGATGCCGGTGTCCAGGCTCGCCATCACGAACCCGAGCGCCAGGACGAGGAGTTGGAGACCGTCGCGGGACGGGGCGCGTGGTGGCGCGAGGGTCTGGGTCCGGGGCCGGGACCGGGTCTGACCGTGCGCCTGGTCGTGGGCCTGGTCGTGGGTGGCTGTGCCGTGGTCGGGCGCCGTCACATGCGGCGCACCCTTCTCAGCGATCATAGATTTACTTAAAGCTGTACCTATCCTCGCGCGCAATAGTTACAGCTATAACTTTACTGAACGCAGACGAAACCGCCGGGGCCCCGGGATGCGGCGTGCATCCCGGGGCCCCGGCGGCATCTTGCTCCCGCGAGCGGTCAGTCGCCCCGCCCCAGCGCCCTCAGCAGGTCATCGCGCAACGCTGCCCGCTCCTCGTGCGAAAGGTGGTCCAGCGGCGAGGCGGTCCCCATCCGCCGCAGCAGATCGAGCCGCAACTCCCGCCCCGCGTCGGTGAGTACGAGCTGCTTGGCCCGCCCGTCCAGTGGATGCGGACGGCGCACGACCATGCCCTGCTTCTCCAGTTTGGAGATGACGTAGGTGACATTCGGCGGCTCGCAGCACAGCACCGCGGCCAGCTCCCGCGCGGTCTTCGGCTCGCCGAGCTCCTCCAGCGCCTTGGCCTGTGTCGGCGTCAGATCGAGCTCGGCGACCCGGCTGCGCTGATGGGCGTCGAGCCGGCGGCTCAGCTCCGTCACGAGCCCCCGTATCTCCCGGAACCCGCACCCCGCCGCAGCGGTCGCCTTCGCTTCAATGGTCACTCATGCAGCGTACGTCGCCCCGGCGGAAAACAGCGGTGCGCGGAGGAACGCTGTGGACAAGCCGTGGACAACCGCCCACGCGGCGGACCGTACGTCAGCGTCCGGGCCGCACCGACACATCGTTGATCTCCGCGTCCCGCGGCAGATCGATGGCCGTGAGGATGGCCGTCGCGACCGACTCCGGGTCGATCCAGCGGCCCGGGTCGTACTCCTTGCCTTCCTGCTGGTGGGTGCTCTCCTGCATCGGCGTGGCCGTGCGCCCCGGATAGACCGAGGTCACCCGGACGCCGTTGTCGTGCTCCTCCGCCCGCAGCGAGTCGGCCAGCGCCTTCAGGCCGTGCTTGGTCGCCGCGTACGCGCCCCACTGGGCCCGCGCGCTCAGCCCGGCACCGGAGTTCACAAAGACGACCTGCCCCTGGGCGGCCCGTACCAGCGGCAGCAACAGGCGGGTGAGCTCGGCGGGTGCGACCAGGTTGGCGGCGAGCTGCCGCTGCCATGCCTTGGCCGGCAGATCGGCGATCGCACCCAGCTCGATCACGCCCGCGCTGTGCACGAGCGAGTCGATCCGGTCCGGCAGCGGCTGCTGTCCGAAGGCCCAGGACAGCTTCTCGGGGTTGGCGAGATCACCGACGAGCGTACGGGCGCCGGGAAACTGCGCGGCGAGCTCCTTCGCCCGGACCGCGTTACGCGCCAGCAGCCACAGGTCCTCCCCGCGGTCCGCGAGCCGCCGTGCGACCGCCGCTCCGATGCCCGACCCTGCGCCCGTGATCAAGTGCGTACCCATGGGGCCGATCCTAACGAGCGGGGCCGCCGGACGCGGGGGCCCGGGGGCTCAGCCCTGGATGCCTGCCTTCTCCTCCAGGTAGGCGAGCGTGCCGACGCCGTCCTCCGCGAAGAAGACCAGGTCGGTGAGGGGAAGCGGCAGGAAGCCCTCCGCCTCCATCCGCTGGAACTGCTGCTTCAACCCGTCATAGAAGCCCGCGGTGTTGAGCAGCACCACCGGCTTGCTGTGCATCCCGTGCTTGCGCAGCTCCAGGATCTCGGTGGCCTCGTCCAGGGTCCCCGTACCGCCGACCATGATGACGACGGCATCGGCGCGCAGCAGCATCTGCGCCTTCCGCTCGGCGAGGTCCTTGGTGACGACCATCTCATCGGCGCCCTCGCGCGCCTTGTGCGCCAGGAACTCCACGGAAACGCCGATCAGCTTTCCGCCGGCCTCCTGCACCCCGTCGGCCATAACCTTCATGAGGCCGGTATCCGAACCGCCCCAGACCAGCGCATGTCCGCCCCGGCCGATCAGCTCGGCGAACTCGCGGGCGGGGGTGACATAGCGGTCGTCAAGATCGGCGGCGGAGCAGAAAACACAGATATTCATGCGGTCACCTTACGAGCGACGGGGCCGACGAAGCTCTGGGCAAAGCCCCCACGAGGCTCTCCCCCGCCCCCTCCCCCTCTCCCCCTTCGGGGGAGGGGGCGGGGGTGGGTTCGGGGGTGGGGGGGACAAGCCCCCTCAGGTCAGATCAGCCCCTGATCCAGCATCGCCTCCGCGACCCGCTCGAAGCCGGCGATGTTGGCGCCTGCGACGTAGTCGCCCGGCCGGCCGAAGCGCTCCGCGGTCTCGTAGCAGCGGTGGTGGATGCCGCGCATGATGGCTGCGAGTTCGCCCTCGGTGCGTTCAAAGGCCCATGCCTCACGGGAGGAGTTCTGCCGCATCTCCAGCGCGCTGGTCGCCACCCCGCCCGCGTTGGCCGCCTTGCCGGGGCCGAAGGCCACACCGGCCGACTTGAGGAGCGTCACCGCCTCCGGTGTGGTCGGCATGTTGGCGCCCTCGGAGACCGCCTTGACGCCGTTGCGGATCAGGATCCGGGCGGCGTCCTCGTCCAGCTCGTTCTGGGTCGCCGACGGCAGCGCCACATCGCATGCGACATCCCACACCCGCCCACCGGGCACATAGGTGGCCGACACCCCGCGCCGCTCGGCGTACGCGCTGATCCGGCCGCGCTCGACCTCCTTGATCTGCCGCAGCAGGGCCAGGTCGATGCCCTTCTCGTCGACGACATAGCCGCCGGAGTCCGAGCAGGTCAGCACGTGGGCGCCGAGCGCCTGCGCCTTCTCGATGGTGTAGATGGCGACATTGCCGGACCCGGAGACCACCACCTGCTGGCCGTCCAGCTCCTCGCCGCGCTGCTTGAGCATTTCCTCGGTGAAGAGCACATTGCCGTAACCGGTGGCCTCCGTACGGGCCTTGGAGCCGCCCCAGGACAGGCCCTTGCCGGTGAGCACACCGGCCTCCCAGCGATTGGTGATCCGCCGGTACTGGCCGAAGAGGTAGCCGATCTCCCGGCCGCCGACGCCGATATCGCCGGCCGGTACATCCGTGTGCTCGCCGAGATGACGATGCAGCTCCATCATGAACGACTGGCAGAATCGCATGACTTCGGCGTCCGACTTGCCGTGCGGATCGAAATCGCTGCCGCCCTTACCGCCGCCGATGTTGAGGCCGGTAAGGGAATTCTTGAAGATTTGTTCGAAGCCGAGGAACTTGACGATCCCCAGATTCACGGACGAGTGGAAACGCAGGCCGCCCTTGTACGGGCCGAGCGCGCTGTTGAATTCCACCCGGAAACCGCGGTTGACGTGAATCGCCCCGGAATCGTCCTGCCAGGGGACCCGGAACATGATCTGCCGCTCCGGCTCACAGATCCGCTCCAGGATCTTCGCCTCGGCGAACTCCGGGCGGGCTGCCAGCACCGGGGCCAGCGTCTCCAGCACCTCAAGTGCCGCCTGATGGAACTCGGGCTCCCCGGGATTTCGCCGGACCAGCTCGGCGTACAGGGATGCCGGCCCGGCCGAATGAACGCCGGGCTTGACCTGAGATTGAACAGTCGACATGACTTACGTTCCCTTTCGTGGCCGCGGAAAGGCCGCCTGCGGTCCGGACTCTGACGAGCCCTCACAAGGTCTACAACTCCTTGCCGGTCCCTATCGTCACCATTTATCGCCCTGGCAGCCGCTGACGTCCCGTCGCTTTGCCGACCCTATTTGGCGGCACCCCGCCAATCGACTGTGGGATATACGACACGTCGCTCCCGTACACAATCGCCCGACTCCTCCGGCCCGCCCTCCCCCACCCCAAGCCCGCAGGTCAGCGCACCGGTGACGGCCGCCGCGCACCGGTTTTCCGGGCCGCGGGCTGTGCGGGACCTCACAGTTGACCAGCGGTCTTGGCCCACCTCACGCGCCCCACCAGCCCGTATTGCCTCGCCGAGGGTCTGCTGCCGTTCCTGGCGCCGGCCTAGTTCGCCGCCCCGGCCGCCGCCGCAGCGGGCGCGCCGCTCCGCGCCTCCGCCCCGCCCGGGTCAGCGGTGCGCCCGGCCACGGTCTCCGCCTCCGCCTCGACCTCGGCTCGGACCATCTTCTCCATCGGGTCGGCGCAGCTGCCCCCGGCTATGACGATCGCCGCCAGGATGGCCACCACCGTCAGCACCGTGCCCAGCCAGACCATGGTGTGCACCGGCACGGTGTAGGCACCGATGACCTTGACCACGCACTCGGTCAGCAGCGCCGTCCCCCATATCGCCGAGAACCGCCGCTCGGCCCGTCGGAACCGCTCCGAGCCGGCCATCAGCCGGTCCCAGGCGGCGTTGCCGGCCGCGCTCCCTTTGGTGACCCACGGCTTGAGTCCCGTGGTCATCAGTGGCCGGTTCGCCCGCACGGAGAGCAGGATCACGATTCCGACCACGCTGCTCACAGCGCTGTCCTTGGCCATCATCAGCCGTGGATCACCGGCCACCGCGCTCAGCCCCAGGCCCACCGCATTGACGATCAGGATCAGCAGGGCGAGGCCGTTCACGCTGCGGCTGCTGACCAGGCTCCACACCGTCCGCAGCGCCGGTACCACGCTGCTCCAGCCCAGCGCGGCCACCGTGCTGAACCCGAAGCCGTCGCTGAGGAGGTAGTACGAGGCCACCGGAATCCCGGCGTCCACGATCAGCGGCACAAAGCTCTTCAGCGCCGAATCGCCGCGCTCCCCCTCGGCCCCCACGGCCACGTCGGCCACATCCGCTGCATCGTCCACGTCGGCCACGGACTGATTCCCACTCACGGCGCTCTCCCCCACATCGCTGTGCGCTGCTGCTTCCCGCGCTGCATTCAGCTTCGTGCACAGCCGTGGCCGGCGGCAGTTCCAACTGTCCCGGGATCGCCATGACATTTGTCAGATCGGGCACGGCGAACGATGACGTCGCGCCTCTCCCGGAACGCCTCCGGGAGCCCCGCTACGCCTCCGCGCGCGCCGCTCGCTCCGTGGTGGCGATGGTGGCCGAGCCGACCACGCGGGAGCCGTCGTAGAGCACGATCGCCTGGCCGGGGGCCACTCCGCGGACGGGCTCGGTGAAGGACACCTGGAGCTCGGCGTCGCCGATCAGCTCGGCGGTGACCTCGGTCTCGCCGCCGTGGGCACGGAGCTGGGCCGTGTAGGTCGCGGGACCGGCCGTCGGGGGGCGGCCGCACCAGCGGGGGCGGATCGCGGTCAGCGCCATCACGTCCAGGGAGGCGGCGGGGCCGACGGTGACGGTGTTGTCGACCGGGGAGATGTCGAGGACATAGCGCGGCTTGCCGTCAGGAGCCGGGTGGCCGATGCGCAGGCCCTTGCGCTGGCCGATGGTGAAGCCGTACGCGCCCTCGTGCGTACCGAGGCGGTTGCCGGACTCGTCGACGATATCGCCCGGCGCCGTGCCGAGCCGCTTGGCCAGGAAGCCCTGGGTGTCGCCGTCGGCGATGAAGCAGATGTCGTGGCTGTCCGGCTTCTTGGCGACGAACAGACCGCGGCGGGCGGCCTCTTCACGGATCTCCGCCTTGGTGGTGAGGGTGTCGCCGAGCGGGAACATGGCGTGCGCGAGCTGGCGGTCGTCCAGGACACCGAGGACGTACGACTGGTCCTTGGCCATATCGGAGGCGCGGTGCAGTTCGCGGGTGCCGTCCTCGCGCAGCACGACCGTGGCGTAATGGCCGGTGCAGACGGCGTCGAACCCCAGGGCCAGCGCCTTGTCCAGCAGCGCGGCGAACTTGATCTTCTCGTTGCAGCGCAGGCAGGGGTTCGGGGTGCGCCCGGCCTCGTACTCCGCGATGAAGTCGTCGACGACATCCGCCCGGAAGCGCTCGGCGAGATCCCAGACGTAGAAGGGGATGCCGATGACGTCGGCGGCACGGCGGGCGTCGTGCGAATCCTCGATCGTGCAGCAGCCGCGGGCGCCGGTGCGGAACGACTTCGGGTTCTCGGAGAGCGCGAGATGCACGCCGGTCACATCATGGCCGGCCTCGGCGGCGCGAGCGGCGGCAACGGCGGAGTCCACGCCGCCGGACATGGCGGCGAGCACGCGGAGGCGGCGGGGAGCGTCATCAGTCATAGCCAGTCCAGAGTAGACGGAACCACGGACAGGGCCGAAAGCGTTATGCAGCTCATGGGGAAGAGGGACGGGGAGAAGGCCGACGGCCAGGAGGCCACGGCCGGGATCACGCGGCGCCGGGCGCTGTGGATCGGGGGCGGCGGGGCGGTGGCCGCCGGGGCCGCGGCTTTCGCGGGGCGCGATGCGCTGGCGCACTGGTGGTGGCGGCTGCCGGGCAATGCGAAGCCGCGCACGGCCGGTGCGGTCGACCACCGGGGCGCGCAGTGGATAGCGGCGTCCCCGGAGAACTACCGGCGGGCGGACCGGCCCGCGGATTACGTGATCGACCGGGTGGTCATCCATGTCGTCCAGGGCAGCTATGCGACCGCGCTGGATGTCTTCCGGGACCCGGATCACGAGGCCGGCGCGCACTACGTCGTCCGCAAGGACGGGCATGTCGCCCAGATGATCCGCGAACTGGACGTGGCGTTCCATGCGGGCAACCGCGGCTACAACGAGCGGAGCGTGGGGATCGAGCACGAGGGCTTCGTGGACCGGCCGGAGTCGTTCACGGATGCGATGTACGCGTCGTCGGCGCGGCTGACGGCAGAGATCTGCCGGCGGTACGGCTTCCCGGCCGACCGGGAGCACGTCGTGGGGCATGTGGAGGTGCCCGGGACGGATCACACCGATCCGGGGCCGCACTGGAACTGGGACCGCTATCTGCGCCTCGTACGGGCCGAGCTGCGCAAGCCCCCCGTACGGGCGCGGGAAAGCCCGCCTGTGGGGAAGGGCTGACGGACTGAGCCGCTGCCCCAGAGGACGGGACAGCCCTTAGCTGAGCCCCGCGCTCCTCGCCCGCTCCACCACCGGCCCGATGGCCTCGGCCAGTGCCGCCACGTCCTCCGCGGTGGAGGTGTGCCCCAGGGAGAACCGCAGGGTGCCACGGGCGAGGTCCGGGGACATGCCCGTCGCCAGCAGGACATGGCTGGGCTGGGCGACACCGGCGGTGCAGGCGGAGCCCGTGGAGCAGGCGATGCCCTGGGCGTCCAGGAGGAGCAGGAGGGAATCGCCCTCGCAGCCGGGGAAGGAGAAGTGGGCGTTGGCGGGGAGGCGGCCGGCGGGGTCCGGGTCGCCGCCGTAGACGGCGTCCGGGGCGGCGGCGCGGACGGCCTTGACCAGGTCGTCGCGGAGCGCGCCGATGTCGCGGGCGAAGTCCTCGCGGTGGGCGACGGCGTGCCGGGCGGCGGCGGCGAAGGCGGCGATGGCCGGGGTGTCGAGGGTGCCGGAGCGGACGTGCCGTTCCTGGCCGCCGCCGTGCAGCACCGGCACCGGGGCGTACTCGCGGCCCAGCAGCAGCGCGCCGATGCCGTACGGCCCGCCGATCTTGTGGGCGGAGACCGTCATCGCGGCGAGCCCTGAGGCGGCGAAGTCGACCTCCAGCTGGCCGACGGCCTGCACCGCGTCGGCATGCAGCGGAATCTCGAACTCCGCGGCGACCTCGGCCAGTTCCCGCACCGGCTGGATGGTGCCGATCTCGTTGTTGGCCCACATGACCGTGGCCAGCGCGACATCGGCGGGGTTGCTGGCGAGGGCCGAGCGCAGCGCCTCGGCGTGCACCCGGCCGTAGCTGTCGACCGGCAGCCACTCGACGCGGGCGCCTTCGTGCTCGGCGAGCCACTCCACGGCGTCGAGGACCGCATGGTGCTCGACGGGGCTGGCGAGGACGCGGGTACGGGCCGGGTCGGCGGCCCGGCGCGCCCAGTACAGGCCCTTGACCGCGAGGTTGTCGGCCTCGGTGCCGCCCGCGGTGAAGACGATCTCGCTCGGGCGGCCGCCGAGCGAGACGGCGAGGGATTCGCGCGCCTCCTCGACGGTACGCCGGGCCCGCCGGCCGTCGGCGTGCAGCGAGGACGCATTGCCGGTGACGGTCAGCTGGGCGGTCATCGCCTGCACCGCCTCCGGGAGCATCGGGGTGGTGGCGGCGTGGTCGAGGTAAACCATGGTGCGCACGATTCTACGAGCCCCCGCGGTGGGCTCCGGGGGCGCATGCGCAGCACACGGGAGCGCCGTACGCCGGGCGCGCCCGGGGCGGGTCCACCGGCCTCCTCCCCTATACGGCCACGGGTATACGGCCACGGGCCGGCCCGCCCGTCCCCTCGACTCCCCCGACGCCCCGGTAAGGAGTCACTTGCTTGACGGTCATGACGGAGTGGCTCGCGGAGCTGATCGCGTACCGGGGCCTGGCCACGGACACGGCCCGGCGGGCCGTGGTCACGCTTTGAGCGCCCCGTCGCCCTCCCGTCTACGGAGCCAACCGTCGCCCGATCTCGCGGGCCGTCGACGCTGCCTCGGTGAGGGCGGGTGACGGGGACGGCAGGGACTGCGGGGAGGTCAGGGTTTCCAGGGTGGTGCGGAGGCGGTGGAGGGTGGTGCGTGAGGGGCGGGTGGTGTGGGGGAAGTCGGCGAGTGTGGTGGTGAGTTCGGCCTCCAGGGCGTCGAGGGCGTCGAGCGTCTCAAAGGGGGCAGGGGCGGCCGGACTGTCGGTGGCCCTCTGGAGGCGTAGTTGGTCGGTGAGGGTGTGGAGGGCTGCGGTCAGGTCGCGTAGGGCCGTGGCGGTGCGGGCCAGGTCTGCGGTGCGGGAGAGGGCGGGGCGGTGCGGGCCCGTGGGTGGGGCGGTCTCCTTGGCTCGTAGGAGGGTGCGGAGGGGGCGGGCCTGCGGGGTGTGGAACGCCTCGTGGATGGTGAGGGCTTCGCGCCAGTGTGCCTGGGCGCTTCGCTTACGGCCCAAGGCGGTCTCGGCGTGGCCCAGGGCGGTCAGTGCGTCGGCCCGCCACCGTTCGCCGCCCGGCACCAGCAGCCGTCGCGCCGCGTCCTCGGCGGCGGTCACCGCCTCGCCGGGCCGGATCAGGGCGACCATCGCCGCGGCCATCCGGCAGCGGGTACGCCCCGCCCAGAGCTGCTGGCGGTCCGCCTCGAAGAGGGGCAGCGCCTGTTCGAGTTCGCGGAGCGCCTCGGCGGGCCGGCCGGCCGCAGCGAGCGCTTCGGCGAGTGCGTAGCGGCCGTGCGCGAGCAGCGGGGAGCCGTGGCCGCCGCGGTGGTGGAGGGCCACGCTCCGCTCGGCGAACAGCACGGCTTCGCTGCTGTTGCCGGTCGCCGCCCAGAGCCGGGCCAGGGCGCCGAGTGCGGCGGCCTCGCCGAGTTCGTCGGGCTCGGTGCACTGCTGCCATGCCGCGATCAGATGGCGCTCCGCGGTGTCGTGCCGCCCTTGTTGGAGGGCGATGAGGCCGCGCGCATACGGTGCGCGGAAGCGCGTCAGGGGATCGCCGCAGCGGTCGGCCAGTTGCTCCGCGCGCCGCGCCTCGGGCTCCGCCTCGGCGCACTTGCCCAGTGCGAGGTACGCCTCCGCGAGCGCGACCCGGGCCCGGCCTTCGGCCCGTGCAAGGCCGTCCCGGGCCCGGCCTTCGGCCCGTGCGGCGCCGTCCCGGGCCGCCCGCGCCGCCACCGCACGGGCGGCCGGCTCGTAGGCGGCGGAGAGCGCTCCGGAGTCGGCCGTCACCTGGGCGAGCAGCAGGAGGTCGGCGGCCTGGCGGACGATCCCCGGGGTGCGGAGCGCAGCCCGGCGGATGAGCGCGAGCAGCCGGGGGGCTTCCCCGGCCCAGGCGGCCAGGGCGTCGTCCCGGTCCTTCGTAGGGGGCAGCGGGCCGTCGGAGGGTACACCGGCGAGGTCATGGAGCAGCCGGTCGCCCGGACACCGCAGCGCGTGCACCTGGCGGCCCATGGCCAGGTACCAGGTCAGCAGCCGGACCAGGGCCTCGTCGTGCGCCTCCGCCGGCAGCTCCTGAGCGGCGGACCGGCAGGCGAGACGGCGCAGTTGGCCCGTATAGCGGTAGCGGTCGGGGCCCGCCTTGCGGAGTGCGCCGACGGAACGCAGTTCGTCCAGGAGGGGGCCGGTGCGATGCGGGGTGGCACCTAGCAGAGCGGCCGCGGCGCCGGACGAGAGGTCCGCGGACGAGGCGGCCTCGGCGGTGTCCGTCGCGGCGAGGAGGCGGAAGGCCCGCCGCGCGGGCGGGGAGAGCTGCGCGTCGAGCCAGCGGAGCGTCGGGGGGCCGGGGTCGGTGAACAGCTCCTGGGCCTCGGCGGGGGGCAGTGTGCCCAGCTCGACGGCCTCGGCGGGCGGGGGAAGCGGCGGGCAGGTACGGCCGGTGATCAGGACGGCGCCGCCGCGGGCTCCCGGTGTGGGCGTACGGCCGGGGAGCAGGGGAGCCAGGGCCGACGCATCGGACGCGTCGGCGCCGGGTGCGTCGTCCAGCACGATGAGGACACGGCGTTCGGCCAGCAGGGAGCGGTAGAGGGCCGCCCGGCCGTCGCGCCACCGGGGGATGCGGTCGTCCGGCACGCCCAGCGCGCGCAGCAGCGCTTCGAGGGCGCCGGTCGGCGTCACCCGCTCCTCTGCCGCCTCGGCGCTGCCGCGCAGATCCAGGAACAGCCGGCCGTCGGGGAAGTCATCCGCCACCTCGTGCGCGACCCGCAGCGCGAGAGCCGTCTTGCCCGCCCCGGCCCGCCCATGGAGGAAGCGGCAGGGCGGGGCGCCCCCGGTGTCCCCGGTGCCCCCGGTGCCGCCCGTCAATTCGGCGGCCAGGCGGGAGAGCTGCACGGCCCGCCCGGCGAACCGCTCCGGCGCGGGCGGCAGCGCCACCACGTCGGCCCGGGGCCCGGCCGAATCGGGCTCGGGCTCGGGCTCGGGCTCGGGCTCGGGCTCGGCCAGGGGACGGTAGACGTCGGCCATGAGGTCGCCGCGCCAGCGCTCCAGCCGGGCCCGCTGGCCCGCGGCGAACGGCCCCGGCAGTCCGGCGAGCGGTTCGCCGTCCCACAACGCCAGTGCCTCATCCCGCAGTTGACGGGCCACGGCCGGGTCCACGGCGCGGCGGGCCCGGTCGACCAGCTGCTCGGCCCGGTCGAGATCGAGGTCCAGGACGGGCGCGCTGCCGTCGGGACGGCGCAGCGCGTAGCCCCCGTCCTGCTCCCTGACCAGGAGGTCCGCTCCCGTGCCCGCCCCGGTGTCGGGGCCGAGCGACGCGTTCAGCCGGGCGGCGCAGGCGGCAAGCGCGGAGCGGGCGGCCCCCGGCGGCCGCTCGCCCCAGAGGCCGGGAATCAGCTCGGCCGCGTCGGCGGAGTGCCCCGGCCGCAGCAACAGGGCGGCCAGCAGGGCCCGTTCCTCCGGACCGCCCAGCGCCAGCGGCGTCGCCCCGCGCCAGGCGCGCACGGGCCCGAGGACACCGAAGCGCGGCGGCGGGGGCGGGGACGCGGGGCGGCGCTGCGGTGGCAGCGGGTGGTCCGTCAACTCGGGCACCACACCCCCCATCCGCTCCAATACGGGACTGGCCAGCACCGCGAAGGCCCGCGCCGACGCCTGGAGCCGCAGCTCCCCCTCCTCGTCGCCCATCAGGACCGGGAAATCCGGCAGCCGCCCCATGTACGGCTCCAGCGACCGCCCGACCGCCTCGACGACCTCCACGGCCTGTTCGGCACCGAGGCCGCTGAACAGCAGCTCCCGTACACCAGGGCGGAAGTCGTAGACGGGCTCGCTGAGTTGGCACGATGGCGGCGCGCCCAGGGCACGGTCCAGGGTGTGCGCGGCGGCCGCGTCCCGCGCCTGGTCGGTGCGTTCCAGGAGGCCGCCGAGCAGGATCTCCGCCACATGGGTGGGCCCGGCGTCCCGCATCGTGGCGGCGCGCACCAGCTGCATCAGTGGTGTGGTCAGGGGGCGGATGGCCGAGAGGCGGACGGCGAGACGGTATGCCTCGGGCGAGAAGGCACCCCGGAAGTGGGCCAGCAGCTCCTCCGCCGTGCCCTGGGGTACGGCGGGCCGGGCCGGGGCGGCGGGCGCCTCGTCCAGCAGTACCGTTTCGATCAGATGCGGCACTCCGGGGCGGGTGAGCAGCCCGGCCCACTGTTCCAGCGCGGAGGGCGTCGGGTGCAATACGGGCAGCGCGAGAAGACCGTCCGCCTCCGGATCGCGCTCACCGCTCAGCGCGTCACAGACGATGAGCCGGCCGAGCGGATCGAACTCGCCCGGTGCAGCCAGGAGCCGCGGGCGGGCATCCAGGGCGGTGCCCCGCCACAGCCGCCGGGGCAGCGGGTTGAGTACGGCCAGCGGGCCGCCGCGGCCCCATGCCGCGAGGGCACGGACGGCCTGCGGGCTGCGCCACCCCGGGCTCGTACCGTCGGTCAGCAGGAAGGTCACCACCGGACCCGCGGGCCGTCGGCGCCCCACCGGGCCGCCCGGATCCCGGGGGTCGACCGGAAGGACGCGGACGGAACGGAAGACCGTACTCCGGGCGAGGAGCGCGCGCAGCTCGGCCGCGAGCGGGCCCCACACCTGCATGGACGGCGAGCAGTCCACCAGCAGCACGGCCGACCGGCAGCGCTCCTGGTCCGGGCGGGAGACGACATCGAGGAAGCCGGTCTCGGCGGCGAGGCGGACGGTGGCCTCGATGTCGGTGACGGTGCGGTGCGGATGGTCCCGGGTCCTGCGCAACGGGCGCAGCGCACGGCCCAGTTGCTGGGCATCGGGCAGCGCACGCCCACCGGGGACGCGCGCCGGACGGGCCCGGTCCGCACCCGGCGCACCGCCCTGGCTGCCCATGGCGTACAGCGCACGACGCGGCGGGACGGCGGGCGCCAACGGGTCGCAGGGAGCGGAGCGGGGCCCGGGGCGGGGCCCGTCGTCAGGTGCCGCTGAGTCGCCGGGGCCGGAAGGGACGCCGGAAGGGACGCCGGACGCATCGGCCACGTCAGCTACATCGGACGCATCAGACGCCTCGGACGCACCCAACACCCCAGCTTCGGAACCCCCGTTCGCCTCGCCGACCCCACCGGCCTCCTCGACCTCCTCGGCCTCCCGGCCCCGCTCACCCCCAACACCCCTCGCATTCCCCACCCCACCCACAAACTCCCCCACGTCCCCCACGTCCCCCACGTCCCCCGACGCCCCCGCATCCCCCGACTCCCCTACACGCCCCTCCATCACCCGCGACAGCCACAACACATCAAGGAGCTCCATCGCCCCGAGGTCGTAACCGGCGGCCGACATCGCCTGTCGCAGTCGGTCGATCATGGCGACATGGACTCGTCGAGACGGTGCAGCACGGCGGCGAGCAGCTCTTCCTTGGTGAGGTCGGCGCCGCTGATGCGCAGATGGACCGCGGCCAGCAGCTGGTCGGTGGCCAGTGTCTGGGTCTTCGCGCGCTGGTGGAAGACCTCGATGAGGTCCTCCGCCGCGGCGACCGCCTCCTCCCCCAGGTTGTGTTCGATGATCCTCCGCAGCCGGTCGCCGGTCGGCTCCGGCAGATCCAGGCGTACGCAGCGGCGCAGGAAGGCGGGCGGGAAGTCCCGTTCGCCGTTGCTGGTCATGATGACGATCGGGAAGTGGGTGCAGCGGACCACCCCGCGGTGGACCGCGACCCGCTCCCGGCTTCCGCTCAGCAGGACCTGGACCTCCTGTTGGTGCTCGGGCAGCCGGGCCAGCTCCGGGATCTCGAACTCGCCCTCCTCCAGCACGACCAGCAGGTCGTTGGGCAGGTCGATATCGGCCTTGTCGAGTTCGTCGACGAGCAGGACGCGGGGCCGGCCGGCCGCCAGTGCGCTGCCGAGCGGGCCGAGGCGCAGATACTGGCCGATGTCCCCGGCCGCGGTGGCGCGCCGGGCCCGGGGGCGGCGCACGGAGCCGTACGAGGCCTCGCGCTCCCGGCGCAGCGAGGCTTCCCGGAGGCGGCCCACGGCGTCATAGCGGTAGAGGGCGTCCTGGAGCGTGGAGCGGCTGTTGACCGACCAGCGCAGGACGTCGCCCAGCCCGAGTTCCCCGGCGACGGCGCGGGCCAGTGAGCTCTTGCCTGCGCCGGGGCGGCCGGTGACCAGCAGCGGGCGGTGCAGATGGAGGGCGGCGTTGACGACGGAGATCTCGTTGCGCTCCAGGAGGTAGGGCGCACGGGGCGCGGCCCCCCGGCCGGCGGGCAGATGCCGCCAGGGCGGCGGGGCGGGCAGCGGTGACGGGCCGCGGAACACCCACCAGTCCTCCGGCTCCGTCCCCGGGTCGTCGTGTGCGCCTGCTGCGCTCTGTCCGGTCACCGCGCGTTCTCCTCGTTCAGTGCTGCGTCCGCGTTCGGGCTCTCAGGGCTGGGTCAGCACCCAGGCGTCCGGGGCGAGTTGTGGGGGACGATGGTCGGGCGCGTCGTAGAGCAGGGACAGCCGGCGGCCGTGGTGGGTGACGCTCTCCGGCTCCGCCATCGCCTTGGCCCGCTCCAGGCGCACCACTTCGGGCACCTCGGCGTGGTCGGTGCCGTCGACCAGGGCCAGCAGGTCCTGGGCGATGTGCGCGCCGTGTTCGGCACGGTGCCACAGCACGGTGTGGACGCCCGCCTGGACGCACTGCCGCAGCAGCGTTCCGTGGTGGTCCGGTGCACAGCACACGATGACCGTGCCGGCGTCGCGGTGCACCTCCAGTTGGGCGCGGGCGACCTTGCGGTCGGTGTGGCGGTGGTCGAGGACCAGGCGTTTGGCGTGCGGCAGGGCGGCGGTGCGCTGTTTCCAGCCGGCGTAGCTCTCCCGGGAGCGCTCCGTGGTGCGCACCACCACCCGCCGGGTGATCCCGGGCGCGAACGGCCCGTCCTCGTCGCTGTCGGGCGATTCCCAGGAGTCCACGTCCAGACCGAGCCAGGCGGACGGCAGGAAGTACTCCACCAGGGCGGTCTCCGGATCCTCCCGGACCTCGGTGCGCAGCACCCGGCGGATGTCGTCGACCACCTGCTCACTGCCCGCCTCGGCGTCGCGGACCAGCGCGAGCCGGTGCGGCTGGCGGTCGGCGAAGGTCCAGATCTGGTAGGTGAAGCGGCGTCCGGCCGGGGTGGGCAGCAGCTCCACCTGGACACGGGGCGCGGTGGCCGGGGTGCCGCCGCCCGGCCGGGCGAGGACCGGGGTGCGGACCGGCGCCGCGGCGGCCGTGACATCGGCGCGGAACTGGCTGACCGCCGCCTCGTCGACCCCCGACCGGGCGGCGACGCGCTCGACCCATGCGTCGAGGTCCTCGGCCGGATAGGCCCCGGCCGCGCGTTCCTCGACACCGATCCGCACCACTCCCTGGAGCAGCGGCGGCACCGGCGCGCCAGTGGTGGAGCTGAAGCCCTCCAGGGCGTCCATCGCGTCGGCCAGGCCGGTGACGGCGGGCAGCTCCGGGGCGTGCGGCAGGACGCGAGCCAGGAGGTCGCGGGGGTCCGTACGGGTGCAGTGGGCCAACAGGCCGGAGAGGTCCCGGCGTTGGCGGGTGGTCAGATACTCGCCGGGGCGGACCGTACGGGCGGCGCGGCGCAGTCGCTCCCAGTCCTCGCGCGCACCGTAGAGGCCGGGCCGGGCATGCGGGTCATAGGGGTCGGCGACCGGGGGCTCGTGCTCCCGTACCAGGTCGAGGAGTTCGGGGATGCCGCGGCGGACGTTCACGGCCATCCCGACCAGCCGTTCCAGGTCGGCCGCCGGGCCCGCCGAGGGCCTGCCGAGCCGGGCGGCGAGCCGCTCCTCACAGGCCAGTACCGCCTCGCGGCCCTTCAGTACCCGCTCCAGCGCGGTGAGCAGCTGCTGGACGCCGCGCCGGGCGGTGGGCACGGCCGAGGGCGGAAGGGTGGGGAGTTCCGCCTCGATGGCCGGGACGCTGATGGCGTACATCGTCGTCGGCCGGCTCCCGGGGGCGGCGCCTTCCGGGGCCCGGTGTACGGCCGCGACCAGGCCGACCACGGCCTGCCGTTCGCGGTCCCAGAGCGGCCCGCCGCTGAAGCCCTCGGTGACCTGGGCTCCGCCGAGCACGTCCAGCGCGATCCAGGGCGGCGCCGAGACCCGGGGCACGGCGCGCACCGTGGGCAGCGGATTGCCGCTGGCCCATAAGGCGATGGTCTCGTTGGCGTAGCTGTGCTGGAGGAACGGGGCGGGCTCGGCACCCTCGGGTGCGGCGCCGGTCAGCTCCAGGACGGCGAGATCGCCGTGGTACGGCACCCGTCCGGGCTCGACGGGCGCGCTCCCGGCCGCCGTGGCCCGCGGCGGTACCCACATCTCCCGTAAGACCCGTGCGGTCAGGTCACGGCCGGCCGCGACATGCGGCAGCCGGAGGGTGACGGTGTCGCCGGGGCCCGGGGTGTCCTGGGCGAAACGGTCCCTGCCCAGTGCGCTGTTGACGACATGGGCGCAGGTCAGCACGAGCCGGTCGGCGACCAGCACCCCCGCGCCGAGGGCCTGTTCGCCCTGGCGTACGGAGGCGAAGGACTGCTGGAGCGGGGTGTCCGGGCCTGCGCCTGCGATCACGGGGCCGTCCCGCCGGGTTCCCCCGCACCGCTGCCGAGGTTCCAGGTGGCCGAGACCTTGAAGCTCGCGTCCCCCTTGCCGGAGAACACCCCCAGGCTCAGATCGGAGCCGAGGGTGACGCCGAACTCCACGGTGACCTCGTCGGGACGGTGGCTGCCGCCGGCGATCGAGCGATGGATCTGGCCGAGGACGCCGCCGAGCGGCCGCAGGGCCTCTTCGAGGGCCTCCCCGCCACGGGTCAGCGCCCGGCTCATCCGGCTGTCCACACTGACCGGCTGGGCGGAGCCGAACTCCTCGGGCAGCTCCAACTCGCCCTCGGCACCGGACTGCTGCCGAGGGCCGTCGCCGGACGGCGGGTGTACGCCGGAGTGTTCGTGCGCGTCCGGACGGCCGGTGGCGGCCGGCCCCTCGGCCCGCAGCCACACGACGGTCGCATCATCAATTCTGAGAGCCACGTCCCCCATGCCGCTCAGTCTGACACGGGCGGCACGGCCACCGCCCGCACTTTCGCCGCCGAATTTCCGCCTCCGTACCCGGAGTCACCTGCGAAAAGGAGACGGAAGCGGCATCGGGGGCGCTACCCCTGGAGCACCGCGCGCGCCAACTGCCGCGACTGGGCGACGAGTCGGTCCTCGGAGTCCCAGACCTCGGCGTCCTCCTCCAGGAAGCCGCCGGCGAGGTTGCGGGTGGTGATGGCGACCCGCAGCGGGCCGGGGGCCGGGCGATGGCGGATATGGGCGGTCAGTTCGACGGTGGGCACCCAGCCGGACAGCCCCATCTCGAAGGCGGTGGGCGGCAGCGCGTCGACGGTCAGCAGGAGGGAGAGCGGGTCGGGTTCGCGGCCGTCGGCGAGGCCGAACCAGGCGCGCATCTCGCCCTTGCCGGAGGGCGCCCCGACGGCCCAGCCCGCGGTCTCCGGGTCCAGGCGGAGGGCGAGCCGCTCGGCGATGGCGGTGCTGCCGGGTATCGCGGGGCGGCCGCCGGGGGCACTGTCCGTGCCCAGGCAGTGCTCGTACGGCGGGATGGCCGGGGGTTTGGCGGTGGTGCGGACGTCGTCGGGGAGCGTGCCGAGGTCGCCGTACGCGGCGAGCACCCGCAGCCGCTCGATCTCGCTGCCGTCCTCGGCGAACTGGACGAGGGTGGCGGTGCCGGTCGACATCGTGCGGCCGGTGCGGACCACTTCGGTGCGGATCACGGCGGGGCCGGGGGCCGAGGCCGTCAGGTAGTGCGCGGTGACCGACATCGGGTCGGGGTGTGGGAGGGCGTCGCCCAGCGCGCGGCCCATGAGGGCGAGGAGGTAGCCGCCGTTGACCGCCTGGATGATCGTCCAGCCGGCGGAGAGGTGCGCGTCATACACGCCGGGGGCGCGGCGGGTGACCGCCGTATCGCGGTCGAACTCGCTGTTGCCGTGGGTCACCAGAGCCATGGGTTGCACGCTACACCGGATGGTTACCGACCGGTAGTGTCAGTTTTTGCCGCCTCGGGCGGAACCGGTCGTTCCGGGCCTGCCATGATGAGCGCCATGCTTCACGTCCTCTACCTGGCCGGCGTCGCGGCCTTCGCGGCGAGCGGGGTGCTGGCCGCCTACCGCGCCAACATGGACCCCTTCGGCGGACTGGTGCTCGCCTTCGCCGCGTCCATCTCCGGCGGCACGCTGCGCGATCTCATCCTCGACCGGCGCCCGCTGTACTGGACGCACGACTGGGTACTGCTGACCGTGATCATCTGTGTCGGCGTCGGCACCATGATCTATCTGCGGTTCTGGCGGCTGCCGCACAAATCCCTGCTGGTGGTCGACGCGATCGGACTGTCCGTCGTCACGGTGATCGGGGCCCGCGCCGCGATCGGCGCGGGTGCCACCCCGCTCGCCGTGATCATCCTGGCGGTGCTGACCGGGGTCACCGGTGAGGTCGTCCGCGATGTGCTCTGCGGGGAGTTCCCCCCGCTGCTGCTGCGCGAGGACGTGTACGCGATCGCCGCGCTGGCCGGCGCCTGCTGCTATCTGCTGCTCTACCGCCTCGGCACCGGAGCCACCCCCGCCGCCGCGATCTCGGCGGGGGTGGTCTTCGGACTGCGGATGGGGGCGGTCTACCTCGGGCTGCATCTGCCGCGGCCCTCGCAGCTGCGCCCCCGGGGCGGCCGGCCGGACACCGACTGACCCGCGCGGCCGGGGCCTACTGCGGCAGCGGCGGCCTGCTGTCGGTGTTCAGCCAGGTGTCGAAGAGATCGTCCAGCTGCTGCCCGGAGATCTTCTCGGCGAGCGCGATGAACTGGGAGGTGTCCGCGTTGCCGTAGCGGTGGCGGGCGGTCCAGGCCGGCAGCAGCTTGAAGAACGCCGTGTCGCCGATCCGCTCCCGCAGCACCTGGAGCGTCATCGCGCCCCGCGTGTACACCGCACCGGCGAACATGGTGTCCCGCTGCGGATCGGCGACCTTCACCTTCCAGAAGTCGTTGTCGGCCGGGATGTCGGCGTACTGGGCGCGGAGCGCGTCATGGGCGCTGCGGGTGCCCCGGTGCTCGCTCCACAGCCACTGCGCATACGTGGCGAAGCCCTCGTTGAGCCAGATGTTCTTCCACTGCTTCACCGAGACCGAGTCGCCGAACCACTGGTGCGCCAGCTCATGGACGATGGTGGACTCGCTGCGGACGGCCGAGTAGACCGGCTTGGACTGCACCTCCAGCGAGAAACCGGCCTGCGGCATGTCGTCGACGATCGCTCCGGTCACCTCGAAGGGGTACGGCCCGAAGACCTTCGACCAGTAGTCGGTGGCCTCCGCGGTGATGCCGTAGACGTCGACCTTGCCGGTGGGAAGGGTGGGGTCGGTGGCCACGTAGATAGGGGTGCCGCCGGGCGTGGTGCCCGTACGGACGTCGAACTTCCCGATGGTGGCGGTGGCCAGGTAGGTGGCCATCGGACGGCTCTCGCGCCAGTGGGCGTACGAGCGGCCGTGCGCCTCCCGGGAGCCGACCAGCCGCCCGTTGGACACCCCGGTCAGGCCCTTGGGGGCGTCGATGCGGATGTCGTAGGTCGCCTTGTCGCCCGGGTGGTCGCTGGAGGGGAACCATGTCGAGGCGGCGTTCGGCTCGCAGGCGACGAAGACCCCGTCCTTGGTCTTCATCCAGCCGTAGTCGGACCCGAAGACGATCGGGCCGCTCAGCGGCTTGGGGACACCGTGGTAGGCGACGGTGACGGTGAACTTCGTGCCGCGGCGCAGCGGGAAGTCGGGGCGGACGGCTATCTCGTCGCCGGATCTGCCGAAGTGGGCCCGCCGGCCGTTGACCCGGACGCTGTCGACCGTCAGCTTCTGGAGATCCAGGTCGAAGGCGGAGAGGTTCTTGGTGGCGCGGGCGGTGAGTGTCGTCCGGCCGTCGAGCCGGCCGCTGCCGGGGTGGTAGCTGACCCCGAGGTCGTAGTGCAGGGCATCGAAGCCGCCGTTGCCCAGGCGGGGGAAGTACGGGTCACCGACGCCGGGGGCGCCGGGTGACGCGCCGGGAGCGGCGGCGATGGAGGCGGCCGAGGCCACGGCGGTGGCCAGGGCGAGCCAGCGGGAGGTGCGGCGCGCAGAACGGGAGAGTGCCATGAGCCGTCCTTTCGGACACACGGGCGAATGGAGAACAACCGCGCCGACTCTGCACCCTCCCGTTCCGCTTTGTCCTGGACTTTGCCAATTCCTCGGCGTTACTTACCGGTTGAGGCCCGGCCGGCCCCGCCGGACGCCCCGTCGGCGGCCGGCGCCGCACCCGGCGCGTTCTCGGGGTGGTGGCAGGCCACCTGGTGGCCGCTCCGCAGCGCGACCAGCGGCGGCTCGGTGGTGGCGCACACCTCGGTCGCCTTCCAGCAGCGGGTACGGAACCGGCAGCCGGACGGCGGGTTGATCGGCGAGGGCACATCGCCCTTGAGCAGGATCCGGTCGCGCTGGGTGCGCCGCTTGGGGTCGGGCACCGGTACGGCCGACAACAGCGCCTTGGTATACGGGTGCATCGGCGTCTCGTAGACCGCCTGACGGTCGGCCAGCTCCACGATCTTGCCGAGGTACATCACCGCGATCCGGTCCGAGACATGCCGGATGACCGAGAGGTCGTGGGCGATGATGACGTAGGTCAGGCCCAGCTCCTCCTGGAGGTCGTCCATCAGGTTGACCACCTGGGCCTGGATCGACACATCCAGCGCGGAGACCGGCTCGTCGGCGACCACCAGCCGGGGCTTGAGCGCCAGCGCACGGGCGATCCCGATGCGCTGCCGCTGGCCGCCGGAGAACTCGTGCGGATAGCGGTTGTAGTGCTCCGGGCTCAGCCCCACCAGCTCCAGCAGCCGCTGTACCTCCTTCTTCACCCCGCCCTCGGGCTCGACGCCCTGGAGGCGGAAGGGGGTGGAGACGATCCCGCCGATGGTGTGCCGGGGGTTCAGCGAACCGTACGGGTCCTGGAAGATCATCTGGACGTCCCGGCGCATCGGCCGCAGCCGGCCCGGGGACAGATGGGTGATGTCCTGGCCCTGGAACTCGATGGAGCCGCCGGTCGGTTCGTCGAGCCGGGTGATCAGCCGCCCCATCGTCGACTTGCCGCAGCCGGACTCGCCGACCACGCCGAGGGTTTCCCCGGGCCGGACGTCGAAGTCGATGCCGTCGACCGCCTGGACGGCCCCGACCTGGCGCTTGAGCAGGCCCTTGCGGATCGGGAAGTGCCGGACCAGACCGCGGACGCTGAGCAGCGGTTCGGTGGCGGAGGAGACACCGGAGGTCTCCGCCCCCTTCTGGAGCGGGATCTTCTTGTTCTGGTCGTCAGTCGTCTCGGTCACAGCTTCGGCGCAATCTCTTCGGTCCAGATACGCTCGCGCTCCTCCTGCGACATATGGCAGGCGGAGAAGTGCCCTCCCCCGTCGGCTACGCCCCCATTGGCGGGGGTGCCCCCACTGCCGGCCTCGCGCAGCTCGGGGCGGACCGTACGGGTGAGGTTGTCCTTGGGCACGTCCGCATACGGGCAGCGGGGGTTGAAGGCGCAGCCGGACGGGACGTTGATCAGGCTGGGCGGGGAGCCCTTGACCGGGATCAGCCGGTCCGTCTGGTCACGGTCGATGCGCGGCATGGAGCCGAGCAGCCCCCAGGTGTAGGGGTGCCGGGGCTCGTAGAAGACCTTCTCGGCCGGGCCGCGCTCGACGCACCGGCCGCCGTACATCACCAGCAGATCGTCGGCGAGTTCGGCGACCACCCCGAGGTCGTGGGTGATGATGATGACCGCCGAGCCGAACTCCTTCTGCAGATCGCGGATCAGGTCCAGGATCTGCGCCTGGACGGTGACGTCCAGTGCGGTGGTCGGCTCGTCCGCGATCAGCAGCTCGGGGTTGTTGACCAGCGCCATCGCGATCATGGCACGCTGGCGCATACCGCCGGAGAACTGGTGCGGATGGTCGTCGATCCGCTTGTCGGGCTGCGGGATGCCGACCCGGTCGAGCATCTCGACGGCCCGTTTGCGGGCGGTCTTCTTGTCGACGTCGTGGTGGACGCGGTAGGCCTCCATGATCTGGTTGCCGACCGAGTAGAAGGGGTGCAGCGCGGACAGCGGATCCTGGAAGATCATGGCCATCTCGCGGCCGCGCAGCCGGCGCACCTCGTCCGGTTCGGCGGAGACCAGCTCCTTGCCGTCCAGCCAGATCTCGCCGGACATGTCCACCGTGCCGCGCTGCTGGCGCGAGGCGCGGTGCAGGCCCATCACGGCGAGTGAGGTGACGGACTTGCCGGAGCCGGACTCGCCGACGATGCCGAGCGTTTTGCCCTTCTCCAGGCTGAAGTTCAGACCGTCGACGGACTTCACCAGCCCGTCGTCGGTGCGGAAGTGCACCTTCAGGTCCCGCACTTCGAGGAAGGCGGACGGGGGCCGGGTGCCGGCCGCGGTGGGCTCGCCCACGACGGCCTCGGTCTTGTCCTCGGAGGAGTCGGTCACGAGAGCCTCACCCGCGGGTCGACGGCGGCGTACAGAACGTCCACCACCAGATTGCACATGACGATGAAGAACGCGGCGAGCAAGGTCACGCCGAGGATGTTCGGCAGGTCGTTGGCGTTGATCGCCTCGACGGCGAAGGCGCCGACTCCCTTGAGCGAGAAGACCTGTTCGGTGATCAGCGCACCGCCGAGCAGCAGGCCCAGGTCCATGCCGAAGACCGTGATGATCGGGGTGAGCGCGGCCCGCAGACCGTGCCGTACGACCACCTTGCGCTCCCGCAGGCCCTTGGCGCGGGCCGTCCGGATGTAGTCCTCGCTCAGCGTTTCCAGCATGCCGGCCCGGGTGAGCCGGGCGTAGAGCGCGGAGTAGAGGAAGGCCAGGGTGACCCAGGGCAGGACCAGGGTCCGGGCCCAGCCGAAGGGATCCTCGGTCAGAGCGATGTAGTCACTGCGCTCGAAGACCGGCCACTGGTAGGTGAACAGGGCCAGCGCCAGGGCGCCGGTGAAGAACATCGGGAGGGAGACTCCGGCCAGCGCGACCCCCATCGCCATCCGGTCGAAGAGCGAGCCGGGGCGCAGCGCGGAGAGCACACCGGTGGCGACACCGGAGACGACCCACAGCACGGCCGCACCGGCGGCCAGCGAGAGGGTCACCGGAAGCCGGGACTGGATCTCCGGCCAGACCTCGATATGCGTTTTGAAGGAGTAACCGAAGCACGGCACATGGCACTTGGCCGCTTCCGGTCCGAATCTGTAGTCGACGCCGACGAAAATGCCCTTCAGGAAATCCCAGTACTGCTCGTACACGGGCTTGTCCAGGCCGAGATTCTTTTTCACCGCGGCGATATCCGCGGGTGTGGGGGCCTTTCCGATGTACTGCTGGGCAAGCTGGTCGGTGCTCTGCCCGGCCAGCTTCGGCAGCAGAAAGAAAATGCCGAAGGTGACCGCGCTGACGATCAGCAGCAGAATCACCGCGCTGATCAACCTGCGGATGAGGTACGAGAACACGGGATGCGGCCTCGGTGCCGCGGACCGGCCGGGGCCGGCCCGCGGACACCAATGCCTTCACCTGCCTTCCAGGGCTGCTACTTCTTGACGCCGATGTTGAGGTAGTCGTACTGACCGCTGAAGGCCGAGGTGGACACCAGGTTGGTGGCCTTGGGCGAGCGGTACATCAGGACCTTGAAATAGGTGAGCGGAACGATCGCCGCCTGCTCCATCGTCTTCTTGTCGATCTCGGCGTACGCCTTCTCGCGGGCCGCCTTGTCGGTGTTGGCGATGGCGCTGTCGAGCAGCTTGTTGATCTCCGGGTCGTCCAGCTCCGACAGGTTGGTGTTACCGGACTGGCTGATCGCCTTGCCGTTGAGGATCTGCTGGAGGTAGCCGTAGCCGGTCGGGAAGTCCGAGCCCCACTGCATCATGATCAGGCCGACGTTGTTCTTCTTGTTGAACTTCGGCACACCGGCGTAGTCCGAGAAGTACTTGCTGGTGGGGTAGGACTGGATCTTGGCGGTGACGCCGATCTTCTTGAGCGAGTCGATGACCGTGGTGGCCGCGTCGACCTCGTCCTGGCGGTCGTTGCGGGCCAGGATCGTGGTCGTGGTCTTGCCGGCGCCGCACTTGTCCCAGTGCTTCTTGGCCTCGGTCAGATCCAGCTTGTCGCCGTCGTACTTCTGCGGGTACAGGTCGTACTTCTGGTAGCCCTCGATGTCCGTCGGCAGGACCGTGGAGGCCAGCTCACCGCGTATCGGGCCGCCGAGCGAGGTCTGGACGGCCTTCTTGTCGATCGCGTACTGGACGGCCTTGCGGCACTCGATGTTGTCGAACGGCTTCACCTTGGTGTTGAGCGCCGTGTAGACCAGCCGCTGGCCGAGCGTGTTGTCGGTGTTGGCCTTCTCCTTGGGGTCGGTCAGCAGCTGGGCCTGCGTCTGCCCGTCGACACCGCGGCCGGCCAGGTCCACCAGGGTGTTGCCGGACTTGAGGTCCTTGTCGATGGTCGACTGGGCGACCTTCAGATTCAGGACGATCTTGTCGGGCAGCTGCTTGCGCAGCGGGTCGGTCTTCGCGGACCACTGCGGGTTGCGGACCAGGGTGAGCTTCTTGCCCTCCGCATAGCTCTCGAACTTGTACGAGCCGGTCGAGAGCACGGACTTGGTGTAGTCGGCGCCCTTGTCCTTGGCCTGTGGGACCGGAGCGGTCTGCGGGGCGCTCACCAGGTAGTCGAACTCGGCGAACGGCTTCTTCAGGTGGAAGACCACCGTCTGCGCGTCCGGGGTCTCGATGGACTTCAGCCCGGCCTTGCTCTTGTCCTTGTAGGGACCCTTGTAGCCGCCGTCGTTGTCCTTGAGGAACTGCTGGAAGTAGTTCGGACCCAGCGAGAGGACGTCGCGCGCGAAGTTGCTGCGCTCGACGGCGTACTTGACGTCCTGCGAGGTGACCTCGGTGCCGTCGTCGTACTTGACGCCCTTGCGGATCTTGTACGTCCAGGTCTTGCCGCCGTCGCTGGGCTTGCCCATCGACTCGGCGAGGTCCGGGACCAGCTCATTGCCCTTGGCGCCGGGGCCCGGCTTGAAGGTGGTGAGCGGGCGCGCGTAGAGCCGGCTGAAGTTGTAGATGAAGGCGTAGTAGGTGTTGCCCGGGTCGAACGACTCGGGGGCGTCGCTGAGCGCGTAGGTGACCGTGCCGCCCTTCGCGTCCGAGGCGTTGACGACGCCCTTGGTGGCGGCGTTCGCCTCGCCCGAGCCTTCCGAGGAGCCCTTGCCCCCGCTGCAGCCGGCCAGCAAAAGGCCCGCACTGGTGATGGCCGCGACAGCCGCGACCGGAACTGACCTTCGCATGATGGTCGGTGTCCCCTTCGTTCGTCGAGATACGTCGATACATCGATATGTCGGAACTTGCGGAACTGCGTCACTTGCCGAACTGCGGAAAGCGCTGGTGGGGCTTCTGGTGAGACGTCTGAGCGGGTGCCGGGCGCGGCCTCAGCGGCTGCGCGGGTCCAGGGCGTCCCTCAGACCGTCACCGAGCAGGTTGAACGCCAGCACGGTGACGAAGATCGCGAGGCCGGGGACGATCATGTACTGGGGGTCGACCTCGTAGTACTTGACCGCCTGGTTGAGCATGCCGCCCCAGGACGCCTGGGGCGGCTGGATGCCGACGCCCAGGAAGCTCAGCGCCGCCTCGAAGAGGATGTTGGAAGGGATCAGCAGGGTGGAGTAGACGATGATCGGGCCCACCAGGTTGGGCAGCAGCTCCCGGAAGAGGATGAACGGGCCGCGGGCCCCCATGCCGCGGGCGGCGTCGACGAATTCCCGCTCGCGCAGCGACAGCGTCTGCGCGCGCACGATCCGCCCCATGTAGGGCCAGTTGAAGAAGCCGATCACGAAGATCAGCACCGAGATGTGCAGCGGCAGGCCCTCCAGACCGAAGGCGCCGCCCTGCAGCGAGGCGGAGATCGCGATGGCGAACAGCAGCAGCGGGAAGGCCAGGAAGACATCCATCATCCGGCTGATGACGGCGTCCACCCGCCCGCGGTAGAAGCCGGCGACCACACCGAGGACGGTGCCGATGGCGACCGACAGCAGGGTCGCGCCGAACGCCACGATCAGCGACACCCAGGAGCCCTCCAGGATCCGGGCGAGCAGATCGCGGCCGAACTTCGGGTCCACCCCCAGCGGATGGTCCCCGCTCATTCCGCCGAAGTCGCCCTTGGGGAGCGTGGTGTTGGGGTCGATCAGCGACTGGTTCGGGTTGTTGGGGTCCAGCCCCAGCAGCGACTGGATCGGACGGGAGAGCGCGGCGATCGCGATCAGCAGGATGACAACGATGGCACCGGCCACCGCGACCTTGTCCCGCCGGAAACGCAGCCAGGCGATCCGACCGAGGGAGCGCCCCTCGATCCGGTGTGCTTCCACGCCTTTCAGCACCGCTTCCGGCTGCGCCTCAGCAGCAGCTCCGGTGGTCTCGATCGGTGCGGTCACGGTGCCCCTGACCCCTCTCGGCCGGCGGTGGCCGGCCCATGCCCGCCGCGGTAGCGGCCTGATACACATCACTGGTGCAGGTCTTGCAGGCATCGCGAAGTTCGCGTTTATGGAATGTCAAAAAGTGCGCGACGCCGTTCTCGAATGACGCTCGTAGCAAAAGGCCGAGGCCCTGTGTTGCCGGGAGTCTTCATCCGATTCGCGATCAGTCACCAGCCCTGAACAGGAAAGGATGCGTAACTGTGATGTGGTCCGCGACATTCCGTTATACGGACAGCGGAGCGGTCTGAGCGGAGTGCATACCCGTGAGAAAAAAGCTCAACTGCGGGGCGCCCGGGGCGAATTCACCCGGGGCCCGGTGCCGGAGCGGTGCCGCCGGGCGTCAGTAGGGACGCGGATATCCGTAGCCGTAGGAGGGCGCGGGGGCCTGCGGCTGGACATAGCCGTCACGGTCGAAGAAGGGGCGCGTGGAGGCCCGCATCCACATGCCGACCGGGTCGTATTCGTCGTTCATCGCGACCGTGGAGACCGGCAGACCGTCCGGCACCGCGCCGATCGACTGCTGGATCATCAACCGCACCGAATCCACCGCCGGTTGGCCGGTGTCATAGAGATCCAGCCCGATCGCCAGATACGGGGCGCCCAGCGCGGGCTGCACCCAGGCCCGGCGCAGCGACCGCACGGCGGGCGTCCGATGGGCGTTCTGGGCGAGCAGCGCGTAGAACTGCGGGATGTCGATGACCGGCTCGGAGATCCGCAGCGGCCCGGCGGGCAGCCGGTCGAGACCGCCGGCGATACGGCGCAGATCCAGCCAGGGGATACCGACACCGCCGCCGGGAGCATGCGGATTGAGCCACAGGCCCCAGCGGTCGGGGAAGAGCGAGGCGGCGATCTCCGTGCCCGTGACCACCTCGTGGTCGCGGTTCCAGCCGGAGGCGGCGAGTTCGGGCGCCGAGGTCACACAGGGCGCATAGCCGAGGCCGTCGACCTCCATGTTTCCGTACTGCGCGTCGGGCATACCGGCCCGGCCCTGCCAGAGCAGCATCCAGACCTGGCTCGCGGCGAGCGCGTGCAGCAGCGCCTCATAGGCGTCGTAACGGCCGGGCGAGACCTGCTGCAGCAGCTGCTCCAGCTGTCCGGCCGCCGCCGGCCCCTGATGCGCACCCGCGCTCACGTGGTCCGTCCCTTCTGTCAGCAGGGCACGTATGGGTGCACCCGTCCGTCATCCAACCAGCTTAGGGCTTGCCGATGAGCCAGAGCTTCCCTAGGAGTGGTCACGGGCGTAGAAGGGCCGCACCCGCCCCAGCATCCAGTCGGCGACCGGGTCGCCCTGGGCGAGGTCGAGCATGACGAGTTGTACGGGCCAGGGCAGCGGTACCGCGCCGAGCGCACGTCCGAGGGCTGACAGTACCGTCTCGCGGGCGGTGCCGTCGTGCAGTGCGGTGGCATCCGCCGCGACCTGAACACCGACGAACAGCGCGGGCGTGTCGCCCTCGACGCTTGCCAGGGCACGCCGGGCAGTCAGGACAATTCCGGCGCCGGAGAACTCCAGCCCGGCCGAAGCCAGGAAGTCCACCGGCTCGTCCTGCCAGTCCGGTTCGAAGAGCCGTACCCGGCCGCCGCTCGGCAGCCCCTCGAACTCCGGCTGTCCCTGATGCCGTTCCCGGCACAGTTCGGCCACCGCGGGCGGCGGCAGCGGGACACCGACCGTGCCGTCGGGGTTGACCGCGATGCCGATCTGCGGCGGCAGCCCGCGGGCGAACTCCCGGGCCGGGGCGACAGTGAAGGACAGATGCGAGCCGACCACCCGCAGGTACTCCTGCTCGGAGCTGTAGACCGGGACATAGGGCGCGCCGTCCAGCTCGACGGTGGGCAGGTCGAGGCCGCGGGCCCCCGGGCCCGCGCTCTCCGGGCCGCCGCCTTCAGGCAGCGGCACCCACAGCCGGCTGCGGCCGAGGACCTCGACGATCCGGCCGCCGGCGCCCGGGTGTCCGACGGACGCGGACAGCACCTCTTCGAGCTCGTTCGCCGGCCATGCCAGCTGCGGTATCCCCTGCTCCGGAAATGTCATCTGTCCCACCCGTTCCCAACCGCGCCATCTGGCCAAAGACCCTAGACGAGACGGTGCGCGGTGTGGTGTGCGGGGGCGGGTCCGGGCTCAGTGGAAGGTGACGGTCTCCAGCGCGCCCGCCGCCCGCCGGTCGAGCAGCACGGCCGAGCAGAAGCCCTCCGGCAGCCGGGCCGACTCCGCGTCGCCGACCAGCCGGCCCACCGCCCCGCGGTGCCGTGCGAAGGCGTACCCCGACACTCCGCGTCCCCGTGACTCCTGGCCGGAGAGCGCCACCTCGGGCGCCACATCGAGCAGCACCAGATGCGCGCCGCGGCCGCCGCGCAGCGCCGAGCGCGCGATCCAGCGGCGCACCCACGCCAGCGTCCCGCAGTCGTGCACCACCACACTGTCGCCGGAGCGCAGCGCCCGGCCCAGCGCCAGGTAGTGGGCGGCGCGGACCAGCGGGCGGTAGAGCCCGTACGGCAGCCGGCGCAGCCTGCCGCGCTCCCAGCGCTCCCGCACGTCCTGCGAATCGATGCGGTGCACCGCGCCGCCGCGCCCGTCCAGCGAGGGCACGAGGCGGTGCATCAGGGTGCTCTTGCCGCTGCCCGGCAGCCCGGAGACCACCACCAGGTCACCGGCCGGAAACCGCAGCTCGGTGGGGCCCGGCGGGCGGCGCTCGCCCCGCAGGTCGACGACCTCGGCGCGGCGTCCGGGCCGGATGACGGACCGCGGTCTGCGCCCGGTCCGGGACGTGGTGGCGGGCGGCGCCGTCGGCGCGGCGCCCGGGGGCACGACCCCCCACGTCGCCCCGAATGCCGCTTCGCTGTGCACCGTGATCGCCCTCCCCGCCCGTTCGGTCCGGTTCGCGTTCGTCCCCTTACCCGCAGAGTGTCAAGAAAAGGTAATGCCCATCAAGGCGATTGTCCGATCAGCCCCTGTGAGAGGCGGGGCGGCGGCAGGGGCTCCTTTATCCGGCGTTCCCGTGTAATGATGTGGCCGCCACGTGCACATCACAGCTCACCTGTGCACCGCCAACTGCATACCGGCCGCTTGTAGCCCGCGCGGGAGAGTCCCCGGCCGCCATGGCGGGGCGCCGAAGGAGCAAGTCCTCCCTTGAATCTCTCAGGCCCCTATACCGCACGGGCGAGGCAGATCTGAAAAGCGAGTCGCTGCCCGGTTGCCGGGGCGGCTCCACCCAAGGTGCAAACCGGGTCCGTTCGCGGGATACCGGTGAACCTCTCAGGTTCCGATGACAGATGGGGAGAACGTCTTGTCACCCTTGCCTGGGAGCCCAGAACCATGACAGATGCCCCCCGCCGCACGGCGCTGGATGCCACGCATCGCGCGCTCGGCGCGACCATGACCGACTTCGCCGGCTGGGACATGCCGCTGCGCTACAGCAGCGAGCGTGAGGAACATGTCGCCGTCCGTACCCGCGCCGGCCTCTTCGACCTCTCCCACATGGGCGAGATCACCGTCACCGGGCCGCAGGCCGCCGACCTCCTCGACTACGCGCTGGTCGGGAACATCGGCGGCGTCAAGACGGGCCGGGCCCGCTACACCATGATCTGCGAGGCCGGCGGCGGCATCCTCGACGACCTGATCGTCTACCGCCTCGCCGAACAGGAGTACATGGTCGTCGCCAACGCCTCCAACGCCCAGGTGGTGCTGGACGCGCTGAGCGCGCGAGCGGGCGGTTTCGACGCCGCGATCCGTGACGACCGGGACGGCTACGCGCTGCTCGCGGTGCAGGGCCCGGAGTCCCCCGGCATCCTCAAGAAGCTGACGGACGCCGATCTGGACGGGCTGAAGTACTACGCCGGGCTGCCCGGCACGGTCGCCGGGGTGCAGGCGCTGATCGCCCGTACGGGATACACCGGTGAGGACGGCTTCGAGCTGTTCGTCCGGCCGTCGGACGCGGTCGCCCTCTGGGAGGCGCTGACCGAGGCGGGCCGGGACAGCGGTCTGGTGCCCTGCGGGCTGTCCTGCCGGGACACCCTGCGCCTGGAGGCGGGCATGCCGCTGTACGGGCACGAGCTGACCACCGCGACCACACCGTTCGACGCGGGCCTGGGCCGGGTCGTGAAGTTCGAGAAGACCTCCAACGGCGGGGACTTCGTGGGCCGGGAGGCGCTGGCCGCGGCCGCCGAGCGCGCCGAGACCACCCCGCCGCGCAAGCTGGTCGGCCTGATCGCCCAGGGCCGCCGGGTGCCGCGGGCCGGATACCCGGTCGTCACGGCCGACGGCACGGTCATCGGCGAGGTCACCTCCGGTGCCCCGTCCCCCACGCTCGGCAAGCCGGTCGCCATCGCCTACGTCGACGCGGCGCACGCCACGCCGGGCACCGAGGGTGTCTGTGTGGACATCCGTGGAAGTCATGAGCCGTACGAGGTCACCGCGCTGCCGTTCTACAAGCGGCAGAAGTAGCGGTTCCCCCTCTGCGGCCCGGCGGTGGCGGCGCGCACCCGCGCGTCCCACCGGCACCCGTCCCCCGGACGCCGTCCGGGTGGGGGTCCCCCCAGCGGTAACCGGGGGAGTGCCCCCCTTCACGATCACACCCTCGCGTACAGGAGAATCGAGCCATGAGCAACCCCCAGCAGCTGCGCTACAGCAAGGAGCACGAGTGGCTGTCGGGCGCCGAGGACGGCGTCTCGACGGTCGGCATCACCGAGCACGCGGCCAACGCGCTCGGCGATGTCGTCTACGTCCAGCTCCCGGAGGTGGGCTCCACGGTCGCGGCGGGCGAGACCTGCGGTGAGCTGGAGTCGACCAAGTCGGTCAGCGATCTCTACTCGCCGGTCGACGGTGAGATCGCCGAGATCAACGAGGATGTCGTCAACGACCCCTCGCTGGTGAACACCGCCCCGTTCGAGGGTGGTTGGCTGTTCAAGGTGAAGATCAGCGGCGAGCCGGGCGAACTGCTCTCGGCCGACGAGTACGCCGCCTTCATCCAGAGCTGAGCCCGGCTCGTCCCGACCCGCCACCGCCCGCGCGAAGCCTCCCCGGACTCCGTCCAGGGCCCCCGTCGCGCCCCTGACTCCCCCAGGAAGACTCATGTCGCTTCTCAACAGCTCCCTCCATGAGCTCGACCCCGACGTCGCCGCCGCCGTCGACGCCGAACTCCACCGCCAGCAGTCCACCCTCGAAATGATCGCGTCGGAGAACTTCGCCCCGCTCGCCGTCATGGAGGCGCAGGGCTCCGTCCTCACCAACAAGTACGCCGAGGGCTACCCCGGCCGCCGCTACTACGGCGGCTGTGAGCACGTCGATGTCGTCGAGCAGATCGCCATCGACCGCATCAAGGCGCTCTTCGGTGCCGAGGCCGCCAACGTGCAGCCGCACTCCGGCGCCCAGGCCAACGCCGCGGCCATGTTCGCGCTGATCAAGCCGGGCGACACCATCCTGGGTCTCAACCTCGCGCACGGCGGGCACCTGACCCACGGCATGAAGATCAACTTCAGTGGCAAGCTCTACAACGTGGTGCCCTACCACGTCGACGAGAAGACCAACCTCGTCGACATGGAGGAGGTCGAGCGCCTCGCCAAGGAGCACCGTCCCAAGCTGATCGTGGCGGGCTGGTCGGCCTACCCGCGCCAGCTGGACTTCGCCGCCTTCCGCCGGATCGCGGACGAGGTCGGCGCGTACCTGATGGTCGACATGGCGCACTTCGCCGGTCTGGTGGCGGCGGGCCTGCACCCCTCCCCCGTACCGCACGCCCATGTGGTCACCACCACTACGCACAAGACCCTCGGCGGCCCCCGCGGCGGTGTGATCCTCTCCACCCAGGAGCTCGCCAAGAAGATCAACTCCGCGGTCTTCCCCGGCCAGCAGGGCGGTCCGCTGGAGCACGTCATCGCCGCCAAGGCCGTCTCCTTCAAGGTCGCCGCCTCCGACGACTTCAAGGAGCGCCAGCAGCGCACCCTGGAGGGCGCCCGCATCCTGGCCGAGCGCCTGGTGCAGGACGACGTCCGACAGCACGGCGTCTCCGTGCTGTCCGGCGGCACCGATGTCCACCTCGTCCTGGTCGACCTGCGCGACTCCGAGCTGGACGGCCAGCAGGCCGAGGACCGCCTCGACGAGGTCGGCATCACCGTCAACCGCAACGCCATCCCGAACGACCCCCGCCCGCCGATGGTCACCTCCGGCCTGCGCATCGGCACCCCGGCCCTGGCCACCCGCGGCTTCCAGGCCGAGGACTTCCGCGAGGTCGCCGACATCATCGCCGAGGCCCTCAAGCCCAGCTACGACGCCGACGCCCTCAAGGCCCGGGTCGCCGCGCTCGCGGGCAAGTTCCCCCTCTACCCGTCGCTGTGACGCGTCTCATGCGGTGACCTTCCCGACCGTCCGCGCAGGGCGGTCAGGGACTGAACGGGCCGTGAGCCCGGGGCCGTTGGCCCCGGGCTCACGCTCTGCGGGGGCCGCCGCGCGCCGGTGATCCCGTTGCGCCGTGGCATTCCCGTCATTCGGCCGAAATAAGGTGTCCGCGGCACAGTCAACGGCCCTTCGGCAGCGAGGGGGCATGCGGCACCACCAGGACGGACGACACTTTTCATGGACATGAGCGCCGGCGAGCGCAAGGGGCTCAGCCTCTTCGCCCTCATCATGATCGGCATAGGTTCGATCTTCGGCTCCGGATGGCTCTTCGGAGCCGGCTCTGCCGCCCAGGTGGCGGGCCCCGCGGCAATCGTCGCCTGGGTGATCGGCGTCGTCTTCATCGGCATGATCGCGATGTCGTACGCCGAGGTCGGCTCGGCCTATCCGATCCCCGGCGGGATGGCCCGCTACGGGCACCTCTCGCACGGCCCGGTCCTCGGCTTCCTCACCGGCTGGGCGGTGTGGATCGCGACCGCCTCGCTGATCCCGATCGAGTCGATCGCGGCCACCCAGTACATGACGTCCTGGAGCTTCGACTGGGCGAAGGGCCTGGTCGATCCGGCCACCCACCAGCTGACCGTCTCCGGCACGGCGGTGGCGCTGCTGCTGACCCTCGCGCTCTGGCTGACCTGCTTCTGGTCGGTGCAGCTGCTGGCCCGCGCCAACACCGTGCTCACCCTGGTCAAGTTCGCCATCCCGGTGCTGGCGGTGCTCGCGCTGATCGGGTCCGGCTTCCACACCTCGAACTTCACCGCGCACGGCGGCTTCGCCCCGTACGGCTGGCCGGCCGTGCTCACCGCCGTCACCACCTGCGGTGTGGTCTTCGCCTTCAACGGGTTCCAGGCCGTGGTCAACCTCGGCGGGGCCGCGAAGAACCCGGGCCGGGCCATCCCGCTCGCCCTGGCCGGCGCGCTCGCCCTGGGTCTGGTGATCTACCTGGCACTGCAGGTCGCCTACCTCGGCGCGGTGCCGCCGGAGCTGCTGGAGCGGTCCGGCGGCTGGCAGGGCGTGAACCTCAACTCGCCGTTCGCCGACCTCGCCGGGCTGCTGATGCTGCACTGGGTGGTCACCATGCTGCAGTTCGGCGCGTTCATCTCGCCGGCCGGGTCCAACATCGCCAATGTCGCCTCGGCCGCCTACATGGTCACCAACCTCGCCGAGACCCGGTTCTTCCCCCGGAAGCTGGCGGCCGTGCACCCCCGCTACGGCACCGCCCGCCCCGCGATGTGGCTCAACCTCGGCTTCTCCGTCCTGCTGCTGCTCACCGTCGGCCGCAGCTGGCAGGCGCTGGCCGGTGTGGTCTCGGCGGCCATGGTCATCTCGTATCTGATCGGCCCGGTCGCGGTGGGCGTGCTGCGGCGGACCCGCCCTGACCTGCCCCGGCCCTTCCGGCTGCCGGCCGCCGGGGTGCTGTGCCCGGTCACCTTCGCCTTCGCCGCCTGCGCGCTGTACTGGTCGAAGTGGCCGGAGACCGGCAAGATCACCGTGCTGACGCTGGTGTCCGCGCCGATCGCGGCGCTGGTGCTGTGGCGCCGGGGCGAGATCGCCAAGGGCGGCGAGGCGTCCGGCAAGGGCGGGCGGGCAGCGGGCCTGCTGCGGCAGTTCGCCCCCGCCTGGTGGATGATCGCCTTCCTGGTGTGGACGGCCACGGTGTCCGCGCTGGGCGGCCGGGAGTTCGGCGGCCGGGGTCTGCTCCCCGGCGAGCTGGGCACCGCTGTGATCGCGGTCACCGCCCCGCTCTTCTACTTCTGGGCCGTGCGCTCCGGAGTCAGGGCCCACGAACGGGGCCTGACCGGCTCCCCGTCCCCCGACGAAACCACCCCGGCACCCACTGTTACCTCCGACGACGGACACCGGATGGTTTCCGTCTGACGGCACCGCGCCGGGTCCGCGTTACGCTCGAAAACCGGCGCAGAATCTCCCCTCACCCCCCAGCTCCACCGTCCACCACGAGCAGACAAGGGAGTCCGCCCCCGTGGCCATCTCCGTCTTCGATCTCTTCTCCATCGGCATCGGTCCCTCCAGCTCCCACACCGTCGGCCCGATGCGCGCCGCCCGGATGTTCGTCGGACGCCTCAAGAAGGACGGTCTGCTCTCCGGGACGGTCCGCGTCCGCGCCGAACTCTTCGGCTCGCTCGGCGCCACCGGCCACGGCCACGGCACCCCCAAGGCCGTCCTCCTCGGCCTCGAAGGCCACTCGCCCCGCACCGTCGACGTGGAATCCGCCGACGGCGAGGTCGAGCGCATCCGCACCACCAAGCGGCTGCGGCTGCTGGGCGCCGAAATAGGCAGCGCCCACGAGATCGACTTCGACGAGGCGAACGAGCTGGTCCTGCACCGCCGCCGCGCGCTGCCTTACCACGCGAACGGCATGACGCTCTTCGCCTACGACGCGGCCGGCACCCCGCTGCTGGAGAAGACGTACTACTCGGTGGGCGGCGGCTTCGTCGTCGACGAGGACGCCGTCGCCGGCGAGAACCCGATCGTGCCCGACGACACCGTCCTGACCCACCCCTTCCGCACCGGCGACGAGCTGCTGCGGCTGGCCCGGGACACCGGCCTGTCGATCTCCGCCCTCATGCTGGAGAACGAGAAGGCCTGGCGCACCGAGGACGAGATCCGCACCGGGCTGCTGGAGATCTGGCAGGTCATGCAGGCCTGTGTGAGCCGCGGGATGACCCGTGAGGGCATCCTGCCCGGCGGCCTCAAGGTCCGCCGCCGGGCCGCGAACTCCGCCCGCGCACTGCGCTCCGAGGGCGATGCGGCCGCCCGCGCCATGGAGTGGACCACGCTCTACGCGATGTCCGTGAACGAGGAGAACGCGGCCGGCGGCCGGGTGGTGACCGCCCCCACCAACGGCGCGGCCGGCATCATCCCCGCCGTCCTGCACTACTACATCAACTTCGTGCCCGGCGCCGACGAGGACGGCGTGGTCCGCTTCCTGCTCGCGGCCGGCGCCATCGGCATGCTCTTCAAGGAGAACGCCTCCATCTCCGGCGCCGAGGTCGGCTGCCAGGGCGAGGTCGGCTCGGCCTGCTCCATGGCCGCCGGCGGCCTCGCCGAGGTCCTGGGCGGCTCCCCCGAACAGGTCGAGAACGCCGCCGAGATCGGCATGGAACACAACCTCGGCCTGACCTGCGACCCGGTCGGCGGCCTCGTCCAGATCCCCTGCATCGAACGCAACGGCATGGCCGCCGTCAAGGCCGTCACCGCCGCCCGCATGGCCCTCCGCGGCGACGGCCGCCACCACGTCTCCCTCGACAAGGTCATCAAGACCATGAAGGACACCGGCGCCGACATGAGCGTCAAGTACAAGGAGACGGCGCGGGGCGGGCTGGCGGTCAACATCATCGAGTGCTGAGCCCGAGGCTGAAAGCTGACGGCTGCGCAGGACCGTGACGAAAGGTAGGGCCCATCGGGTCCTACCTTTCGTCGTCCCTGTCCGCCCGCCAGAGGCCCGCCACTGACTGGGCGTAGGCGATGCGGTGGTCGAGGTGTTTGCCGTGGACGCGGTAGCGGGGCTCTCCAGGACCGCTCGCGGAGGCCGGTGCGGCGGTTGGCGGCGGCCCGTCAGGGGGCGCGCTCGCGGTGGTGGGGCCGGATGGGCTATCTGCCGATCTCCCAGGCGAAAGGCGGGAGTTCGCGGGCGCGGGAGTAGATGTCCAGGGCCTGGGGTGCGGGGACGAAGGGGTGGACTCGGGCGCCTTCGAGGCCGGCCAGTAGGCGGGCGCAGTGGTGGATGCAGCCGGCGGATTCACGGCCGTGACGGTCGATGATGGTGGCCGCGTCCTGTGGTCCCTCGCAGGGGGTGGGGTCCTTGGCTGCGGCGGCCGGGCAGCGGATGGAGGGCGTGGAGTTCGCGCCGGGGACGTGAGGCGCAGGGTTCGTGCCAGGGACGTGGGGCGCGGGGTTCGCGTCAGCGGGGCGGCGGGGCGGTGGGGTGTTGAGTGGCTGGTTCATCGTGCGGTCCCCCTGATGGTGCGGTGGTGCGTGCGGTGAGTGGCGCCGTGGGCGGGTCGCTCCGTCGTCCCGGCGCCCAGGGATGTGCTGCTCGGCGTGGGGCACGTCCATGCCGCCTTGGGGAAGACCTGGTCGGATCGTCAGCTAGTCATGGGAATGGGTGCGGATAGGTGCGGCAGGAGCGCGTGCGGGCCCGGTCAGGAGCGGTTCGGGGGGCGGAGGGCGAACGGTTCCAACAGGAGCGCCAGGGCGAGCAGGGCGGCCGCCAGGAACCAGCCGCCGAGGACATCGCCGGGCCAGTGGACGCCCAGGTAGATGCGGGTGAGGCCGACTCCGGCGGCCCAGAGGGCGAGCACCACGCACCAGGTGCGGGCCACGGCGGGGCGGGCGCGGCGGGCGATGCCCCAGGCCAGGATTCCGGCCGCCAGCAGGGAGGTGGTGGCGTGGCCGGAGGGGAACGCGTATCCGGAGGCGGTTCCGGCCCAGTCGGTGGCCGGGGGACGGGGGCGGGCGAGGAGTTCCATCAGGCCGTAGCGGATCGCCTGGCCGACGGCGAGGACGACGACGGCGCAGCTCACCGCGCGCAGCCGGCCGCGCGCCCGCCGTCCGGCCAGCAGACCGGCGAGCACCGCCATCAGATACGGGACCGGGCCGCTGCCGGTGGCGGTCAGCGCCCGGGCCATGGAGCGCGCGGGCTCCCCGCGGTGGGCGACGGACCAGCGGACGGCGGCCTGTTCGGCGGCGAGCGGGGCGCCGTGCCGTACGGACACGGCCAGGGCGGTGGCGGCGAAGAGTGCCGCGCAGAGGGCGGCGAAGGTAACGAGCGGGGCGGTGGGGCGGCGGGGGATCGGGAGTTCCGGCTGCGGCTCCGGCCGTGGCTGCTCCCCCGGTGGCCCCGGGGGTTCCGGTTCCGGGCCGGGCGGCGTCACCGGGTGGCCGCCAGGGGGCGCGGCCGGGTGGTGCGTGGACCTGTCGTGGAGCGCCGCGGGATGGTGATGTGGGGCGCTCGGGATGCCGTGGGCAGGGGGTCGGGGCGGTGCCCGTTCATGGCCTTGGCAACCGCTGTCACCTGCGGAAAGGCGGCGGCTGCTGGCATGTCGGCGGGCCCTCTCATAATGGGTTGCGGGCCTGCTGTGCGGTCGGCCCGACCGACTACAGCTACGTAGACGGTCTACGCACTGTAGATGACGAAGTGGTGGAGGGCGTTCCATGGCGGAGACACCACCCGTGCCGCGGCGCCCGCCCGGCGAGCTGGAGGCGAGCGTACTCGGGGCGCTCTGGGCGGCCGAGGGCCCGCTGAGCGCCGCCGAGGTGCAGAGCGCGCTGGGCGGACAGCTCGCGCGCACCACCATCACCACGATCCTCACCCGGCTGCACGACAAGGGGGCCGTATCCCGCTCCCGTGCCGGCCGTGGCTTCGCCTACTCGCCCATACAGGACTCCGCGGGCCTGACCGCCCGGCGGATGCGCAGCGAACTCGACAAACAGGACGACCGCAGTACGGCACTCGCCCGCTTCGTCTCCCAACTGACCAGTGAGGATGAGCAGTTGCTGCGGGTTCTCCTGGCGGGGGCGGAGGGCGGCGCTCCCGAGGGGCCGCAGCCCGGTCCGGGGGACGCCCTATGACCGGCCCCTAAGAACCCGCCCCGTTCTCCATGTGGGCCCCGCCGGGACCCATGGCGCTCCCCTGGCCCGTGCCCGTGCCCGTGCCGACCGTGAACCCCAGCGTGGCGCCGCCTCCGGGGCGGTGGGTGGCGAAGGCGTGGCCGCCGTGGGCGGTGGCGATTTCGCGGACGATGGCGAGGCCGAGGCCGGAGCCGGGGAGGCCGCGGGCGGCCGCGGCGCGGTAGAAGCGGTCGAAGACGCGGGTGAGATCGGCGTCCGCGATACCGGGGCCGCGGTCCAGGACCTCGACCCGGGCGCCGGTGACCACGACCTCGATCGGCTCCGTGCCGCCCGCGTCGAACTTGGCGGCGTTCTCCAGCAGGTTCGTGAGCGCACGGTTCAGCGCGGCGGGGCGTCCCTCGACCACCGCCGGGCGCACGGTCCGTACGGTGATCTCGCGGCCGGTGCGGCGGCGGGCCGAGGCGGCCGCCTTCTCCGCGACCTCGGCCAGACCCACCTCGGCGAGCGGATCGTCGTCGCGCGTTCCGGCGGCCAGATCCACCAGCTCGTTGACCAGATCGCTGAGTTCCCGGGCCTCGCCCCCCAGATCGGCCAACAGCTCCTCGCGGGCGTCCGGCGGCAGTTCGTCGAACCGTTTCAGCAGGGAGATGTTCGTGCGGAGCGAGGTCAGCGGGGTGCGCAGCTCGTGTCCGGCGTCCTGGACGAGGCGCTGCTGGTCCTGGACGGCGCTGGCCAGCCGGCCGAGCATGTCGTCGAAGGCGCGCCCGAGCCGGGCGACCTCGTCGCGCCCGGCCACCGGGACCGGGACGTCCAGCCGCCCGTGCTCCGCCACGCTCTCGGCGACCGCGGTCAGCCGCACCAGCCGGCCGGTGATCCGGCGCGCCAGCCACCAGCCGCCCGTCCCGGCCAGCGCGATGACGGCGGCGGCCAGCAGGGCGGTGCGCTGCTGGAGCGCGGAGAGCAGATCCTCGGTCTCGCTGAACTTCTGGGCGACCTGGACCGCCCCGCGGCCGCCGCCGAGCGCGACGGTCGCGACGTGGTATTCCTCGTCGCCGATGTCCGCCTCCCGCTCCGCATACGCGCCCGCCCGGTCGTCGTCGGCGATCCGGCGTTCCACGGCACCGGCCGGCAGCACCGGGCTCCCCCGCTCCACGATCCGGCCGCCCGCGCCCAGGAGCTGCACCTCGGTACGGCTGGGCCGGGTGAGATCATCGCGCGGCCCGTCATGGTCGGGGTCGGCGGTCGCGTAGTCGGCGGGCCGGAACGGCTTCTCCTGGACCTGGGTGCGCAGATCCCGTACGACCTGCGAGAACACCGATTTCTCATCGACGCGTACCAGCCGGGCCGCCGCGTCGTAGCTGAGGAATCCGACGAGGACGGTCACCGCGGCGGCCCCGGCGGCGAACGCCACCGCGAAGGCGGTGCGCAGACTGGCGGGCCTGCGGGTGCGCACCCAGGCCGCCGACCCGCCGCGCCGCCAGGAGCGCAGCCGGGAGCGGAGCCAGGAAGGCAGGTGGCGGCTCAGGCGGGAGCACAGGCGAGAGAGCAGCCGGGGGTGCCTGGCACGCGGCCCGGTCCCGGTGCGCTCGTCCCGTCCCGCCACCTCAGTCCTCCCTCAGCACATAGCCGACGCCACGCACCGTATGGATCAGCGGCCGGCTGCCGGGGACGTCGACCTTGCGGCGCAGATAGCCCACGTACACCGCGAGGTTCTTCGAGCCCGGACCGAAGTCGTAGCCCCAGATCCGGTCGTAGATCGTCGAATGGTCGAGCACGATCCCGGCGTTCCGGGCCAGCAGTTCCAGCAGCTCGAACTCGGTCCGGGTCAGCTCCAGCTCCCGCTCGCCGCGCCAGGCACGGCGCGAGGGGCCGTCGATCCGCAGATCCGCCGCCTCGACGACTCCGCTGTCCGCCACCAGTGCCTCGTACGCCCCGCCGGCCTCCGCGGACCCACCCGCCTCGCCGTTCTCATCGGCACCGTCGGGACCGGCCGCCTGCCCGCCGCCGTCGGCCGCCCCGGCCGAGCCGGCCGTCGACCGCCGCAGCAGCGCCCGCAGCCGGGCGAAGACCTCCTCGACCTCGAACGGCTTGACCACGTAGTCGTCCGCCCCGGCGTCCAGTCCGGCGATCCGGTCCGCGGTCTCGACCCGGGCGGTGAGCATCAGGATCGGGGTGCGGTCCTGCTCGGCCCGCAGCACCTGGCACACCTGGAGCCCGTCGATGCCCGGCATCATCACGTCCAGCAGGATCACATCCGGCCGCTCGCGGTGGGCGGCGGCCAGCGCCTGGATGCCGTCGGCGACGGCCGTGACCTGGTACCCCTCCAGGGTCAGGGCACGCTCCAGCGCGGTACGGATGGGGCGGTCGTCCTCGGCGAGCAGTACGGAATGGGTCACCCGGCAAGTCTGCCAAGAGTCCGGCGGTGCGCTGACGGGCGGCCGGTGGGGCGGCGGCTTTCTTACCCGGCTCTCACCCCTGGTTCTTACCGGGCTCTCACCCGGGCCACGCCATCGGCTTACCCCGTGACGACACGGTGGCCGAGTGCCGGACGGGCCGGTCGCGGCCACCATCCGCGCAGGTACCGGCCGGTCGGAATCATTCGGCACACCCGGGGAAGACACCACACCGCATGAAGATCACCCTGCTGTTGCACAACGCCTACGCCATCGGCGGCACCGTCCGCACCACCCTCAACCTCGCCGCCGCGCTCGCCGACCGGCACGACGTCGAGATCGTCTCGATGCTGAGACACCGCGAGGTCCCGCGGTTCACCGTGGACCCCCGGGTGCGGCTGGTCCCGCTGGTGGACACCCGGGTCGGCAGCGACGACATGGCCGATCCGCTGTTCGGCGAACCCGCGCAGGACTTCCCGCTCGCGGAGAAGCGGCACCACCAATACAGCCGGCTGGTCGACGTCCGCGCCGCGGAGCTGCTGCGCACCACCGACGCGGACATACTGATCGGCACCCGGCCCGGCATCAATGTCTACCTGGCGCGGTTCGGACCCCATCGGGCACTGCGGATCGCCCAGGAGCACCTCCGGCACGACGCCCACAGCAAACGGCTCCGCGCCGAACTCGCCCGCCATTACCGGACGTTGGACGCCGTGGTCACCACCACCGAGGCGGATGCCGCCGTCTACCGCGCGCGGATGCCGCTGCCCGGCGTACGCGTCCTGGCGGTGCCCAACATCGTGCCCGCGCCGGACGGGCCGCCGTCCGAGGGCACCTCGAAGGTGATCGCGGCGGCCGGCCGGCTGGTCCGCGGCAAGCGCTTCGACCTGCTGATCGAGGCGTTCTCCGCGGTCGCCGCCAAGCACCCCGACTGGCGGTTGCGGATACACGGCGGCGGCGCCGAACGGGCGCAGCTCCAGGGGCTGATCGACGGGCTCGGGCTGGGCGGGCAGGCGGAGCTGACCGGGCCGCGCTCGCCGATCGAGGCGGAGTTCGCCAAGGCGTCGATCGTCGCCTCGGCCTCGGACGCCGAGTCGTTCGGCATGACCATCGTCGAGGCGATGCGCTGCGGGGTACCCGTCGTCAGCACCGACTGCCCGCTGGGCCCGGCCGAGATCATCCACGACGGTACGGACGGGCTGCTGGTGCCGCGCGGCGACGGCCCGGCGCTGACCGAGGCGCTGCTCACCCTCATCGAGGAGCCCGAGCGCCGCCGCACGATGGCCGAGCGCGCGCTGCAGAGCTCACACCGCTACGACCCGGAGCCGATCGCCGAGCGCTATCAACTCCTGTTCGGGGAACTGCGGTCGACGCGCGGACGGCGGGCCCGGCAACGTGCCCTGGCGAACGCCCGCGCCCGCGCACGACGGCTGCTGCGACGCGCCCTGCGACGCTGAAACACCCTGCCACCACCTCAACTTGACCGCAGGACTAGGAACTTCCCGCCCGGAATGCGGCGTCCCCGGAAGCAAAGATGCTGAACTGCTGGAAGAAATCGGATCACTGGGAACCGGATCAGCGGGAATCTGGATCACCAGGAATCCGGATCACCGGGAACGGAGCAGGGCACGGCGCACGCGCGCTTCGCACGGCGCTTCGCAGGGAATAGCAGAGGGGACGCCGAAACACTGGATCCCGGTTCCGGATCGATCACGAAATCGGCGCATCGCGGAACGCGCCACTTCACGGAACGTCCGGAACACGCAGCAACACAGGTGACGCTTCGAGCAGTTGACGCTTCGAATCCGCAGGTCCGACGGCAGGAGGCCGCTCATGCTGCACGGTGTCGATGTCAGCTCCCACAACACCTCGTATTCCACCGCGGGGCTGGATTTCGTTTTCGTCAAGGCCACCGAAGGCCGCTCCTACATCAACCCGAACCAGTCCGCACAGGCGTCAAAGGCACGTAAAGCGGGCTGTGTGGTGGGTTTCTACCACTTTCTGTGGCCGGGCAATATCGCCGCCCAGGCGGAATACTTCGTCGAGAAGTGCGCCTCGGTCCAGGGCGACATTCTGGCCTGCGACTGGGAACGCACCGGCGAGGGGACCTGTGCGAGCAATGCACAGAAAGATCAATTCCTGCGCGAGGTGAAGAAGCTGCGCCCCACGCACCGGGTGATGCTCTACTGCAACCGCGACTTCTGGCTCAACCGCGACACCACGTCCTACGCGGCCGACGGCCTGTGGATCGCCGACTACGTCTCCGCCGGGCACCCGCGGATCAAGGCGAAGTGGCGCATCCATCAGTACACCGACCAGCCGCTGGACAAGGACGTCGCGGACTTCTCCAGCAAGGCCGCCCTCAAGAAGTGGGCGCACCCGGCATAAGGTTTCCTACCGGCACGCCGATGCGCGCCGCCAGGTACCGCACGCAGGCGGCGCGGAAACGCTGCGTACGCAGCCCGGAGCAGCGCGTCACCGCTGGTGCGCGACGCGACACGAGAACACGCAGCACGAGAACACGACGCAGTACGAGAACAAGAGGAGCAGCCGTGAGCGACCCGGCGTCGAAGGCCCTGCAGCAGGAGATCGCCCGGGATCTCCAGGTGACCGCGTCCTTCGACGCCGGGCAGGAGATCGAGCACCGGGTGACCTTCCTCACGGAGCGGCTGACCTCCACGGGCCTGCGCTCGCTGGTTCTCGGCATCAGCGGCGGCGTCGACTCCACGACCACGGGCCGGCTCTGCCAGCTCGCAGTGGAGCGGGCGCGCGCGGCCGGCCACGAGGCGACGTTCTACGCGATGCGGCTGCCGTACGGCGTCCAGGCGGACGAGAAGGACGCCCAGCGGGCGCTGGAGTTCCTCCGCGCCGACCGGGAGCTGACCGTCGACATCCGCCCGGCGAGCGATGCGGCGCTGCAGGCCGCGCTGGACGGCGGGCTCGTCTTCCGCGACGCCCACCACCAGGACTTCGTCCAGGGCAACATCAAGGCCCGGCAGCGCATGATCGCGCAGTACGCGGTCGCGGGCGCCCATGACGGCCTGGTCGTCGGCACCGACCACGCGGCCGAGGCGGTCTCCGGCTTCTTCACCAAGTTCGGCGACGGCGCGGCCGATGTCGTACCGCTCACCGGGCTCACCAAGCGCCGGGTACGCGCCGTGGCGGAGGCGCTGGGCGCCCCCGGGGAGCTGGTCCACAAGGTGCCCACGGCCGATCTGGAGACGCTTGACCCGGGCAAGCCGGACGAGGACGCGCTGGGTGTGAGCTACGACCAGATCGACGACTTCCTGGAGGGCAAGCCGGTCGACGCCGTGGCCGCCGAGGCGATCATCCGCCGCTACCGGCTCACGGAGCACAAGAGGGCGCTGCCGGTTGCGCCTTGAGGGGGGTCTGGGGGCTCCTTGAGGTGCGCGCCTTGAGGGGGTGCTCTTGAGGGGGCGCTCCCCGGCCGCGGTGCCTGGCGGCCTCGGAGCGCTCCCCCGGCCGCGTGAGACGGCCGCAGAGCTCTCCCCCGCCCCCTCCCCCTCCCCCTCTCCCCCTTCGGGGGAGGGGGCGGGGGGTGGGTTCGGGGGTGGGGGGGAGCCGCACCCCGCCAGCCGCACCCCGCCAGCGGCGCCCCGGAAGCCCCGCCCGGCCTGCCCGCACCCCCAGGGCCACCCCGGCCCGTCACACCCCCGCCGGCGAACCGTCACCGCCACGGTGCTAAATCGTGGGTCTGAGCGGGCATGCATCCGGCCATGGGAAGCCGCGAAGTGCGATCGGAAGATCAACTGTCAGTGGGTCCGCCTACGCTCCGAGGCATGGGTTACGCAAACCTGCGCGAACTCCAGACCGCGCTGACCACCGCCTCCGACCTTGCCTCGGCCCTGCAGTCCGCGCCCAGCCGGCGCGATGCGGACCAGCTCGTCGACGTCCTCCGCCAAGCGCTCACCGCCGCCAGCTCGCTGGGGGCGGAGACCGGCCCGACCGGCTGCGCCATACATCCTCATGGCGCGGTCGACCCGTTGTACGGCGACCCGGAAGATCCCCTTCCGCCGGGCTACGGGAAATGCCTGCTCTGCAACGACCGCCGCCGCCGGGCGGACGCCCACCCTCCGCACATCCGCCCCCACGCCCGCGCCCATCCGCGCTGGAGAAGACGGCTGAGTGCCTAAGGGCTGTCCCGTAGCCGAGAATCTCCCCTGTACCCGCGACGGCCCCGTACGGACGGCGCAGAGCTACCATCCGCGCATGCGACCTGCCAGATACAGCGATGAGGATCTAGAGCAGCACTCCCTGCGGCGACGGGTGCCCGACGACGGGCAGCGGTCCGGGTTCGAGCATGACGTCGACCGGATCCTGTACTCGACGCAGTGGCGGGCGCTGGCCGGGAAGAGCCAGGTGGTGGCGAGCGCCGAGCTGGGCGCGTATCACACCCGGCTGACGCACTCGATGAAGGTGGCGCAGCTCGGCCGGCGGATGGCGGAGCGGCTGGAGCGGCAGTACGGCGGGCCGAATCCGGCGCTCGTCGAGGCGGCGTGCATGGCCCATGACATCGGCCATCCGCCCTTCGGGCACGCGGGTGAGCTGGCCCTGCGCGCCACGATGGACGAACTGCACTTCGCGGACGGTGTGCTCGACAGCTTCGAGGGCAACGCACAGACCCTGCGGGTACTGACCTTCCTCGCCGCCCACAAATACCCGGGCCACCGAGGACTGCATCTGACCCGCGCCTGTCTGGACGCCGCCACGAAGTACCCGTGGGAGCGCGCGCCCGTCGACCAGGATCCGGCGCGGCATGTGAAGTGGGGCGTGTACGTCGCCGACCGGGAGGCGTTCTCCTGGGTGCGAGCCGGCCGTACGGACACCGCCGTACCGGTCGAGGAGCAGGTCATGGACTGGGCGGACGATGTCACCTACGCCTGCCATGACGTCGAGGACTTCTATCGCACGGGCCTGATCCCGCTGGCCGCGCTGTTCCCGCCGGACGGCTCCGCGGGCAGTGACACCGAGCGGGAGACCCGCCGCTTCCTGGATTACGTGCAGGCCAAGCGGGCGCGGGCGGGCGAGCCCTTCGACCGGGCGGCCGCGCTGGTGATGATGGAGGACATCGGCAAGCGGCTGGCGGTGCCCGCGCCGTACAGCGGCAGCCATGAGGACGCGGTGGCGGTCAATCGCCGCACCGCGGATCTGATCTCCTACTTCACCCGCGGTATCGCGCTGGAGGTGGGCGGCGCGGCGGCGATCCGTTACGGGGCGCAGCTGGTGATCCCGGCGGACCGGCGGGCCGCCTGCGATCTGCTCAAGGAGCTGGTCTGGTGCTACGTCATCGACCGCCCGGCGCTGGCCACCCAGCAGCACGGCAAGCGGCGGGTGGTGAGCGAGCTGCTGCGCTGGAGCCATGACGCACCCGAGCTGCTGCCGCCGGACCGCGCCGAGGAGCTGGCGCTGCACGGCGACCGGCTGCGTGCCGCCGCGGACCATGTCGCCTCGCTGACCGAGGATCAGGCGCTGGCCCTCCACCGGCGGCTGTCCGGTACGGGCCTGGGCTCGGTCAACGACAACGTGTGGCTGTGAGGTCGGGGGTGGGGCCGGGCCGGAGCCGCTCCGGCCCCACTCCGACCGGCCCCGGCCCAGCCCCGGCCCCGCTATTCGGTACCGTCCCGCCGTTTCTTCTCCGGCCGTAGCGCGAACCGGGCGAGCACCCCGGCGACGGCCAGCGCGGCGAGGGCGATCAGCACGGCGTCCGGAACGCCGTTGCCGATCCGCGTCGCCCATTCCTCGGCCCGGAACTCACTGTCCGCGTCGAGGATTCCGGGCAGCGCACTGGTCCCGTTGAAGCGCAGGAACAGCACGCCGATACCGATGAAGAACACCCCGGACAGCAGCGATGTGGTGTGCAACCGCAGCTTGCCGACGGTGAATTCGCGGCCTCGCAGCCAGCCCCGGGTGCCGAGCTTGCAGCGGTCCCACAGCAGCGCCAGCACGAACAGCGGCAGCGCCATGCCCAGCGCGTAGACGGCGAGCATCGAGGCGCCGTACACGGGCGAGCCGCTGACCGCCGTCACCGTCAGCACGGCGCCGAGGATCGGCCCGGCACAGAACCCGGCCAGTCCGTAGACACAGCCGAGCAGAAACGTGGAGACGGCGGACCGCGGGGTGATCCGCGCGGCGGCGGCCTGGGCGCGCCGGGAGGCGAAGCCCAGTCCGAGGATCTGGGCGAGGCCCATCGCGATGACGACCCAGCCGCCGATGGAGATCAGCAGATCGCGGTGGCCGTTGAACAGCCGGCTGGCCGCCGTACTGGCCGCGCCGAGCGGCACCAGGGTGGTGGCCAGTCCCAGATAGAACACGCCGGTACGGGCGACCAGCCGGCCGGGCGTGGACAGGGAGTACGCGAAGAACGCCGGCAGCAGCAGGGCGCTGCACGGGCTGAGCAGGGCGAGCGCGCCGCCCAGGAACGCCGCGAGGTAGCCGATATCGGTCACTTGTCGGACCCCTTGGCCGCCGGTCCGTGCTTCGCCCGTGCCGCGGCGTCCTCGATGGCCTGGGCGAAGACCTCCTGGGGCTGGGCCCCGGCCACCGGACGGCCGTTGACCAGGAAGGACGGCGTGGACTGCACCCCGAGCTGGTAGCCCTCGTCCTGATCCTTCTTCAGCGCCCGCTCGGCGTCCGCGCCCTTCATGTCCGCCCGGAACTTCTCGATGTCGTCCACACCGCTGCTGCGGGCCATGTCGACGATCTTGTCCTCGGCGAGCGCCGCACCCTTACGGGTCTTGGCGTACAGCTCGTCGTGCAGCTGCCAGAACTTGCCCTGCTGTCCGGCGGCCCAGGAGGCACGGGCGGCCCGCTCGGAGTCCGCGCCGAAGACGGTGAAGTTACGGAACTCGATGCGCAGGGTGCCCTTGTCGACGAACTTCTTGATCAGTGCGGGCTGGGTCTCCCGGGTGAAGCGGCCGCAGAACGAGCACTGGTAGTCGGCGTATTCGACCAGGACCACCGGGGCGTCCTTCTTGCCGATGGCCAGCGGGTCGCCGTCCTCGCGCCGGATGGTCCGCTTGGCGAGGTCGTCGAACATCTTCTGCTGTGCGGGGTCCTCCTGGGGCGCGGTGGAGGCGGCTGCCTGGGGTGTGCCGGTGCGGCCGGTGTCGCGGTCGCCCTCGACGGACGAGCCGACGGCGACGGCGATCGCGATCACGGCGACGACGAGGGCGATGACCGCGCCGACGGCGGCCAGTCTGCGGGTGGGAGAGGCGGAAACGGGCATGCGGAAGCTCCAGACGTACGGAGGGGGAATTCGGGCCGTGTGCGTCGGGCGGCGGCCTATATCCGCAATACGGGGAGGAGCGCGGTGTCGTCGATGACGGAGGCGCTGTCCGTCGGTGGCCGGGCGAGCGCGCACTGCACGGGCAGATCCACGGCGAGCGGCCCCGGGCCGGTGGTGGCGGGGGCGAGCGGCTCACCGCGGTGCGGTGCGGGCAGCGGGGCGGACTCCTCGGGCCCCGGCGCATGCCGCTCCGAGCACCTCTTGGGTGCGTGGGCGACGGGGGGCGGGGCGGGGTTGCCGAGCGTGGCGTCCGGAGTGGCCGCGGGGGTCACTGAGGCCGCAGGGGCCGCCGTGGTCGCTGAGGCGGCTGGTGTCGACGGCGCCGCTGGTGCCGCTGCCGCCGCCGGTGTCGTCGGCGCCGTGTCACCCGACCGCCACGTGGTCGCGGCCGTCGCCGCCCGGCCCGCCAGCCAGGCCTGGTCGCCACCGATCCGGCACAGCAGCGGCCCGAAGGTGACGGCGAGGAGGAGCAGCAGCGTCAGCGCGGCCGACCGGCGCACAGAGTGCATGTCCCTCCCTCTCCGTACCTCGCGCGAGCATGAACAACCCATCGTACGGACCGTCACCGCGCGAGCGGAGCACCACCGGTCCCCGGCGCCTGTCGCGGGCTCCGGGCCCGGCCCGGAGCCCGCCATCGGGGGCCGGACCGCCGGTCAGCGGTCGGCGATCCGCATCTCGAACCAGGTGGTCTTGCCGCGGGGCAGCAGATCCACGCCCCAGCGTTCGGAGAGCTTGTCGACGAGGAAGAGCCCGCGGCCGCTGAGGTCCATCGCCTGGACCGGCATGAGACACGGCAGACCGCGGGACGGATCGCGCACCTCGATACGGATCCAGCCGCGGCGGCGGAGCATCCGCAGCCCGAAGGTGCGGGCGCCGGTGTGCCGTACGGCGTTGCCGACGAGTTCGGAGACGAGCAGCACGGCGTGCTCGGCGAGCTGGGGCGTCAGGGACCACTGTTTGAGGAGGACGGCGGCGGTGAGCCGGCGCGCGATACCGGCGGACTGGGGGCGCGAGGGGAGCCGCACCTCACCGAGGGCCTGATCGCCGGCCGGTTCGGGTACCGCGGACACCGGTCTGCGGGAAGCCGGGACCCGGTCCCCGTCCGTGCCGGGGACGCCCCACCGTGCGGCGGCCGGATCGCTCCGCGGCCGCGGCTGCTCCATTCCTTCGAGGCCCGCCATGCCCCCCATCATGGCTGCTACTTGACGGTCACGGGGGTGGAACCGACGGAATCCACTGTCCGGAATCGCCGGTTCCCTCCCCGCGCCGGGACATATGCCAAAGGCCGTTAAGGTTCCGGTTCGCCTGTGCTGACCTGCGATGACACCCGGCCTCCGCAGGGCCGGCGGACGGCCTCAACAAGGTTGCCTTAAGCCGCAATTAAGTTCTGCGCCATTCCCCCACAAGGGGGCATCGCATCCCGGCCAAACCTCAGACGTACCGTCAACACCAGTTGTTTCAGCGGAACTTGGCCTTGCCGGGGCCTTCCTCGACGAAGCTGCGCATGCCGGTCTCCCGGTCCTCGGTCGCGAACAGCCCCGCGAACCAGTTGCGTTCAATGGTCAGGCCGGTGTCGATGTCCGTCTCCAGGCCCGCGTCGACGGATTCCTTCGCGGCCCGCAGCGCCAGCGCGGGGCCGGCCGCCAGCCGCGCCGCCCAGGCGTGCGCCTGCTCGTAGACCTCGGCGGCCGGCGCCACCCGGTCGACCAGTCCGAGCGTGAGCGCCTCGTCGGCCTTCACCTGACGGCCGGTGAAGATCAGGTCCTTGGCCTTGGACGGGCCCACCAGCCGCGCCAGCCGCTGGGTGCCGCCGGCGCCCGGGATGAGCCCCAGCAGGATCTCCGGCTGACCGAGCTTGGCGTTATCGGCCGCGATCCGGAAGTCGGCGCAGAGCGCCAGCTCGCAGCCGCCGCCCAGCGCATAGCCGGTGATCGCGGCGACCACGGGCTTGGGAATACGGGCCACGGCGGTGAACGCGTCCTGCAGGGCCTTGGACCGCACGACCATCGCCGCATGATCCATGACCTGCATCTCCTTGATGTCCGCCCCGGCCGCGAACACCTTCTCACCACCCCAGATGACGACGGCGCGCACATCGTCGCGGCGGGTGGCCTCCTCGGCCAGCTCGCGCAGCCGGTCCTGGGTGGCGATGTCCAGGGCGTTCATCGGCGGACGGTCCAGGCGGATGGTCCCGACGCCGTCGGCGACCTCGAAGTTCACAGTCATGCCCGGAAGGTTAGTACGCGTTAACGACAGCGGGCCCGGTGCACTCGGTCACAGTGCAGCGGGCCCCGTTGCCTTTCGGCCGTCCTACTGGCCGTCCTACTGGTCGGCCTTCCACTTCTCCCAGGAGAGGTTCCAGTCGCTGAAGCCGTTGTCCGGCTGGATCGTTTCGTCATGCGAGTTCTTGACGACGACCACATCGCCGATGACGGAGTTGCGGAAGAACCACGCCGCCGGGGTGGAACCGTCGCCGCCGCCGCGCTGGTCGAACAGGCCCACACAGCCGTGGCTGGCGTTCCGGGTGCCGAAGGCCGCGCTGCCCGACCAGTAGTTGCCGTGGATGAACGTGCCGGACGTGCTCAGCCGCATCGCATGCGGGACGTCCTTGATGTCGTACTCCCCGCCGAAGCCGACGGTGTCCCCGTTCATCCGCGTCACGAGGTGCTTTTCGCTGATCACCATCTTGCCGTTGTACGTCTCGGTGCCCGGCGCGCCCGCGGTGATCGGGATGGTCTTGACGGTCTTCCCGTCGCGGACCACGGTCATCTGCTTCGACTTGGCGTCGACCGTGCTGACCTGGCTGCGGCCGACGGTGAACGAGACCTCCTTGGCCTGGGTGCCGTAGACACCGGGCCGGCCCTCGACGCCGTTGAGGTCGAGCTTGAGGGTGACCTTGGTGCCGGGCGCCCAGTACTTCTCGGGGCGGAAGTCGAGCCGGTCGTTGCCGAACCAGTGGCCCTCGACGGGGACCGACGGCTCGGCGCTGACCTTGATGGCCTTCTCGACGGCCTCGGGGTCCGTGATGCCGCGGGTGAAGCGGATCGAGACCGGCATCCCGACGCCGACCCGCTGGCCGTTCTCGGGGCTGTACTGGCCGATGAAGGTGTTCTTGGGCACGAGCGTGGTGAAGCCGGAGTGCTCGGCGGCCTCCCGGCCCTTGCCGTCCACCGCTATGGCGTCGACGGTGTACTTCGTCGAGGCGCCCAGATGGCCGCTCGGCTTCCACACGGCGCCGTCGCCCGCTATCTTCCCGTCGACCTCATTGCCCTTGCCGTCCTTGACCTTGACGGACTTGAGCCGGCCCTTCTGGGCGGACACCTTCAGCGCACCGCTGGTGGCGACGCCGTCCGCACCGTCCTTGGGCGCTATCGTCACGGCGGCCTGCGAGGCGTCCTTGTCCCCGCCCGCCTTGCCGGCCTTCTTGTCGTCACCGTCATCGCCACCACACCCCGTCACCAGCAGCAGCACGGCGGCGAGCAGGACCGCGAGCGGTCCCCCGCCCCCGTGTGGCCACCGGCGCCGGCGCGCCGGCACCCCCGAATTCGGCTGGACGTTCACGACTGGCCCCTTTTCCCCTCGCACGGCCCGCGGTCCCCCGCACGCGGATGCGGGCAGCCGCGCGCTTGCCGTTAGATAACCACACCGCGGTGACAGTGAACTCCCCGTGAATGTCACTGTTTAGTCCCAAGTGCGGGGGTGGTTCGGGGGCACGGGCCGCGGCGGGCCGGTGCCAGGTCAGCGCAGCGCGGAGCCGGACCGCCACAACTCCCAGGGCATGTTCCAGCCGCCGAGGCCGTTGTCCGGCGCGACCACGCGCTCCGGGGAGTTGTCCACCACCACGGTGTCGCCGACGATCGACTGGGCGAAGAACCAGCCGGCCGGGGTGTTCGGGCCGCCGCCCCGGATGTCCTTGAGTCCGATGCAGCCATGGCTGGTGTTGACGCCGCCGAACACCTCGGGCGGCGCCCAGTAGTTGCCGTGGAGGAAGGTCCCCGATCTGGTGAGGCGCATGGCGTGCGGCACGTCCGGGATGTCGTACTCGCCGCCGAAGCCGACGGTGTCACCGTCCATCCGCGTCCTTGAATGGCGCTCCAGGATCACCATCCGCCCGTTGTAGGTGGGGTTCTCGTCGTCGCCAGCGGTGACCGGCAGCACCGCCACGACCCGGCCGTCCCGCCGTACGGTCATGGTGTGCCGGGCGGCGTCGATGAAGCTGACCTGATCCCGGCCCACCCGGTAGCGGACGGTGCGGCGCTGGGTCCCGTAGGCGCCCGGTGCGGCCTTCACCCCGCGCAGCCGCAGCTGGACGGTGATCTCGGTGCCCGGCCGCCAGCGCTCGCGGGGCCGGAAGTCCAAGCGCCGCCGGCCGAACCAGTGGGCGGCGACCGGGACGCCGGGCCGGGCGCTGACCCGGACGGCGCGTTCGACGGCCGCGCGGTCGGCGACCGGCCGGTTGAAGACCATCGAGAAGATCAGGCCGGTGCCGACGGTGGCATCGCCCTGGGGCGAGAAGTGGCCGACGAGGCGGTGGACGGGCGCGGCGGTGGTGAAGGTGGAGTGGCGGGCGAAGCGGTGGCCCGCGCCGTCCAGCGCCACCGCGTCGACGGTGTAGCGCGCGCCGAGTTGGAGGCGCCCGGGGGCGGGCCGCCAGGTCATGGCGTCGGGCGTGATCCGCCCGGCGACGGGCCGCCGGCCTGCCGCACCGGTGCGGCTGACCGTGACCCGCTCCAGCCGCCCCGCCGGCACCCGGACCTCGAACCGCCCGTCGGCCCGTACGCCGCGCGCGCCGTTGTGCGGCACGACCGTGATGGTCGCCTCCGGGGAGCGCGGTTTGCCGCCGACGAAGACCTCCGGGTCCCCGCAGCCGGCCAGCGCCGCCGCCCCGGTGAGACCGGCCAGGACGACGAGGACCAGACGGATGCGGCGGGGGCGGCGGGGGCGACAGGTGTTGCGGGCCGTCCGCACCGCCGCGCCACGGGCCGCCCGGTCGCCCGTCCGGTCCCCCGCCCCGTCCGGCAGCCGGCCCCGCGCACGGGCGCCGCCGCGGCGCTTCGCTCGGTCCCCTGCTCGGTCCTGCTGATGGGCGGTCATATACCGCATTGTGCGGGATGACGCTCGGGTTAGGAGGTATGCCGCGTAACGGGATGTCACCGGCAGAACGGGGCGGAGCGAGGAGCCTCCGACGGGAAGCGTGAGGCAACGCCCGGTTGCGGGAAGAACAACGGGGAGGGCGGACACCTGCACGGCCGGGACTCCCCAGCGCGCACCGGGAGGCACCGCCATGCCGGGACCCACCGCCCGACCGAGCCATGAGCCGCAGGAGGCGGGCACGTGTCGAGCGCACCCGAGCAGGAGGCAGTGGCGGACGAACCACTCGCCCCACCCGCGGACATCCGTCCCGGCAGTCCCACTCCACTGGGGGCCCGGTACCGCACCGGTCCCGATGGCATCGCCGGCACCAACTTCGCCCTGTGGGCGGGCGGCGCCGAGGCCGTCGAGCTGTGTCTCTTCGACGACGCGGAGCGCGAGACCCGCCATGCGCTGACCGAGCTCACCCATGAGATCTGGCACGGCTTCCTGCCCGGAATCCGCCCCGGACAGCGCTACGGCTACCGGGTGCACGGCCGCTGGGACCCCTGGTCCGGCGCCCGCTGGAATCCGGCGAAGCTGCTGCTGGACCCGTACGCCCGAGCCGTGGACGGCGACTTCGGCACCCGTACCGAAGCGTCCGGCGCGGGGGCCGCGCTGCCCGCCCAGCTCTACGGGCATGTCCGCGACTGGCCGCAGCAGCAGGTCGCCGACACCGTGCGCGACGACCGGGACTCGGCGCCGTACGTCCCCAAGGGCGTGGTGGTCGGTGACGACACCGGGGACGAGGGCGGTGCCGACGAGTGGCGGGACGACCGCCGGCCCAAGACGCCCTGGCCGGATTCGGTGCTCTACGAGCTGCATGTGCGCGGTTTCACGATGCGCCACCCCGGTGTCCCGGAGCGGCTGCGCGGCACGTATGCCGGGCTGGCGCACCCGGCGGCGCTGGAGCACCTGGTCCGGCTCGGGGTCACCGCCGTCGAACTGCTGCCCGTCCACCAGTTCGCGCATGAGGACCATCTGGTGCGCCGGGGGCTGCGCAACTACTGGGGCTACAACTCCATCGGCTACTTCGCGCCACACGCCGGCTATGCCGCCACCGGTACCCGGGGGCAGCAGGTCGGCGAGTTCAAGCGGATGGTGCGGGCGCTGCACGACGCCGGTATCGAGGTGATCCTCGATGTCGTCTACAACCACACCGCGGAGGCCGGCGAACTGGGCCCGACGCTGTCCCTCCGGGGCATCGACAATCGCGGCTACTACCGTCTGGCTGGCGACGCCCGCCGCTACGCCGACTACACCGGCTGCGGCAACACCCTGCATGTCGTCCAGCCCCATGTGCTGCGGCTGATCACCGATTCGCTGCGCTACTGGGTCACCGAGATGGGCGTGGACGGCTTCCGCTTCGACCTGGCGGCCGCGCTGGCCCGCTCCATGCACGACGTCGACATGCTCTCCCCGTTCCTCGCCGTGATCGCCCAGGACCCGGTACTGCGCCGGGTCAAGCTGATCGCCGAGCCCTGGGACGTGGGCAACGGCGGCTATCAGGTCGGCGCCTTCCCGCCGTTGTGGACGGAGTGGAACGACCGCTACCGGGACACCGTCCGGGACTTCTGGCGCGGCGCCCAGCACGACGTACGCGATCTGGGCTACCGGCTCTCCGGGTCGAGCGACCTCTACGCCTGGGGCGGCCGCCGCCCGTATGCCTCGGTCAACTTCATCACCGCCCACGACGGCTTCACCTTGCGCGACCTGGTCACCTACGAGCACAAGCGCAACGCCGGCAACGGCGAGGGCAACCGCGACGGCACCCACGACAACCGGTCCTGGAACTGCGGCGCCGAGGGCGAGACCGACGACCCGGCGGTCGGCGCGCTGCGCCACCGCCAGCTGCGCAACCTCCTGACCACCCTGCTGCTGTCGACGGGCGTGCCGATGCTGGTCTCCGGGGACGAGATGGGCCGCACCCAGCACGGCAACAACAACGCCTACTGCCAGGACAACGCGACCAGTTGGCTCGACTGGTCGCTGCTGGACGCCCCGGAGTGGCGCCCGCTGGCCGGTCTGGTCGCCCGGCTCGTCGCGCTGCGCCGCGCCCACCCGGTGCTGCGCCGCCGGGCGTTCTTCTCCGGGCGGCCGCATCAGCAGGGCGGTCTGCGCGACCTCGCCTGGTTCACCGCGGACGGGACGGAGATGACCGAACAGGACTGGTACACCCCGGGGGCCACGCTGGGCATGTACCTCTCCGGGAACGACATCTCCCAGCGCGACGCCCGGGGCATCCGGATCGTCGACGACAGCTTCCTCGCCGTGCTGCACGCCGGCGACCGGCCGCGCCCGTTCACGCTCCCCGGGCCGCCCTGGGCGAGCGGTTACGAACTGCTCGTCGACACCGCGCGGGAGGACCAGCCGGGGGCGGCGGAGGCGTCGTACGCGGCGGGCGCCCCGATCACGCTCGGTGGACGCTCGGTGCTGCTGTTCCGGGCGGTGCCGGGCTGAGCGTAGGGGGCTGAGGCCCATGGGGCGGGGCCGCACGGGGTGGCGGCATACGGGGCGGAGGCGCGGGGCGGGCCGTCGGCCGAAATCCGGATGAGCGTTGTCAGTGCCGCCCCTTACGCTCGCGAGTGATGGCCGACACCGCGCAGATGACGAACCGGACCGACCCGACCGACTTACCCCAACACTCCACCATGCGCTCGCTGTTGCGCCTGTGGCCGTTCGCCCGGCCGGTGCGGGCGCGGCTGTTCACGGCCGCCTTCGTGGGGGTGCTCGCCTCCTGCGTCGGCCTGGTCATTCCGCTGGTGCTCAAGTGGCTGGTGGACGGGCCCGTGGCGGCGCGCGATCCGGGCGGGGTGTGGCTCGGCGGCGGGTACCTCCTGCTGCTCGGGCTCGCGGAGGCGCTGCTGTTCGGGCTGCGGCGCCGGCTGGTGGCGCGTCCGCTGGCCGGGGTCGAGGCGGCGATGCGCGAGGCGCTGTACCGCCATGTGCAGCGCCTACCGGTCGCCTTCCACGACCGCTGGCCCTCCGGCCAGTTGCTGTCGCGCGGTACGACCGACCTCCAGCTGGTGCGGCTGTTCCTCGCCTTCCCGCTGACCTTTCTGCTGATCAACGGCGTCACCATCCTGGTGGGCGCGGTACTCCTGCTGGCTCAGCGGTGGTCGCTGGGGCTGGTGGTGCTGGCGCCGGTGCTGCCGCTGATGGTGCTGTGCTCGGTCTTCGAGGCGAAGTACGGGCGGGCGGCGCGCCGGACCCAGGACCAGCTCGGCGATCTGACGACCGTGGTTGAGGAGTCGGTGCTCGGCATCCGCGTCATCAAGGGCTTCGGGCGCCACCGGAGCCAGGCCGCCGCCTTCCGGCGGCTGACCCGCGCGCTGCGTACGTCCGAACTCCGCAAGGCGCGGCTGCTGGCGTGGATGTGGGGGTGCAACACCACCCTGCCGGAGCTCGCGATCGGCGGCGCGCTGGTGCTCGGCACGCTTCAGGTGGCCGAGGGGGCACTGTCCGCGGGCACCCTCGTCGCCTTCCTGTCCACCGCCCTGGCGCTGCGCTGGCCGGTGGAGTCGATGGGCTTCCTGCTGGCCATGAGCAAGGAGGCGGCGACGGCCACCGACCGGTACTTCGAGGTCATGGACGAACCGGGCGTCGCGAACCGGCCGTGGGCGAGCGGACCGTGGACGCGCCAACCGTGGGCGAACCCGCCCGGGACGCGGCGGCCGTGGACGCACCGGCACCCGGCGGCCTCGTCTTCTCCGGCGTGCAGTTCCGCTACCCCGACGCTCCGCCGGACTCCCCGCCGCTGCTCAAGGACATCACCCTGCACATCCGCCCCGGCGAGACGATGGCGCTGGTCGGGGCGACGGGCAGCGGGAAGACCACGCTCACGGCGCTGGTACCGCGGCTGTACGACCCCACCGCGGGCAGGATCAGCCTCGACGGGCGCGATCTGGCGACCCTCGGCCGGGACGAGGTCCGGGCGCTGGTCGCGGTGGCCTTCGAGGAGCCCACCCTCTTCTCGGCGACCGCCGCGGAGAACGTCCTGATGGGCGCGGAGGGCGCCCAGGAGGCGGATCTCCGGCGGGCGCTGGCGGTGGCGCAGGCCGACGGCTTCGTCGACGCGCTCCCCGAGGGCGCCGCCACCCAGGTCGGCGAACAGGGCCTGAGCCTGTCCGGCGGGCAGCGGCAACGGCTCGCCCTGGCCCGTGCCGTGGTCGGCCGGCCGCGCTTCCTGATCCTCGACGATCCGCTGTCCGCCCTCGATGTGCACACCGAGGCGCTGGTGGAGGCGGCGCTGCGCCAGGTCCTGGCGACCACCACGGCCCTGGTCGTCGCCCACCGGCCGTCCACGGTCCTGCTCGCCGACCGGGTGGCCCTGCTGTCCGGTGGCCGGATCACCGCCGTCGGCAGCCACCACCAACTGCTCCGGGACCACCCCGAGTACGCCACCCTGATGTCCGGCGAGGGAGAGGGCGCCCGATGACCACCACCACGACCGGCCGCCCGTCCGACGGCCCGGAGGACCGCCCCGGCCCCGGGCCACGGCCCGCGGCGCGCCCCCCGGAGCCCGGGGACCGCACCCCCGACGCGCTCACCCAGGACGCACTGCCCGCCCCCAAGGGGGCCGCGCGCTCCCTCCTCGGCTCCCTGCTGGCCCCGCACCGCGGCCGCGTCGGGCTGGTGGCCGTCCTGCTGCTGCTCCAGCAGGCCGCCGTACAGGCCGGTCCGCTGCTGGTCGCCTATGCGCTGGACCGGGCGGTACCGGCGCTGCGGGCCGGGGACCACGGACCGCTGCTCGCCGTGGCGGTGGCGGCGGTGCTGTGCGCGGTGGCGTCCGGCGGGCTGCAGTTCGCCTTCGTCGAGCTCTCCGCGCGGGTCAGCCAGGATGTGCTGCTCGATCTGCGCGGCCGGATCTTCCGGCACGGTCAGGCGCTGAGCCTGGACTTCCACGAGCGCTATACGTCCGGCCGGCTGATCTCCCGGGCCACCACCGATGTGGAGGCGCTGCGCGAACTCCTCGAAGAGGGGCTCCAGGAGCTGATCACCATCGCCCTGTCGACGGTCTTCATCACGGCGGCGCTGCTCTGGCTGGACTGGGGCCTGGGCGCCGCCGCGCTCGCCTCCGCCGGGCCGCTCGCCCTCCTCGTACGGGCCTTCCGGCGCCGTTCGCACCGGGTCTACAGCGCCAAGTCCACGGCGATGGCGGCCGTCATCGTGAAGATCACCGAGACCCTCAACGGCATCCGCCCGGTGCAGGCGTTCCGCCGCGAGCGGCCGAACGAAGCCGCCTTCGCCCGGCTGAACCACCACCACGCACGGATCAACGGCGACACGCTCCTGGAGATGGCGCGCTATGTCGTCGCCTCCCGGCTGGTGGCCAATTTCGCGGTCGCCGCGATCGTCCTGTGGGGCGCCTACCGCGTGGCGACGGGAAGCCTGGCGCTCGGTGTGCTCGCCGCCGCGGTGCTCTCGCTGCGCCGGCTGTACGAACCCATCGACCGGCTCGGCATGTTCCTCAACTCCTATGAATCCGCGGCCGCTTCACTCCAGAAGATCGCCGGACTGCTCGCCCGGCGCCCCGGCGTCCCGCAGCCGGCCGTATCGGCCGCACTGCCGCCCGTAGGGGACGGCCGGCCGGGCCGCGAGGTCGCCTTCCGCGGCGTCCGCTTCGCCTACCGCACCGGCGACGAGGTACTGCCCCGCTTCGATCTGACCCTCGCGGCCGGGAGCACGGTGGCCGTGGTGGGTGCCACCGGCGCCGGCAAGTCGACCCTGGCCAAGCTCCTGGCCCGCTTCTACGACCCCACCGAGGGCCGGGTGCTGCTCGACGGTGTCGATCTGCGCGAGCTGTCCACGGCCGCGCTGCGCCGCGGTGTCGTGATGGTGACCCAGGAGGCGTTCCTGTTCTCCGGCACGGTGGCCGACAACATCGCTCTCGGCCGCCCGGACGCCACCCGCGCGGAGATCGAAAGCGCCGCGAAGGCCCTCGGCGCCCATGACTTCATCACCGCCCTGCCGGACGGCTACGACACCGATGTCCGCAAGCGCGGCGGCCGCATCTCCGCAGGCCAGCGCCAACTGGTGAGCTTCGCCCGCGCCTTGCTCGCCGACCCGGCCGTCCTCATCCTCGACGAGGCCACCAGCTCCCTGGACATACCCGGCGAACGGGCGGTGCAGCACGCCATGGACACCGTCCTGGAGGGCCGTACGGCCCTGGTGATCGCCCACCGCCTGTCGACCATCGGCATCGCCGACCGGGTCCTGGTCATGGCCGACGGCCGGATCGTCGAGGACGGCCCGCCGGACGAACTCATCGCCGCACGGGGCACGTTCGCGCAACTGCACGGGGCATGGCGGGACAGCGTGGGATAACACGGCAACGATGCGGCGGCGGCAGACGCGGCGGCAGCGACGCGAAGGGGGCGGGGACGATGGCCGACAGCGCACGGGGACCGGGAAGCGCCGGACACCGCGGTGCCGGACAGTATGTGTGGTGGCTGGTGGTCAGCCAGCGGGGGCGGGTGGCGGCGGGCGCCTCGTACGGCAGCCTGTGGATGATCGGGCTGATGCTGCCGCCCTATGTGCTGTCCCGGGCCATCGACGAGGGACTGGTGCCGGGCCGGATGCCGGTGCTGCTCGGCTGGGCGGCGGTGCTGCTCGGGGTCGGGGTGGCAAACGCCTGGCTGGCGGTCATGCGGCACCGCACCATGACCAGGATCCGTATGGACGCCACCTTCCGTACGGTGCGGGCCATCGTGGCGCACACCCTGCGGCTGGGGGCGGCGCTGCCCCGCAAGGTGACCGCCGGGGAGGTCGTCACGATCGGGATCGGCGATGTCGCGGTGATCAGCCAGACGCTGACGATGACCGGGCCCGGTGTCGGCGGGGTGCTGGCGTACGGGGTCGTCGCCGTCCTGCTGCTGAGCGTCTCGCCGCTGCTGGCCGGGGTGGTGCTGCTGGGTGTCCCGTTGCTCGCGCTGCTGGTCGGGCCGTTACTGGGGCGGCTGCAGGGGGCCGAGGCGCGGTACCGCGAGCGGCAGAGCGGGCTGGCGGCCCGGCTGACGGACCTGGTCGGCGGGCTGCGGGTGCTCAACGGCCTGGGCGGCAAGGAGGTGTTCGCGGACCGCTACCGGCGCGAGTCGCGGGCGCTGCGCGGCGAGGGCTACCGGGTCGGTGCGGTGACGAGCTGGGTGCAGGCCCTCGGGGTCGGTCTGCCGACGCTGTTCCTGGCCGCGGTGACCTGGCTCGCGGCCCGGATGGCGGCCCAAGGGGCCATCACTGTGGGTGAGTTGGTGGCGGTGTACGGCTATGCGGCGGCGCTGGTGGTGCCGGTGTCGTTCTTCATCGAGGGCGGCTATGACCTCACCCGCGGGCTGGTGGCCGCCCGGCGGGTGGTCCGGTTCCTGCGGCTGGAGCCGGATGCCGCGGACGGTGCCGGGGATGCGGCCGGCGCCGGGGACGCGGCCGGGGACGCCCCGGAGGCCGCCGCCGTGCTGTGTGATCCGGCGTCCGGTGTCCAGGTGGTGCCCGGTCTGCTGACCGCGCTGGCCGCCGCCCGGCCGGGCGAGTCGGCGGCGGTGGTCGACCGGCTGGGCCGGTTCGCGGACTCTGCCGCGACATGGGGCGCGGTACGTCTCGACGAGATCGCGCTGCCGCAGGTCAGGGACCGGATCCTGGTCGCCGACAACGAAGCCGAGCTGTTCGCCGGGACGCTGCGCGAGGTGGTGAGCGGGCGCCGGGACCGGACCGAGGAGGCGATCGGCCGTGCCGTCCGTACGGCCCTGGCGGAGGACATCGTCCGCGGGCTGCCGGACGGGCTGGACTCGGCGGTCGAGGCACAGGGCGGCAATCTCTCCGGCGGGCAGCGGCAGCGGCTGCGCCTGGTGCGGGCGCTGCTGGCCGACCCCGAAGTGCTGCTCGCGGTGGAACCGACCTCGGCGGTCGACGCGCACACCGAGGCCGGTATCGCGGCCCGGCTGCACGACGCGCGGGCGGGCCGTACGACCGTCGTCACCAGCACCTCGCCCCTGCTGCTGGACCGGGCCGACCGGGTGTACTTCCTCGTCGGCGGCCGGGCCGTCGCCGTCGGCAGCCACCGTCAGCTCCTGGACGAACAGCCCGGATACCGCCGTCTGGTGGCCCGCGGCGAGGACGAGAACGAGGACGAGAGCGAGAACGAGGACAGCACGGAAGACGGGGGCACGGACGGCGGCGGCGCGGACGGCGGGCCCGCGGGCGGCGGCGACCCGGCCGCCCGGCCCGCGGAGGTGGCCGGGCTTCCCGCGCCGAAGGAGGACACCCGATGACGACGACCGCCACCCGGCCCGGACGGTCCGATGACGACGCCCTGCCGGACGGTGCGGCGCTGCCGGTGGCCGATCCGGCCACCACCCGGCGGGCGGCGCTCCGGCTGGTCCGGCTGGACGGCCGGGCCTTCGCCCTGATGCTCACGCTGAACGCGCTGGCGGCCGGCGCCGGTCTGGCCGGCCCCTGGCTGCTCGGCCGGATCGTGGACACGGTGCGGACCGGCGGCGGGGTGCGCGCGGTCGACCGGCTGGCGCTGGTCATCCTGGTGTGCGGACTGGCCCAGCTGCTGCTGGCGCGCTACGCCCGGTATGTCGGGCACCGCTTCGGTGAGCGGACCGTGGCGCGGGTCCGCGAGCAGTACGTGGACCGGGCGCTGGCGCTGCCGGCGGCCGTCGTGGAGCGGGCCGGCACCGGTGATCTGACGGCCCGCGGCACCTCCGATGTCACCTCGGTCGCCCGGACGCTGCGGGACGCCGTGCCGGAGGTGTGTGTCGCCGCGGCGCAGGCGCTGTTCCTGCTGGGTGCGGTGGTGGTGCTCGATCCGCGGCTCGGCCTGTGCGGGCTGCTGGTGTTCAGCGGGGTGTTCGCGGTCCGGTGGTATCTGCGCCGGGCGCGCGAGGCGTATCTGGCGGAGGGCGCGGCGACCTCGGCGCTCGCCGAGCTGCTGGCGGCCACCGCCACCGGCGCCCGGACCGTCGAGGCGCTGGGCCTCCAGGAGCGCCGGACGGCGGCGAGCGAGCGGGCCGTCGAGCGGTGCCGCCGCACCCGCACCCGCGCGCTGTTCCTGCGCAGTGTGCTGCTGCCCGCCGTGGATGTCGCCTATGTCCTCCCGGTGGTCGGCGTCCTGCTGGTCGGCGGGGCGCTGCACGGGCGGGGCGGGATCAGCCTCGGTGTGGTCATCGCCGCGGCGCTGTATCTGCGGCAGCTGGCCGACCCGTTGGCGACGGTCCTGTTCTGGGCCGAGCAACTGCAGAGCAGCGGCGCCGCGTTCGCCCGCGTCGAGGGGCTCGGCCAGGCCCCGCGGCCCCGGGCGGCCGCGCCCGCGACGCTTCTCCCCCACCCCTCCCCGGAGCCCTCCCCCGCCACCCCCGCCGACGACCGCATCGATGTCACCGCCGTCCACTACGCCTACGGGGCCGCCGACGGCAGCCGGAGCCCCGCCGCGCACCGCGATGTCCTGCACGGCGTGGACCTGACCGTCCGCCCCGGCGAACGCCTGGCCCTGGTGGGCCCCTCCGGCGCCGGTAAGTCCACCCTGGGGCGGCTGCTGGCGGGGATCGATGCGCCGCGCCTGGGCGCGGTGACGGTCGGCGGGGTGCCGGTCGCCGCGCTGGACCCGGCGGCGCTGCGCCGGCAGATCGTGCTCGTCACCCAGGAGCACCATGTGTTCCTGGGCACCCTCCGGGACAATCTCCAGATCGCCGCGCCCGATGCCGGGGACGCCACGCTGAGTGCCGCACTGGCCGCCGTGGGGGCCGACTGGGCCGCGGAGCTGCCGGCCGGCCTGGACAGCGAGCTGGGCGCCGGCGGCCATCGCCCCGACGGCTCACAGTCCCAGCAACTGGCCCTGGCCCGTGTGGTGCTGGCGGATCCGCACACGGTGATCCTGGACGAGGCGACCGCGCTGCTCGATCCGCGGACGGCCCAGCACACCGAACGCGCCCTGGCCGCCGTCCTGAAGGGCCGTACGGTCATCGCCATCGCGCACCGTCTGCACACCGCGCACGACGCGGACCGGGTAGCCGTCATGGAGGAGGGCCGGCTGACCGAACTCGGCACCCATGACGCCCTGGTGGCGGCGAACGGCGCCTACGCCGCACTGTGGCGGTCCTGGCACAGCTAAGGCTCTCCCGTAAGCGTGCCTCTCCTGGCGCCGACCAGCCGATCAGCCCCGTCCGGCTTCCGGACACCGATTTCGGGCAACGGACGGTTTCCGGCCAATTAGTTGAACGGAGCCTGACAACAAGCCGCTGCTGGTGGGACTCTTCCCCGCAACCGCCGCACGGATCCCCACAGCACCAACTCCCTGCGGCCGGAGGCTCCAACCGCACCACCCGTTCCACCGGCACCATCTGCTCCACTCGCACCACCCGCTCCACCCAGCACCTCACGTACGTCTCCCCCCACACGCTCCAAGAGTTCTGCCTCGCTCTGCCCGGACGGCCGCTTCGCCGCCCGGTCCCCCTCGGCCGCAGCGGCATTCCGCGGCCACCGCAGAAGGAGTCAGTGTGAGACGCACCCCCCATGGACGCGCCGTTGCGACCGGCGCACTCGTCGCCGTCACGGCGATGCTGGCCGTCGGCGTTCAGGCCGGTACCGGCACGGCGGCCGCCCCGCGGCCGGGCACCACGCATGTCGCCCCCGATCCCGGCGCCCTGCCGGCCAAGCTGTCCCCATCCCAGCGTGCGGAGCTGATACGGGCAGCCGGGGCCACCACCGCCGAGACCGCGCGCCAGCTGAAGCTCGGCGCGAAGGAGAAGCTGGTCGTCAAGGACGTCTCGAAGGATGTCGACGGCACCGTGCACACCCGCTACGAGCGCACCTACGAGGGGCTGCCCGTCCTCGGCGGTGACCTCGTGGTGCACGAGAGCAAGGGCGGCGCCCTCCAGGGCGTCACCAAGGCCGTGCGCTCCCAGCTGAAGGTCGCGAGCACCACCGCGAAGGTGCGGCCCGCCGCGGCCGAGTCGAAGGCCGTCAAGGCGGCGCAGGCGCTCGGTTCGAAGAAGTCCGAGGCCGCGAAGGCACCGCGCAAGGTGGTCTGGGTCGCCGACGGCAAGCCGCTGCTCGCGTACGAGACGGTGGTCGGCGGGCTGCAGGACGACGGCACGCCCAGCCAGCTGCACGTCATCACGGACGCCACGACCGGCGCCAAGATCTTCGAGTACCAGGCCATCAGGAACGGCGTCGGCAACAGCGAGTACAGCGGCAAGGTCACCCTCGGGACCTCGGGCTCGGCGCCGAACTTCTCGATGACCGACGCCACCCGCGGCAACCACAAGACGTACGACCTCAAGCACGGTTCGTCCGGCACCGGCACGCTGTTCACCGACGCCGACGACACCTGGGGCGACGGCACGCCGCAGAACGCCCAGACGGCCGGTGTGGACGCGGCCTACGGCGCCCAGGAGACCTGGGACTACTACAAGAACGTGCACGGCCGCAGCGGCATCAAGGGCGACGGCGTGGGCGCCTACTCCCGGGTGCACTACGGCAACAGCTACGTCAACGCCTTCTGGGACGACGGCTGCTTCTGCATGACGTACGGCGACGGCAGCGGCAACGCCGCCCCGCTGACCGCCATCGACGTGGCCGGCCACGAGATGTCGCACGGTGTCACCGCGGCCACCGCCGACCTCACCTACAGCGGTGAGTCCGGCGGCCTCAACGAGGCGACCTCCGACATCTTCGGTACGGCGGTGGAGTTCTACGCCAACAACTCCTCCGACCCCGGTGACTACCTCATCGGCGAGAAGATCGACATCAATGGCGACGGCACCCCGCTGCGCTACATGGACAAGCCGTCCAAGGACGGTGCCTCGGCCGACTACTGGTCGAGCAACGTCGGCAACAAGGACGTGCACTACTCGTCCGGTGTCGCCAACCACTTCTTCTACCTGCTGTCCGAGGGCAGCGGCCCGAAGGACATCGGCGGCGTCCACTACGACAGCCCGACCTTCGACAATCTGCCGGTGCCTGGCATCGGCCGGGCCAACGCCGAGAAGGTCTGGTTCAAGGCCCTCAGCCAGTACATGAACGCCAACACCAACTACGCGGCCGCCCGCACCGCCACGCTCAAGGCGGCAGCCGACCTGTTCGGTGAGGGCAGCGCCTCGTACAACACGGTCGCCAACACCTGGGCGGCGGTCAACGTCGGCGCCCGCGTCCCGGACGGCGGCGGGGTCACCGTCACCAACCCGGGCAACCAGACCAGCACCGTGGGCCAGGCGGCGAGCCTGCAGATCAAGGCGACCAGCGGCACCGCGGGCGCGCTGTCGTACGCGGCGACCGGCCTGCCCGCCGGGCTGTCGCTGAACGCGACCACCGGTCTGATCTCCGGTACGCCGACCACGGCCGGCACCAGCAATGTGGCGGTCACGGTCACCGACGCCGCGAAGAAGACCGGTAACGCCACCTTCACCTGGACGGTCAACGCGGCCGGTGGCGGCAATGTCTTCGAGAACGCCGACGATGTGAAGATCCCGGACGCGGGCTCGGCGGTCACCTCCCCGATCAACGTCGGCCGCAGCGGCAACGCACCGAGCACGCTGAAGGTCGCGGTGGACATCGTGCACACCTACCGCGGTGACCTGGTCGTCGACCTGGTCGCCCCGGACGGCACGGCCTACCGGCTGAAGAACTCCAGCGCGTTCGACTCGGCGGCCGACGTGAAGACCACGTACACCGTCAACGCGTCCTCGGAGAAGGCAAGCGGCACCTGGAAGCTGCGGGTCCAGGACGTCTACTCCCAGGACACCGGTTACATCAACGGCTGGAAGCTGACGTTCTGATCACAGGCGCCACTCAGCGGACACCTAGCTGTGCCATAGGCGGGTCATAGATCTCGCCACCGCACAACTGCCGCACGAAGCACGCGCGTTGGGCGTCGTCCCCTGGTATCCGGGGGCGGCGCCCAGCTCCGTTATACGAACGGCGCGCACCCCTCCACGGACATTTTTCAGCCAAACCCCGAACACCCTCCTGACATGCACGCGTTCGAAATGGCAGTCTTCCCGAACGCACGTCACACCCGCATCGCTTTGCACCCCCACCACTTGGCAAAGTTGAAGGAGCACGCGTGACCCCCCGCATATCCCGTAAGACCCGTGTCGTCGGTACGTCGTTCGCCGTCGCGGCCCTCGTGGCCGCCGGCATCACCGCAGGTACCGCCGGCGCCTCCCCCGCGCAGCCCCCCACCGCGGACGGTTCGCCCCTCAAGCTCAGCGCCTCGCACCGTGCGGAACTGCTGCGTGACGCGAGCGCCACCAAGGCGCAGACCGCCAAGGAACTGGGCCTGGGCGCACAGGAGAAGCTGGTCGTCAAGGACGTCATCAAGGACGCCGACGGCACCACGCACACCCGCTACGACCGCACCTACGCCGGCCTGCCGGTGCTGGGCGGCGACATGGTCGTGCACACCGCCAAGGGCGGCGCGGTCAAGAGCACCACCAAGTCGACCGAGAAGACGGTCAAGGTGGCCTCCACCACGGCGAAGATCGCCCCGACGGCCGCCGCGAAGTCGGCCCAGGGCACCGCGGTGAAGTCGCTCAGCGCCAAGAAGGCCGACGCGCAGGCGCCCAAGAAGGTCGTCTGGGCCGCCTCCGGCACCCCGACGCTCGCCTACGACACCGTCGTCAAGGGCGTGAAGAAGGACGGCACCCCCAGCCGGATGCACGTCATCACCGACGCCAACAGCGGCAAGAAGCTGTTCCAGTACGACGAGATCCGTACCGGCAAGGGCGAGAGCGAGTACAGCGGCAGCGTCGACCTGGGCACCTCCAAGGAGGGCAGCGGCTACACGCTGACCGACAAGGACCGTGGTGACCACAAGACCACGAACCTGGAGAACAGCGAGTCCGGTGACGGCAAGGCCTTCACGGACGAGGACGACAAGTGGGGCACCGGCAAGCCGGACAACCCGCAGACCGCTGCCGTGGACGCGCACTACGGCGCGGCCGTGACCTGGGACTACTACAAGAAGGTGCACGGCCGCAGCGGCATCAAGGGCGACGGCAAGGGCGCCTCGTCCCGCGTGCACTACGGCAAGAGCTATGTCAACGCCTTCTGGGACGACAGCTGCTTCTGCATGACGTACGGCGACGGCGAGGGCGACAAGAAGCCGCTCACCGCGCTGGACGTCGCGGCGCACGAGATGTCGCACGGTGTCACCTCCGCCACCGCCAACCTCACCTACAGCGGTGAGTCCGGCGGCCTGAACGAGGGCACCTCGGACATCTTCGGCACGTCGGCCGAGTTCTTCGCCAAGAGCGAGAAGGACCCGGGCGACTACCTCATCGGCGAGAAGATCGACATCAACGGTGACGGCAAGCCGCTGCGCTACATGGACAAGCCGTCCAAGGACGGTCAGTCGCAGGACAACTGGGACTCCAGCACCGGCGGTCTCGACCCGCACTACTCCTCGGGTGTCGCCAACCACTTCTTCTACCTGCTGTCCGAGGGCAGCGGCGCGAAGGAGATCGGTGGCGTCAAGTACGACAGCCCGACGGCGGACGGCAAGAAGGTCGAGGGCATCGGCCGGGACAAGGCCGAGAAGATCTGGTTCAAGGCTCTGACCGAGTACATGACCTCGAACACCGACTACAAGGCCGCCCGTGAGGCGACCGTCAAGGCCGCCACCGACCTGTACAAGGCCGGCAGCGCCGAGGTCAAGGGCGTCGAGGCCGCTTGGACCGGTGTCGGCGTCAAGTGACGCATCATGCGGGAACGTGCTGATTGTCCCGGGGTGATCTGACCCCGGCGCGGGCGGTGTCCGGAGATTCTCCGGGCACCGCCTTCGCGTTTCACGGCCCCGGTCAGGAAGACGCCGGACGGTTGCCCTTCTTCGCACGGGCCCGGTCGAAGGACCACACGGCCACCCCGACCAGCACCGCCGCCCCGGCCCCGTACACCGGCAGCCAGTGGGTCGTCGTGGCCGACAGGCAGTCGGCGACGGCCTCCTCGGTCCGGGCCCGCTGCGCATGGGCCAGCGCGGCCTGGTCGAGCCCCGCCGGGTGCGCCAGTTCGGCGTGCGCCCGGAAGCCCTCGTACCGGCCCAGTTCCGGGCAGCCGCTACGAGTGCCCGGCATCGGGAACAGCCACGCCCAGCGCTGCATCATGGGGGCCAGTGCGATCGCCACGCACAGGCCGACGACCAGCGCATACGCGACGAGTTTCCGCAGGTAGGGGGTGCGGAAGCCGGGCGTCCGGGCCGGCATCCCGTAGAAGGAGAAGACCACCGCGAGCAGTGTCACGCCGATGTAGGTGGCGAACCACTGCCAGGACCCCTCGGCGAGCGCGGCCGTCAGCACGGCGGCGAGGGCGATACCGATGACCCCGGGCTGATCGGCGGTGTCCTGGCCGGCGTCGCTGAGTGCTGGTGCACCGGTTCCTCGGGGGCTGGGCTGGTTCACGGGCCGCTCCTGCGGGTTCGGAGGCCCTCAGCATCCGGCACCTCCCGCCCACGGCCCCGGCACCGTGCCGGACGGGCCCGGCAGCCCGCCCGGTTGGGGGACGAGCCGCATGTCCGGATACCCGCTGAACACCGCTGCTACGGGCGTCCCGCCGCATAATCTGGCGGTTATGACAGAGTCCCGCGGCGGTCCGCCCGTCAGCGCCACCAGGGTCCTCCTCGCCGACGACGAACCCCTGATGCGGGCCGGTGTGCGCGCGATCCTCGGTGCGGCGCCCGATATCGAGGTCGTGGCGGAGGCCGCCGACGGCCGCGAGACGATCGACCAGGCGCTCCGGCACCGTCCCGATGTCTGTCTGCTGGACATCCGGATGCCGCGGCTGGACGGCCTCGGGGTCGCCGCCGAGCTGGCCAGGGCGCTGCCCGCCACCGCCGTCGTCATGCTGACGACGTTCTCCGAGGACGAGTACATCGCGGGCGCGCTCGGCTCGGGCGCGGCCGGGTTTCTGCTCAAGTCCGGCGATCCGCGGGAGCTGATAGCCGGGGTCCGGGCCGTCGCCGGGGGCGGTTCCTGTCTCTCCCCGTCCATCGCCCGCCGCGTCATCTCCCATCTCGGGGCCGGGCAGTTGGGCCGCGGTGTGGCCGCCCGCGCCCGGGTCGCGGAGCTGACCGGGCGGGAGCGCGAGGTGCTCGGGCTGGTCGGCGCCGGGCTGTCCAACGCGGAGATCGCCCAGCGGCTGTTCCTTGTCGAGGGCACCGTCAAGGCACATGTCAGCGCGATCCTCGCCCGGCTGGGCTTCAGGAACCGTGTGCAGGCGGCGATCCTCGCGTATGAGGCGGGCCTGGTCCCGGCGTCATGACGCGGTGGAAGCGCCCGGCGGCGCGGCAGCTGCGCGCCCACGCCCCCGCACCGGCGCTCTGGCTGCTGGTGTGCGGTCCGCCGGCGCTCGCCCCCTTCAGCTCCGTCCACGGCACCGAACTGTGGGTCAGTCTTGCCGCCTTCCCGCTGCTCGGCGTCGGTGTGCTGCTGCGCAGGCGACGGCCGCTGGTGGCGCTGGCGCTGCCGATCGCGCCGAGCCTGGTGATCTCGCTGGATCTGTTCACCCCCGCCTACTGTGTCGCGCTGGCCGTGTTCGGCTATCTGGCCGGGGTCCGGCTGTCCCGGGCCCGCCCCGCGCTGTGGTTCTTCTCCGGTGTGGCGGCGTGCGGGCTGCCGTTGGCCGCGGTGGTGGGCCGCACGGTGTGGCCGTGGTTCTCGCTGCTGTTGACGCTGCTGCTCAATGTGGTGCTGCCGTGGCTGCTGGGCCGCTACCGCCGTCAGTACGCCGAACTCGCCCGCACCGGCTGGCAGTTGGCGGAGCGGATGGAGCGCGAACAGCAGGCCGTCGCCGACCGCACCCGGCTGCGCGAGCGCGCCCGGATCGCCGGGGACATGCATGACTCGCTCGGCCATGATCTGGCCCTGCTCGCGCTGCGGGCCGGGGCGCTGGAGGTCGATCCGGGGCTGGACGCGGAGCGGCAGGCCGCGGCCGGGGAGCTACGGGCCGCCGCCGGGGCCGCGACCGAACGGCTGCGGGAGATCATCGGCGTGCTGCGCACGGATGACGAGAGCGCGCCCCGGCGGCCGGCCGACGAGAGTGTGGCGCGGCTGGTGGACCGGGCGCGGGCGTCCGGGATGACGGTGACCCTGGAGCAGGCGGACGACACCGCCACCCCCGCGCTTCCGGCCATGACCGGCCACGCCCTGCACCGCGTCGTCCAGGAGTCGCTGACCAACGCCGCCAAACACGCCCCCGGCGCGGCCGTCCGGGTGCGGATCGGACGGGCCGCCGGGCAGGTGGAGGTCACCGTGGCCAACCCCGCACGACCGGCGGCCGGACCCACGGCCGGTCCGGTCTCCGGCGGCAGCGGGCTGGTGGGACTGGACGAGCGGGTACGGCTGGCGGGCGGTGCGCTGCGGGCCGGCCCCACCCCGGAGGGCGGCTTCACGGTCTCCGCGCGGCTGCCGACGGCCGGCGGACCACTGCCGGAATCCTACGAACGCCCCCAACCCACCGCGGCCGCACGGGAGTTGGCGCATGCCCGGCAGCGGGTGCAGCGGCGGCTCCGGCAGATGGTGACCGTCCCACTGGCGCTGCTGGCGGCCCTGACGGTGCTGAGCGGCGTCTTCCACCTCGTCAGCCCGTCCTGGACGGTGCTGGAACGGGACCACTACACGGCCCTCCGCCTCGGCACCGAGCGCTCCCGCCTGACCCCCCTCCTGCCGTTCTTCGCCCTGGACGCCCCACCGGACGGCACCCCACCGCCCCCGCACGGCTGGACCTGCGAGTACTACAGCGTCCGCCCCGGCTCCGACTCCGCCTACGCCCTCTGCTTCACCGAGGACGACCGGCTGGCCGGGAAGAGCGTGGTGCACCGGCGGGACCGGTAGGCGGGCCCGCCGGGACCGGAGCCGCGGCCGGCGCGCCAGCCGCAGGGCCGGCACACTCAACTCGCCCCCGCTTCAGCCCTTTTCACACCCCTGAGCCCCCTACCGCCGCGTCCGCCGATATGGCCGATTCCACCCCCTCACGCGCCCTTGTACGGACTCCCTCCTGGCGAGAGGCTGCGGTGTGGCGCCGAGGGGCCCCGGCGCGGCACCGGACATCCGCACACCGCAACTCCGCTGTGATCAGACCGAGTTGAGGAGGCGAACGCCGACCGTGGCAGCGCAGCGTCGCAGTCGCCCGCGCGGGGGCCGGACGGGTTCCGCCGGGTCGCCGCGGGCCCGTGATGACGGACCGGCGGGGGCCGCACTTGCCGCCGGGCTTCCCCGTCGCCGCCCACGGAAAAGCCCCCCGGATACGCCCCGCACCCGGATGGCGTATCCACACCGGATCCCCCGGGGGAACCAACGGCCGGGACCGGGGAAGCACCGATCCGCCCCGCCGTGCCATCCGCCGGCCGAGTGAAAGCGGAAGGGAGCGCCCATGCCCGCACCCGGCCCGCCCGCCGTGGAGCGGATACAAAGGACAAAACCCCGCAAAGCATCACAAGCCCAGGTGAGCCCATGATCGGTCGTATTCCTGTTCTGGACATCCGCCCGCAGATCGATTGCGGCCGCCGCCCGGCGAAGGCCGTGGTGGGTGAGACCTTCGAGGTCTCGGCCACCGTCTTCCGCGAAGGGCATGACGCCGTCGCGGCGAATGTGGTGCTGCGCAATCCGGCCGGGCGCTGCGGCCCCTGGACGCCGATGCGTGAGCGGGCGCCGGGCTCCGACCGGTGGAGCGCCGAGGTCACCCCCGGTATCGAGGGCCGCTGGACGTTCACCGTCGAGGGCTGGGCCGATCCGGTCGCCACCTGGCGGCGGCATGCCGCCATCAAGATCCCGGCGGGGATCGACACCGAGCTGATGCTCACCGAGGGCGCCGAACTCCTGGAGCGGGCGGCCGCCGAGGTCCCCAAGCGCGACGGGCGCGAGGCGGTGCTCACCGCCGTGGACGCCCTGCGCAATGCCGGGCTGCCCGCCGCGACCCGGCTGGCCGCGGCGCTGTCCCCGCAGGTCACCGAGGCGCTGGCGGGCCATCCGCTGCGCGAGCTGCTCACCGTCTCGCGTCCGATGCCGCTGCTCGTCGAGCGCCGACGGGCCCTGTACGGCTCGTGGTACGAACTCTTTCCGCGCTCCGAGGGCGCCACCGTCACCCCGGACGGTACGGCCGTCAGCGGCACCCTGCGCACCGCCGCCGACCGGCTGCCGGCCGTCGCCGCCATGGGCTTCGACGTGGTCTACCTCCCGCCCGTCCACCCCATCGGCACCGCCTACCGCAAGGGCCCCAACAACGCCCTCTCTGCCGGTCCGGACGATGTCGGCTCCCCCTGGGCGATCGGCTCACCGGCCGGCGGCCATGACGCCCTCCATCCGGACCTGGGCACCTTCGAGGACTTCGAGCACTTCGTCCGCACCGCCCGTGACCTGCGGATGGAGGTGGCCCTGGACTTCGCGCTGCAGTGCTCGCCGGACCACCCCTGGGTCACCCTGCACCCCCAGTGGTTCCAGCACCGCGCGGACGGCTCGATCGCCTACGCCGAGAACCCGCCGAAGAAGTACCAGGACATCTACCCCCTCGCCTTCGACACCGACTTCCGCGGGCTGGTCCGCGAGACCGAGCGGGTGCTGCGCTTCTGGATGGCCAAGGGCGTACGGATCTTCCGGGTGGACAATCCGCACACCAAGCCGGTGGCCTTCTGGGAGAAGGTGCTCGGCGACATCAACCGCACCGACCCGGACGTGCTCTTCCTCGCCGAGGCGTTCACCCGCCCCGCCATGCTGCACACCCTCGCGCAGATCGGCTTCCACCAGTCGTACACCTACTTCACCTGGCGTAACACCAAGCAGGAGCTGACCGACTACCTCACTGAACTGACCGGCGAGAGCGCCTCCTATCTGCGGCCCAACTTCTTTGTGAACACGCCGGACATCCTGCACGCCTACCTCCAGGAGGGCGGCCGCCCGGCCTTCGCGGTACGCGCCGTACTGGCCGCCACCCTCGCCCCCACCTGGGGCGTCTACGCCGGATACGAGCTGTGCGAGGCCACGCCGCGGCGCCGCGGCAGCGAGGAGTACCTCGACTCGGAGAAGTACCAACTCAGGCCGCGCGACTGGGATGCGGCGGCCAGGGAGGGACGCACCCTCGCCCCCCTGATCACCACGCTCAACCGCATCCGCCGCCGGCACCCCGCCCTGCAGCAGCTGCGCAATCTGCACTTCCACCACGTCGACAACGAAGCCGTCCTCGCCTACTCCAAACGCGAGGGGAGCGGCGACCGGGCCGACACGGTGCTCACGGTGGTCAACCTCGACCCGCACCACACCCACGAGGCGACGGTGTCGTTGGACATGCCGGAACTCGGCCTCGGCCGGCACGAGTCCTTCCCGGTGCGCGACGAGCTCACCGGCGATACCTACCACTGGGGCAGAGACAACTATGTGCGCCTGGAGCCGGGCCGCTCTCCCGCGCCCGCCCATGTGCTGTCGCTGCGACCGTCCTCACCGATCGGAGGGTCACCCAATTGATCGTCAATGAGCCTGTCCCCGACACGTTCGAGGACACCCCGGCGAAGGACCGCGATCCCGACTGGTTCAAACGGGCCGTTTTCTACGAAGTCCTGGTGCGTTCCTTCCAGGACAGCAACGGCGACGGCATCGGCGACCTCAAGGGCATCACGGCCAAGCTCGACTATCTGCAATGGCTGGGGGTGGACTGCCTCTGGCTGCCGCCGTTCTTCAAATCCCCGCTGCGGGACGGCGGTTACGATGTCGCCGACTACACCGCGGTGCTCCCCGAATTCGGCGATCTGGCCGACTTCGTGGAATTCGTGGACGCCGCACACCACCGCGGTATGCGGGTCATCATCGATATGGTGATGAACCACACCAGCGACCAGCACCCGTGGTTCCAGGAGTCGCGCACCGACCCCGAGGGGCCGTACGGCGACTACTACGTCTGGGCCGACGACGACAAGCAGTACGCCGACGCGCGCATCATCTTCGTCGACACCGAGGCCTCCAACTGGACCTTCGACCCGGTCCGCAAGCAGTACTACTGGCACCGCTTCTTCTCCCACCAGCCGGATCTCAACTACGAGAACCCGGCGGTCCAGGAGGAGATGATCTCCGCGCTGCGCTTCTGGCTCGACCTGGGGATCGACGGTTTCCGGCTGGACGCGGTGCCGTACCTCTACGCCGAGGAGGGCACCAACTGCGAGAATCTGCCCGCCTCGCACGCCTTTCTCAAGCGGGTCCGCGCGGAGATCGACGCGCATTACCCGGACACCGTGCTGCTGGCCGAGGCCAACCAATGGCCGGAGGACGTCGTCGACTACTTCGGCGATTACGGCGTCGGCGGCGACGAATGCCATATGGCCTTCCACTTCCCGGTCATGCCGCGCATCTTCATGGCGGTACGGCGCGAATCGCGCTATCCGGTCTCGGAAATCCTCGCCAAGACCCCGGCGATTCCGTCCGGCTGCCAGTGGGGCATCTTCCTGCGCAACCACGACGAGCTGACCCTCGAAATGGTCACGGACGAAGAGCGCGACTACATGTACGCGGAGTACGCCAAGGACCCGCGGATGCGGGCCAATATCGGTATCCGCCGCCGACTGGCCCCGCTACTCGACAACGACCGCAATCAGATCGAGCTGTTCACGGCCCTGCTGCTGTCCCTGCCGGGGTCGCCGATTCTCTATTACGGCGACGAGATCGGCATGGGCGACAACATCTGGCTCGGCGACCGGGACGCGGTGCGCACCCCGATGCAGTGGACGCCGGACCGCAACGCCGGCTTCTCCTCCTGCGACCCGGGCCGGCTCTTCCTGCCGACCATCATGGACCCCGTCCACGGCTACCAGGTCACCAATGTCGAGGCCGCGATGAGTTCGCCGTCCTCGCTGCTGCACTGGACCCGGCGGATGATCGAGATCCGGAAGCAGAATCCGGCGTTCGGGCTCGGCAGCTATACCGAGCTGTCCTCCACGAACCCGGCGGTGCTGGCCTTCCTGCGGGAGGCGCCGGGCACCGGCGGCGCGGACGACGACCTGGTGCTGTGCGTGCACAACTTCTCGCGCTTCGCCCAGCCCACCGAACTGGACCTGCGGTCCTTCAGCGGCCGCCATCCGGTGGAGCTGATCGGCGGGGTCCGCTTCCCCGCCATCGGGGAGCTGCCGTATCTGCTGACCCTCGCCGGGCACGGGTTCTACTGGTTCCGGCTGCGCAGAAATTCCGGTTAGCGCCGGTGCCCTGACCGGGCACGGGCGCCAGGAAGACGCCCGTACGCGGCCACCCGGCACGTACGGGCGTTTTTTGACCTTTCGCCAGGGCAGTCTCCTTATTACCGCACGGGCCGGGTGAGCCCTCGCCGGTCCCCCGGCTCGCGAAGGGGACCGCCGCGCAGCGGAGCAGCGCACGCCGGAAGACCGCTGCCGTACGGACGCTCCCGGCCGGGAGCCCCGGACTCCGTCTGGGGGTACCCCCACCGCGCCGCCGCACAGTCAAGGCCGAATTCCGGGACACTTTGCCCTATATGTCGTGTGCCCGGGGAAAGGACGCGACGCCATGTCGGACACCGCCTCGACCCGTGCCACCCGAAACACCCCTGATCGCCGCCCGCTCGTCGCCGCTCCCGATCTGCTGTCCTCACTGGTCCCCCTGCTCGCCGACTGGGTGCCACGCCAGCGCTGGTTCGCCGGCAAGGGGCGGCTGATCACCGGCTTCAGCCTGCTCTCGGCGACCGAGCTGCTGCCGTGCACCGGCGACGGCACCGCACCGGGCCTGCTGCAACTGCTCGTCCGCGCCCAGCAGAGCGCACCGCCGAGCCGTACGCCCTCCGGCGGCGACTGCTACCAGCTGCTGCTGGGGGTGCACCCGGCGCCGTCCCCCCAGCTGGCGCCCGCCGTCATCGGGCGTCCCGGCCGCGGTCCGCTGTGCGGCCGTACGGTCTATGACGCGCTGCTCGACAGCCGGCTGTGCGGGCTGCTGCTGGAGCGGCTGCGGGTCCCGGGCCGGCTCGGCGCACTGCGCTTCTGCCGTGAGCCCGATGCCGAGATCCCCTCCGGGCTGCCGGGCCGGCCGATCGCCGTCGAGCAGTCCAACTCCTCGATCGTCTACGGCGATTCCTTCATCCTGAAGGTCTTCCGGCGGATCGCGCCGGGCATCAACCCGGACCTGGAGCTGCCGCGCGCGCTCGCGGACGCCAAATGCGCACGGGTGCCCGCCCCCGCGGCGTGGTTCGAGTCGGCGGCCCCCGAGGAGGGCGGCGAGCCGACGACGCTGGGGGTGCTGCAGCCCTTCCTGCCGGGGTCGGCGGACGGCTGGCAGCTGGCGCTCAACGCGCTGGCCGTACGCGCCGACTTCACCGGCTCGGCGCGGGCGCTCGGCCATGCCACCGCCGAGGTGCACACCGCGCTCGCCCAGACGCTGCCCACCACCGAGCTGCGCCGCCCCCAGCTGGAGGTGATCGCCGCCCAGATGACCGAGCGGCTGGCGGCCACCGCCCGCGCCGTGCCCGTGCTCCAGCCCTACCGCGCCCAGCTGCGCACCGCCTTCGACGCGCTGGCCGCGATCGGCCACGACGGCCGCAGCTGGGCCGCCCAGCGCATCCACGGCGATCTGCACCTGGGCCAGACACTGCGCTCCGCCGACGAGGGCCGCTGGTCGCTGATCGACTTCGAGGGCGAACCGGCCCGCCCGCTGGCCGAGCGGCGCCGGCCGCAGCCCGCGGTGCGCGATGTCGCGGCGATGCTGCGGTCCTTCGACTATGCCGCGCGCAGCGGTCCGGCGGGCGGTGACCCCTGGTCGCTGGAGTGGGCGCGGCGCACCCGGGACGCCTACTGCCTCGGCTACGCGGAGGCCGGCGGGCTCGATCCGCGCTCCGCGCCCGAACTGATGCGCGCCTACGAGACCGACAAGGCCGTCTACGAAGTGCTCTACGAGGCCCGGCACCGCCCCGACTGGCTGGCCGTCCCGATGGCCGCCATCCGGCGCCTGGCGGCGGGCGGGGAGCGGGTCGTGGGGCTGGACGGGGCCGGGCCGTACCGGGCCGCCGGGCCCGACGGCCGGGGGTGAGGGGCGCCGCAGCCGAAGCGCCGTACCGCCGCCCGTCCGCCCCCGAGACCCGACCGATGCCCCGCCTTGCCCCGAGGAGGCCCTCTCGTGACCCGCCCGTTCCGCCCCACCCCTCCCGACACCGCGCCCGCCCGGGGCGCGACCCACGACAGCGCGGCGGGGCGGTCCGGCCACGCGGCCACGCCCCGGCCGCCCGCCACCGGCGCCGCGTCGCCGGGCGGGGGCACCGCCGGTGCCACCTTCGCCGCCCGCCCGTCCGGCCTCCGGGACCCGGCCGCGGCGCCCGGCCGCACCGGCGCCCCCGCGGGTCCGCCCCGTACGGAGCGGGCGCAGGGCAGCCACGGGGTCCGGGCCGCCGCCCCGCTGTCCGACGAGGACCGCGGGCGGCTGCTGGACGGTGCCCATCACGATCCGCACGGGCTGCTCGGCGCCCATCCCGTGCGCGGCGGGCTGCTGCTGCGGGTCCTGCGGCCGTATGCGAAGGGCGTGACCGTCCTGGCGAAGGGGCTGCGTGCCGAGCTGCCCGCCGAGGGGGACGGGCTGTTCGCCGGGGTGCTGCCGCTGCGCACCGTCCCGGACTACGAGCTGCTGGTCGACTACGGCGACGACACCGTGACCGTACGGGACCCCTACCGCTTTCTGCCCGCGCTCGGCGAGCTGGATCTGCATCTGTTCGGTGAGGGCCGCCACGAGCAGCTGTGGCAGGCGCTCGGTGCGCGGATCATGGAGCACCAGGGCGTGACCGGCACCCGCTTCACGGTCTGGGCACCCAATGCCCAGGGCGTCCGGGTCGTCGGCAACTTCAACTACTGGGACGGCACCGGCTTCCCGATGCGCTCGCTGGGCTCGTCCGGTGTCTGGGAGCTCTTCCTCCCGGGGCTCGGCGAGGGCGAGCTGTACAAGTTCGAGATCACCCGGCCGGACGGCTCCCGGACCCTGCGTGCCGACCCGATGGCCCGGCGGACCGAGTGCCCGCCCGCCACCGCCTCGGTCGTGGAGACCTCGCACTACCGCTGGACCGACGCCGACTGGATGGCCCGGCGCGGCGCGCGCCCCGTGCACGAGGCCCCGTTCTCCGTCTACGAGGTGCATCTCCCCTCCTGGCGCCCCGGCCTCACCTACCGCCAGCTGGCCGCGCAGCTGCCCGCCTACGTCAAGGACCTGGGCTTCACCCACGTCGAATTCATGCCGGTCGCCGAGCATCCCTTCGGCGGCTCCTGGGGCTATCAGGTGACCGGGTTCTACGCGCCCACCGCACGGATGGGCACCCCGGACGACTTCCGGTTCCTGATCGACGCGCTGCACCGGGCCGGCATCGGGGTGCTGATGGACTGGGTGCCGGCGCATTTCCCGCGCGACGACTGGGCGCTGGCGGAGTTCGACGGCCGCCCGCTCTACGAGCCGCAGGACCCGGCACGGGCCGCGCACCCGGACTGGGGCACCCTGGAGTTCGACTACGGCCGCACCGAGGTCCGTAACTTCCTGGTCGCCAACGCCGTCTACTGGTGCGAGGAGTTCCATATCGACGGTCTCCGGGTGGACGCCGTCGCCTCGATGCTGTATCTCGACTACTCCCGCGAGGACGGCGGCTGGACGCCGAACGCGCACGGCGGCCGGGAGAACCTCGACGCGGTGGCCTTCCTCCAGGAGATGAATGCGACGGTCTACCGCCGCTGCCCCGGTGTCGTCACCATCGCCGAGGAGTCCACGGCCTGGGACGGCGTCACCCGCGCCACCCATCACCCCGGGCCCGGCGGCTTCGGCGGGCTGGGCTTCGGGCTGAAGTGGAACATGGGCTGGATGCACGACTCCCTCGGCTATGTCTCCAAGGATCCGGTGCACCGGAAGTACCACCACGGCGAGATGACCTTCTCCATGATCTACGCCTACTCCGAGAACTATGTGCTGCCGATCTCCCATGACGAGGTGGTGCACGGCAAGCGCGCACTGGTGTCGAAGATGCCCGGTGACTGGTGGCAGCAGCGCGCCGGCCACCGGGCCTACCTCGGCTTCATGTGGGCCCACCCCGGCAAGCAACTCCTCTTCATGGGGCAGGAGTTCGCGCAGGGCGCGGAGTGGGCGGAGAGCCATGGGCCGGACTGGTGGCTGCTCGACTCCTCGTACGAGGCGGAGCCGGACCACCGGGGCGTACGCGATCTCGTGCGCGAGCTGAACCGGCATTACGCCGCCACGCCCGCGCTGTGGGAACGCGACACCGACCCGGCCGGTTTCTCCTGGATCGACGGCGACGCGAGCGAGGACAATGTCTTCCCCTTCCTGCGCTTCGCCGCCGACGGCACCCCGCTGATCTCGGTCACCAACTTCTCCCCCGTCGTCCGCCGCGCCTACCGGCTCGGTGTCCCCGGCCATCTCCCCTCCTGGCGCGAGGTCCTCAACACCGACGACCCGCGCTACGGCGGCTCCGGCGTCGCCAACCCCGGCCTCCTCACGGCCGAACCGACCCCCTGGAACGGCCGCGCCACCTCCCTCGCACCGGTGCTGCCCCCACTGGCCACCATCTGGCTACGGCCCTCCTGAGCACACCGAAGGGGCGGGCGCCCTTTCCGGCACCCGCCCCTTCGCCCGTTCCGCGACCCGGGGGTCAGACCTTGGCGGACTCCTTCTCCGCGCCGCCGTCCCGCGGTGCGACGACCTCCCCGGCGGCCTCCCCGGCGACCGGCTCGCCGTGCCCGTCGGCGGCCAGCGTGCGCTCGTCGAACGGCACCTGACCGGCGAGCACCTCGGCCACCCGGCCCTTGTCGATCTCCTTGGTCCAGGTGCCGATCAGCACGGTGGCCACCGCGTTCCCGGCGAAGTTGGTCAGGGCGCGCGCCTCGCTCATGAAGCGGTCGATACCGACGATCAGGCCGACGCCGTCGACGAGTTCGGGGCGGTGCGACTGCAGACCGCCGGCCAGCGTCGCCAGGCCCGCGCCGGTGACCCCGGCCGCCCCCTTCGACGCGATGACCATGAACACCAGCAGGGAGATCTGCTGGCCGAGCGGCAGCGGCTTGCCCATCGCCTCGGCGACGAACAGCGAGGACATCGTCAGGTAGATGGCGGTGCCGTCGAGGTTGAAGCTGTAGCCGGTGGGGACGGTGATGCCGACCACCGGCCTGCTGACGCCCAGGTGCTCCATCTTCGCGATCAGCCGGGGCAGCGCCGACTCCGAGGAGGAGGTGGACAGGATCAGCAGGAACTCCCGGCCGAGGTACTTCAGCAGCTGGAAGATGTTGACCCCGGCGACCAGCCGGAGCAGCGTGCCGAGCACCACGATCACGAACAGCAGACAGGTGACGTAGAAGCCGACCATGATGACGGCCAGCGACTTCAGCGCGTCCAGGCCGGTCTCCCCGACCACCGCCGCGATGGCACCGAAGGCACCCACCGGCGCCACCCACATGATCATGGCCAGCACCCGGAAGACCAGCTTCTGGAGGTGCCCCACACCACGCAGCACCGGCTCGCCCGCCGTGCCCAGCGACTGGAGGCCGAAGCCGACCAGCAGCGCCACCAGCAGCGTCTGGAGCACCTGCTCCTGGGTGAAGGCGGAGACCAGCGTGGTGGGGATCATGCCCAGCAGGAATTCGGACAGCGACTCCCCGCCGCCCTCGGTCTGGGCGTGCCCGGCGTGCTTGACGGTCTCGGTCAGATGGAGGCCCGACCCGGGGTCCAGCAGATTGCCGACGACCAGGCCGATGGCCAGCGCGACGGTGGACATCACCATGAAGTAGCCGAGGGCCAGCCCGCCGACCGTGCCGACCTTGGCGGCCTTCCGCACCGAGCCGACGCCCAGCACGATGGTGCAGAAGATGACCGGCGCGATCATCATCTTGATCAGGTTCACGAACCCGGTGCCGAGCGGCTTGAGCTGGACCGCGACACCGGGCGCGGCGAAGCCCACGACGATGCCGAGCAGTACCGCGCCGATCACGGCGAGGTAGAGGTAATGGGTCCGGTCCCGCTTCACCGGCGCGGTCTTCCCGGTGGTGCCCCCAGGCGGTGGGCTCTGTGCAGCCACGGCTGTCTCCTCGGTCTACGGCTGTGCGCTGATCTGCGGCTCTGTCACACAACAGGTTCCGGTGACTATGCATGGCGCTGTGGCGCCCGTCACCCTTACGTGCATTTCGTTCACGCAAAAGTGACCGGGCAGACGGTTCTGCGTTCACCGTGCAGACTGTCCTGCATGCGACTCCCCCGACCCCGGCCTCCCCGACGGCTGCGCGGCCCCCGCAGCCTGGCCGGACAGCTCTTCGCGATGCAGGTCGTGCTGGTGGCGGTGGTCGTCATGGGCTGCGCGGTGTTCGCATATGTGAGCGCCGGCCGGCAGGCGGAGGAGACCGCGCGGCGGCAGGCGACCGCGGCGGCCACCGCCGTCGCCGACTCCCCGGCGGTCGTGGCGGCGGCCCGCACCAAGGACCCGACGGCCGCGCTCCAGCCGTACAGCGAACGGCTGCGGCGCGACGCGGGGGTCGACTTCGTGGTGATCATGTCCCCCCGGGGCATCCGCTGGACGCACCCCGAGCCGTCCGCGATCGGCAAGAAGTACTTCGGGCACATCGGCCCGGCGCTGCGCGGCGAGATCTTCCCCGAGACGCATCTGGGGGTGCTCGGACCGTCCGTACGGGTCGTCGCGCCGGTGCACGACCCCGGGCGCGGCAACCGGATCACGGCACTGGTCAGCTCCGGGATCACCATCAAGACGATCAGTGCGCAGCTGCGTGACCAGGTGCTGGCGCTGGTGGGCGTGGCCGCCGCCGCGCTGGCGCTCGGCGGTCTGGGCACGTATGTGATCAACGCCCGGCTGCGGCGGCACACCCACGGGATGAACGCCGGGGAACTCAGCCGGATGCACGACTACCACCAGGCCGCGCTGCACGCCGTACGCGAGGGGCTGCTGATGCTCGACGGGCGGCGCAGGGTCGCCCTGATCAACGACGGCGGGCGGGAGCTGCTGGGGCTGTCCGACGACGCGGTGGGCCGCCAGGTCACGGAGCTGGGACTGCCGGAGCCGCTGACCGAGGCGCTGCTGGCGCCCGGCCCGCGGGTCGACGAACTCCAGCTGACCAGCGAGCGGGTGCTGGTCGTCAACTCCGCGCCGGTCTCCGGCGGGGAGCGGCGCGGCAGTGTGGTGACCCTGCGCGATCACACCGAACTCCAGGCGCTCTCCGGGGAGTTGGACTCGGTACGCGGTGTCACCGAGGCGCTGCGCTCGCAGGCGCACGAGGCCGCCAACCGGCTGCACGCCGTGGTCTCGCTGATCGAACTGGGGCGCGCCGAGCAGGCCGTGGAGTTCGCCACCGCGGAGCTGGAGCTGGCGCAGGCGCTGACCGACCAGGTCGTCGGCGCGGTCGCCGAGCCGGTGCTGGCGGCGCTGCTGCTCGGCAAGGCGGCGCAGGCCAACGAGCGCGGTGTCGAACTGACGCTGACGCCCGACAGCCGGATCGATGACGGGCTGCTGCCGCGCGGTCTGCCGGCCCGCGATCTGGTCACCGTGCTGGGCAATCTCGTGGACAACGCCATCGACGCCGCCGCGCCGACCCCGGAGCGCGGCGCCATCGAGCCGCGGGTGCGGGTCACCGCACGGGCGGCCGGGGGCGAGCTGCTGCTGCGGGTGGCGGACACCGGGCCCGGGGTGGCCGCGGACGCCGCGGAGGAGATCTTCCGCCGGGGCTGGACCACCAAGCCGGGCACCACCGCGCCCGCCCGGGGCCGCGGGCTGGGCCTGGCCCTGGTCCAGCAGGCGGTACGCCGCAACGGCGGCACCGTCACCCTGGACCGGGCACCGGAGGGCGGCGCGCGGTTCACCGTACGGCTGCCGCTGCTGCGGGCGGGGGCGGCGAGATGAGCGGGGCGCCGCCCGTCGCGGACCGGCGGGCCGGGAGAGGGTGGGTCCGGTGATTCCCTCCGATATCCGGGTCCTCGTCGTCGAGGACGATCCGGTCGCGGCCGATGCGCATGCCCTGTACGTCGGGCGGGTGCCGGGCTTCACCGTCTCCGGCACCGTGCATTCCGGTGCCGGCGCCCGCCGCCACCTCGAACAGCACGCCGTCGATCTGCTGCTGCTCGACCTCTACCTGCCCGACGGCCACGGGCTCCAGTTGGTGCGTACGCTGCGCGCGGCCGGGCACACCGCCGACATCATCGCGGTCACCTCCGCCCGGGATCTGGCGATGGTGCGCGAGGGGGTCTCGCTCGGTGTGGTGCAGTACGTCCTCAAGCCGTTCACCTTCGCCACGCTGCGCGACCGGCTCACCCGCTACGCGGAGTTCCGGGCCGCGACCGGCGAGGCCAGCGGGCAGGACGAGGTGGACCGGGCGATCGCCGCGCTGCGCGCACCGCGTCCGGCCGCGCTGCCCAAGGGGCTGACCGCGGCCACCCTGCACGCCGTGACCACGGTGCTGCGGGACTCCGGGAGCGGGCTGACGGCCACCGAGGCGGCCGCCGATGTGGGCATCTCGCGGATCACCGCCCGCCGTTACCTCGAACATCTCGTGGAGAGCGGCCGGGCCGCCCGCGCCCCCCAGTACGGCCAGGTCGGCCGCCCGGAACTGCGCTATCGCTGGTCGGGCCACTGACCGCTGCTGAGGTCTCCCGTAAGCCGCTGGACGGACGGTCGTCCATCCAGAGAATGACGCCGGGGCGGGTGATGGCACTTCCGGCTGGTCCGGCTTTCGAGACCGTTGGGGGAGGACGCGCTGACCTGCGCCTTCAAGAATAGGAACGTCGAAAACTTCCGTTCCTTCTCCAGGAGTCCCCGTGTCCCACGCGGCCGCTTACCCGGGCTTCCCCGGTTCCCCCGCCTCCACCCGCGCCACCGCTGCCGTCGCCGCCCGCGCCACAGATCTCAGCAAGGTCTACGGCCAGGGGGAGACCCGTGTGGTCGCGCTGGACTCCGTCTCGGTCGAGTTCGCCAAGGGCCGGTTCACCGCCATCATGGGGCCCTCCGGCTCCGGCAAGTCGACGCTGATGCACTGCATGGCGGGGCTGGACACGATCTCCTCCGGCTCGGCCGTGATCGGCGATGTGGAGCTGGCGTCGCTGAAGGACAAGGAGCTGACGCGGCTGCGCCGGGACAAGATCGGCTTCATCTTCCAGGCGTTCAATCTGCTGCCGACGCTGACCGCGCAGGAGAACATCACGCTGCCGATGGACATCGCGGGCCGTAAGCCGGACCGGGAGTGGGTCGGCCGCGTCATCGAGACGGTCGGCCTGTCCGGGCGGCTGTCGCACCGGCCGGCCCAGCTCTCCGGCGGCCAGCAGCAGCGGGTGGCGGTCGCGCGGGCGCTGGCCGCCCAGCCGGAGATCATCTTCGCGGACGAGCCGACCGGCAACCTCGACTCCCGCTCGGGCGCCGAAGTGCTGGGCTTCCTGCGGGAGTCGGTGCGGGCGATGCAGCAGACGGTGGTGATGGTCACTCATGACCCGGTCGCCGCGGGCTATGCGGACCGGGTGGTCTTCCTCGCCGACGGTCACATCGTCGAGGAGCTGCACGAGCCGACCGCGGACACCGTCCTGGACCGGATGCGGCTCTTCGAAGCCAAGGGACGTACGAGCTGACGCCCGGCACCCCGCACCACCGCGCTCCCCGGCGCGCCGCCCTTCATCCCGAGCCACCGGACCAGGACTGACACCACCACCATGCTGCGAACCGCCCTGCGCAACGTGCTTGCGCACAAAGCCCGATTGATGATGACCGCGCTCGCGGTCCTGCTCGGCGTCGCCTTCGTCGCCGGCACCCTCATCTTCAGTGACACCATCAGCTCGGCCGTCAAGAAGGCGTCCGAGAAGAACCTCGACGGGGTGGCCGTCTCCGTCCAGGCCGAGGCCGCCGACAACTCCCCGGACGTCGGCAAGGACGGCAAGCGGACCACCCTTGTCGACGAAAAGCTGGCGGACAAAATCCGCGTACTGCCCGGCGTGCAGTCCGTACGCAGCAATGTCAACGGCACGGCCACCGTCGCCGGCCCGGACAATGTGCCGCTCGGCCACGACTGGCAGAACCTCGCCGCCAACTTCCAGCCGGACAAGGACGGTCACGACCCCCGCTACCCGCTGCTGAAGGGCCGCGGACCGGCCGCCGGCAACGAGATCGCGCTGGACGAGGCGACCGCGAAGGCGTCCGGCCGCAAGATCGGTGACACCGTGCGGCTCGCCACCGACGGCCCGGTGCTGACGAAGAAGCTGGTCGGCATCGTCTCCACCGACGACCCGCAGGTCACCGCGGGCGGCAGCCTGACGCTCTTCGACACCGCCACCGCGCAGAAGCTGTTCCTGCACCCCGGCCAGTTCGACGAGCTGGTGATCGGTGCCGCGCCCGGCGCCGATCAGCAGGCACTGACCGCCAAGGTCAGCGAGGTGCTGCCCAAGGACCGCGCCACGGCGACCAGCGGCACCGAACTCGCCGCCGAGCAGTCCAGGATGGTCGCCAGCCAGAACGAGGCCCTGACCCAGACACTGCTGACCTTTGCCGGGATCGCGCTGTTCGTCGGCGTCTTCATCATCGCCAACACCTTCACCATGCTGATCTCCCAGCGCAGCCGGGAGATCGCCCTGATGCGCGCGATCGGCGCCTCCCGCCGTCAGGTCGTGCGCTCGGTACTCGCGGAGGCGGCCCTGCTGGGCCTGATCTCGTCGGCCGTCGGATTCGCGCTGGGCACCGGCCTCGCGGTGGGCCTGCGGGCGGTGCTCGACGCCAATGGCGCGGGCTTCCCGGACGGACCGGTCGTCATCAGCCCGACCGCGGTGCTCTCCGCGCTCGGTGTGGGCGTCGTGGTGACCGTACTGGCCGCCTGGCTGCCGTCCCGCAAGGCGGCGAAGATCGCCCCGGTGGAGGCGCTCAACACCGTCGAGGCGCCGCCGGCCCTGCGCAGCCTGGTGCTCCGCAACTGCCTCGGCGCGGTCATCACCGGCCTCGGCATCGCGACCATGTGCTACGTCTCCACGCTGAAGGACGCCGACGACCTGCCGATCGCGATGGTGGGCGGAATGCTGACGCTGACCGGCGTCATCATCCTCGCGCCGATGCTGTCCCGACCGCTGGTCTCGCTGGCGGGCGTCGTCACCACCCGGCTCTTCGGCATCAGCGGCAAGCTGGCCAAGGAGAACACGCTGCGCAACCCCCGCCGTACGGCGGCGACCGCCTCGGCGCTGATGATCGGCCTCACCCTGATCACCGGTATGACGGTCGTCGGGAACTCGGCCGGGCAGGCCATGGACAAGATGACGGCCCAGGGCCTGAAGGCCGACTACAAGATCGGGGCCACGTCCTCCGGTCTGAACCCCGAGCTGTCGCAGAAGGTGGCGGACGTCCCGGGCGTCGAGGCGGCGGCTCCGCTGCGCAGTACGGGCTTCGAGACCCCGAATTCCACCATGGCCCTGATGGGCACCGACCTCGGCACGATCGGCAAGGTCACCCAACTGGACTTCATCAGCGGTTCGTTGAAGGGCGCCAGAGGCAACGACATCGCGGTCTCTCAGGAGATGGCCAAGATGAAGGGCTGGCAGACCGGCGACACCCTGGACGCCACCTTCTTCGACAAGAAGAAGGCGAAGCTCAAGATCGTCGGAATCTACGCGGACAACCAGCTGCTCGGCGACTCGATCGGCGCCACCTCGCTGGCGGCGCCGCACCAGCTCGTGCCGATGGTCGACACGCTGCTGGTGAAGGCCCAGGAGGGCCCGTCGGAGGAGCTGGCGAAGCAGATCCGGCACGCCCTCGGCGACAGCCCGCTGCTGAAGGTCCAGGACCACGCCGACCTGCGCAAGGAGAACGCCGCGAGCATCGACATGGTGCTCAACGTCTCCTACGGGCTGCTGGGCATGGCCGTCATCATCGCGGTGGTGGGCGTCGTCAACACCCTCGCCATGTCGGTCTTCGAGCGGACCCGTGAGATCGGGATGCTGCGGGCGATCGGCCTGGCCCGCAGCGGCATCAAGCAGATGGTCCGGCTGGAGTCGGTGGTCATCGCGCTGTTCGGCGCGGGCCTGGGCATCGCGGTGGGTGTCTTCTGCTCCTGGGCCGCCGGCAACCTGGTCAGCCAGGGCCTGCCGACCTACGAGCTGCTGCTGCCCTGGGGCCGGCTCGCGCTGTTCGTACTGATCGCGCTGGTCGTGGGCATGCTGGCCGCGTTGTGGCCGGCCCGCCGGGCGGCCCGGCTGAACATGCTGGAGGCCATCGGCGCCCAGTGACCCTCTGACCGCCACCCCCCACAAAGGCGGCGCGCCTGTCCTCGGCCGAGGACAGGCGCGCCGCCGCTGTTTTTCCGGGGGAGGACCGGGCCTCAGAAGACCGACTCGGCCTCGTCCATCCGCCAATCCGGCACCGTCTTGAGCTCGGTGACCGCCTCGGCCAGCGGCACCATGGTGATGTCGGTGCCGCGCAGTGCGGTCATCCTGCCGAAGTCGCCGCGGTGGGCGGCCTCGACGGCGTGCCAGCCGAAGCGGGTGGCGAGCACCCGGTCGTACGCGGTGGGGGTACCGCCGCGCTGGACATGGCCGAGAATGACCGGCCGGGCCTCCTTGCCGAGGCGCTTCTCCAGCTCGATGGCGAGGTGGTTGCCGATGCCGGAGAACCGCTCGTGACCGAACTGGTCGATCGCGCCCTTCTTGTAGTCCATGGTCTCTTCGGCGGGGTGGGCGCCCTCCGCGACACAGACGACCGCGAACTTCTTGCCCCGGGAGAACCGCTCCTCGACCATCGTGACCAGGTCGTCGACGTCGAAGGGGCGCTCGGGCAGACAGATGCCGTGGGCGCCGCCGGCCATCCCGGACTCCAGCGCGATCCAGCCCGCGTGCCGTCCCATCACCTCGACGACCATGACCCGCTGATGCGACTCCGCGGTGGTCTTCAGACGGTCGATCGCCTCGGTCGCGACGCCGACGGCGGTGTCGAAGCCGAAGGTGCGGTCGGTGGAGGAGATGTCGTTGTCGATGGTCTTGGGGACGCCGACGACCGGCATTCCGGCGTCCGCGAGCATCCGGGCGGCGGTGAGCGTGCCCTCGCCGCCGATCGGGATCAGCACGTCGATGCCGTAATCCTTGGAGAGATCCTTGGACTTCTCACATGCCTCGCGGAGGCGGTTGCGCTCCAGCCGGGACGAGCCGAGGATGGTGCCACCGCGGGCGAGGATGCCGCTGACGGCGTCCAGGTCGAGCTTGCGGAAGCGCCCTTCGAGCAGACCCTTGAAACCGTCCTCGAAACCGATGACCTCGTCACCGTGTCCGGTGAGGGCACGGTGGACAACAGACCGGATCACAGCGTTCAGACCAGGGCAGTCGCCGCCTGCGGTGAGGACTCCGATACGCATCGTGCTGTGTCTCCTGTGCTCGCTGTTGGTTCGTGTGAGCCGGTCCGATTGTTTCACGGGCGGCCCGGCCCTCCCCGCACACGGACCTTCCCCCTACTGTCCCCGCACCCGCGCCGCAAGGGAAACTGGGAGAGCGGCCTATCCAGAGCCGCAGGTATTGTCAAGAGGGGCAAGCCCACAATAACGGCTGAATTTGACCTTGCGACCAACGGAAATGGATCGGAGAGCACGCGTGACGCGCAGCGTGTACGTGACCGGTATCGACCGCGGCGACGGCCGCCAGGTCATCGAGCTGGGAGTCATGGAACTCCTCACCCGCCATGTCGACCGGGTCGGGGTGTTCCGCCCGCTGATGCACGACGACGGACCCGACCGGCTCTTCGATCTGCTGCGGGCCCGCTACCGGCTCACCCAGTCCCCCGACACCGTCTACGGCATCGGCTATACCGAGGCGGCCACCCTCCAGGCCGAGCGCGGCACCGACGAGCTGGTTTCCCGGCTCGTCGACCGCTTTCACGCCGTGGCCAGGGACTATGAGTACGTCCTGGTGCTCGGCTCGGACTACGCGGACACCAGCCTCCCCGCCGAGCTGGCGCTCAACGCCCGGCTCGCCAATGAATTCGGTGCCGCGGTGCTGCCCGTCGTCGGCGGCCAGGGCCAGGAGGCCGAGTCCGTCCGCGCCGAGGCCCGCAACGCCTACCAGGCGTACCACTCGCTGGGCTGCGATGTCGTCGCCATGGTCGTCAACCGGGTCGCCCCCGAGCACCGCGAGGCCATCGTCGAGCGGCTCTCCGCCCGGCTCCCGGTGCCCTGCTACGCGCTCCCCGAGGACGGCTCGCTCTCCGCGCCGACCGTCGGCCAGATCGTGCACACCCTCGGCGCCGAGGTGCTGCTGGGCGACGACTCGGGACTCGCCAGGGACGCCCGGGACTTCGTCTTCGGCGGCGCCATGCTGCCGACCTTCCTCAAGGCGCTCACCCCCGGCTGCCTCGTGGTGACCCCCGGGGACCGCGCCGACCTCGTCGTCGGCTCGCTCGCCGCGCACAGCGCCGGTGCCCCGCCGATCGCGGGGGTGCTGCTCACCCTCGACGAGCGGCCGGGACCGGACATCATGGCGCTGGCGGGCCGGCTCGCGCCCGGCACCCCGGTCGTCTCCGTACCGGGCGGCTCCTTCCCGACCGCGGGCGAGCTGTTCGCCATCGAGGGCAAGCTCAACGCCGCCTCCCCGCGCAAGGCGGAGACCGCGCTCGGCCTCTTCGAGCGGCATGTGGACACCGTGGAGCTGACCAACCGGATCTCCGTCGCGCGCTCCGGCCGGGTCACGCCGATGATGTTCGAGCACGAGCTGATCGAGCGCTCCCGCGCCGGCCGCCGCCGCGTGGTCCTCCCCGAGGGCGGAGAGGAGCGGGTGCTGCGCGCCGCCGATGTGCTGCTGCGCCGCGATGTCTGCGATCTGACGCTGCTGGGCGAGGAGGAGTCGATCCGCAAGCGCGCCGCCGACCTGGCCATCGACCTGGCCGGCGCGCAGATCATCGACCCGCAGACCTCCGGGCTGCGCGAGCGGTTCGCCGAGCGGTACGCGGCGCTGCGCGCCCACAAGGGCGTCAGCGTCGAGCTGGCCTACGACGTGGTCGCGGATGTCTCGTACTTCGGCACGCTGATGGTCCAGGAGGGCCTGGCCGACGGCATGGTCTCCGGCGCGGTGCACTCCACCGCCGCCACCATCCGGCCCGCCTTCGAGATCATCAAGACCAAGCCGGGCGCCCAGATCGTCTCGTCGGTCTTCTTCATGTGCCTGGCCGACCGGGTGCTGGTCTACGGCGACTGCGCGGTCAACCCGGACCCGGACGCCGAGCAGCTGGCGGACATCGCCATCCAGTCGGCCGCCACCGCCGCCCAGTTCGGCGTCGAGCCGCGGATCGCGATGCTGTCGTACTCGACCGGCACCTCCGGCTCCGGAGCGGATGTCGACAAGGTCCGCAAGGCCACCGAGATCGTCCGCGAGCTGCGCCCCGATCTGCTGGTCGAGGGCCCGATCCAGTACGACGCGGCGGTGGACGCGGCGGTCGCGCAGACCAAGCTGCCGGAGTCCGATGTCGCGGGCAAGGCCACCGTGCTGATCTTCCCGGACCTGAACACCGGCAACAACACCTACAAGGCCGTGCAGCGCTCGGCCGGTGCGGTCGCCGTCGGCCCGGTGCTCCAGGGGCTGCGCAAGCCGGTCAACGACCTCTCGCGCGGCGCCTTGGTGCAGGACATCGTCAACACCGTGGCGATCACCGCCGTCCAGGCCCAGGGCGCCCGTCCCGGCGCCGCACACACCGCCTGACCCAGGCCCCCCCACCCGTCTGCCCCACCCACCGGAAAGCGCTCCATGACTGCCACCGCCACCCGCGTCCTCGTCCTCAACTCCGGCTCCTCGTCGGTGAAGTACCAACTGCTCGACATGCGGGACGGGGCGCGGCTCGCCGTCGGCCTGGTCGAGCGGATCGGCGAAGAGACCTCGCGCCTGGCCCACACCCCGCTGGCCACCGGCGGCGACAAGCGCGAGACCGAAGGCCCGATAGCCGACCACCAGGCCGCGCTGAAGGCCGTCGCCGCGGAGCTGTCCGCCGACGGGCTCGGCCTCGACTCCCCCGAGCTGGCCGCGATCGGGCACCGGGTGGTGCACGGCGGGCTGAAGTTCACCGAGCCGACCGTGATCGACGACGCGGTGCTCCAGGAGATCGAGCGGCTGGTGCCGGTCGCCCCGCTGCACAACCCGGCGAACCTCACCGGCATCCGGACCGCGCGGGCGCTGCGCCCCGACCTGCCGCAGGTGGCGGTCTTCGACACCGCCTTCCACACCACGATGCCGGAGTACGCGGCCCGCTACGCCATCGACGTGGAGACCGCCGACGCGCACCGCATCCGCCGCTACGGCTTCCACGGCACCTCGCACGCCTATGTCTCCCGCAAGACCGCCGAACTGCTGGGCAAGGACCCCTCCGAGGTCAATGTCATCGTGCTCCACCTGGGCAACGGCGCCTCCGCCTCGGCGGTGGCCGGCGGCCGCTGTGTGGACACCTCGATGGGGCTCACCCCGCTGGAGGGCCTGGTCATGGGCACCCGCTCCGGCGATATCGACCCGGCGGTGACCTTCCACCTCAAGCGGGTCGCGGGGATGTCCGAGGACGATGTCGATGTGCTGCTCAACAAGAAGAGCGGGCTGGTCGGGCTGTGCGGCGACAACGACATGCGGGAGATCCGGCGCCGGATCGACGAGGGCGATGAGCGCGCCCGGCTCGCGTTCGACATCTACATCCACCGGCTGAAGAAGTACATCGGGGCCTACACCGCGGTGCTCGGCCGGGTCGACGCGGTGGCGTTCACCGCGGGCGTCGGGGAGAACGCCGCCCCGGTGCGCGCGGCCGCCCTCGCGGGCCTGGAGGAGATGGGTCTGGCCGTGGACGCCGACCGCAACGCCGTACGGTCCGGCGAGCCCCGGCTGATCTCCCCCGAGTACGCCCGGGTCGCGGCCGCCGTCGTCCCGACCGATGAGGAACTGGAGATCGCCCAGCAGACATACGCCCTGGTCAGCGCCTAGGACTCGGTGTTTCCACCTACCGAAATATTCCGCAGCTAAACAAACCGATAGGATTCTGCCCATGCGCCGTTCCAAAATCGTCTGCACCCTGGGCCCCGCCGTCGACTCCTTCGAGCAGCTGAAGACGCTGATCGAGGCCGGTATGAACGTGGCCCGTTTCAATATGAGCCACGGGACCCAGCCGGAGCACGAGGAGCGGTACCACCGCCTCCGCAAGGCCTCCGAGGAGACCGGCCGCGCCGTCGGTGTGCTGGCCGACCTCCAGGGCCCCAAGATCCGCCTGGAGACCTTCGCCGACGGCCCCGTGGAGCTGGTGCGGGGCGATGAGTTCGTCATCACCACCGAGGACGTGGCCGGTGACAAGACCATCTGCGGGACGACGTACAAGGGCCTGCCCGGCGATGTGTCCAAGGGCGACCCGATCCTGATCAACGACGGCAATGTCGCGCTCCAGGTCACCGAGGTCGACGGCCCGCGGGTGCGGACCATCGTCATCGAGGGCGGGGTCATCTCCGACCACAAGGGCATCAACCTGCCCGGCGCCGCGGTGAACGTCCCCGCGCTGTCCGGGAAGGACATCGAGGACCTCAAGTTCGCCCTGCGGATGGGCTGCGACATGGTCGCGCTGTCCTTCGTGCGGGACGCCAAGGACGTCCAGGACGTGCACCGCGTCATGGACGAGGTGGGCCGCCGGGTCCCGGTCATCGCCAAGGTCGAGAAGCCGCAGGCGGTCGCCAACATGCAGGAGGTCGTGATGGCCTTCGACGCCGTCATGGTCGCCCGTGGTGACCTGGCGGTGGAGTATCCGCTGGAGAAGGTCCCGATGGTGCAGAAGCGCCTGGTGGAGCTGTGCCGCAGGAACGCCAAGCCGGTGATCGTGGCGACCCAGATGATGGAGTCGATGATCACCAACTCCCGGCCGACCCGCGCCGAGGCGTCCGATGTCGCCAACGCCATCCTCGACGGCGCCGACGCGGTGATGCTCTCCGCCGAGTCGTCGGTGGGCCAGTACCCGATCGAGACCGTCAAGACGATGTCGAAGATCGTCGAGGCGGCCGAGGAGGAGCTGCTCTCCAAGGGCCTGCAGCCGCTGGTGCCCGGCAAGAAGCCGCGGACGCAGGGCGGTGCGGTGGCCCGCGCGGCCTGCGAGATGGCCGACTTCCTCAACGGCAAGGCCCTGGTGGCCTTCACCAAGTCCGGTGACACCGCCCGCCGGCTCTCCCGCTACCGCGCGGCCCAGCCGATCCTGGCCTTCACCACCGAGGCGTCCACCCGCAACCAGCTCACGCTGAGCTGGGGCGTCGACGCCTTCATCGTGCCGCACGCCGACAACACCGACGCGATGGTCGACCTGGTGGACGCCGAGCTGCTCAAGCTCCAGCGCTACAGCAAGGGCGACACCATGCTCATCACCGCCGGTTCGCCCCCCGGCGTCCCCGGCACCACCAACATGGTCCGGGTGCACCACCTCGGCGGCGAGCAGGTCTGACGCACCGGCGCACGAAAAGGCGGTGGGCCGCCCCCTGTGGGGGGTGACCCACCGCCTTTTCCGCGGCTCCCGAACGGGCCGGTGGCCCGGGGCATTCCTCAGGTCATGAACTGGTGCAGACCCGGGACGTGGAGGTTGCCGCCGAACTGGCCCGCCTGGTCGATCTTCACCTTGGTGAAGTACGCGAACGGGACGTTGAGCGGCGGCGGGTGCTCGGGGTCGAAGACGATCGGGATCAGCCCGAAGAGGTTGCCCTCCAGCCGCTCGGTGTACATGGTCACCTTGCCGCCGCGGATCGTGGACGTGGATCCCTGGGACGCCTGGACGTGGTACTTCTTGCCGGACGCCCGGTCGTCGACGGTCTGGTGCAGATCGCCGATGTCGACGCTGTCGGCGGTGAACTTCAGGGCCTGCTTGGTGTGACCGTTCTGGGTCTTGACGTTGACGACGCCCTCGTAGTTCAGACCGCGCAGGGTGAGCGCGCTGGACTCCAGGTGCCAGGGGTCGTCGGGCAGGGTGGCGGGCGTCTGTTCGTCGTCGCCCTTCTGCTTGTTCTCGACGACGCAGGGGTACGCCTTCTTGCCGTCGGCGTCCTTGCCGTCGAGACCGCCGCCGGGCAGGGCGTTGTCCGCCGCGCCCACGGCGCCGTGGACGGTGTCGTTGACCGTCTTGGACCCGTCCTTGGCGGCGCCGTCCTTGAGACCGTCGACGGTGTCCTCGACCGGCTTGGTGACCTTGTCCGCGGCGGACCCGGCGTCCTTCGAGGCGGACGGCGAGGGGCTCGGGGAGGCCGTGCCGGACGCGGAGGGGCTCGGCGAGGCGGCCGTCTCCTCGTCCTTGTCGTCGTCCTTGTCCCCGCCCAGGAGGCCGCCGAGCGCATCCCCGATGCCGCCCAGGATGCCGCCGTCGTCCTTCTTGTCGTCCTCGCCCTCGGAGGCCGACGGCGACGGGGTCGCGGAGCCCGCGGGCTCATCGGGCTTCGCGGAACCGGACGGCTCGGACCCGGGCTTGTTGTCCGTGTCCTCGCCGGCCGAGGGGGACGGCGAGGCAGAGGACTCGCCGGACGGCTTGGTCTCGTCCTTGCCCTCGTCCTTGCCGTCCTTCGCACCGTCCTTCTGCTCCACCTTGTCCGGAGCAGTGACGCACGGGCCGTCCTTGAAGGGGCTCTTGGGAGGCGCGGGCTTGGCTATCGCCATCTGTGGCGTCAGCCCCATCCCCATGAGCACGGCGGACGGCATGGCGGCGATGGCTATCGCCTTGCCCGCGGGCACATGGAACCGAGTCAGCAGGGGCTTTCTCGGCGCCGCGTGCCTGGGGCCGTTTCTCGCCCCGGCAGCTGCGCTCTCGTGCAGCTCGTCACCCGGCACGGTGCCTCCCGTTCGTTCCGTTGGTCGGGCTCGTTCCTGACAGGTCGTCCAGTCCATCGCCCAACCCCGGACCGCCGGCAGGCGCCGGGTGCGTGGCGACCACCGGTCCGGCGACCGTCTCGCGGCCCCGCTCCCCGTCGTCGCTCGCGCCCTGAGTGGCCTTGCCCGGCGCCCAGGAGACACCGAGCGCACCGCCGATCAGCCCCAGAAGGAAGCCGATCAGAAAGGCGCCGAAGTTCGAGACGACCAGGGAGACCAGGGAGAGCAGAATCGCCGCCACACCCGCGAAGACACGCGAGGCGGGCTGGAACCACATGGTCAGACCGAGTACGACCAGCAGTACGCCGATGATCAGCGAGCCGGCGCCGGCGGTGGTCGCCATGCGGACGGTCAGGGAACCGATCGTGAGATTCGCGTAAGGGATGTACATGATCGGGATGCCGGCCAGCAGAGTCAGCATGCCGCCCCAGAACGGGCGGTGTCCGCGCCACTCCCGGAACGAAATCCGCTTCCGGCCGATGGTCTCGATCAGCCGTGGTCGCGTTTCGGCGCTCATGTCGTACAGCTCCTCGGGACTGGCAAATCGGTGGTTCTGTGCTGAGTGTCCTACTGAGCTACCCGCGTACGGGCACGGGGAACGGCCTGGGCCGCTACAGCTCGCCCCGCGCCCGCACGCTCAGTGCGTCAGTAGCACTCGCTCTTGCCCTTGGCGACGCTCATCTTGAGGCCGCTGAGCTTGAACGTGCCGGCCGTCGTGGCCCAGGCCGTCTGCTTGACGTGGGTCAGCGTGGCCGAGTCGGCCTGCTGGGCGAACGAGCCGGGGTCGGCCTTGTCGCCCTTGTGCATGCCCGGACCCTTGGTCGTCGAGCCCGCAGCAACACCGATGTCGATGTTGTTGAAGGTCGCGTCCGCGGACAGCTGGTCCAGGTCGATGTAGAGGTTCTTCGCCTCGACAGGCGTGTCACCGCCACCGGCCGACAGCTTCATCGACACATCGCCGAAGACCGGGACCGGAACGACTACCGACTGGCACAGGTTCTTGATCTTGGCGTTCGAGAACCCCGAGACCGCCACCGGGACCTGCTTGCCGCCCTTCTGGGCGTCAATGGCTCCGTACTGAACGAATCCGGTGCCGTCCAGGCGGTCGGTAGCGACCTTGAACTGCTGGCCGGACACACTGAACGATGCCGCGAGCGCACCCTGCGAGAGGGCGACACCGATCGCGGCGGTCGCCGCGACGCTCGGCACCATGACGACGGCGAACCGCTTCCATCTGGTCCCGCCACGAGCCAGGGACTCCATGACTTTCCTCCTTCTCGGACGTACATCTCCGGTACCTGCCGCCCGAGTTGGGCCGGCGCTACCTGGGATGGGAGAAGTGCTACGTCCTCGGGAAGGAGAGCGCCTGTCTCGGAGGCACATCGTGTTCCGAACACCGGCGATCACCCCCGAGCGACAACCACTGGCCACGCTCTCGCGCAACCTCCTGGACAGGCCCTGCCGGGTGGGGCAGAGACCCCCCTGTCCACGGTCGGCGCCACTGCCGCCGACCACTCGGTGGGGACCCAAGTACCCCGCGACACCGGCCGGATGCCGGGCTGCGGGAATGGACCGAGCGTGGCCGATCGTGGTCCATTCACGGCCGCCGCACAAGGGGCTCGTTACTTGCGGGTAACGGCACGATAAACACGCCGACACCGGGCGAGATCAACTGGACACACACCGTCGTCACTAACAGCGAGAGGACATACGGCAATTGCGGACACAGTGCCGCAAGAGGGCCGCTCAGACTTACTTGAAGTAACAGCGGCCACGTTTACCAAGTTTTGGTAAAACGTGGCCGCTACTCCGTTTGTTTGGTCAACTCGCGGAGGCCGTACTGGTCACAACCGGGCGAGTCAGCAGACAGCGGGTCAGAACAGCACCCGGGCCAGCGCCGTACGGGCCGCCGTCACCCGCGGGTCGTCCGCGCCGATGACCTCGAAGAGCTCCAGCAGCCGCACCCGCGCGGCCTCCCGGTCGGCGCCCGCGTTCCGCTTCACCGCGTCGATCAGCCGCCCGAAGGCGTCCTCGACATGACCGCCGACCAGATCGAGGTCCGCGGCACGGATCTGCGCCGGCACATCGGCCGGGTTCTCCGCGGCCTCCTTGCGCACCGCCTGCGGATCCAGATCCTGCACCCGGTGCAGCAGTTCGGCCTGCGCCAGACCGAGCTTGGCCTCCGGGTTGGCCGGGTCGTCGGAGAGCACGTTCTTGTACGCCTGGATGGCACCGCCCAGATCGCCGGAGTCCAGCGCCTGGTTCGCGGCCTCCAGCAGGGCGTCATAGGGACCGGCCGGCACCGGGGCCTCGGCCTCCGGCTGCTCGTCCGCGCCCTGCGCGTCGACCGGCGCCCCCACGATCCCGAACTGCTGCTCCGCGGCCCGCACCAGCTCGTCGAGCACCTGGCGGATCTGCGACTCGGGGGCCGCGCCCTGGAACAGCGGGATGGGCTGACCGGCCACCACCGCGAACACCGCCGGGATGCCCTGCACCCCGAACTGCTGGAACAGCATCTGGTTGGCATCGACGTCGATCTTGGCCAGCACGAACTTGCCGGCGTACTCCCCCGCGAGCCGCTCCAGCAGCGGACCGAGCTGCTTGCACGGCTCGCACCACTCGGCCCAGAAGTCGATGACAACCGGAACCTCGGTGGAGCGCTGCAGGACGTCCTGCTGGAACCCCGCCTCGTCGACGTCGAACACCAGGCGGGCACCGCTCGTCGGCGCCCGGCCCGTACGGGCGGCCTCGGCGCGTGCCTGCTCCGCCTTCTGCTTCGCTTCCCCGGCCGCCTTCACCGCTGCGAGGTCGACGACTCCACTCATGGACATATTGCGTGGCTGCATGGGTCCATCCTCCCCCCTGGGCGGCCCGTTCCGAAAAGCGATCCGGAAAGCGGGGCGGTCGGCGATCTGATCGGTACTGCGGTCGGTGCTGCGGAAGGCCGCTCCGGCGCCGCCGCCGGACCTTTCGCCGGGCCCGCGCCCCGTCCGCACACCCCGCCGGAATGCCGGTGTGCGTCCGGGGATCACTGCCCATCCGGCCCCGAGGAGGACCGTGCTCACGGCCCCGAGGAGGGCCGTCGTGCGCGGCCATGGGTCCCCACCCACGGCCAGTGGTTATCGCTCTTACGCTACGACCCGTAGCGTAACTCCCCCGCGCCCCTGAGCCACCACCGCTTCCGGCCCCGCACGGAGTGATCTCGCTCACGGTGCGCACCGGTCGTCCCCGTACTGCCCGGTATGGTCGCCCGCATGCACCACTCCGCCAGCCCCCGCAAGGGCCGCACGGGCCGCCCCCGCAGCGCCGAGACCGACCGGGCGATCCTCTGCGCGACCCGTGCGGCGCTCGTCGACCTGGGCTGGGGGCGGCTGACCATGAGCGATGTGGCGGCCCGCGCCGGTGTGGCCAAGACGACGCTCTACCGCCGCTGGGCCAACAAGAACGAGCTCGTCGTGGACGCCGTGGCGGTCCTCTTCGACGAGCTCGAACTCCCCGACCGGGGCTCTCTGCGGGCCGATATCGAGGGTGTGGTGCTGCAGTTCGGCGCGCTGCTGGCGCGGCCGGAGACCAAGACGGCGCTGATGGCCGTGGTCGCCGAGTCCACCACCGACGGGGCGCTGCGCGAGCGGATCCGCTCGGCGATCGTCGACCGCCAGAAGCGGCTGGTCCTGCTCGGCCGCTCGCGCGCCCAGGCCCGTGGTGAGCTGCCCCCGGACACCACCGGCGAGGAGGGCGAGCGGGCCGCGACCCGCAACATGGACCTGATCTTCGATGTGATCGCCGGTGCGATCGTGCACCGCACCCTGGTCAGCGGCGAGCCCGTGGACGCCGCGTGGGGGCGGGACTTCACGGCGCTGTTCCTCGGCGGCCTGGGCGGCCTGGACAGCCAGGGCTGAGGCCGGGCGCCGCGCCGCGGTGCGGCGGCGGACACCCGGCCCCGATGCAGGCCCCGGTGCAGGGGCTGGTCAGACCTGGTAGCGGTCCGCCGCGAAGAGGTGCAGATGCTCCGCCACCCACTCCGAGGTCCACTTCAGGCCCTGCTCCAGCGAGACCGCCGGCTGCCATGAAGCCCACTCCCGCGCCCGGGAGTTGTCCGACAGCAGCCGCTCGACCTCGCTGCCGGACGGGCGCAGCCGCGCGGCGTCCACCACCACCTCGGCCTCCCGCCCGGACGCCGCGATCAGCGCCTCGGCGAGCGCGCCGATCGCGATCTCCCGCCCGGTGCCGAGGTTGACGACCTCACCCAGCGCCCGGTCGCAGTCGGCTATCGCCAGGAACCCGGCAGCGGTGTCCGTGACATAGGTGAAATCGCGGGTCGGGGTGAGCGAGCCGAGCTTGATCTGCCGGGCGCCGGAGTGGAGTTGGGCCAGGATCGTGGGGATCACGGCCCGCGCCGACTGCCGCGGCCCATAGGTGTTGAACGGCCGCACCACGGTCACCGGCAGCTCGAAGGCGTGCCGGTGCGACAGCGCCATCATGTCCGCGCCGATCTTCGAGGCGGAGTACGGCGACTGCGGCTGGAGGGGATGGTCCTCGCTGATCGGCGCGGTCAGCGCCGTCCCGTACACCTCGCTGGTGGAGGTGTGCACCAGACGGCGCACGGCATGGCGACGGCTGGCCTCCGCGACGTTCTCCGTCCCCACCACGTTCGTCTGCACATACGCGCCCGGGGAGTCATAGCTGTACGGAATCCCGATCAGCGCGGCCAGATGGAAGACGGTGTCGCAGCCGGCGACCGCGTCCATCACCCGGCCCGCGTCCCGGACATCGCCCGCGATCATCTCGACGGGACCGCCCGGCACGAAATAGCGCGCCAGATTTCCCTTTTCGCCGTACGGCTTGTAATGGACGAACGCGCGCACCTCGGCGCCGGCCTCCACCAGCAGGTCGACCAGGGTCGAGCCGATGAACCCCTCGGCCCCGGTGACCAGGACCTTGCGGCCCGTCCACTGCTGCGTGCTGTTGCTGTTGTTGCTGCTGCTGCTGCTCATGCTGACTCCTTCATCGTGGGGTGCGTGGGGTGCGGGTGTGCGGGGTGCGGGTGTGCGGGATACAGGGGCGCGGGGTGGGGCTCCGCGGGATGGGACTGCGCGGGGTCCTGGTGGCCGGCCAGCGCCAGCACCTTGGCGGCCAGCAGGTCGGCGGCGCGGGCGTGGGTGCCGGGGTCGGCGGCCGCGCCCATCGCGGCGAGCCGGCCGGGATCGTCGAGCAGCGGCGCGACCAGGGCGTCCAGCCGCTCGGCCGAGGTCTGTGCGTCGGGCAGCAGCAGCGCCGCCCCGGCGTCGGAGAGCACCCGCGCGTTATGGGTCTGGTGGTCGCCCGGCGCGTACGGATACGGGACGAGGACGGCCGGCATCCCGATCGTGGCCAGCTCCGCCACGGTCGCCGAACCGGCCCGGCACACCACGAGATCCGCGGCCGCATAGGCCAGATCCATCCGGTCGAGGTACGGCACGGCCTCGGCGACCGCCGCGCCCCCGTTGGCGGCCAGCAGCGCCCGGGTCTCCTCCAGGGCCGCGGGCCCGGTCTTGATCAGCAGCCGGAGATCCGTACGCGACCGGTAGCGCCCGGCCAGCCCCACCGCCGCCTCGGTCAGCCGGGCGGCGCCCAGGCTGCCGCCGTTGACCAGCAGCAGCCGCGCCTCGTCCGGAACGCCGAACGCCCGGCGGGCGGTGGGGCGCAGCCGCTCGCGGTCCAGGTCGGCCAGCGGGCCGACCAGCGGCATGCCCACCGTCTCGGCCCGCTCACCGCCCGCCAGATGCTCCCGGCTGCGGTCGAAGGCGAGGGCGAGATGCGGGGTGAGCCGGGCCGCGAACTTATTGGCCCGGCCGGGCACCGCGTTGGACTCATGGATCACGCTCGGCAGCCCGGCCAGCCGCGCCCCGACGATCACCGGGGCGCTCGGATAACCGCCCATACCGACCGCGACCTGGGCTTTCTGTTCCTTGAGGATCGCCCGGCACTGGCCGCCCGAGCGCAGCAGCGCGGCCGGCAGCAGATAGCGTCGGGCGCCTAGCGCGGGATCGAAGGGGATCATGTCAACGGTGTGCAGCCGGTATCCGGCCTGCGGGATCAGCCGCGTCTCCAGGCCGCGTTCGGTCCCGACGAAGGAGATCACCGCCTCGGGCACGGCCCGGCGGAGCGCGTCGGCGAGCGCGAGTCCGGGATAGATATGACCGCCGGTGCCGCCCGCACCGATCACGACAGAGAGTGGTGTGCGCATGGCCGCCACGCTCGCGATACGCCCTAAGAAGCTTCTAAGAGAGGTGTTTGGCAGCCTATGTCCATGCCGCCCACCCCCGGGAACACCCCGGCCCCCAAGATCCTCGTCGTCGATGACGAGCCGGAGGTGCGTGCCGCCGTCGAGGACGGCCTCGCCGTGGAGGGCTATGCGGTACGCGGCGCCGCCGACGGCCTGGCCGCCCTCTCGGAGGTCGCCGCCTGGCAGCCGGACGCCCTCGTCCTGGACGTGATGATGCCCGTCCTGGACGGTCTGGCCGTCTGCCGCCGGCTGCGCGCACTGGACGACCGCACCCCGATCCTCGTGCTGACCGCACTGGACTCGGTCAGCGAGCGGGTCGACGGGCTCGACGCCGGTGCCGACGACTACCTCGTCAAACCGTTCGCCCTGGACGAGTTGGTGGCCCGCGTCCGGGCCCTGCTGCGACGGGCGTCGGCCCCGTCCGTGGAGGACACCCAGCTGTCCTTCGGCGATCTGGTCGTCGACCCGGTGACCCGCACCGGCCACCGGGCGGGCCGCCCCCTGGAGTTCAGCCGCACCGAATGGGCGCTGCTGGAGCTGCTGTTGCTGCACCCCGGACAGGTGCTGCCGCGTGAGGTCATCCTGGAGCGCGTCTGGGGCCGCGACTTCGGCCCGGACTCCAACTCCCTGGCCGTATACATCGGTTATCTGCGCCGCAAACTGGAGGCGGGCGGCGAGCCGCGGCTCGTCCACACCGTGCACGGGGTCGGCTACCGCCTGGACCACGCGGAGGGCGCATGACCGGCACCCGCGGCCTGGGGGCCCGCTGGCGGCGCCGCCGCCCGCTGCGCGCCCGGCTGGCGCTGGCGGCCTCTTCCGCGGTGGCGGTGGTGGCGGTCGGCATCTGCGCGGCGGCGTTCGTCATCCTCGACCACCAGATGACCCGGCAACTGGAGCTGAACCTGACCCAGACGGCCGCCCAGGCCATCCGGGACCGCCACGACTGGGGCCCGACGCCGAGTGACACCCTGTGCCAGTACCCGGCCTCGGCCTGCATCCAGATCGTGCCGTCCGACCCCGCCAAGGACCCGCGCAAGCGGTATGTGCTGCCCGTCTCCGACGCCACCCGGCAGGTCGCCGACGGCCGGCGCGCGGCGTTCTACACGAAGCTGACGGTGGCCGGCCATCCGGTCCGGATGCTCACCACGCGCCTGGCGGACAAGGACGAGGCGGTGCAGGTCGCGCAGCGCTCCGACACCGTCGACCGGGGCGTGCAGCAGGCCGCCTGGGCGCTGTCCGGGGTCGGCGGCGCCGGTGTCCTGCTGGCCGCCGCACTGGGCTACTGGGTGTCCCGTACGGGCCTGGCACCGGTCGCCCGGCTCACCGCCACCGCGGAGCGCATCGCCGCCACCCGCGACGCACGCCACCGCATCGAACTCCCCGCGGGCCCGCCCGCCCGGGAGGACGAGATCACCCGGCTGGCCACCAGCTTCAACACCATGCTCGGCGAACTGGAGCAGTCCGTCACCGCCCAGCGGCGGCTGGTCGCCGACGCCTCCCATGAGCTGCGCACCCCGCTGACCGCACTCCGCACCAACGCCGAACTCCTGGCCCGCGCCGACCGGTTGACCGACGCCCAGCGCGACCGTGCCTCGGCGGCGCTGGGCCGCCAGCTGCGCGAGGTCACCACGCTCGTCAACGATCTGATCGAACTCGCCCGGGACGAGGAACCCCAGCCGCTGGTCGAGCAGGTGCGCCCGGCCGCCCTGCTGGAGCACGCGGTGGGCGCGGCCGGTGAGCACTGGCCGGAGCTCACCTTCACCACCGCCATCGACCCGGCCGCGGCGGACGCCACGGTCCCCGGGGTGCCGGCCCGCCTGGCCCGGCTGCTGTCCAACCTGCTCGACAACGCCGCGAAGTTCTCCCCGCCGGGCGGCCCGGTCGAAACCGCGCTCTCCCCCGTCCCGGGCGCGCTGGAGCTGACCGTCCGCGATCACGGCCCCGGCATCGAGGCCGGCGATCTGCCCCATGTCTTCGACCGCTTCTACCGCGCGAAGGCGGCCCGCGCGCTGCCCGGCTCCGGTCTGGGCCTGGCGATGGCCCGCCAGATCGCCCGTGCCCACGGGGCCGACCTCACCGCCGAGCAGGCACCGGGGGGCGGGGCGCTCTTCCGGCTGCGGATTCCGCTTCCGTAGCGCGGGCGGCGGGCGGGGCCTGCCTCGCCGCCCCGACTACCGGCGCACGAGGGCGGGGCGGCAGGTACCAGGCCCCGCCGCCCCGCCCTCCTTCGCCTCTCCCGGCCGACCGGGCGTCAGAACCCGGCAGGCTCGGTGTAAATACCCCACTCATCGCGCAGGGCATCGCAGATCTCGCCCAGCGTCGCCTCGGCCCGTACGGCGTCCAGCATCGGCTCGATCATGTTGCCGCCGGCCCGTGCGGCGTCCAGCATCGTCTTGAGCGCGGCCCGCACCCGGGCGTCGTCCCGCGCCGCCTTCCGCGCCGCGAGCACCCGCACCTGCTCCCGCTCGACCTCATGGCTGACCCGCAGGATCTCCAGATCGCCGGTGACCGAGCCGTGGTGGCAGTTGACGCCGACGACCTTCTTGTCGCCCTTCTCCAGCGCCTGCTGGTACCGGAAGGCGGACTCGGCGATCTCGCCGGTGAACCAGCCGTCCTCGATACCGCGCAGGATGCCGGAGGTGATCGGGCCGATCGGGTGCTCGCCGTTCGGCACCGCCCGGCGGCCGCGCTCCTTGATCTGGTCGAAGATCTTCTCGGCGTCCGCCTCGATCCGGTCGGTGAGCGACTCGATGAACCACGAACCGCCCAGCGGGTCCGCCACATTGGCGACGCCGGTCTCCTCCATCAGCACCTGCTGGGTGCGCAGCGCGATCTCCGCGGCCTGCTCACTGGGCAGCGCGAGGGTCTCGTCCAGGGCGTTGGTGTGCAGCGAGTTCGTACCGCCGAGCACGGCCGCCAGCGCCTCGACGGCGGTGCGGACGACGTTGTTGTACGGCTGCTGGGCGGTCAGCGAGACCCCGGCGGTCTGGGTGTGGAAGCGCAGCCACTGCGCCTTCTCGCTCGTGGCGCCGTAGACATCGCGCATCCAGCGGGCCCAGATCCGGCGCGCGGCGCGGAACTTGGCGATCTCCTCGAAGAAGTCCAGATGCGCGTCGAAGAAGAAGGACAGGCCGGGGGCGAAGGTGTTGACGTCCAGCCCGCGGGAGAGGCCCAGCTCCACATAGCCGAAGCCGTCGGCGAGGGTGTACGCCAGCTCCTGCGCGGCCGTCGCGCCCGCCTCGCGGATGTGGTAGCCGGAGACCGAGAGCGGCTTGTACGCAGGGATGCCGCGGGCGCAGTGCTCCATCAGGTCGCCGATCAGCCGCAGATGGGGCTCCGGCGGGAAGAGCCACTCCTTCTGCGCGATGTACTCCTTGAAGATGTCCGTCTGCAGTGTGCCGTTCAGGACACCCGGGTCGATCCCCTGCCGCTCGGCGGCGACCAGGTACATACAGAAGACCGGTACGGCGGGACCGCTGATCGTCATGGAGGTCGTGACATCACCCAGCGGGATGTCCCGGAACAGCACCTCCATGTCGGCGGCCGAGTCGATGGCGACGCCGCAGTGCCCGACCTCGCCCAGCGACCGCGGATCGTCGGAGTCGCGACCCATGAGGGTCGGCATGTCGAAGGCGACGGAGAGGCCGCCGCCGCCCGCCTTGAGGATCATCTTGTAGCGCTCGTTGGTCTGCTCGGCGTTGCCGAAGCCCGCGAACTGGCGGATCGTCCACGTCCGCCCCCGGTAGCCGGTCGGATACAGCCCTCGCGTGAAGGGGAACTCGCCCGGCCACCCGATCCGCTCGAACCCCTCGACCGAGTCCCCGGGCCGGGGCCCGTACGCCGGCTCGACGGGATCACCCGAAAGCGTGCTGAAGTCCGCGTCCCGCTTACGGGCGGAGTCGTACCGGGCCTGCCAGCGGCGGCGGCCCTCATCGATCGCGTCAGCGTCCATACCTTGAATTTACTAGGACGTCCTACTACTTGTCGACGGGAGGGGCCCGTGAGTCGCCCTGTGCAGGGTGATACTCACCCTGCGTAAGGGCATGGGTCACGCAAAAGCGCCCGCCCCTCGAAAGGGACAGGCGCGTTCCACGGGGTTTCCGGGCGGCCGGGCGGTCCGGGGCCCGGCGGTCGTCAGACCTTCACCGGCTCCGGAGCGTCACCGGCGATCAGCGGCTCGACCTCCCGCACCACCTGGCGCTCGACGAAGAACGCCGCGGTGGGAATGGTGCCCGAGATCAGCACCCACAGCAGCTTGCCGAACTTCCACTTGGCCTTGGAGCCCAGGTCAAAGGCGAAGACCAGATAGATGATGTAGAGCACGCCGTGGATCTGGGAGACGACGAGGGTCAGGTCCTTGCCCATCCCGAAGCCGTACTTGAAAACCATGCAGGTGCAGAGCACCAGCAGCATCACGGCCGTGAGGTAGGCCATCGCCCGGTAGCGGGTCAGGACGCTTCGCTTCATGCCCTGAGCGTATCCAGCCCTTCCGGGGCGATCTTCGCCGCCCCCCTCCGGACGCGCCCTATTCGTCCTTGAAGTCCGCCGCCGCCACCCGCAGCGGCCGCAGCAGCGCGAAGATCTCCCCGCACTCCTCGGCGTCATAGGCCCCGAGCCCGAAGTCCATCGCCATCAGTTCGCGGGTGGCCGCGTCACACACCTCGCGGCCCTTCTCCGTGATGGTGGCGAGCGTGCCCCGCCCGTCGTTCGGATTCGGCCGCTTGGCGACGAGCCCGGACTTCACCAGCCGGTCGACGGTGTTGGTCACCGAGGTCGGGTGCACCATCAGCCGCTCACCGATCTTCGACATCGGCAGCTCACCGGCCTTGGAGAAGGTCAGCAGCACCAGCGCCTCATAGCGGGCGAAGGTCAGCCCGTACGGCTTGACCACCGCGTCCACCTCGGACAGCAGGATCTGATGGGCGCGCATGATCGAGGTGATCGCGGCCATCGAGGGCACGGCACCCCATCGCTGCTGCCACAGTTCATCGGCACGCGCGATGGGATCGAAAGCAAGGCTGAGCGGCTTCGGCACGCGTCCGACACTACCCGGCGGCCATATGGTGGTCAGCCGCGTCTCATTTTCCGGTCCCGGCCTGCGGTCCGGACACGGAACACCTGAAGCTGTGGTCTCCCACGGGTACCGACGTCACGTCTCCCGATGGCACCTTCAGCGGCAGACGCCGCCTGACGTCCCACAGCGCGAGCGTCCCGCCCGCGCTCCCGAGCAGCAGATACGGGCGGCGGGGTACGAGCACTCCGCCCTCCGCCGCGATCCGGGGCTTGAGCGGCTCGATGCAGGCCAGCTGGGGCTCGATGCCGTAGTAGGCGCCCGGGGCCTGGTCGCCGGCGGCCCGGTGCCAGGCTCGTTCCCCCGCCCGCGCCGCGTGGAGCGACACCTGGAGCAGCGGCAACAGCGTGCAGAAGACGCCGATCAGGGCGATCGCCGTGACGGGCATCCACCGATGCGTGACCACCTGGTGGAAGTGCTTGGCATAACCCCATAGAGCGGCCACCACGAGCCAGGCGGGCAGCACCGGCAGGAAACTGAATGCCGCGATCACCCGCCGGACGGCGGGCACGTCGACATCATCAGGCGTCAGGCCGAACGGGGCGAGGTAGAGCCAGTGGACCACGCCGCCCAGTGCGGGCGTCAGGGTCAGGGCCAAGGAGGCGACCAGGGGCACCACCCACTGCAACGCCTCGCGCGGACTGCTCCACTGCCGGACCAGTGCCCGGATGCCGCCCGCCAGAAGCGCCGCAACGGCGAGGAACAGGGATATCCACAGGCCCCTTGCGGGGTCGCCGGAGACGGTACCGAGCAGCCATCCCGTCAGCGTGGTGACGGCGGCCACCGCGCTTCCGATAGCCCTGGCACCGCGCTGACGCTCCGGATGGGAGACCCGGTGCAGCAGCCACCCCGAGAGGGCGACCGTCCCGCAGGCCGCCACCGCGGCGAGGGCGGCGTACGCCGACATCGGACCCGCGGCGCTCAGCGCCAGACCGGCGAACAGGGCCATCAGCACCGTGAGAACGAAGGGCGCGGCCCCCGGCCCCGCTCCGGGCGTCGGCGGGTCGGCCGTCGGCTCGGTGTCCGTCCACCCCAGCCGGACGTCAAGGGGCGGTGTCTCGGGGCCTGGACCATCCGGGCCCAGCACCGCCCGCGCGGCCTCCCGCGCCCGGTCCCGCGTGGCTGCCCCCACCACGTGGCCGGTGTCGCGGATGCCGGTCAGTACCGCAAGGCGACCCCGCAGGCACTCGTGGGCGGGGGTGCGGTGGACCGCCCACAAGGTGTGGGGGTCCTCGCCCACCGCGCACGCCTTGGCGTGGTGGACCCGGACATCGAGCGCGCGGAGCGACCGCCACGCCGTCAGTTCCCCAGCAGCGGCGCGCTCCGCCCCTCTGCGCGCGCCCTTGAGACGCGCCTCGACCCACAAGAACGTCCCGGGAGCCGTGGGCTCGGCGAAGTGCGCCCGTTCCTCCGGCGCGAGTTCACGGACGACCGGCCAGCACCGTTCAGCCAGCGTCTCGTCGAGCAGTTCCCGGTCCGTCACGTCCCCGTGGAACTCCACGACCAGCCGCACCCGCCGGTCGAATCCCCCGCTGCTCACAGCCTCTCCCCGCGTTTCGCTTCCCGCCCGGTTGACCCAGCGGATTATTCCCGAGGGTCTGCGCCCGTACGCCGCACCTCGAAGATCACCGCCAGTACGCAGACCGCCCCCACCACCCCCGCCGCCGGCATCACCACCCGCAGTGGTGCGTACTCCGCGGCGGCGCCGGCCAGTCCCATCGCCAGGCCCATCACCGTCATCCGCCCGGCCTGGAGCACGGTCATCGCCTGACCCAGGAGCGCGTCGGGGACCGCGTCGGCGAACCAGCGGTCGACGCCGAAGTTGTACGAGATGCCGGTGCCGGTCAGTACGAGCAGCAGGACCGCCCAGCCGAGCGAGGGCTGGGCGGCGAAGCCGAGGGAGGGGAGCACCGCGAAGAGGCCCATGGGGAAGGTCAGGCGGGCGCGGGCGCGGGGTCCGAGGAAGGTGCCCACCAGGGTCTCGGCGGCCACCGCGCCGATGGGCATGGCGCACATCAGCAGCCCCGCGCCGGCCGGCCCGGTGCCGAGCAGACCGGCGTAAGGGACCAGCAGCGCCTCGGGGATCACCACGAACGCCGGCGGCAGCCACGTCAGCAGCAGCAGCGCCCGCACCCGGCGGTCGGCCAGCAGCCGCCGGACGCCGCCCAGCGAGGCCCCCAGCAGCGCTTCGCCCCGGACCCCGTTCCGCGCCGGGCGGGCCCGGGTCCCCAGCCGCAGCAGCAGCGCCGACCCGAGGAACGTGACGGCGGTGAGCGCGAGCACCGCCCGCGGGGACACCACGGCGAGCAGCAGTCCCCCCGCGGCGAACCCGGCGAGCTGCGCGCTCTGGTTGACGATGCGGATCACCGAGCGCCCCAGGACGAACAGTTCCCCCTCGCCGAGGATCTCCCCCAGGGTCGCGGCCCGGGTCCCGGCGAAGACCGGTGCGATGGCCGCGAGTACACAGCGCAGCGCCAGCAGCACCACGACCGGGGTGCCCGGTGCCACCATCCCCGCCGCCGCGGGTGCGCACAGCAGATCGCAGCCGACCAGCACCCGCCGGGCCGGATACCGGTCGGCGACGGCTGACAGCAGCGTCCCGCCGACGACGTACGGCAGCAGCCCCAGCGCGAAGGTCAGGGCGCTCAGCAACGGCGAGGCGGTGAGCCGGAAGACGAGGACGGACAGCGCGATCTCGCAGACGACCACGCCGAGCGACGACAGCAGATGCGCGGCGAAGACGCAGCGGAACTCGGGGACGGCGAAGACGGCCCGGTAGCCGTCCGGGCGGGACGCGCCCCCGGCGTACGGTCCGGCACCGGCGGCGCTCGCATCGGGGCAGGTGGCGCCCCCGTCGGAGCAGGTGGCGCCCCCGTCGGAGCAGGCGGGAGCCCCGTCAGGGCAGGCGGGAAGACGGCCCGACGGCGCGGGCCCGGAAGGCGAGGGCATCTCCGCAGCCTGCCGGAGCCCGGTCCGGCCCCGTAGTCTTTCGGCTCCAGCCGAATCCCGCGTCGGGGGGAGCGTGCGGCCGTGCCGGTGACCCTGCATTTCGGCGCCGATGATCTGCTGCGTATCCGGTTCGCGGTCTCCCCGCTGTGCGAGACCCATGAGGCCGTACGGACCCTGTGCCGCGCCGACCGGCACGGCTATCACGCGCCGTGGCTGCGCCGGATGCGCGAGACGCTGGCCGGGCTGGATCTGACGCCGCTGTGGCTCTTCATGCCGTCGGTGTCCCCGGGCTACACACCGGACTTCCTGGGCCGCCCTCCGGACACCCCGATGGCCGGCTTCGACGAGGAGCTGGCGCGGCTGCGCGCCACCGATCCGGCCCTGGCCCGCGCCGAGATGGCCAAGTCACTGGCGGGGCGGCCGGATACCGCGGAGTCGGCGCGCGGCCGGGCGGCGCTGGCCGATCCGGCGCGGGCGGTCCAGGAGCTGGCCGATGTCACCGAACGAGCCTGGCGGGCGCTGCTGGCACCGGACTGGCCACGGCTGCGGGCGCTGCTGGAGGCCGAGATCGCTTACCGGTCACGGCAGTTGGCGGGCGGCGGACTCCAGCGGCTGTTCGCCGATCTGCATCCGCGGCTGTCCTGGTCGGGCGGCACCCTGACAGTCCGCAACCGTACGGACTTCGCGCAGCTCCAGGATCTGGACGGCCGCGGGGTGCTGCTGCTGCCGAGCGTCTTCGTGTGGCCGGACGTGGTCAGCGGATTCGACCCGCCGTGGCAGCCCACCGTGATCTACCCGGCGCGCGGGATCGGCGGGCTGTGGACCGAGCCGGAGCCGGGTCCGGCGCTGGCCCGGCTGCTGGGAGCCAACCGCGCCGCCGTACTGGCCGCGCTGGACGCGCCGTCGACCACGACGGCCCTGGCCCACCGCCTCGGCCTGGCGCCGTCCTCCGTCTCGGGGCAGCTGTCCGTGCTGCGCGACGCCGGTCTGCTGACCTCGCGCCGGCACGGACATCAGGTGCTCTACGAGCGCACGCCCCTGGGGATCGCCCTGGCGGCAGGCGGCTGACGCCCCGCCGGGGCACCCGGGGCACCCAGGGCGCCCGGGACCGCTCAGGTCCGGGGCGTGCCGTCCTCGGTGAGGTACCGCTCCACCGTCTCGACCTTCGAGGTCAGCCCGTCGGTGACGCCCGGCCGGATGTCCGCCTTCAGCACCAGCGAGACCCGCCCGGCGCGGGCCTCGACGGCCGCGACCGCGCGCTTGACGACGTCCATGACCTCGTCCCACTCGCCCTCGATCGAGGTGAACATGGCGTCCGTACGGTTCGGCAGTCCGGACTCCCGGACGACCCGGACCGCGTCGGCGACATACTCACCGACGTCCTCGCCGACGCCCAGCGGGCTCACGGAGAAGGCGACGATCATGCGTTCACGACGCCTTCCTTGCGGGCGCGGGCCGCGATCACGCCGGCCGCTTCCTCCCGCTTGAGGATCCGGTCCCCGAAGAGGCCGCCGAACGGCAGGATCGCGAGCACGAAGAAGAAGGCGACGCGCTTGACCGGCCACTTGGTGCGGTTCCACACGTCCAGCAGCAGCACCACATAGGTGATGAAGAGCAGACCGTGGATCATGCCGAGCGGCATCACCAGCGAGTCGTAGTCGAAGGCCAG